>JACPCR010000118.1 GCA_016179685.1 Planctomycetota bacterium | reverse complement strand
AGAAAAAACCCGAAGACGAAGCCGTCGAGAAGGAATCCCTGGCCGGAAACGTCCACCTGACGGTCGTGAAGTACATCTCGCTCTTCTTGACAATCCTGGATTGCAACATCTTGGCTCTATAGGCGTTTCAGGGAGGTGGTCTCAAAACGGAGCAACAGGCACAATATTAGCCCCACGTCAGTCGTCGCCTCGGTGGACGCTTCGCTGATTTGGAGAGCATGAGCGGAGGCGACGGGCAACGGCGATGGCTGGCATGGTGCGTGAAACGATGGCGCGCCGTGAGGATTCACGGGCGTTGCTCCGCGAGATTTTCACCACGGAAGCCGACATCATTTCCGACGAAGACGCATAGACGTTGACCGTTCGCTTGCACCATTTGACCAATCGTTTGTCGGACGAAGCGGCCCAAGATTTGGCCGTTCATCTCAACGAAACCGAGACGATTTATCCGGGCACAAATTTCCGGATGCGCTACGAATTGGTATCATCTTAATCCCGTGAGGTCAGGAACTCTGATCCTATTTCTGTTTGGGTCACTCGAGCCACACGGGTCGGTTTGAGGCAGCGCTTCGCTACACCTTCAGGTTCGGGTCCATCCCGCGGTCTTCCGTGATTGAATCCATTGCCCATCCCTGGGCCTTTCTGGTTCTGCTCCTCGTGCCCCTGATTCTTTACCGGGCAGCGAGGTCCTACGCCGATCGTTCCCGGGCCGTCAAGGCATGGATCGGCGTGGTGCGGAGCGCCATCTGCGTCCTGTTGATCGTGGAGCTGGCGGGCGTCACGGTCTGGTGGAGCGGCCGGGCCGGCGAGCCTCATGTCGCCTACATCGTGGACGTATCGGACAGCATTTCGCTGGCCTTGCGGAAACAGGCGCTGGAACAGGTTCTGGCGGCCCTGGATGCCCGGGGCACGACGGGCGGCATCAGCCTGATTTTCTTCGGCGAGTCCTCGCACCTCGCCATCGCGCCAGGGGGGGAGGCGACATCCAGCGCGGTACGGTCGGCGTTCGCGCCCTTCCTGGCCAGCCCGGCCTCGTCCGTCGCGGTCTCGGGCAAGCGGACGGACCTTGCCCGCGCGGTTCGGCAGGCCCTGGCGGGTTTCCCGGCGGATGCGCAGAAAAAGGTGATCCTGTTGACGGACGGGAACGAGACGGACGGAGACGTCGTGTCCGTGGCCCAGGCGGCTGGGGAGCAGGGTGTTTCGATCTGCCCGGTACCGTTGATGGAGGAGTCGTCCCGGGACGTGGTGCTGGGATCGATCGGGTTACCGGAGCGCGTCAAGCGCGATGAGGCGTTCGAAATCCGGTGCGATGTGCGCAGCGCCTCGCCGGCGGCTGGGCGGCTGAAGCTGTATATCGACGACATTCTCGTGGACGAGAAGGAAGTGAAGCTGCCGCGGGGTCCGAGTATCGAGGTGTTTCGGCGCAGCCTGGACGAGGGCGGCGATCATCTGGTCCGTGTTCAGTTCGAGGCGGATTTTCCGCAGCCGGGAGACAACGACGCGGCCTTCAGCTACCTGTCGCTTCCGGGCCGGCCGAGGGTGCTGCTGGTGGGCCGCGAGGAGCATTCGGCCCTCCAGGACGCGCTGGCGGCCTCGCGATTCCTGGTGGAGAGGCGCAGTCCGGTGGGTGCTCCGGCGACGCTGCTGGGGCTCATCCGCTACGATGCCATCGTCATCGAGAATGTTCCGGCGTCCGATTTCGGGGAGAACCATCTGCGTCTTCTGAGGGACTATGTGCGCGAGCTCGGAGGCGGGCTGGTGCTGACGGGCGGGCCGGAGAGCTTCGGCCCGGGGGGCTACAGCGGGACGCCGCTGGAGGAGGCTTCTCCACTCGTTCTGGACATTTCGGCGGAGGAGAGGCCTTCGACGGCGGTGATACTGGCCGTGGACGATTCACGCAGCGTGTGGCTGCATGGCACACCGGACCTCCCGTTCACGATGGAGACCTTCGGCACGCCGCCGAAGCACTTCAACGGCCTCGTGACACTGGGCAAGGCCAGATTCATCCAGGAGGTTTTCAAGCGAGTGGTCCTTTCCCTTTCCGCCCGGGACCAGGTCGGCGCGCTGGGCATGTCCTCGGACCTCTTACCTGCCCGGTGGTATGTACGCGTCCAGCGCGTCACGGACAAGGAGCGGCTCATCCAGGAGTTCCAGCGGAGCTTCGACCGGCGCACCTACTCGGTGCTTTACCCGACCCTGGACGAGGCGCGGTTTTTCCTGTCGCACGATCCCTCGACGTACCGGCAGATTCTGCTGCTATCGGACGGCTTCGTCCAGCCGGACGAGAATTACAGGAAATTCGCGATGATGCTCCTGAGCGATGGAGTCGCTCTTTCCACCGTGGGAGTCGGGGGAGACTCGAACGAGAAGCTGCTCGAGGAAATGGCCCGGTGGGGCGGCGGCCGGTTCTACAGCGCCCGGGACCTGAGCCAGATCGGCGAGGTGTATGAAAAGGAACTGCAGGCGCCGGAGCGGCAGCTCGTGATCGAGCGGCCGGTCTCCGCGGCGCTGGTCGAGGAGAGCCCGATGGTGACGGGCTTGGACCTCAACCTGGCGCCTTCGCTATTCGGGTACGTGCGGACAAGGCCTAAGGCCCGGGCTCAGATGCCCCTGGTGATCGAGGGCACGAACGATCCGCTGCTGGCCTCGTGGACGCTGGGAGCGGGCCGTGTGGCCGCCTTCACCTCCTCGGCCTCCGGGAGCTGGGCGACCCTGTGGGTAAAGGACTGGGAGGACGGGTACGTCCGGTTCTGGCGGCAACTCGTTGGGACCGTGCTGAAGGAGCCTGGGAAGCAGCGATACCGGCTTCATCTTGTGGCGGAAGGCCTGAGGCTGCGGGTGCATGCGGACGTCCTGGACGAGAACGAGAATTTCGTGAACGGGGCCGCCGTATCGGCCCGGGTTTACTATCTGGGGGAGCGCGGGGACGTTTTCAGCCCCGCTGTTTCGTGGTCGTCGCCGCTCCGGCAGGCCGCGCCCGGCCGCTACGAGCACGAGTTCACGCTCGATCGTCCGGGCGTGTATGTCGCGGGCGTATTGGGGCAAGGCGAGTCCGCGGGTGCGATCGAGACCGCCGGGGCCATCCTGTCCGCGCCGAAGGAGCTGCTTGAGCCCGTCCCGAACGAGAAGCTTCTGCGGGAGATCGCACGGGTCACCCGCGGGGCGGTGTCCGCCACGGCTGCGGAGGCCTTGGCCGTCCGGGGCCAGGAGGAACGGCGTCGGCACGACCTGGGCCTTCCGGCCATGGTTGTGGCTGCGCTGCTTCTCGTCCTGGAGGTGCTGGTCCGGCGCTGGCCCGCGGTCGCCGACTTCCGCCGCCGCCGTCTCGAGTCGAAGCGCCCGGCGCCCGCCGTGACGGCCGTTTCCTTCTCCTTCCTGCTGCTGATGTCGGCGGGCGGACCCGCGCTGGGCGAGGAGTCCTCAACCGGCGAGGGTGGGCCTGCGTCCCCGGGCCAGCCAGCGGGCGAGTCGCTTCCCGCGTCACGGACGCAGACGCCGGCGGGTGCTTTGAGCCCGTCGGCCCAGAAGGCCGTGGAGCGTTACATGAACCTGGTCCTGGAGGACCCCCGGAACGAATTTGCCTTCGAACAGGTGTACAGCACGTACGAATCGGAGAAGAAGACCTGGCAACTTCTGGATTTCTTCATCAATGCATCGCGATTACAGCGAGAGAACGGCAACTTGCAGATTCTTCTGGGGCTGACTTACTACAAGTTCCGCGACTACTACAAGGCCGCGGAGCATTTCCGGTCGGCGCTGAAGCTGTTGCCGAACGATTTTTACGCCCGATGGATGCTGGGCCGGGTCTACCTGAAGCAGGCGGACGGGGGCCGCGCCCAGGAGCATCTTGCGGAGGCGGTCAAGGTGGCCACGGGTCTGGGAGACCGCGTGGAGGCGCTTCTGCTGCTGGGCGAGGCCCTGATTCTCGCCGGCAGCCGGGACGAGGCGCTGAAGGCCTGGTCCGAGGTTTTGGAAATCCAGCGTTACGACCGAGCGACGCTCCAGCGTCTCGCGGAGCATTATGAAGCGCACGGTTTCCTGGACAAGGCGGATGAGATGCTACGCGAGGTGCTGGCCCTCGAGAAGAGGAATTCCAAGGCGGCATGCGAGGCCCATCTCCGCAGGTCGGGACTCCAGGTGAAGCGCGGCGACCGCGGGGCGGCCATCGAATGTCTGCGGAGCGCCCAGGGGCTGCTGCTGCCGGACTCCGCGCTCCGGCAGGAGGTCGAGGTGCGCATCCGGCAGCTCTACCGCGAGGAAGGCCGACTCGCCGAATTCTTTGAGGAGCTCGAAAAGCGGGTCCGTGAACGTCCCCAGGATGTGGGGCTGCGGAAGGAAATCGCCCGGCTCTACGCGGAGGAGGGTCGCACGGCCGAGGCGGTCGAGCACGTCGAACGGGGCCTCGAATTGGAGAGCCGCGACGTGCCGCTCCTCGAGCAGGCGGTGGAACTGCACCTCCGGCAGGGCGCGGCCGAGCAGGGGATCGAGCGGCTCGGCCGCCTCGATGAAGTCACGGGACACGTGCCGGCCTACCGCATCCGGCAGGGCGACATCCTCTGGGAGCAGGGGAAGAAGGAAGAGGCCGTGCGGACCTGGAAGGAGATGATGTCGGTGGACCCGGCGAGTTTCCAGAGGCAGGAGTCGGCGGCCCGCGCCTTTCGCCTGCACGGCGTGAAGGAGGAAGCGGTGGCCTGCTATCGCCGGATGGTCGAGCTGGACGCCGTGGCGCAGGATGCGCGGCTGGCGTTGGGGGACTACCTGCTGGAGCTGGGCCGGACAGAAGAGGCGACCGCGGTGCTCGGTCCTCTGACGTCCGCCGTCGAGGCCGCGCCCACGGTCTTCCTCCAGGTGGCTGAGGCCTACGGCCGCCACGATCTCGACGAGCGGGCGCTCGACGTGCTCGTCGCCGCGAGCCAGAGGCATTCCGGGGACTTCCGGGTCTGGAAACGTCTGGGCTTGGCCCAGGAACGGCTGCAGAAGTATGGGGAAGCCATGGACTCCTTCGTTCAGGCTTACGACCGGGCGCCGAATTGGCGCGAGCGCGAGGTGATGATGGACAAGCTGATCAGCCTGCACCTGGCCTACGGGAATCATCTGACCGGGGAGGGGCAGGGGGGGTACGAGGGTCTCGGCCGCTTGGTTCTGAAGTTGCAACGCGACATCCAGGCGAATCCGGAGGACGCCGAACCGTACGTGAGCCTGGCGCGGACCGCCCTGGTCAGCCGTCCCACGGCGGAGACCGCGTTCCGGGGCCAGGCCATCTTCGTTCCGGGTCTGAACGCCCTTTCGGAAGCGGGTGCGGACTATTTTCCCATGGGGCCGATGAGCGCCATCGCCTTTTACACCCAGGCGCTCGAGCGTGCACCGATGCGGCTGGACGCCTACGAGGGCCTGGCCAGGAGCTTCATGCTGTTCGATGAATTCGAGAAGGCGGTCATCGAGTACAAGAAGCTGGCGATCGTGAACCCGGTGGGCAAGTGGAAATACTATTTCACGATCGGGGACTACTTTGCCTCGCAGGGCCAGATGCCGGAGGCCCGGGCGTTCTGGGACCGCGTGGCGGAGCGCGCCTTCACGGATGCGACCCTGTATTTTCGGCTGGCCACCCGCTACCATTGGGCGGACCGTCCCGAGAAGGCGCTGGAGCTGCTGCGGAAGGCCATTGCGCTTCATCCGGACGATTACCGTTATCATCTGGCCCTGGGCAATCTTCACACGGAGCGGAAGGAATTTGTCTCCGCCGTATCGGAGTATCGGAAAGCCCTTCAACTTTCCACACAGACCATGCTCCACCCGGTCCAGAAGACCATGTCGGAGGCCCAGCTCCGTCTCGCCCGCGACCACTTTCGGAGGGGCCGGTATCCGGAGGCCCTCGAGGTGTACTTGGAGGTGCAGCGTTACCAGGACCTGCTTCGCCAGGACCTCGGATACGAATCTCCGGACTCTCCCGACGTCCAGATGCAGATTCTGCGGATGCGGGGCCGGCTGGCCGATGCGAAGATGGATGCAGAGGCCAGCGGCCGGCTCGCCGCGCGATACCCGGAGGCGACCTGCTGGGTCACGGACTCGCTCAGCATGGCGCTGGGGCACTTTTCGGCGCTGGACGCCCGCGGCGGATTTCAGCCCAACCTCGAACCCGCCTCGGCCAGGTCGGCTCGCCCATTCCCAGCCCTTCGGACCGGTTTCTCGGTCCGCCTTCATCCGTGGATACTGCATCCCACCCTTTGTGAGGGCCGGCTGATCGTCGCCGGCAAAAAGCAAGAAGTGGAGCTAGACCCATCGACCGGCCAAGTCCTGGCCGAACGCGAGCGCCAGGGATACGTGCGGTTCTTCGGTGATGTAGCCTTGAGGTCCTCAGCGGGTAAGGTTGTCCTCAGCGAGGTGGAATCCGGCCGGGTGCGCTGGGAAGTGGCCCTGCCGTGGGCCGCCGAGTTCAAGCTGCGGGGCGGCGTGGCTGTGGGCGTTGGTGGCGGGAAGCTGCAGGCCCTCGATGTGCAGACCGGGGGCCTTCTCTGGGAGGTCCCCGCGTGCGTCGATTTCGACCTGACGGAGTCCTACGTCGCGTTGAAGCGGCAGAAGCCCGGCAAGCCGGCGTCCGGCGGAGGCCTGAGCCTCGAAGAGGCGGCTACCGGCGACGAACAGGCCATCGGTTACGTCTTTCAGGTCCTCGATGCCCCGACGGGCCGGGTGTTGTGGGAAAAGAGGACTTCGGGGACGCACTACTGGCGCACGCCGGTCGTCCTCGGCGACCGCGTCCTATTGACCGACGAGATGGATTTCGCGGTGCTGGCGCACGATATTCCATCGGGCAAGCTGCAGTGGCGCGCCCGCTTCGAGAGCTTTTTCGCCGCGCCTCCGCTGTCTCTGGATGGGAAAGTCTACCTTTACATGCGCCGTCCTAAGCTTAAGACCATCATTCAGTACGTTCTCGATCCGGAGACCGGCGACATCCTGCATCAGACCGATCTCCAGGTGAACAGCCTTTATGCCCGTCCCATCCCCATCGGGGAGACGCTGTTCTTCTACGATCCGGTCGCCTACGAGCTGGTCGGGGTGGATCGACTATCGGGCGGCGTGACGGGCCGTTACTCCGTGCGGGAGGCATTGACCGAGGTGTCCCGTCGGAACGTCGTGACGCTGGAGGGGATAGCTTCTTCCATTTTCTTCACTACCTGGGACGGGCTGATACTTCGTCTGGACGTTGGGAAGCCGTGAAAGGAAGAGAGCCTGTGTTGAAATCGCCATATTTGACTTGGAGCAGGAGATCGCCGCGTGGCGATGTCCTGGTGGCGTGGAGTCGAAGCGTTTCGTCGGGCTGGTGGGCGCTATTCATGGCGTGGTGCCTCGGCCTTGCGGCGCTCACGCTGCCCGGGTCCGCAGAAGGGGAACGGGAGGAGTCGGGGTCCGTCGAGGACGCCTATGAGACCCGCGTGGGCGAGGATTTCGTCGAGAACACCACGTTCCGTTTCCGCACGAAGTTCAACCGGACCTACGACGATTCCGAGGAGTTCAAGACGGTCGTCTCCCGGCCGGTGGACGTGCCGCCGCTGCTGGACGGGGTGCTGGAAGACGCGTGCTGGCAGGCCGCGGACCACTCGAAGACGGCGTTCATCCAGTGGCTGTCGAGGGAGTCGAACCGCAAGCAGAGCGTGTTCTACGTGTGCCATGATGCGGAGAACCTCTACATGGCCGTGGTCTGCGAGGAGCCTCAGCCCAAGAGCGTCCGGATGCTCTCCCACCACCCGGGCGGGATAGCGAAATGGTCGACAGCCGGGGACGGGGACAGCATCGAGACGTTCATCGAGATGGGGGGCGTGGGCGGCGTGGGCCAGGTATTCCAGTTCATCTTCAACATCTACCCGGAGGTCCGATACGACGGACTTTACCCGCCCTACGTGCCCTTCATCGGGACGGGCTACAAGCTGGCAGGATCGATGGGGGGTAAGCGTTGGATTTGCGAGCTGGCCTTCCCCTACAAGGGGTTCAATACGGAGAAGACGGACCAGGTTCATTACCGGTACGAGGGTCCGCCGCGTCGAGGGGAGGTTTGGGGCCTGCGGATCGTGCGCAACGGTCCCCGCCCCGAGCACGGCGAGGAGCAGATGAGATCGACGTGGACATTCAACCCGGTGCGCGCCTGGCATATTCCATATCCGACGGGGATCATTGTCTTCGAGCATCGGAATGCGCTGGAGAACGGGAAGATGATGGAGGTGGACCCGAACACGGGCCGCCCGCTCCACTGGAAGCTGTCGAAGGGCGGGGACCGCGTGGAAGGGGATTTGGTATTCGACGGGCGTGCGGGCCACGCTGTGCTATCAGGGAAAATCCACCAGGGCACGCAAGGCTTGCAGGTATCCCAGAAGGTCGGTGTGCTTCCGAACGTGGGCTACAAGTTGTCGGCGCGGCTTCAGAAGACGGCGGGTGAGGGGAAGGTCATCATCGGCATCGATCGGCCGCTGACCCAGCATGAATTCGAGAAGGTGGGCGAGTGGGAGAAGCACGAGGTGGATTTCTTCACCGAGCCGGGGCAGCGTGAGGCCACGGTCTTCATCAATCTTCTGGAGGCATCCGCTTCCGTCTTCATCGACGAGGTCGTGGTGGAGCAGCAGATTTACGGCGCGCCGACGGGCGCCATTTGTCTCACGGGCAATTCGCCGCGGAAAGACGTTAACCTGGAGGGCCCCACGCTCGAGGCGGTGCAGTACACCTATCGCGAGCCGGGAACGGACAGGGAAGAATTCCCGTACCGGAAGGAATGGACCCCCGGCTGGGTCCATGGTTTTCCGGACCAGGGCGGGACCACCGGCTGGATACCGGCGGTGAAGGGGTCCCTGACGAGCCCGGAGGGGAGGATGATGATCCAGTGGAGTCACCCGCGGCCGACCGCCGGTTGGGTGCCGTATCCCAAGGGGCACGAACTGATCTTCGACCTGGGGAAGGAGTATTACGTGCGGGCCGTGGAGGTGCTTCCCTCGGGTCCGATCGAGAACATGACCGTGCACGTGAGGCCCGACGCATCGCAGGAGTATATTCTCAGCCGCAGGCTGCGTGGCGAGGGCGTGCTGAACCCGCCTGGCCCGGTGCTTTACGGCCGGCTCGATCGCATCAACTCGGTGGTGCGGTACGTAAAGATTTGGTTCGATGACGGCGGGCACGGCCTTTATTTCGTCCGCATCTGGGGCGAGGAGAAGGGCGAGCGCCGGGGCGTCACGCGGTTTCGTTGGAAGGAGGGGCTGGTGACGCCGGAGGTGAAGTACAGCCAGTTCCGGAAGCTGCCCGGGCCCGTGCTCATGCCGACGCCCCAGGAGACGGTGTGGGGCGAAGGCGGGCTCGTGCTTCGAGGCGGAATGCCGGTCGTTTACGTGCCGGGCGGGCACGGTGAGAGCACGGCACGGATTCTGGCGGATGAGGTATTCGACCTTTTCGGCATCCGGCTGGAGTTGCGTGCCGAGAGGGGCGGGGAGGGCCTGGAGGCGGCCCGAGGGGCCATTGTGCTGGGCGAGAGCGACTCGCCGGGTCTGGCCGCGCGGCTCGCTCAGGCCCGGGGATGGACGATCGACTCGAAGCGCCCGGGTGAGCAGGGCTATTTCCTATCCGCCGCGCCGGAAGGAATCCTGGTCTGCGGCTTCGACCAGGCCGGCACCTTCTACGGGGTGCAGACGCTGTTGCAGTTGCTGGTCCGGCGGGACGAGTCGAGCGCGGCGGCGAGGAGCGTGGAGGTCCGGGACTGGCCTTACATTCCTGCGCGGATGATCGACTGCCGCGGAGGCCTGACGTCTGCCTTCATTCGGGCCCTGGCGCGGCTCAAGGTGAACGTGGTCCTCGGGAGCGACAATCCCCGATTGGACGATTATTTCATGCGGACCGGCCCCGCGTGGGCCGGACACAGCGGCGGAAGCCCCATCGAGATGGATGACGACGAGAACTGGTATTACCTGGGCAGCGGGTCGGCGGGCACCATGCGCATCAACGTTTGCCCGTCCCATTACCAGCGCTACGAGTTCTACGACGCCGCGGCCCGGCAGGCCAGTGCGGGCGACGACATCGCCGAGATCAATATCAACACGGATGAGATGGACGGAGTGGAAGGCGGGTCGAGGTGGAATGCGGACCGGCAGTGCCGCCTCCGCGGCATGACGGGCGATGAGCTGTTCACGGAGATGGTTATCCGGGCGTACGACCTTTTCCGCCTGAGGAACTGCAAGACGGCGATTCTGGACACGATGATGGTAGCGGGATTTGAAGGCGGGAACGGATCGTTTCACGACATGTACAAGGCCTATGATCGTATTCCGGAGGACATGCATGTCTTTTGCTGGAAGGGGATTGCGGGCGACCCCACGTCGGACCCCGAGGAGGCGGTCCGGCGTTTTGAGCGGGCGACCATGCTGCAGACCTCGTTCCCGCACCAGAATCGAGGCCGGCTGAACGAGTTTTATCAGGCCCCGCCGGGCAGGCGCATCTTCGGGTCGTGGAACACCGTCTGGGGCGTTGCCGGGCCCGTGGACCAGGTCCTGACGGGCCAGTTCTGCCGCAGCATGACGATGGTGGACGGCGGCTGCACGATTCCCTACATGACCCAGGCGTGGAATCCGGACAGCCCGCCGGTCCATACCGAGGAATGGGCGCTGAGGATGGGGCATTTCCAGCAGCGTCTGGGGGAGCTGGCCCTCGAGCGCGAGCTGCCTTCGTGGCGAGAGGGCATGCCCAAGGAGTTCTTCCCGGTGGACCTGCGCCCGGCCTGCAATGAATCCCACATCGATCCCGTCCCGGGCGACGGCAAGGGCTGGCTGGATTGGGGGCCGAACAACGACTTGAGCCGGATGCCCGTGGGGAACATCCAGTTTGAAGAGATTCCTTTCCAGGTCCTGGACCCGGCGTCGAATGGGGGGAAGTCCATCGTCATGGTGGCCGCGCAGTCGGAGAACGCCAGGCTCACGCTGCCGAGCGCCTCGCCCGAGATTCCGGTCGGCCGAAAGGCGGCGAGCCTCATCTTCGTGCGCACGAACGTCGGGGGCGGCTTCCTTCCGGGCTACCGCGTCACCTACGAGGGGAAGCGGTTTCTGACCGTGGAGCTGGATGCGATGGGCAATCTGGCCAACGGTCCCTCCTGCTACGATGGATTTTACCTTCCGGGCAAAGAATCGGCCGCGCCCGATGATCCCCGGGCGTTCTACAAAGCGGCGAGGCATCGGATGGTGGAGATTTTCTCGCTCTTCTTCCGGCCCGCCTGGCTCGGGACGACCGGTGCGGGCGATCCCGTCAAGCTGACCCTGCACGAGTGGGTGAACCCCTACCCTGAGCTCAACATCGAGTCCGTGTCGGTCCGTTATCCCCGGGGACGCCAGTCGGGCCGCATCGAGGTCCTGCTGGCGATCACCGGGATTGCGCCCGTGTCGCGCGATCTGGCGCTCTGGAGCGGCCGGGAAAGGCTTCCGCTCGTGCCCGCCAACGAGGTCGAGGTTGGGCCGGAGGACGTGCCGGTGATGCCGGCGGACGGGAAGTGGTTGGAGGCGGAGGGCGATCCGAAGACGTATCTCGACACGGAAGGGAAAGAGATCGCCCAGGTCACGGGCTTTTTCATGGCGGACAAGCACACGGACAACACGGGGTTTTTCCTGTGCCGCGACAACACGTGGCTGGGTGACGGGGGGATGATCCGTCTCGCCTTTCCCCAGGTCTGCAAGAAGGTCGCGCTTCGCGGGCAGTTCTTTTGGGAATACCATGGAGCCAAGGTTCATTATGGCGTGACGAGTTTTCGGAGGACCGACTACGTAGTCGAGGTTTCGGCCGACGGGGCCCAGTGGACCCCGGTGGGATCGAAGGCAGGCATAAGCGGGGAGGACGGCGAGCACGTGCACGCGCTGCCAGCCACGCCCATCCAGCACGTCCGTGTCCGGCTGGATGCCCGCCGATATCCCACGGCGCGCAGCGGCCCGACCTCCGCGGGAGCGGGCCTCACCTGGTTGCAGCTCTACCGGTGAAGCGACTGACGCTTGGAATTCAGGAGGACATCCATGGCTAACGAAGACGGGAGGGAGCGATTCCAGCGGGCCTTCAGCAGCCTCCGAGAGGAGATGCAGAAGGTCGTTGTCAGCTACGCCGACGTCATCGATGACGTTCTGACCGGTTTTTTCGCCGGGGGGAACATCTTGATCGAGAGTGCGCCGGGGCTGGGCAAGACGTTGATCGCGAAGACACTCGCGGACGTGCTGGACCTGAACCACAAGCGCATCCAGTTCACTCCGGACCTGATGCCCTCGGACATATTGGGGACGACGATCGTTTCGGAAAGCGAGGGGGGCAAACGCTACTTCGAGTTCCAGCGCGGCCCGGTGTTCACGAACATCCTGCTGGCGGACGAGATCACGCGGGCGACACCGAAGACGCAATCGGCCCTTCTGGAGGCCATGCAGGAGCGCATGGTCTCCGTCGGCGGCAAATCCTACGAGCTGGACCGTCCTTACTTTGTCATGGCGACGATGAGCCCGGAGGACGACAGCGAAGGGACCTACCACTTGCCGGAGGCGCAGCTCGACCGGTTCTTTTTCAAGCTCAAGCTGCCGAAGCCGGGCATCGACACGCTGCAGACGATCAGCCAGCGTACGACGGGCCGAAGCCGTGCGGGCTTGCGCCGGGTCCTGACCGGGCCTGAAGCGCTCGAGCTTCAGCGGAGCGTCCGCGCCGTGCGCGTCCCCGAGGCGAGCGAGCGGCACGCCGTGTCCCTGGTTCTCGGCACGCACCCGGAGAGCCGGGAGGCCCGGACGGCGTCGAAGCAGTATCTTCGTTACGGGAGCAGTCCCCGGGGCATCCAGGCCCTGATCCTTGGGGGAAAGGTCCGGGCGCTGCTCGACGGCCAGCTCGAGGTGTCGCCGCGGCACATCGACGGGGTGGCCCGGCAGGCCCTGAACCATCGCCTCATCCTGAACTTCGAGGGCCAGGCCGAAGGCGTCCGGACCGAGGACCTCATCCAGGAGGTCGTTCGGGAGACCGCGCCGGCCGTGAACTGAAAGGAAGAGGGACGTGTCCGAGATTTCTTCCAGCCTGCTTCTTCAGCCGGCGCTGCTCAAGAAGATGGAGCGTCTCCAGCTTGTCCCACGCCGCGTCTACCAGGGGGGGCAGACCGGGGCGCGGAAGAGCCGTTCGCGCGGCACCGGGATGGAATTCGCCGACCATCGGGAATACTCCCCGGGCGACGACTTCCGCACCATCGACTGGAACGTGTATGCGCGGCTGGACGACCTGATCGTGAAGACGTTCGAGACGGACCAGAACCTGAACGTGCTGGTGCTGGTGGACACGAGCGAATCGATGCGCTTTGGCGCCCCCTCGAAGCTGCGTTTCGCCGCCTCCCTCGCCGCCGCTATCGGATACCTTGCCCTGCTCGAAGAGGACGGTGTCACGCTGACGGCCGTCGCCGATTCGGTCCTCGAGGGGATCAGTTCCGGCCGGCAGAGTCTCTCGCCCGCACGCCTCTTCGATTTCTGCGAGCATCTCGAACCCCGAGGCGGGACCCGGCTCGAAGAAACCGTTCGGTCCTTCGCTTTCCAGAATCGGCAGCCCGGCTTGCTGTTCCTGCTTTCCGACTTCTTGACGGCGGAAAATCTCCAGAACGTTCTTCAGCCCCTGGGTTACCTGGGTTATGACGTCTGCGGCATCCAGATTCTGGCGGCCGAGGAGCTGAATCCGGACTTTGCGGGCGAGATGGACATCGTGGACTCGGAGACGGGAGAAGCCGTGTCCCTGACGGTCCGGAACGACACGCGGGCGCGTTACGAGAGAAGCCTCGGGCATTTTCTTCGGCAGACGGAGCAGGCGATGAAGGTGTGCTGGGCGCACTACGTACGGCTGACCACGGAGGTCCCGATCGAGCGCGTGGTCTTGCACGATTTCCGCCGGCTGGGGCTGGTGAAGGAGTGAGGAGGAGAGAGATGTCCGTTCATCCCATCGAATCGCTGGTGGCTCAGGCACAGTCGGGTTATCGGCGGAGGGTCCTGCTGCGCCGGGGGCTCGAGGGCCTGCTCTGGGGCGCGGCCGCCGCCCTCTTCCTCACCCTGTCGGTAAAGGCCCTCGGGGTCTCACGGGCATGGGACGCCCCGCACGTCAAGGTTCTCCTGTTCCTGCTGGGTGCGGCCATCGGGGCCTTTCCCACGGGACTCGCTATCCCTTCACGCTACGAACTGGCCAAGCGCCTTGATGACCATTTCCGCTTTGGCGATCGGCTCTCCTCTGCGTACGCCCTGCGGGGCCGGACGGAGGAGGGCCCCCTGGTCGCCCTGGTTCTCGAAGAGGCCGAGAGAATCGCCGGAGAAGTCCGGGTGAGCGCGGCCCTGCCGCAACCGCCGTGGGGCCGTGCCGCCTTGAGTCTGCTTCTGCTCGCCATTTCCCTGCGGCTGCCGGCGGACCTGTATCCGGCCCCGAAGCCCGTGGTTCTGGAGGAGGAGACGCGGAAGGAGCTTCAGGTGCAGGTGAAGAATCTGGATGAGCTGCTGAAGCTGGAAGGGGAGGACCTGACGGAGGAGGAGAAAAAGCATTTTGAGCGCATTCGTCAGATGATCGAGCAGCTCCAGCTCGAAGACAGCCGGATTTCCCGGAAGGAGATGCTGGCGCGTTTCGCACGGGAGATCGAGGGACTCGAAGAGGCCGAGGGCAGCAGCGAGGCGCTACGCCGCGCCCTCGAACAGCTCAAGGAGGCCAAGGACGCCATCGCTGGCCGCATGCTGCTCAACCGCCAGATCGAGGAGATCGAGAAGCAGCAGACGGAGCTGGCGGTGGTGGATGAGAAGACCGGGAAGAAGCTGAGGGCAGAGGAAATCCAGGTGATGATTGTTCAGGAGGAGCGTCGCAAGAAGCAGGAGGACCTGGCCCGGGACATCCGCAAGGCGGCCGCGGAGGAGGGCCAGGACGAATCGTCTGCGGCCTGGGAGGTGGAGTTGGAAGGGGGAGCACCTGCGCCCGCGGGCGAGGCGGAGGCCGGGCAGGCCACGGGCGCGAAGGTGCGAGTCATCGCCACTTACGAGGACCTCGTCAAGGCTGCGGAGAAGACGGACATTCGCAAGATGATCTTGGCCGCTTCCGCCGACCTGGACCGTGCGAGCCCGGCCTACCGGGAGGTCTATGCCAATTATTTGCGGGCCTTCACCCACCTGCTCTATCAAGGCCAACTTTCGCTGGGCACCCGGGACTACCTCCGGCGCTATTTTCGAGCGATTCGGCCTCGGGCGGCGGCCCCGAAGGAGGCGACGCCATGAGTTTCCTGTGGCCGGCCGCGCTCTGGGTTCTTCTCGCCGGGGTTCTTCTCGCCGCGGCCTATATCTTGCGGATGCCCCGCCGCCGCCGCCTCTTTCCCTCCGCCCTGATCGTGAAGGCCATGGAACGCTTCGAGCGCCGGGAACGCCGAAAGCTCCGCACGCTGGTCTCTTTCGCCGTGCTGGCGCTGGCGTTTCTCTGCACGAGCTTCGATGGTTCGAGGCCTTATCACGCCTCCGGTGACGCGCAGCCCCACGATCACCTCGTGTTGCTCGACGTCTCGGCCAGCATGAAGGCCGTGGAGTCGCCCGCAGCGCCTGCGCCTGCGGGCACGGTCCCCGAGCCGCGATTCGAACGCGCCCGACGAGTGGCCGCGGAAACGGTCCGCAATCTGCCGGTCGGCGATCGTCTGATGATCATCACGGTGGGTGAGAAGGCCCAGGTGGCCTGCCATTTCGAGTCGGACCTCAAGAAGCTGGGCGAGGTGCTCGAAGGCATTCGGCCGCAGGACACCTCGACGGGGTGGCCGGACGCGGCCCAGCTCCTCCGTGAAATCCTTCCCGCCGCTCGCTCGCCGATGGTCCATCTCCTGTCCGACGGCGGCGGATGGGACCCCCGCCTCTGGTCCGGTCTCCCCGCGGGGGTCGAGTGGCGATACCACGCCGCGGGCGGGCCCGCCGCCAACGTTGGCCTGACGCATTTTCGCGCCCGCACGACGTTCCACAGCGATCGCGATTTCCAGATCATCACGGAAATCCGGAACTTCAGCGACGAGTCCCAGGCCATGGACCTCGATCTCTATCTCGACGACCTGGTCATGGAAACCCACGCGATGGAGCTGAAGCCGAACGAGGTGCGAACCGAGGTCTTCCAGCAGACGCTCCGCGTTGGCGGCGTCCTCAGCGGACGATTGCGGCATGGAGAGGAGGAATACCGCGACGCACTGAACGTGGACAATGCAGCGTACGACGTCGTCCCGTCGCCGACGCGGCCGAAGGTCCTGCTCTACAGCCGAGAAGCGAGCGGGTTCCTCGAAGCGGCTCTTTCGGCCAACTCCAATGCTCTGGCGTACCTGCAGACTCCGGAGCAGTATTCGCCCGCCTATGCGGCCGATGTCGTTATCTTTTATGACCTCGCGGAGGTACCTGGCCCGCTCCCCGACAGGGACCTCATTTTCATCAATGTCCGAGGCAAGGACTTGCCCGTGGGGATTCAGAAGGAGTTCGAGAACCCGGTGATGCGGACCTGGAATCAGCACCACCCGCTCATGAATTACCTGTCCCTCTCGAACTTGCTCATGTCCCGGGCCCAGGGATTCCTGCTCCCGGGCTGGGCGGAAACCCTTGCCGAGACGGCATCGGGGCCCTTGATCCTCGCCGGGGAGACGCCCGAGCGCCAGATGGTGTTCATCGGGCTGGACCCCCGGGAGTCGGACATGCCCTTTCGTGTGGCGCTGCCCCTCCTGGTTGCCAACGCCATCCTCTGGATGAAGGAGCCGGCCGCGGACCCGGAACCCATCCGGCCCGGTGAGATTTACCGCATCCCGGTATCCCATCGGGACGCCCGTACCGTCGAATTGACGATCCCCGACGGAACGAAGCGAGCACTGGCGATTCCGCCGGAGGGCGACGTGGCCGTGTTCGATACGCGGCAAGCCGGAGTCTACCGCTACCAGGTGGGGGAAGAAGCCGGTATCTTCACGGTGAATCTCGACGACCCGGCGGAGTCGGATTTGTCCGCCCAAGGGGTCCTGGAACTGGGCTCCCGGCCTTTGAAGCCCGTGAAGGAGGAGAAGGCTATGGAGGTCTGGCGTCTGTGGCCCGGCCTGGCCCTGCTGGCCCTGGGACTGCTGCTGGTCGAAAACAGTTTGTACCACAGGAGAATCCTCTTTTAGTCATCGGGGGCGTCCCGTCGGAACGCCCCCGATGACTGGCAGGAAACTCCTCCAACACTTCAACAGGAAGACGTCATGGCAACGCCTGCGGAGGCTCGCAAGGAAGTC
This sequence comes from Planctomycetota bacterium, assembly GCA_016179685.1. Classification (GTDB taxonomy): domain Bacteria; phylum Planctomycetota; class PUPC01; order JACPCR01; family JACPCR01; genus JACPCR01. Next base: position 15,789 of record JACPCR010000118.1, on the reverse strand, counting down.
GAACGATTCCGTGAGCAGTTCGATAAGCTGCGCCGGGAAGTGCACAAGATGATTGTCGGCTACGAGGATATCGTCGAGAGCGTGTTGATCTGCGTCCTGGCACGCGGCAACGCTCTGCTCGAGGGCGTGCCGGGCCTGGGCAAGACCATGCTGGTCCGCGTGCTTTCCCAGATTCTCCAGCTCCGATTCGTGCGGGTGCAATTCACTCCGGACCTGATGCCGGCGGACATCGTGGGGACGAACATGGTGGTGGAAGACGACCGCGGCCGCCGGCATCTCGAGTTCAAGCAGGGTCCCATTTTCACGAACCTGCTGCTGGCGGACGAGATCAACCGCGCGACCCCGCGGACGCAATCGGCCCTTCTCGAGGCCATGGAGGAGCACGGGGTGACTGTCGGGGGCGAGACCCATGTGCTTCAGGAGCCCTTTTTCGTCCTGGCCACGCAGAATCCCGTCGAGCAGGTGGGGACTTACCCGTTGCCGCGGGCGGCGCTGGACAAGTTCATGTTCAAGCTGATCGTGCATTATCCTGGGGCGCCGGAGTTGATGGAAATCAGCCGCCGGACCACCGATGTCGAGATGCCAGGCCTGGACCGGGTGATGAATCGCGACGAAATCCTGGAACTTCAGGCCATGGTCCGGGAGGTGCCCGTCGCACCGCATGTGGAGCGCTACGGGGCGCGATTGGTGCTGGCGACGGACCCGGAGTCGGGAGGCGCGTCCGAGATGGTCAAGAAATACGTCAAGCAGGGCAGCAGCCCGCGGGGGCTTCAAGCGCTGATCCTGGGCGGCAAGATGAAGGCATTGCTCAAGGGCCGGTACAACGTCGCGTGCGAGGACCTGCGGGACGTGGCCGTGCAGGCGCTCCGGCATCGCATGACCTTCAGCTTCGAGGCCCAGTCCGCAGGCGTCACGCCCGAGCAGGTTGTCGAGGACATCACGCGGAACACGCCGGAGTTCGTCGAGGAAGCGGCCCTGAAGGCCTGAGGAGAATAGGACGACGGATAGGACACGGATAGGACAGAGAGGACCATGAGCATCCGGCGGCCATTGATCACGCTGCTGACGGACTTCGGCACGGCTGACCCCTATGCGGCGATCGTGAAAGGGGTGATTCTGGGGCGATGTCCATGGGTCCAGATTGTGGATATTTCGCATGAGGTTCCCCCGCAGAATGTCCGGGCCGCGGGACATATCCTCTCCACGAGTTACGCCTATTTTCCACGCGGCAGCGTCCACGTCGCCGTGGTGGACCCGGGCGTCGGGAGCAAGCGCCGTATCCTGGCCGCGTCCTTCCGGAAACAGCTTTTCCTCGCACCCGACAACGGCCTCCTTCCAATGGCCTTCGGACCGGACGGACCCGATCAGGTGGTTTCCGTGGAGAACCGGCGAATCTTCCTCCAACCGGTGAGCCGGACGTTCCACGGGCGTGACATCTTCGCTCCGGCGGCGGCGCACCTTGCCCGCGGCCGTCCGCTCGGGTCCCTGGGCCCCGTCATCACGCACTGGACGCCGGGGTCGCTTCCCGAGCCGTGCCGCAAGGAGCCAGGAGTACTCGTGGGGGAGGTGATCACCACCGACCAGTTCGGCAACCTCGTGACGAACCTTTCGGTATCGGAGCGGGCGACGCCCGTGGTCCTTCGGATTCGGGGTCGGAGCATTCGGGGCCTGGCGGAGAGCTATGCCTCGGTGAGGAGAGGGGGCCTTCTGGCGATCCTGGGGAGCACGGGCCGAGTGGAGATCGCGATCAACCAGGGCAGTGCGAAGAAGGTTTTGGGCGCCCGCGAGGGCACCCGTGTCGAACTCGTTTTTCGAGGCCGAAGGGGGAGTCCATGAAGATCGCGAAGCTGGAAGCTCATGTGGTTCAAGAGGGCTGGCGCAACCTGGTTCTCGTCAAGGTGCTGACGGACGAGGGCCTGTCGGGCATCGGCGAGGCCTACTCGTGCGGTCCGGACCTGGCGACCATCGAGGTGGTCCGGGATTTCGAGTCCTGGCTCGTGGGGGAGGACCCCCGAAACATCGAGCACCTCTGGCAGAAGCTCTACATCGATTCCCGATTCCCGGGCGGGTCCGTGACCATGGCGGCCATCAGCGGCATCGAGCATGGCCTGTGGGACATCCAGGGCAAGGCGCTCGGGGTGCCGGTCTGGCAGCTCCTGGGAGGCCGATGCCGTGACCGAATCCGTGTTTACCAGGGCATCGGCGGGAGCACGCCTTCGGAGTGCGCAGACCAGGCCGTGCGGCTGATCGAGCGCTACGGCTATACCGCGGTGAAGATGTCGCCTTATGGGCCACGCGGGTTCGAGCTTCCTGAGAATGCGAACTTGCGGGAGGCGGAGAAACGCATCGAGGCGGTCCGCCGGGCGGTCGGTGAAGACGTGGACATCGGGGTCGACGCCCACGCGCGGATCATCGAGCCGGTGCGGGTAGTGCAGCTCGCCCGAGTCCTGGAGCCTTACCGGCCGATGTTCCTGGAGGAGCCTTTGCGGCCCGAGAACATTCCGGCGCTGGCGGAGGCCAAAAGGGAGATGCGGATTCCGCTGGCGACGGGCGAGATGCTCTATACCAAGTACCAGTTCCACGAGCTGTTGCGGCATCGCGCGGCGGACATCATCCAGCCCGACCTCTGCATTGCGGGCGGGCTGCTGGAGTGCCGGAAGATCGCGGCCATGGCGGAGGCCGACTACGTGACGGTCGCCCCGCACAACCCGATGGGCCCCCTGGCGACCGTGGTGAACGTCCATTATGCCGCGAGCATTCCCAACTTTTTCATCCTCGAGTACATCCCGGACGACCAGGGCCCGCGCTCGGAATTCCTGAGGCAGCCTCTGAAGGTGGAGAAGGGCTACCTGCCGTTGCCGACGGGTCCAGGTCTTGGCGTGGAGCTGAACGAAGAGGTCTTTGCGAAGCACCCTTATCGGCCCTGGCATCGGAGCTTTGCGAAGCGACACGACGGGGGCGTGGCCTTCATCTAAGGAAACGCAGCCATGGCCGACATCCAGAATCGTCACCAGAGCCGCTTCGGAGAGAAGAAGAGCCGGTCCCGCAGCCGGGCCGCCTGCATTCTCTTCTTCGTCCCCTGCCTGCTGCCTGCCCACGCCGAGGTGGCTGTCACGAGGGATGACACGGGCTTTTCGGTCTCCTCTCCGGTCTACCAGGCGAGGATTGACGGCAAGACGGGCCTGCTGGAGAAGATGGTTATCGATGGCACGACGGTCATCGAGACGACCACCATCGATCTCGAAGGCCGCCCGTTCGCCAAGACCGACGTGGTGCAGGAGTCGCCCACGAGAGTCACGGCCTACATCACCGCCCAGGAGGCCGACGGCAGGCTTGTGGAGAAGGCGCTCCGGCTGTGCACCGAGGCCGCGGAGAGCACGCTCTCTCTGAAGGTCCTCTCGACGGTGGGCCGCGTTTCGGGCCGGGGGCCTCGATTTCAACTCGGCAAAGAGGTCCAGATGGTGCGTTCCCTCGATTTCAAGGAGACGCTGCCCATGCCGGCTCTTTTGGGCCGGACGCCCTGGCTGCGGGTGAAGCTCTACTACGCCAACGGCTCGACTCTCGGCATTCTCAACGAAGGCGCGGGCAATCCCTTCAACCCCAATGAAAACGGCGGCGTCGGGGGCTACCAGTATGCCCGCGGCGGTTATGTGGCCAACAGTGAGTACGTTTACACGCTGATTGCCGAGCGCGGCACGAAACGGACGCTGGGGTCGCCCCCCATGACCATCCCCGAGGCCGGCACGCCCGCCGTCTTCTGGCAGGGCGAGCCGGTCCAGGCAACCCTGAAGATCCAGAAGGAACATTACCAGAAGCTGGTCGGCCTGTCGGGGCTGCGAGTCCAGTTCGAGGTGCAGGACGTATTCGAGAAAATGGCGGCAAGAGGGGAAGCGCCTCTGGACCTTTCGGCCGGCTCTGACATCGAGCTGAAGATGCCGCTGCCCGTGACCCAGCTTGGCTGGTATCGGGCTTACTTCATGGTGCAGGATGGCGCTGGCAGTCTCCTGAAGGGCAGGGAGCGCCTCATCTTCTCCTTGCTCAAACGCCAGCCCAGCATGGGCGAGCGCTTCGACAACCCGATTCAGACCGACTACACGATCGGGCTCGGTTTCGTCCGGGTGAGCATGGACCCCAGCCGGGTGGATGAGGTCGAGCGAGTCGTCAAGGAGCGGCAGAAAGAAGCGGAGGGCACGGACGTCAACGTGAGCTATCAAATCGACGGCTCGCCCGTGGGCAACGACCCGAAGCGCTTCGGCGAAGTCTGCTCCAAGCTTTTCGAGCGGGTGAAGGACGGCATTCCGCGAGTGGAAATCATCAACGAGCCGAACGGCCAGCTTCAGCCAAAGGAATACATCGAGACCTTCCTCCGGCCCGCCTACGAGAGCATCAAGAAGGCTTCGCCGAACACGAAGGTCATCGGCCCGGTTCTCTGCGGGATCAGTGCGGACCAGGCTCGATACCTGGAGGAGCTTTACCGGCTGGGGCTGAAGGGTCTGACGGATGAATTGAGTTTTCATCCTTACGCGGGGAACTTCGACGACGGCGACGCGACGCAGTCGATGGAGCGCCTCATGCGAATCATCGCCGCCCATGGGGACGCCCATAAGCCGATTCATTTCACCGAGGCCGGCTACGGCCACGGCGGCTGGAGCGACCTGCCCAGCCTCCGAGAGGTGATCAAGCACGTTGTTTCTCAGTATGCCTGGCAGAACGCGGTCATGGGCATCGACCACCGCCACAATTTCTACTATTTCACCGACCAGATGGGCTATTACGACATGTGGCTGCGGTCCAACCAGTTGACGCCGGCTGCGGTGGCGCTGCGCACTTACACGGGATTCGTCAAGGGGCAAGGCCGGGCGCAACAGCTCGATTTCGGGTCCCTGGAGGCCGTGCGCGCCTTCTTTTATCCGGGGCCGCAACGCCAGGTGGTCGTGATGTGGACCGTGGGCAACTGGCTGCCGGTGGACGCGGCCGACCCGACGACCGAAGTCTCATTCAAGACCAACGCCAAGACGGTCGAGTGGTATGACTGCTTCGGCAATGCGTTGCCGGCCAGGGCGAAACGAGGGACGCTCAAGCTTTCCGTGGGCACCTATCCGAGCTATCTCGTGTTGCCTGCCCATGCGAGGCTGGAAGCCGTCCCCGAACGCTGGGGGGCGAACGTGGCTCTCGCCTCCCAGGGCGCTATCGCGGAATCGTCATCGGAGGAAGGCACGCACCCCGCCATCTCCGCCATCGACGGCAATACGGCCAGCGGCAGCAGTTGGCGCAGCTTGACTCCCAACGAGCTACCCCAAACTCTGACCGTGATGCTGGCCGGTCCGACGCCCATCAGCCGCGCGGCCATCTGGAGCACCGGCGCGCGCGGCTACACCCTGGAAGCCCTCGGGCCGGGGGGCAAATGGCTTCAGCTTGCCGCACGCCGAGACCAGCCTTTCCAGCGATTCCGGACGGAAACGTTCAAGGCTCTCATCACCGATCAGGTTCGGCTGGCGGTCATCGACAGTCACTCCGACCGTGCGGAGGCGGCTGAGCTTCAGGTCTTTTCACCCAAGGCTAAGGCGGGCACGGACGTGGAATTAGTGAACTGGGCGCTCAAGAGCAACGGCGCCTCTGCCCGCGCCTCTTCCGAGCGCCGGAAAGAGGTCACGGTCGCCGAGCAGGACTGGGGCGTCAAACAGCCGAGGATTCTCAAACTCCTCCTGGAAGCCAAGGCGGAAAACGCCATCGACGGCAAACGCATGATGAGCAGCTGGCGTGAATTCTTCCCCACCACCTGGATGGCCGCAGCCGATGCAGCGCCGCCGCAGTGGCTCGAAATCGCTTTCCCCAAGGCGCGAAGGCTCACCTCCATTGCTGTTTACACCATCGCCTTTGCCAACTGGACGCCCGCCAACAGCGGCATCCGCGCCTGGGACGTGCAGCTCTGGGACGGCAAGGACTGGAAAACGGTGGACCGGATTGCGGACAGCGAGCGCGTCTCCAAGATCACGCGTCTCAAGACGCCGACGGCCACGGAAAAGCTTCGCATCGTCGTCAACGCGACAAACGACCCGCAAGGCACGATGGGCATCATGGAAGTCGAGGCCTTCGGACCGAGGCAGTAGCGGGGGTATAAGAAGTCTTCCGATCCCGATCCGCACGTGCACTCAATCGAGATGATCCTAGTTAAGCTAAGAAGTTGGGAATTTGAGTCAGAGACTTCTGTCCAGTGCCAGGGTTGGGCCGGCGAAGCCGAGCCAACCCTGGCGCTGAAATCCGCGGTGCCCGGATAGCGCAGCGGATTTCAAGAGGCACTTCGGGTGACAAACTTGAAAAAACGTTTTAAATTTGCAGCGAAAAATTTAGAGGCTTGCGTTTCCCCGCCAGGGTTGGGCCGGCGAAGCCGAGCCAACCCTGGCGCTGAAATCCGCGGTGCCCGGATGGCGCAGCGGATTTCAATAGGCCGCTTTCTGTGCTCGGTCTGGCTGGCCATGCTGGGCGGAACGAGTGCCCAGGCTGAGGCCGCGGCAGAGGAAGGCTTCGACGAGGTCATCGTCTATCCCACGGTCGAGGACGGATCGATCATGCACTGGCTGGCGGTCAGCCCCTTGCTCTACAACGTGTCCGACCTCGGCGATTCGATGAGCGCAGATGTTCTGGCGGGGGGCGGCCAGACGGAGTTGACGGTCAAGCCGCGGGCGGGTGAACGGGTCCAGGGCCAGGCCTGGCACAAGATGCACTTCACCGGCGCGGTCCAGGGTCCCACCCTGTGCGAGTTGTTCAACGTGGCTGGCCGATACTTCGACTATGCCATCACCTGCTGCGCGGCCTACGTCTATAGCCCCGTGGAGCGCCCCAACGCCATTTTCGCCGGCAGCTCGGACGACGCCCTGAAGGTGATTCTGAATGGGAAGAAGGTCTGGTCGAACCAGATTCAACGCAGCCCCACCTACGACGGCGACCAGGCTCCGGCCCCGCTCAGGAAGGGCTGGAACACGCTGCTCGTGTCGGTGGACCAAATCTGGGGCGGGCATCTCCTCTGCGCCCGTTTCCTAGACGGTGGCGAGCCCCTGCGGGACATCGAAATCTCCCTCGATCCTCCGGCCCGGGACGCCAAGCGCCATCCAGCGGGCCCCTACAACGCTGAAGCCTCCAAACTCATGCGGGAGGCCGATACCCTGCGCCTCGACGGCAGGCTGGCCGATGCGCTCGACGCCTGCGGCCGGCTGCTCGGCCGATACCCGCTGGCGGACGTCGCGCCCCGCGCGGCGTACTCCCGAGCCACTGTCTTTTACGGCCTCATGGGCGAGAAGTCGCTGGATCAGCCCGGAAAGGCCGCCGAAGCGCTTCAGGCGCTCCTGGCGCGCTATCCTCAGGACCTGCTCGCCGAATACGCGCTGCTCGACCTGGCAAGAATCCAGGAATCGGCCCTGAAAGAGGCTGCCGGGGCCGAGGCCACTTATCGGTCCTTCGAGACGCTTTATCCTCAAAGCTCTCTAGCCCCGAAGGCCCTGGTGGCGCTGGCGCGGCTCTTCGCGGACCAGAATCGAATGGAAGACGCTCTGCTGACCTACCGCAAAGCCATGAAGAGGCACCCACGGAGCGACGAGGTGATGACCGCCACGGTCGGCATTGCCGACGTCTACCGTTTGGCCGGCGACCAGGAGAAAGCCCGAAAGCAGTATGAAGCCGCGAGGGCGATGGCCCAGGACTGGCACGACAACCAGTACGGCGTCGACGTGGGCAAGCAGGCCTGGCTTCAAGGCATCATCGACACAGTCCGCCAACGGTTGAAGGAACTCGAATTGTAATTCTTACAAGGCTGGTTTGAAAAAACTTCTTGCAAGTTTCCCGCAGCCTGGCGGGGCTTGTATAGGAAGTTTTCCAATTTTTTCGCAGTCAGGGCTAAGCCGTGCTGCGAGAGAATTTAGAAACCCACCGCGCCCCAATAAATAAAGTTTTCCAGTTTTGATGCAAGTCACGTCTAATCAAGGATTTAGATGTGAGCGTTTGGTACATATCACGAGCCCGCGCATGGTGAAAACTTAACGTCCTGCAGGGGCGTTTCATGTTTTACCAGCGAGGCGTAGCTGAGTCAGGGAGAACACTGAGAAGTTTTTCTTCCTCGGCACTACACGTGCAGACAAAGAGTGGAATTGAAGCGGGCGAAGCCCGCAACCAACAAGGGTGCAAAAGGTGTCAGGGTTCAGGAATCAACTGACACCCGACCCGCCTCCCACGGGGATAAATTTGGCGGGACACCTTTCAGCTTCTCCGCCGGGCGCCCGCGCTAGCGGGCGCGGAGCAGTGACACCCTAAGACCCTAAGAAGGTGAGGAGACAGTCGTTCGCCGGGAACGTGCTTTTCCTCCGGCAGCCAATCGCCAGCCCGGGAGAGTCATGACACCCTCCAAGAATGAAGGAACTGAGTCGTCTTTGGCGGCTCAGGACGCGCTTTTCAGCACGCCGAAGGGAAAGGCCGAAGATTTCAATTTTGGGAAAGAGACCGCGGCTGTCTTTGATGACATGCTGAACCGGTCCGTGCCCTACTACGGGGAAATTCAGCGGATGGTCGCCGAGTTGGCGGCCGATTTTGCGGTGGATGGAACGAACATCTACGATCTCGGCTGTTCGACCTGCAATACGTTCCTTCAGCTCGCCGACACCCTTGCGCCGAATCGACACGTTCAGCTCATCGGCATCGATTCCTCCCCGGAGATGCTGGAGAAGGCGAAGAAGAAGCTGGCAGATGCATCTTGCCGACAGCCCTACGAGCTTCGTCGCCAGAATATCGACCAGGGCATCGGGATGGAAAACGCCTCGGGAGTCCTGATGATCCTGACCCTGCAGTTCGTCCGCCCAGTCTACCGGGACATGCTTGTCGAAAGCATACATCGCGGGCTGAACGACCAGGGCTGCTTTATCCTCGTAGAGAAGGTGCTGGGCGAAGACTCGCTTTTCAATCGCCTCTTCATTCAGCACTACTACGATTTGAAAAAACGGCACGGTTACAGCGATCTGGAGATCGCGCAGAAACGGGAAGCGTTGGAGAACGTGCTGGTCCCCTACCGGCTGGAGGAGAACAAGGAGCTGCTTCGGAGGCACGGTTTCCGGATGATCGACGTCTTCTTCAAGTGGTACAACTTCTGCGGAGTCATCGCCGTCAAGTGACCGAGCCGTCCTCCAATCCGCAGGACCGGGGCTGCACAGGCCTCGCCACCGATTTGGCGTCCGAAGGGCATGCGGGGTCCTCCGACGTGAGGATCAGGCTCGGGAACTTTTTCTTCCGGTCCCGGAACTTTCTTTTCCCCGCGGTGTTGATGGGTCTGGTTCTGACCACGCGGCCCCGCCCGTTTTTCAACATGCAGGCTGCGGACGTCTGGATGGACGCCTTCGGCCTGGGCATGGCCGTGGCTGGGCAGTTGTTGCGCGCTGTGGTGATCAGCACGGCTTACGTCAAACGCGGCGGGAAGGACAGGAATGTCTATGCGGATACCCTCGTACAGGAGGGTGTCTTTGCCCATTGCCGTAATCCCCTTTACCTGGGAAACCTGCTGGTCCTCTTCGGGCTGGTCGCCGTATACCATTCGGCGATCCTTTACGCCGTGGCCATGCCCTTTTTCCTCATGGCCTATGACTGCATCGTTCGGGCCGAAGAAGATTACCTCCATCGTACGTTCGGCCAGGAATACGTCGATTACTGCCGCCGGGTGCCACGGTTCATTCCGTCCCTCAAAGGTCTCGGTCACCTGAAGCTCCTTCCGTTCGATTGGAAAAAACTGATCCGCAAGGAGTACGGCTCGACCTTCGCCTGGGTCACCTGCGCTCTGTTTCTGCTCGTCCGGGAGCAATTCGATTTTCTTGGATATGAAGCATGCTGGAGCCGGGTCCGATTCCTGATTCTCCTCTGGATTCCTGTTGTCGTGGCCTACGCCACGGCTCGCGTACTGAAGAAGCGGGGCCATTTGGGCTCCGGATAGCCCCTCGTCACGGGAAGAGTGTGGCACTATTCCCGTGACGAGAGACTGGGGCGGCGGCTTCGCCGCCGAGTTTCCAGTCGCCGAGTTCGCAAGTGCACCCGCACTTGCGAACTCGGCGACTACGGCTTTTTGCAGTCACGGCGCAGCAACCGAGCCACCGGGACTGCGAGTGCTGCCTTTTCAGGCATGCGCGTGGCATGCGATGCAGCGCATGACAAGGATATTGAAGCGATGTGGAATACGAAGATCGGCCGAAAAATCGCCTGCAGTTACCTGATCCTGGCCATCATCGTGGCCGTGGCTGCCGGGACAGCCATCTGGCAATATGCCCGAATCGAGCAAAGTGCCCGGGGAATGCAGGAAGAGCTCCAGGAGCTCCATTACATTACGGAGTTGCAGCTCAATTTCCGTGACCTGGTGCACCGGGTCACCCGATATGCCGACGGGAGCGGGGGGCTGACGGAGGAGGGTCTTCATGTCCTGGTGAAGCATTTGCAAGACCCCTTGAGCAGTCTCGATCGAATTTTGAAGGAAGAGGAGTGGAAGTCGGAACCGAATCAGGGCGACGCACTCGTGTTGAGCCGCCTCGATCAAATTTTGCAAGAAAAGGAGAGGGGGAGTCTATTGGACACGAGGGAATCCCACGATGGGTCCGAAAGAGCTGTTCTGAATATGCTCAAGGCGGATTTCGAAAGCATCGGCCGGCTGTGTATGAAAGTGCTTCAGGAAGGGGGCGGAGACCGCCAGGAACTTCTCCGGCAGATCGTGGAGAAACGCGACCAGGTGGATGCCCTGCTCTCGAAGTTCAAGGAGCAGGATCTGAAGGAAGCGGGCAGGGCGTTCGTGGCCCTGGCTCATGTGCGCTCGGAGGCGCACGTCCTGTTGACGGGGATGGCGGTGGTCGTTGCAGCCCTGGCCTTTATCTTGAGTTACCGATTCGCCAGCGGGATCATCAAGCCCATACATCAGTTACAGGCAGGGGCCGAGCGAATCCGGGCCGGCGAGCTGGATCACCAAATCCATGTTCGGACCCGGGACGAGCTGGAGAATCTTGCCGATGCTTTCAACCGGATGGCTCATCGACTGGCGGAGGTCTACGAGAAGCAGGAGCAGGAGATTGAGGAACGGACGCGCCAGCTTTCGCGCAGCGAGAAGCTGGCGGCCGTCGGCACCCTGGCCGCAGGGGTAGCGCACGAGATCAACAATCCGCTCGCCTCCATCGCCGGTTATGCCGAGTCCCTGCGGCGGCGCTCCCGGAGTGATCGGCTGCGGCAATGCGAGGAGTTCCGGAACTTTCCCGAGGATCTGGACGTGATCGTTGAGGAATCCTACCGCTGCAAGGAGATTATCCGCAACCTCCTCGATTTTGCCCGGCGGGACGAACTGGTCTTCGGTCCCGTCCAGATCAACGAACTCTTGCGCAGGACCTGCGAGCTGGTCCGGCATCAGCCGAAGACGCGGCAGCGCCGCTTTCGCCTCGAGCTCGCGCCGGGTTCGCCCGTGGTTCACGGGGATGAAGGCCAGCTCCGCCACGCTTTCTTCAATCTCCTTCGAAATGCGGTCGATGCCACCGAGGATGGAGACGAAATCCTCGTGCGAAGCCATTGCGAGAATGGCCGCGTCACGGTGGAAGTTTCGGACAAGGGGCAGGGCATAGCGCGCGAGGTTCTTCATCGCGTGATCGAGCCCTTCTACACAACCAAGCCGCCCGGCGAGGGCACGGGACTCGGCCTGGCCGTCAGTTACGGCATCATGGAATCCCACCGCGGGCGCTTGGAAGTCCGAAGCGGCGGCCCAGGCTGCGGCTGCTCCGTGATCGCGTCCCTTCCCCTGCTGAACCCAGTCGCCGGTGACCTTTCATGAACCTGCTTTTCGTCGATGATGAGACACACCTCCGGGACTTGATGGAAAGAGAACTGTCCGACCTGGGTCATGCCGTGACGCTTGCCGCCAACGGAGACGAGGCCCTCCGCTCCATGGACGCCAAGGCCTTCGATGTCGTCATCCTCGACCTCAGGATGCCGGGACTCGACGGCATGGGCGTCTTCCGGCGGATTCGCAGCCGAGGCGAGGATCCCGAGGTGTTGGTTCTTACAGGGCACGCCACGACCGAGAGCGCCATTGAAGCCCTCCGGCTCGGCGCGTGGGACTATCTCACGAAGCCCTGCCGGCTCGATGAGCTGAAAGTCGTCCTCGAACGAATCGAAGCCTTCCACACCCTGAAGCAAGAGAATCGCACGCTGAAGCGGGATCGCGCCCGGTATCAGCGGCAGCCGATTCTTCTGGGCGAGAGTGCTCCCCTGCGGGCGGTCCGGGAGCAGATTACGAAGGTAGCCCAGGGTGACGCCCCGATTCTGCTGCAGGGTGAGACCGGCACGGGGAAGGAGCTGGCGGCGCGTGCCATTCATGAGCAAAGCACTCGGAGGGACCGTGCGTTCGTCGTCTTGGATTGCGGGCAAATCTCCGATTCACTCCTCGAATCCGAGCTTTACGGCCATGAGCAGGGAGCTTTCACCGGCGCCGTCCATGCGAGAGAGGGCATCTTCGAGGCCGCCCACCGCGGCACGCTCTTTCTGGATGAGATCGCCGATCTTCCGGTCCATCTCCAGTCCAAACTGCTTCGGGCCGTCGAGACGGGCGAGGTGCGCCGCCTCGGATCGACCACCCTGCGAAAAGTCGACGTGCGCATCGTGTGCGCGACGCGCGGGAATCTTGCGGAAGCCGTGTCCTGCGGGCGTTTCCGCGAGGACTTTTACTACCGCCTACAGGGCGTCGAGATTCTCCTGCCGCCGCTGCGCGATCGGCCGGAGGACGTCCCCTTGCTGATCCAGGAATTCCTCCGGCGCTATCCCTCTCCGCGGCTCAAGAACCTCGATGTCGACCCTTCGGTCGTCGCCTGCCTGGCCGCCTGGAACTGGCCCGGGAACGTCCGCGAGCTGGAAAATGTGGTCCAACGGATTGTCCTTCTGGCTGACCGTACCCCTGTGCAACTGCACGATCTTGCCCAGTTCGGCGTCCTGGAGTCCGGTGGAAGCGCCTCCCCGCGCGGTAGAAGTCTGGCTGATATGGAGCGGGCGCACATCCTTCGGATTCTTCGGGAAACCCATGGGAGCAAGTCTCAGGCGGCAGAGTTTCTCGGGATTTCCCTCAAGACGCTTTATAACAAGCTCACCAGCTATGGACTATCCGCACCCGATTGAAATTTTGAAACTGTTGGGCAAGCTGCACCTCCTTTTCACTTTGATGTCATGCTTTCCGGCCCCCGTCGTACGGGCCCAGGAAGTCGGGCATGCCGCCCCGCGGCGACTGCGGGCCCCGTCCCTCATGGCCCTCGCCGAAGTGCCGCCCTCTCATGCCTCTCGGGAGTCCGGGCAGGAACGGGATTCTCCGGGTCAGCCTTCGGCCTCCACATCGTTTTCGGACCTCTTTGAGGGTTCGCCGGAGAAGACTCCCTGGGTTCCAGCGATCCTTCGAGATTTTGCCACGGACATGTTCTCGGATACGCGAGCCCTGGTCTCCGCGCCGCTCGATTGGAATCAGGAGGAGTGGCTGGAAGCAGGCTCGTTCGGCCTTTTTACCGCCGGTCTCTTCCTCCTCGATACCGAGGTCCGCAATGATGCCGATCGAATCGAGCGCCGAGGCAGTCTGAGCCCCTGGATCAGGCCCCTGGGCCGAGCAACGGGTTTCGGCGTTCTGGCCGGTGGCTTTCTTGCCAGCGGCTATCTTCTGGACCGGGCTGAAGACTACCAGACCACACGGATGTTGCTGGAAGCGGCTCTCATCGACCAAGCTCTGGTCGAGGGACTCAAGTTGAGCGTGGGCCGTTTTCGGCCCAATGAGAGGTCCGACGGGGATGAATTCAGGCCGTTCTCGACCAACCGATCCTTCCCGTCCGGCGAGACATCGCTGGCCTTCACCGTGGCCGGCGTGCTCTCCGGACAGTACGACGACTGGAAGGTGAAAGTCCTGTCATACGGCCTGGCAACGGCCGTAGGCGCAGCCCGCATTGCGGAGGACGGGCACTGGTCGAGCGATGTCTTTGTGGGGGGGCTGATGGGCTATGCGGTCTCCAAGGAGATTGTGAGAAGGAAACAGGAGCGCCTCGGCCCCCGGCCTTCGCGCTCGGAAAGGGGAGAGAAGTCATCCCGGCTCTTTTTCTTCCCCGGTGGATTCGAATGGAGATATGAGTTTTGACAGGACGAGTAGACGAGTTCGCAAGCGCATTCGCACTTGCGAACTCGTCTACTCGTGGTTAACCCGCATGAGCCGCGGCCCGTTCAGGAAATAGAGGTGGCCGTCGGGTCCGGCGCAGAATCCGAACCGGCTGTGCGGCAGGAGCATGCGGTCCTCGTAATCCGCGAGGCGTTCCTTTCGTTCCAGGAGGCGGTCCACGGCAAAGACGCATTCGCGCGTGACTCCCCAGATGCGGCCGTCCGGTCCGAAGATCAGACTTTCCTTGCAATGATGGCCAAAGCCGAGCTCGCGAACCTCCTTCACGATCCGGCGCTCCTTCAGGCTGTAGGCGAACAGCGTGGCGCGGTAGTCGTGCAAACCGTAGACCCAGTCGCCGCCGTCATTCAGCCAGGCCGTGATGTCGCCGTCATCCTGAATCACGGGTTGCGAGGCCACCGCCCGGCCGTTGTTGGCGTCCACAAACAGGAGGCGCAGGTCCCGATCGTCCTTCCGCCCCCGTCTTTTTGCAGAATCACACCGGCGGGGTCGACGGAGTCCGGCAGTTGAACGGGCAGCGCGCGGTCGGTCTGGGGATCGAGACTGTCGATGCCGTTGCCGTTCTGAAGGTAGAGCCGGTGATCCCGAGCGCTGGAGAGGGCGGCGAGGTAGGGACCGCCCACCGGCGCGGTCCCGCCGGTCCGCACATCGAGTCGGAACAGGCGGCCTCTGTTCAGAACATGAAGCCGGCCGCACGCGTCGAACTCGAGGCGCAGGACGGGGTCGATCGGCTCGACGCCGTCCACCACGGCTTGTGGTGCACCCTCCGGATTCCAGTCCCAGCGCAGCAGGGACCACGCTCGGTTCTTGGCATAACACTGGCCGGAGCGGAAGCCTATCATATAGAGGTTGCCGTCAGGCCCCTGGGCCATGCTCCGGCTGGTCCGCTCGTGCTGATCGAGGTTGGGACGAACATGGATGCCGATACCGGTATGCGGCTGGACGGCGACGAAGCCGTGCTCCATGGTGGGCAGGAGGGCGTACTCCGCGCCGGTTTGCGGATGGCAAGCGATGATGCCTTTATGGGCCTCGAGGATCGCCTCGCCCACACCGGCGACAC
Organism: Planctomycetota bacterium; assembly: GCA_016179685.1. Classification (GTDB taxonomy): domain Bacteria; phylum Planctomycetota; class PUPC01; order JACPCR01; family JACPCR01; genus JACPCR01. Next base: position 535 of record JACPCR010000118.1, on the reverse strand, counting down.
CCAAATCTTCGATGAAGCAAGTCATGACAGGCATCCCCTTGATGACCTCGTCCCAGGTGATGGGACGAGGTCGCATCGAGTGCCGGATCTGCGAGATGATGGATGGGTCCATGCCCGCAGAGAACCACAAGAGGCAATTCCAGACGAGCGGCGCATGGCGACAAGTCTCCGGATGGTCCCGAGATTTCACAGACCTCAGTGAGAGGAGGCTGAAGGATTTTACCCGTTGGACGGGGAAACGGCCGAGCGAAATGCGGTTTTTTTTCGGCTTGGACGGGCGGGTATCCGCTTCCGAACTTGCCCTGGAATCGTACGCTGGCCACGGTGGCTTCCCGGGCGAGCTCATTGAGGACAAGGTATTCGCCCCAGGTCGCCAGGATGCGCAGGGCGACGGCGTGGGGCCCGGCGGCCGGGTGGGTCACGAGGCGTTCGGCCTTTAGGGCCTGTCAAGAAATAACCTGTGCAATTTGGAGGCTTAGATTTGAGCCGGATGCGAGGCGCGACGACGATGGCGTATCCGTAGGATACGTCGAGG
>JACPCR010000117.1 GCA_016179685.1 Planctomycetota bacterium | reverse complement strand
CCGACGTGAGCGTAACCTCTACTGAACCGCCGTATACGAGGCCCGTACGTACGGTGGTGTGACAGGGAAAGCCCGCGAGGGCCTACCTATGTCGATGTAAACTCGTGAAGTCCTGAATCATCATGGATGATAAAATCAGGCGGGGCCATCTCCCCGAACTTATTGAGAAGTTGCGAAACAACTTAAGTTCACAATTGCTGGTTTTCTCCGCGCTCTCAATGCTCTCAGTGGTTTATACCGGTTTTGTTTCTCCCTGTAACAACGAAGCCAGCTCCGGAGCTACGCACCCCTGCTGAACACTTTTCCTTGCCCTGTGGAGTGGCGGCCTTGGGGCCGCCTATCCTTCTCGTATGCAAATCCTTCACGACCCTGAAAATCCAAAGGCTGTAAAGCTTCACTCCCGCCTCGCCGGGCATCTGCCCGCACGCAGGGAGTCCGAGAACCTCATGATCATCCTGGGCGGGGATGGCTTCATGCTGCGCTGCCTCAGAGAGTCCTATCAGCCGGACCGCGTTTTCCTGGGTCTCAATTGCGGGTCCATTGGCTTCCTGCTCAATGACGTGCCGCCGAACCTGGACGCCCTGATCGCCCAGCTCCGCGGCGGCCGCTACCGCATCCAGAAGTTCCCCCGGATGGAGATGGAGGCCGTGGACCTCTCGGGGAACGAGCACCATGCCACCGCCGTCAACGATATCTACCTGGAACGGATGACCGGTCAGACCTGCCATCTCCGGCTCGAAATTGACCAGATCACCGTGGTCAATCGGCTGGTCTGCGACGGTGTGATCCTGAGCACCGCCCTGGGTTCCACCGCCTATAACTTCTCCGCTTCCGGATTCGTCTGCCATCCCAGCCTGAAAGTGATGTGCGTGTCTCCCATCTGCGCGCATTCGCCGCGGCTGAGCCCGGTGATCCTGCCCCTGGGCAGCAGGCTGTTACTGGAGGTGATCAGCCCGGAGAAGCGCAAGGCGCAGGCGGTGGCGGACGGCGTGGCCGTGCCGCACGTCGCCAGTATGACCGTGACGCCGTGCCGCGAAGAGGTTCAGATGGCGTTTCTCGAGGGACACGATTACACGGCGGCGATGCTTCATAAGGTGCTGACCGTCTAGTTGACGAGTTCGCAAGTGCACCCGCACTCACGAACTCGTCTGCTTTAGAAACATCCTCAACAGCGAAAGGGAGCCTCATGAGCGATGTGCAGGAATTGCCCAACTACGTGGACGGCCAATGGAAGCGTTCCTCGTCCAGCCAGCACCTTCCCGTGATCAACCCGGCGACGGCAGAGGTCATCGCCCGCGCGCAGGCGACGCCGGCCGCCGAGGTCGACGCGGCGGCCCGCGCCGCGGCCGACGCGTTCGAGGAGTGGCGTCGCATCCCGGCGACCGACCGCGTCCAGTTCCTGTTTCGGCTCAAGCCGCTCCTCGAGGCGCATTCGGATGAGATCGCTCGGGTCATCACCGAAGAGTGCGGAAAGACCCTGGCGGAATCTGCCTCGGAAGTGCGCCGAGGCATCGAAAACGTCGAAGTCGCCTGCGGCATCCCCACGCTCCTCCAGGGCTGGAACAACGAGAACATCGCCGGAGGCATCGACGAGCACCTGTTCCGCCAGCCCGTCGGCGTGGTCGCCGCCGTCACGCCGTTCAATTTCCCAGCGATGATCCCCCTCTGGTTTCTCCCCTACGCGATCGCATGCGGCAATTCTTTCATCCTCAAGCCCAGCCAGCGCGTCCCGATGACCAGTACACGGCTCTTCGAGCTAATCGATCAGACCGGACTCCCTCGGGGCGTCGCTCAACTCCTCCATGGCGGGCGCGAGACCGTCGAGGCCATCCTGGACCATCCGGCGGTCCGGGCGATCTCGTTCGTAGGCTCGACACCGGTCGCCCGGCAGGTTTACGCCCGGGCGGCCTCGCAGGGCAAGCGTGCCCAGTGCCAGGGCGGGGCCAAGAATCCGCTGATCGTCCTCCCGGACGCCGACCTGGAGATGGCGACGCGTATTGCCGCGGACAGCGCCTTCGGATGCGCGGGCCAGCGCTGCCTGGCGGCCTCGCTGGCCATCACGGTGGGCGACGCCCGCCAGCGCTTCACCCGAGCCATGGCCGAGGTCGCGTCCGCGCGACGCGTCGGCTGCGGACTCGATCCGGGCGTCGAGATGGGGCCCGTCATCTCGGCGGAGAGCCGAACCCGCATCGAGGCCTGGATCGGCCGCGGCATCCATGCCGGCGCCAAGGCCATCGTCGATGGACGCGGCCGCAGGGTCGAGGGCTACGGCGCGGGCTTCTTCGCCTTCCCCACCCTCCTCGATGAGGTGAATCCAGACGGGGACCTGGCCCGCACGGAAATCTTCGGACCCGTCCTCAGCCTCGTCCATGCCCGGGACCTCAGCGAGGCCATCGCCCTCGTGAACCGATCCGCCCATGGCAACATGGCCTGCCTTTTCACGAGCAGCGGGGCTGCGGCGCGGCAGTTCCGGAACGAGGCTCTGGCTGGCAACATCGGCATCAACGTCGGCGTTGCCGCCCCAATGGCCTTTTATCCCTTTAGCGGGTGGAAGGAGAGCTTCTTCGGCGATTTGCACGCCCAGGGCAGGCACGCCGTTGAATTCTATACCCAGACCAAGGTCGTCGTGGAACGCTGGCCCCGGGAAGTGTCCCCCACCTTCTAGCACCCATTTCTCACACGATTTCCGAGGCTATCTTTTCCAGAACCGCATACTTCGGATGACGAATCAGGAAGAAACAACTTCCCACTATTTCACCCCAAAGGAGGCGGACATGAGCGAAGCCCTTTCCATCGTCAGTTTTCTGTTGATCATGATTGTCCTGTTTCGGCTCAAGACTCTCATCCGGGAGGTGTCCGCCGTAAAGCAGGAGCTTGAAAAGATGACGAAGGCCAAGTCGGAAGGGAATTGAAAGATGACGCGGAAATCGGCGGCGGTTGCGGCTGTTGCCCTGCTCCTCTCCATCCCTGCTTTCCTGGCCGCAGAGGAGACCCGGAAGCCCAAGGAGTGGCCCGAAGTCCTGGTGATCGACGATTTCGAGGACGGCCTCGAGAAATGGGAGAACCAGGATGCCGGAAAACTCGAGCTCGTTGAGGGCGCTCCCTCAGGGAAAAAGGCGCTTCGATGGACTGCCTCGGACGACGGCATCGGCCACGTGGTCCTGCGCAACCTGAACCGCGAAACCATCGACTTCAGCCAGTACGACCTTCTGACCTTCTGGGTGAAGTTCGAGGGAAAACCGATCTGGAATCTGAACCCCATCGTTCAGCAGTATCCCGCGGTTTACGGATTTCGCGGGCTTTATTACAGCGTCGACACGATGGATCAGTTCGGGGAGTGGTTTGTCTACACCCAGGACTTGCGGCGCTGGGAAAACGCCTGGCCCGACACCTTCAGCGCCGAAAAGCAGGAATTCCAGTTCGAGGTGGCCCAACTCGCCGGCCCGGAATACACGCGGGTTTGCCTCGATGACATCAAGCTGCTCAAGAACTCCCTCGGACTGGAAAAGTCGTATCCGGGCCGCTGGGCACGGTTGACGGACGGATCGCAGGTCACCCATTTCCGGGTCCGGCTCGAAAACCGCGGGCCGCGTCCCCTCTCCGTCCGTGCAAAGCTGGTCCAAGGCAGCCTCAACCGATTGCAGGGCATCTTGCCGGACGCGCCGCTTTCGCTTCTGCCCGGAGAAACCGGCGAAGCCTTTGTCCGCGTCTTCGCTTCCCCGGAGGTCGTCGCGGTCGCCCCGCCCTATTACGGTGAAACCGCCAAAGTCGCCTTCACCGTGTACGAAGCTCCCGGCCTTGTGCTCTTCACCGAACTTTCCGCGGGCATCAAGCCGGAGAAGGTCGCCCATCCGGCCATCCTGATGAACCCGGCCCGAATGACCGAGCTGCGGGCCAAATGGAACAAGCCAGAGTTGCAGACCAGCCTCTCGCGGGATTTTCAGGTTTTTGTCGGGGCCGGGGAGAGCGCGCTCGCACACGTCCCGGAATATCCGCCGATGGCGGTTACTGGGCGGAGCGCATGTGTGCTGGATGGGGTCGGGCTGGCCACGATTCCCGTCCCCAACCTGCCTTTCGCCACTTATCAGTGCCCCAAGTGTGGCCTTTCCTATTCGGGTCCGCTTTACGACGCGGGTATGCAGAACTGGGCCGGAAAGCACCAGGCCAACGCGGCCGCGGCCCGCAACCTGGGCTTCGCTTACGGCATCACGGGACGGAAAGAGTTCGCCGTGGCCGCAGCCGCCATCCTGCGGGGTTACATCGAGCGTTACGAGAAGTTGCCCGTAGCCGCGCCCGGGCCCGGCAGCCCGGTCCACAGCCACACCTCCGGCGCCAGTCGTATCGGATCCTCTTACATGAACGAGCGAAACTGGCTCACGGCCATGGCCATCGCCCTCGATTTCATCCAGCCCGCGGGCGTCTTGAGCCAGGACGAACTGGTCGCGACCTCCGAAAAGGTCTTCGCCCCATCCGCCCACCTGATGATGGACCACAAAGTGGGGGCCATGAACCTGCAATGGATGATCGCTTCGTCCGCTCTTTACGCCGGGCTTGCCGCGGAAAACCCCGGACTCGTTGCCCGTGCCATGTACGACCCCCACGGCGTCATCAACCTCATCCGGGTCGGTTACCTGCCCGACGGCAACTGGTGGGAGAATCCCAGCTATCAGAACGTGGCCAACGGCGTGGCCTTTCCAACGCTCGCAACCTGCATCTATAACGGCTTGCTGCCTTGGGAGGACAAGCTGGCCGTGATATTCAAAGCCGCCTACAAACTTTACGGCCCGGACGGACGCAGCCCGACGCTGGGGACCGGCGGCCCCGGTGGCTATTCCTACAGCGACAACGCCATCCATTCGCTGGCCGCATTCACCGACGATCCCGAACTGGCGTGGATCGCTCATCACCGTCCCCTTGGGGTCGCATGGTCCGGCGAGGGACAGCCCTACGAAAGCTACCTCTGGGCGCTCACCTGGCAAGGCACGCCCAAAGTCCCCAAGGGAAAAACCGTCTCGCCCATCCCGGACAGGACGACCGTTTTCCCTGACTACGGCGGCATTGCCCTGCGAGTCCCTGGCGCGGGCAATTACTGCTACATGCACTTTGGCCGGGAGCTGGTCCACGGCCACCGAAACAAACTCTCCATCAACGCTTACGCCAAAGGCGCGTGGTTTGTCCGCAACGTCGTGGGTGGTTACGGCGACAACTTCAAGAATTTCCTGGAAACCATCGCCAGTTCGACCTCCATCATGGTTGACGGCGAAAACCCGGATGCGGACACGGGCGAACTGCTCTTTCACAAGTCCGGCGAGGGCTGGGAAGCCGCCAGCGCCCGCGAGGTCGGCGCCTATAAGAGCCTCGAGCACGAACGAACGGTGGTGCTCACCCGCGGCCCGCTCATCGTCATAGACCGCTGTGTTTCCGTGACCGAGCACACGTTCGACTGGCTTTACCAGAGCTCCTTGACCGGTCTTGCCTTGGATGTCACCAGTCTGGAAAAGACAGAGGCCCAGCGGTTAGGCGAATCGGTCTTGTACCAATCGCTCGTGCCGTCTGGACGCTTCGACACGGTTGGCTTGGCCCGGCTGGCCCGGAGTGACGGCAGCGGACTGAGCATGGCGTTCCTGAACCGTGGAGAGCTTCTCGCCTTCAAAGCCCTGAGCAAGACGGACGGTCTTTTATGGCGGCAGAAGGGCAAGGTGGCTGGGTTTGCCGCGGTTTACGGGCCTTATGGAAAGGGCGAGACGGGGGAGGTTTCCATCGAGTCGCTGCAAGTCAACGACGCCAACGGCCAGGTGGTCGGCTTGGATCAAGGCCAGGCGGTAAGCGTGCGTTCGCCAGAGGGAGTATTTACGGTGTTACTGAACTATCGGGACCGGCCAATTTCCTGCCGAGGTTTGTGGAGTGAGGAGCATGTGGCGGTGGCTATCCATCAATAATGTGAATAATCGTGGACTCCTAGCATGCCCAGGGACGACAAGAACGACGACCCATTCGAGAGGAAATTTCGGTGGCTGGTGGGTACACTTGGCGGACTGTTAGAGGAACCACAAATCTTAGAGCCTTAGTTCGGGATCACCCGAAGGAGCGAACCATGGTCCTAAATGAAATGCTGAAGGAAAAACGCCAGGATATTCTCCGAATCACCGAACGCTACGGCGCCCGTGACGTAAGAGTGTTCGGTTCCGTGGCCCGCAATGAAGCCGACGAAAAGAGCGATTTCGACTTCCTGGTACGGCTGGACCCCGGCGTTACCCTGCTGAAACATGCAGCCTTAATCCGCGAACTGGAGGGCCTCCTTGGCCGCAAAGTGGACGTTATCAGTGACCGGGGCCTGCGACCAAGGATTCGAGAGCGCGTATTGCGGGAGGCCACGCTGTTGTGAGAAGCGATTCTGAGCGACTGCGAGACATTATCGAAGCCATTGAGAATATTGAACGTCGCATCTCAGCCGGAAGAGACGCTTTCTTCCAGGACGAGCTTTTGCAGGTCTGGGCGATTCATCACATTCAGATCGTCGGTGAGGCCGCCGCCAATCTTTCACCGACTCTAACCCAGCGCTATCCCTCTCTACCCTGGTCGGACATCGTGGGCATGAGAAACGTCTTGGTTCACCGTTACTTTGGTATCGACCTTCAGCAGGTATGGGACACCGTGACAATCGACCTTCCGCAGCTTAAACAGGACACCCAGAAGATTCTGAAGGATCAGGATCCGTGAGAGCCGCGAGCTTTTTGCCTTCAGAGCCTTGAGAACAAGACGGACGGTCTTTTGTGGCGGCGGAAAGGGAAAACGGTTGGCTTTGCCGTAACTGCTTAGTCCAAACTTCCCGCGTGATTCTCGAATGAACACCTATGTAGACGTCTAGAGCCTGCGGAAACACACGGTCTTGAACGAAGCGGCACGCTCCTCCAGCGGCCCCTCGATCGCCAGGCGCTCGATGCTCGAACCTAGCTGCACCCCGTGGCAGTCGGTGTGATCCAGCATGTACTGGGCGTCTTCAGGATCTACCAGTGCGGCCCCATGGGCAAGCAGAATGACGTCGGGCTTGACGCGCCTGGCCAGCTCGTAGTGCGCCTGGCTGCGCCGGGCCGCCTCCTCGAGAGGGCGCCCCTCGGCGTAGCCGGTGCTCCCGCCTCGGGTGATCCCCGCGTGGTAGATGAAGATATCCGGGGCCGCACCTTGCATGAGCCTCCCCGCGTCTTCCTCATTGAAGGCATAGCCAATTGTCAACAGGTCGAGCTCGCGCGCCCAGTTCAACATGTCGATTTCCATCGAATAGCCCAGCCCAGTCTTCTCCAGGGTCTTGCGATACTCTCCATCGAACCAGGCGACCGTGGGGAAATTATGGACGCCCGAGAAGCCGATGCGCCGGCATTCCTCGAGGAACAGACGGATGTCGCGGAGCACATCCACGCCATTGACCCCGGCGATCACCGGGACTTCTTCGACCCGCGGCAGGATCTCGCGCCTGCCCATCTGGTAGACCATTTCATTGGCGTCCGCCATGGGGAGCATCCCGGCGAGGGAGCCGTAGCCCTGCATGCGAAAGTAGCCGGTGTTATAGACCCCAAGAATATCCACCCCGCCCCGCTCGATGAACTTGGCAGCAATCCCATTGCCCGCCCCGGTCATCACCAGGGGACGGCCGCGCTGCATTTCGGCGCGGAGACGGGCCAGGAACTCCTGCCGGGTATATCGCTTCGCCATCGCTCCTCCTTCACTTGTGAGCCGTCTGGAAACTTCAATCGCGTGAGTTTCGGCGCTCCCGATCCCCAGGTCGGGACCGGACGATTCGGAGACGAGTCGCCGGTCGAAGGATCGGCACGAAACTTGGTCAGGCCCAGGATCAGGTTTTACCCGCTATCAGGCTGGTCGGCGCGGAGCGCCTTGCCCGCCCTTCTCCATCAGCGCGATCAGCCTCTGGACCGCCTCCGTCGCGAAGGCCGGGTCCTCGATATGGGTGTCTCGCTCGATGAGCTGAATGGAGCGGGGCAAACCCGATCTCAGCTCACCGACGAAGGCCGCGTCCGCGTCCGGATCATAAAAGCCCTGGCCCCGGACTGCGTAGCTGTCATACCCCGCAGTCGGGATCATGAAGACCGCCTCGTCCCGGGTAAATTGCAGACGCCGGGCCACTTCTCGCCCGACCTCGGCCATCTCTTCCCGGTTCAGGCGCACGTCGGTGATCTGCGGGCTGTGCCGGATGAGGGTGCGCCCGCGGTATTTTTCCGGGACGGTCTCCGGTTCGTTGAAGACCAGCACCTCGATGGCCCCCGGGCAGATCACCTGGGGAATGCCCAGCTTCCCGGCGGTCGTCAGGCGCTCCTCGCCGCCTGCCAGGAGGGCATGATACATTTCGTTCGAGACCTCGATGGTCGAGTAATCGAGCACGGCGTCGATAATCGCCTCCTTCATCATCTGCTCCATGGCGCGTCCACCGGGCCCGATGGCGTGAAAGACAATCGTTTCGTAGCCCGCGGCCTCCAAGACCTGGATGGCCTTCATAGCACCCTGGGTGGTGATGCCCACGGTGGTCACCCCCACCAGCGGTCTGTCCCCGCGCCGCAAGCTCATCTCCACGCCAGCCATGCCGCAGACCGCGCCGGCCGCATTCGCCAGAATCTTGCCCATGACCGGATTCAGTCCGAGGATGTCGGTGACCGAGAACATCATGGTCACGTCCTTGATGTCCACCCATGGACGAACGTTCCCTGAGGCCATGGTGGAGACCATGACCTTGGGAAAACCGTACGGGAGCGCACGCATCACCTGGGTAGCCAGTGTGGTCCCTTGGCTGCCCCCCAGGGCAACGATGCCATGGACCTTCCCTGCTGCGGCCAGCCGCGTCACTATCCGGCTGGCCCCTTCGGCCATGACCGGCGCGGCGATCTCGCGGGTCGGGTTCGCCAGGAGCTTCACGAGCGAGGCGCCTCCGGCCTCGGCCACTTCCTGCCGCGTCACGTCCGCCTTCGCTGCCGGGTTGCCCACCACCCCGGTGTCGACAACCAGAGCCTTGTCCCCCAACCGTTCGATCTGCTCGCGGAGGTACTGAGCTTCGCGCCCCTTGGTATCCAGGGTGGCCAGCACCGCCACCGTATGGCCAGCCATGATCCTTGACCCTCTTTCAGTTTTTCTCCTGGGACAAGGACTACTTTACTTTCCATTCCTTGCTTTGCCCAGGGGGACCTTGCCGCGATTTTTTTCGCGAAGGGGATACCACAGCCTCACGCGGTCCCGAAAGCCCGCCTCATCCTACACCGCCTAGATGCGGCCATACGCGTCCACGACGCCCTTCGGCTTGAAAAGAACATCCTGCTTCCCGTGGTGGTTCTTCCCCGCTCTTCTTGGCCTCGAGGACGGAGTCCTGTCGCAGGCGGGACAGCCCGCTGAGAGAAAACCCATCCGAGTGCATTTGGGGTTCCCCTCCGCGGCCTCTGTGCCTCTGTGGCTAACTCTTTGGCTGCGGCCTTCAGGCCGCGCCAGGCATCCTGTGGTGAATCAAAACTCGGATAGCCTCACATGCCCCATCCATCCTTTGCGTCCTTCGCACCCTTCACTGATCGCCCGCCCCGTCCCGTATTTCAACTCACCGCTCGTAGACCCAGGTGCTCGACAAAAGGAACGAAATCTTTATCGGAGAAGAGCAGGGAGTGTTTTACTACGAGGGGTCGGAATCGCTATCGGGATCGCCTCTCCCCTCCGATCCCGATTCCGATACCGATCCCGATGGGTCCGGGAGTCCTTCCACTCACATGCCCTTTCCGCTATGATCCCTTCACGGGCCGGGCTTGAAGCCCTCGACCCGGGAGGACGACGGAACTGCCGATTGAACCCGAGGCCGAGCCGGAGGATTCACCGATGCCCGATTCCCCCATCATTGATACGCACCTGCACCTCTGGGACCCGAGTCGATTGAACTACCCCTGGCTGCGAGACGTCCCTGCGCTCCAGCGTCCCTTCCTTCTGGACGACTACCGCAAGGCCTGCGGCCGTGTCCAGGTCGAAAAGATGGTCTTTCTCCAGTGCGAACCGATCCCGGAGCAGAATCTCCAGGAGGTGGACTGGGTGATTTCGCTGGCGAGGAACGATCCACGAATTCAGGGGATCGTTTCCGGCGCGGCGCTGGAGAAGGGAGAGAGCGTCCGTCCGTTCCTCGAAGAACTGGCCGCCCGGAAACGGGTCCGGGGCGTCCGCCGCATCATCCAGTTCGAGAAGGACATCGAATTCTGCCTGGGCAAAGAATTTCTCCGCGGCGTGCAGATGCTCCCGGAGTACGGCTTCAGCTTCGACATCTGCATCTCCCACATCCAGCTCGACAACACCATCCGGATGGTTCAGCAGTGCCCCGGTGTCTCGTTCATCCTGGACCATATCGGCAAGCCGGACATCAAGAACCAGCTCTTCGAGCCGTGGCGTCGTGGGATGAAGGCCCTGGCGGCCTGTCCGAACGTCTGGTGCAAAATCTCGGGCGTGGCCACGGAAGCGGACCACCGGAACTGGACGCGGGAACACGTCCGGCCTTACATCCAGCATGCCATCGAATGTTTCGGTTTCGATCGCGTGGTCTATGGCGGTGACTGGCCCGTGGCGACGCTGGCGACCGACTACCCTCGCTGGGTGGAGACCCTCGAATGGGTGATCCTGGGTTGTTCCCCGGAGGAGAAGCGCAACCTCTTCCACGACAACGCCGCCAGGTTCTATCGGGTCTAGCGAAACGCAGCCTTAAACCGATCCGTGCCAACACGGCGCAGTTCAAGCGTAATCCACTGCTTTCAGGCGGGCATCGAAGTCCGCGGGAAGCCTAACGGGCGGTCCCTTCATAAACCCGGCCGCATACCGAATCATGTTCAGGAGAAGACGGTCCGCGGCGGGATGCACATCGATGTTCTCGAGGACCTTCAAGGTATTGAGGAGGAATCGACCCGCGCCGAGCCGATAGACGCCGACCAGCGTTCCAGAGGCATAGCCGCCCGGACAGCAATAGCCCACGGCGAAGGCGGCCGCAGCGACGTCCTCCGGCGTCTCCTGTCCGTCGAATAGATGATGAGGGATCACCGGCCCATAGTAATCCCAGTCCATGATGCCATGGGCTTGCAGGCCGTCGAAGATGGGGTGCGACTTGGCCACGCATTCCTTGTGATACAGCCAGTCGTTGAAACGGTAACAGCGTCCCTTTTTTTGAAGCGGCAGCCATCCGACCGGGTCCTCGTCCCGTGTGAAAGCCTGATGCGACAGGAACAGGGCGAAGCCGCCGCGGGCCACTCGGCGGGCAAGTTCCTGCCACCTGGCGGGGTCCCCGGGGGAGCGAGCGAGGTCACCCACCAGCAGGATTTCACGGGGCCCGGCGTCAGAAGGGCGAAACGGCCGCGTGCGCATCCCCCGGCCTCGCAGCCAGGATTCGACTCGGGAATCGATGCCCCAAAGCGTCAGCGTTTCTCGAAGAGCCGAGGGAAGGGGTGGAGTGGAGATGAAGAACCCGAGCCTTCGGCCCGCGGGCGCCCCTCCGGATTCCAGGTTGGCCACCAGCTCGTAGGGGCCCGGCGGCGTCTCCAACACGACCTCCTCGGCGAGCGCGGGGACGGCAAAAGCGGGGTCCCTGCCGGACCGCGGACGCTGGAGGCGCACCTCGGTCTTGCGCTCCCAGGCCACGCCATGGGGTCCCGTGACCCGGAAGCAAACGGGATAGCGGCCCGGGGCAAGCACGTCCTCGTTGGCCAGGACCGCTTCGAGCTTCAAGGGTCGGCCACCGTAGACGTGCAAGGGGTCAACAAACAGACACCACCGGAGCGGGGCCCAGCCGTCTCGCATGGCGTCAAACACCTCCGGCTTCCACTCCCGCCAGAAAGTCCAGACGCCTTCTCCCGTCATGCCGTGGTCGAGCATGCCCGTGAGGTTGAATCCGCAGATACGGGGATTCGAACGGATCAGGTCGAACCCGAGCCTCCGCTGCCGGGCGTGAAGCCGCTGGCTATCCGACAGGAAATCCTCGAGGAACGGATAGACACCCTCCATGCCCAGCCGCTTCCAGTCCGCCTCGAGCTTCTCGGACATGGACCGCCAAAGCGCGGCGTCCGGAAGGTCGGGCCGAGCACGCGCCTGCTCGTAGCCGCGCCATTCTCGAATGACGTTGGGAAGGCTTCCAATGCCGTATTCCGAGAGGAAGACCGGTCGAGTGCCCCGGCCCAGACGCCGGATGAACTGGAGCGTCACGGGCGGATGGGGCACGCTTGGATAGGCGTGCGCGTCGCCCGCGCGATCAAAATAGCCACCATGAACCCTGTCCCAGGCGCTGGAGACCGCCGGAGCGCCTGGCGACTCGATCCCCCAGACGTGTTCCCACACCGAACTGCCTGGATTGCTGACCGAGCCGACGGACGGCTGACAGTCCCAGCGTCCGCTGCCCAGCAGGACCAGCCGCGTGTCGTCCAGCGAGCGCACGAGGGAAAGCGCCTTCACGGCCTGGCGGAAGACCGGGCCGTCCGACGTCTCATTGAGCAGGCCCCAGAGGGTCACGCTGGGGTGGTTGCGATCCCGTAACACCATCTCCCGCACGTTGTTGTCGTAGCGTTCGGCCATCCGGGGTGAATCGGCGAGACACCAGCCCGCCAGGCACTCCTCATAAACCATCAGGCCGATCTGGTCGCAGAAATCCAGTTGCTCCGGCCACGCGACGCCAGCAATGAATCGGACCATGTTGTATCCGCATGCCTTGGCGTAGATGAAATCCCGCCTCATCAGGTCCGGGTTGGGCGGCACCACCTGCCCCACGGGAAAATGATTCCCCGTATGCGTGCTCTTCAGAAAGAGGCGCTTGCCGTTCAGGTGGAAGTAACCTCGCTCGACTCGGAAGTCACGAAAACCACAACGTACCGAAACCTCGTGGGACCCGGAATCGAATGCCATGCGTTCGGAAGCGGAACGGATGCTCGCCCTAACCTGGTACAGAAAAGGGTCTTCAAGGCTCCAGGGTCTCGGCCGGACGAGGGACAAGCGCATCTCGACGACGATGCCGCCTGGAGGTATCCGGACGTCCCTGGACGCGGAGGACAAGACCTCGCCGGTGACCGGCGGCGCGACAGAAACCGATATCAGCCGGGACGCCGTCCGATTCCCGTCGTTGGCCAGCGTCAGAGTCAGGGGAATATCCCCTGTGTTCCATTGGGGCCGCGCAAAGATATCCGTGATGCGAACCGGGGGAACGACCTGCAACTCCACCGGCAGCAGAATACCGCCGTAGTTGTAGCTTCGGCCCGGCTGGTAATTCTTCTGCTCCTTGTTCCGATGGGGCGTTTCGGACAATCGGATGCCGTCGATCGGGTCATCCGTGGGATTGAGCACCCGGACCGCCAGGAGATTGACCCGCGCCGGTCGGATCGCCTGGGTCACATCCAGGGAGAAGGGCGTTTCTCCGCCCTCGTGTCCGCCGGCGGGCCTGCCATTGAGCCAGACCTCCGCGAGGTAGTCCACGGCGCCGAACCGGAGGTGATAACGGGCGTTGGGAATCGTGGACCGGATGGCCTTGAAGGCGCACCAGTACCAGGCCACGCCGAATGTGTCCGGGAAAACCTGCTGGATGATGCCCGGCACAGAAGCTTCTCGGGCTTCCGGGTGAACGGCTTTGAACCATTTTTCTTCGCGCCCGCGGTTGGCCGGGTCCATGGCGAGATGCCACGGGCCCGAGAGTTCCTGGATCATGTTAGACCTCACAGAATGAAATCCGCTACGTCCTTCGGACTCCGCGGATTTCAGAGACGGGGCTGTCTCGGCTTCGCCGGTCCAACCCTGGCGGCTGTCACTTGGACACAGGTAACACGGTGGGTTTGCTTTCTTTTCAGCCGGGCTTTAGCCGGCTTCCCGCTTGCCACCCGTTTTAACTGGTGGGGAAGGAAATGTCTAAAGTCTTCGTTGCGGGCGTTCCCTGGCCTCGGCATCGACGCAGTAATGGAAGAGCAAATTGGCTCCGAAGGCCATGAGCATGAGGACGAGGCCCAAGGCGAGAGCCAGCCCGAACTTGCCCTGCGAGGTCTCCGTGGCGATGGCGGTGGTCATGGTCCGGGTGACGCCGCGGATATTTCCGCCGAGCATGAGCGCGGCCCCCACCTCGGAAATGACGCGGCCGAAGGCGGCCACGACGGCGGCGAGCACGCCGAAGCGCGCCTCATCCAGGACCGCCAGAGACGCCTGCCACCAGCCGGCCCCGAGGCTCTCCGCCGTCTCCCGGACCTCGCGTGGAACGGCCGAGACCGCGGAAACCGTAAAAGCCACCAAAATCGGCAGAGCCAGGAGGACTTCCCCCACGACCATGGCCGTGGGAGTGAAGAGCAGGCCCAGACTGCCGAGGGGGCCGCGGCGCGCGAGTGCAAGGTAGACGAGCAGCCCGATCACTACCGTGGGCACGGAGAGCGAGGTATTCAAGACAATCTGGACCGCGCTCCGCCCGCGGAATCGGCTGACGCCAATGACCAGGCCCAGAGGCACACCCAGAAGAGCGGCCGCTGCCGTCGCCGCGCCGGACACCTGCAGCGTGACCACCATGGCGCGGTAGGTATCGGTGTCGCCGTTGACCAGGAGCTGGAAGGCTTCGTTCGTGACGCCAGCCCAAGTGCTCATTTCAGACTCTGGGGATGGAAGAGCTGCTGCCCCTCCACCGTAAACTCGCCGATCCGTTTCTGACCCTCGCCGGACAGGATCCAGTCCATGAATTTCTGGGCGTCTTCATTCCGGATTCCCGGATGCCGGACCGGATTCACGAGAATGACGGAATAGACGTTGAGAAGGGCCGGACCGCCCTCGAAGATAATCTCAAGCTCCAGTCGAGCGCGCAAGGAAAGAAACGTCCCACGATCGGCGAGCACGTATCCCTGCTTCTCGCTGGCCATGAACAGGGCGGGGCCCATGCCCTGCCCCACCTCCAGATACCAGTCTCCCTTCGGCTCGATCCGCGCCGCCGCCCACAACCCCTTCTCCCGGTGATGGGTGCCCGAGTTGTCCCCGCGTGATATGAATGGCGACCCGCCCATCGCCAGACGCGCCATCACCTCCGGCAGCGTCCGCGTCGACCGGAGCTTTGCAGGGTCGGCTGCCGGCCCGAGCAGGACGAAATCGTTGTACATGATCTCCTGCCGGCTCGTTCCAAACCCCTGGGCCAGGAACTCCTTCTCGGCTTCGGGTGAGTGAACGAGCAGGAGGTCGACTTCACCGTCCTCCCCGAGCTTCAGCGCCCTGCCGGTCCCGACCGCGATCACCTTCACTTCGAGTCCGCTGGCCCGCTTGAAGTGGGGCAACAGATGCGCCAGGAGGCCCGAGTTTTCCACACTGGTCGTCGTGGCCATCCGCAAGGCCGCCGGTTCGGCCAGCGCGCCAAGGCAAACGGACACAAAGATCACTAATGAAATCCGCTGCGCCCTTCGGGCACCGCGGATTTCAGAGCCAGGGTTGATCCGGCTTCGCCGGCCCAACCCTGACAGGGGGCGCGCCTGCGCGTTGATCGTGGCCCCTCGAGAATCGGTTAGTGGTTCGTGGTTCGTATTTGGTGACAGGGAGAAACAAGGGGCTCGCCTGCGCGTTGGGAAGACGGGTTGCTCAGCGCTTTGAGAGCGCTGCCACGCCGAAGGCTCGCCCACGCGTTGGGAAGACGGATAGGCTGCATCCCAAACTTGTCCCCATGGGAGGGATGCCGCTGGGAGGCTGTAGCCGGAACAACGAGCGCGTGGGGACATGGGGAAAGTGTTCAATCATAAGTCTTCAGTGATCGGGACCTTCAGCCTTCAGCCTTCAGCCTTCAGCCTATCTGGAACCCGTCATCCGCGAGGCTCAAAATAACCTCGAAAAGCTCAAGACCGGGAAAGCCGCAACTCCACCGCGCGCCGACATTTAGCGGGCTCGTTTCTCAGGAGTCCCGCTGAAGCCGGCACGGCGAACCGTGGCAAACCCGGCAAATGAACGCTGGTCCCCGGCTATCCCTCAGCCAGGACGGCGCGGCGGCTCAGCCGGATGCGGTTCTGATCGTCAATCCCAATGACCTGGACTTTGACGCTATCACCCACCCGGACCACGTCCTCGACGTGGTCCACGTAGCTATCGGCGAGTTCCGAGATATGGACAAGGCCTTCCTGGCCCGGCAGGATTTCCACGAAGCACCCGAAGTCCTTGGTGGAGACGACCGTGCCGACGTAGATTTTGCCGACCTCGACCTCCTCGGTAAGCTGTTCGACCATGATTCGGGCCGACTTTACAGCGTCGCCGGACTTGCCAGCGATGGTGACTGTTCCATCGTCCTCGATCTCGAGGGACGCTCCGGTATCCTTTTCGATCTTGCGGATCATGCTGCCTCCGGGGCCGATGACCATGCCGATCTTTTCCGGATTGATCTTGATCTGCTCGAGCCTCGGGGCATGGATCGAGATGTCCTTTCGAGGAGCAGGCAACACCTTCAACATCGTCCGGAGGATATGAATCCGGGCCTCCCGGGCCTGCTGGACCGCCTTGCGGACGATCGCCTCCCCGATCCCAGCCAGCTTGAGGTCCAACTGGATTCCCGTCACCCCCTTCTGCGAGCCGGCAATCTTGAAGTCCATGTCGCCATTGAAATCTTCCTCGCCCATGATGTCCGTCAGCGTTACCCAGCGGTCACCGTCCGAAATGAGTCCAATGGAAATCCCGGCCACGGGGCGGGCGATGGGCACGCCCGCGTCCATCAGTGCGAGAGTCCCACCGCACACGGACGCCATGGAAGACGACCCGTTAGACTCGAAGATATCCGAAACCAGGCGGATGGTATAAGGGAACTTATCCCAAGGCGGAATGACCGCCTTCAGTGAACGCTCGGCCAGGGCCCCATGCCCGATCTCACGCCGGCCGGGTCCCCGAGGAGCGGAGACCTCGCCGGTGCTGAACGGCGGGAAATAGTAATGCAGCATGAACTTGCGTTTGAACTCCTCGCGCAGACCGTCCACGATCTCTTCATCCCGAGACGTTCCCAGGGTCGTCACGACCAGGGCCTGCGTTTCCCCCCGCTGGAAAAGCGCCGATCCGTGCGTCATGGGCAGCACCCCTGCCTCGCAGCTCACCGGGCGGACCTCATCGAAGGACCGGCCGTCGCAGCGCTGGCCGTCCAGAAGGACCATGGAACGGATGACCTTCTTCTTGGCGTTCCAGAAGGCCTCGCCGATGCGGGCTTTCATGTCAGCCGCCTCGTCCTTGCCGAGGCCAGCCGTATATTTCTCTACAATCTGGTTGCCGAGCTCCTTGACCGCCTCTCTCCGTTCCTGCTTCGCCACGGCACAGGTAGCGCTGCGTATCGCTGAGGCGTACTCGGCATAAATCTTCTCTTCGAGCCCATCCTTCACCGCAGGGGCCGTGAAGGTCTTGGGCCCGATCCCCGCCTTCTGCACTAACTCCTCCTGCATCTCGATCAGGGGAATCACAGCCTTCTGCCCGAACAATATGGCTTCCACGATCACATCCTCGGAAAGCTCCTTGGCGTCTCCCTCCAGCATGGTCACCCCTTCGCGGTTCGCCACCACGATGAGGTCCAGCTCCCCATTCTCCACCTGGTCCACCGTCGGGTTCACTACAAACTGGCCCTCCATGCGGCCGATCCGGACCGCACCAACGGGACCACCGAAGGGGATCGGAGAAACCGCCAGGCTCGCCGAAGCTCCATTGATCGATAGGATGTCAGGGTCGTTCTGACGGTCCGCCGCCAGCACCTGCGTCATGATCTGCACCTCGTCCTTGAAGGTCTTCGGGAAGAGGGGCCGCAACGGCCGGTCCGTCATGCGCATGGTCACCACTTCCTTCGTGCTCGGCCTGCCTTCCCTCTTGTAGAATCGCCCGCCAGGAATCTTTCCCGCCGCCTGCATCCGTTCCCGGTAATCTACCGTCAGGGGGAAGAAATCGAGGCCTTCTCTCCCCTTCTCCGCCACCACGGTGCTCAAAACCATCGTATCCGCATACCGAACCACCACGGCCCCATGGGCCTGCCGCGCCAACCTTCCCGTTTCCAACGAAAACAAACGACCACCGATCTCTCTTTCAACTCTCACGACTCCCACAACAGCTTCCTCCAAAAAATCCCATGAAATCCGCTCCGTCCCTCGGACTCCGCAGATTTCAGTGACGGGCCTGTTTCGCCGATGCCGAACCAGTCCCGTCAAGAAACAATAAAACGCTCAACTTCTTCTAGCTGAAAAATGAAATTCGCTCCGCCCTTCGGACTCCGCGGACTTCGGTGACGGGCCTGTTTCGCCTTCGCCGAACCAGCCCGCGTCAAGAAACAAAGAAACGCTTAACTTTTTCAAATGAAACTGTTTACGCCGTTTGACGAAAAAGGGAGGGCGCCGCAATGAAATCCGTCTCGCCCTTCGGGCCGCAAGGCCAAAAGGATTCCGAGTTTCTGGTGCGAAAATAAAGTTTCTGCGCCTGAAACTACTTGCGCAACCCAAGCCTCTGAATCACGTCCTGATACCGCTTCTGGTCGACCTGGGTGAGGTACTTCAGCAGAGAGTTACGCCGGCCGACCATCTTCAAGAGCCCACGCCTGGAAGCATAGTCCGTTTGATGGCTCTTCAAATGGGCTGCAACTTCGTTGATCCGCTCGGTCAGAATAGCAATCTGCACTTCAGGAGAACCGGTATCTCCATCATGAATCCGGTATTCTGTGATCAGACTCTTTTTCTTTTCCTTCTGGATCACCGCTCGAACCTCTGCAACGACAAGGGAAACCGCAGGGTCGTGCCCACCAAGGCATCTGAAAGCTCATCTTTCAATGCGCCCGCTATACCCTGATGATTCCTCTACCCAATGATAAACTGGCCGGTATTATAGCAGTGCGTCCCCGGCCGCGCAATGAGCCCGGCAAAGAATCGACTTGACCTCGGGCCCGGGTCTTGCATAATCATCCCCCTTTGAGTTGCTCTCCACATCGTTCATAAATGACGCCACCCATTGGCTGCCGGACTACGCAAGAGGGAGTCATCCTCCAGGTGCATGCGATTCCAGGCGCTTCAACCCAGCGGATCGTCGGGCTTCATGGCGGTCGGCTCAAGATTACGGTCAATGCTCAACCCGAAAGAGGCAGGGCCAACAAAGCGCTCGTCGAGTTCCTGGCCGATGCCCTGAACCTGCGAAAGTCCCAAATCTCCGTTTATCGCGGGGAGAATCGGCAGCAGAAGGAGATTCTCATCGTTGGTGTGCCGCAACTCACTGTTATACAAAGACTTGAAAAATATCTGGGGTAACTTCTCCTTAAGTTCGGAGCGTGACTTACGAAGCTTTCGGACTCGCTTCGTTGAGACGGACAGAAACAAAATCGGTGTGAACCACGGAGTGCACGGAGAGCACGGAGAAAACCAGCAAAGGTATTGATCAGAATCTCTCCGTGTCCTCCGTGGTTTACCTGGAGTTTGCATCCTCAGCTATGTTCAAAGTCTCCGCGCCTTGGTGGTTAATGAACAGTCTCCGTTTGGGGCACTCCGAACCTATGACCTGGTAAAATGGACAAAATGCAAGTGTTTGCTTAGAGGGCTCTTATCCGTTTGTTTCTTAGGATGGCTTCGTTACAGGCATTCTCGGCTGTCGTCCAGCGAACGTAGCTGAAGCGCTGAATCGAATATCCCGTCATGAGTAGTCTCTACGACCAAGTGCAGCAGGCCAAAGAATTTATCGAGTCCAAGACAGGCTTCAGACCTGAGATGGGCGTCATCCTGGGCACGGGCCTGGGCGGACTGACTCGACATCTCAAGGCCCGAGTGGAAATCCCTTATGCCGATATCCCCGGCTTTCTCCCTTCCACGGTCTCGGGACACCTCGGTCACCTCGCTATCGGGAAGTTCAAGGGACGATCCGTGCTCGTCATGGAGGGTCGTGTCCATGCGTACGAGGGACACTCGCTGCAGGCCGTCACTTTTCCCGTCCGGGTGCTGCACGCCCTCGGCGTCAAAGGCTTGATCCTCACCGCCGCCTGCGGCGGCATGAATCCTAGATTCAAACGCGGTGATATTGTTCTCATCGAGGACCATATCAATCTCATGGGCTCCAGTCCCCTCGTCGGGCCGAACGATGAGCGCCTCGGCATCCGATTCCCCGATATGTCCCGGCCCTACGACCGTGACCTGCTGGCCCTGGCGGAACGCATCGCCCTCGAGGAGGGCATCCGGACCCACCAGGGCGTCTATGTCGCCGTCACCGGCCCCAATCTCGAGACCCGGGCTGAATACCGCTTCCTGCGTGCCGCCGGCGCAGATGTGGTCGGTATGTCTACCGTCCCTGAGGTCATCGTGGGGACGCATGCTGGCCTTCGTATCCTCGGACTCGCCGTCATTACGGATGAATGCTTACCGGATGCCCTCAAGCCCGTCGATCTCCAGGCGATCCTGGCCGCGGCCAGCGAGGCCGCGCCGAGACTCGCCCGCATCATCACTCGTGTCCTGGCCGAGGCCCGGTTGTAACCATGGCCCAATTCGACCGTGAGAAGAAGAAAAAAGGCTACCGGGAGACCCTGAATCTGCCCCAGACATCGTTCCCAATGAAAGCCAATCTGGTGCAAAAAGAGCCGGAAATACAGCGATCATGGTCTGAAATAGATATCTATCGCCAAATTCGCTTGGCAAGGGCCGGCACACCGCGCTTCATCCTGCACGACGGGCCGCCTTACGCTACCGGAGACCTCCATGTGGGCACCGGCCTGAATAAGGTCCTCAAGGATTTCGTGGTGCGCCAAGCGACCATGAGCGGATTCGATTCGCCTTTCCGACCCGGCTGGGACTGCCATGGACTTCCTATCGAGTGGAAGGTTCGAGAGGAGCTTGGAAAGGCTGCGGCACGCACACCCGTGCCAGAGATGCGCAGGCAGTGCCTCGCATACGCGATGAAGTTTTTTCAGCGTAATCGCGAGGACTTCAAGCGCTTGGGCGTTTTGGGGAGCTGGGATCGGCCATATCTGACCGTCGACTACGACTACGAGGCGGGCATTCTGGACCTCTTTGCTGACCTGGTCGAGAAAGGATACGTCTACCGCGCCCTGAGGCCCATCCACTGGGACTGGGCATCCGAGAGCGCCCTCGCAGAGGCGGAACTCGAATACCAGGACATCACCAGCCCGTCCATCTTCGTCCGGTTTCCGCTCGTCGACGACCTTTCCAGTTTTTTCGGCCTGGACGCGGAGGTCCCGATCGACGTTCTCATCTGGACAACGACGCCCTGGACGCTTCCCGCCAACCTGGCCATTGCCGTCCACCCGGAATTCTCCTACACGGTCGTAGAGTACACGGATAGCGGTCGTACCCGGCGGCGGCTTCTCCTGGCGGAAAAGCTGGTGGAAAAGGTCATGGGGCAGGCCGGGGCGGCCTCCTTTACGCAGCACGGCCGCGTGCCCGGCCGCGCCCTCTGTTCCAAGCATTACCGCCACGTGTTCATGGACCGTGTGAGCCGCATCGTCCCAGCGACATACGTGACGCTGACCGAAGGGACCGGGTGCGTGCACACGGCCCCAGGCCACGGCCGCGAAGATTTCTACACGGGCCAGGAGCATGGCCTGCCTCCGCTCTCGCCAGTGAACTCGACGGGCCATCTGACCCCTGAGGCTGGCCCCTTCGCCGGCCTCCACGTGTTGGATGCTGACCCAAGGATTTGCCAGTTCCTCGCGGGCCAGGGCACGCTCTTCCACCGCGGCGAGATTCGGCACAGCTATCCCCATTCCTGGCGCTCGCACAAGCCCGTCATCTTCAGGGCCACCGAGCAGTGGTTCATCCGGATTGACCACAGGGACCTCCGTGCCCGGACCCTCCGGGCGATCGACGCCCTCGAGTGGGTCCCTCCGGCGGGCCAGGCCCGCATCCGAAGCATGGTCGAGATGCGGCCCGACTGGTGCATCTCGCGCCAGCGTTGCTGGGGCGTCCCCATACCTGCCTTCTACTGTCCCAAGACCCGGCAGGTGCTGCTTTCACCCGCGGTCATTCGCCACGTCCGCGACCTCATTGCCGGGCACGGCACGGACATCTGGTTCACCTGGCCCGCTCGGGACCTCGTGCCCCCTGGGACGCGAGTCGGGGAAAGCGGGCCCGAAGAGCTGGTCAAGGAGACCGACATCTTCGATGTCTGGTTCGAGTCGGGCGCGTCCCATCGTTCCGTGCTGCGCCGGGACCCGGCGCTGAGCTTTCCTGCGGCGATGTATCTGGAGGGCTCGGACCAGCACCGCGGCTGGTTTCAGGTGAGCCTCTTGACGGCGATGGCCGCGGACGAGATGCCGCCCTTTGGCGTCGTCACGACGCACGGCTTCGTGGTGGACGAGGGCGGCCGCAAGATGTCCAAGAGCGGCGGCAATTTCATCTCCACGGCGGAGGCGACTTCGGCCGTCGGGGCCGATCTCTTCCGCCTGTGGGTCGCCAGCAACAATTACCACAACGACATCCCGACGTCGCTGGACCTGATTCGCTGGACGGGTGAGGCCTATTTCAAAATCCGCAACACCTTCCGATTCCTGCTCGGCAACCTCTACGACTTCGATCCCGCTCGGAACGGGGTGGCTCTTTCCGGTCCGGAGCATCGGGACACGCTGGACCGCTGGGCTTTGGCCGCACTCCATGAGCTCATCCGCGAGGTGCTGGCCGCCTATGGCCGCTACGAGTACCACGGCGTCTATCGCCGTGTCCACGATTTTTGCGTCGTGCAGCTCAGCAACTGGTATCTCAATAGCCGGAAGGACCGGCTGTACTGCGATGCGCCGGACTCACCGCGGCGGCGGAGGGCCCAGACGGTGATGCACGAAATCCTCGAGTCGCTCACGCGCCTCGTCGCCCCCATCCTGGTGCATACCGCTGAAGAGGTCTGGCGTCACATCCCCTGCCGCCGCGACGCCCATTTGCCGAGCATTCATCTCGCCTTGTTCCCGAAGGCGCCCGACTCCCCGGCGGACGCCGAGGTCCTCGCCGAGTGGTCACCTGTCCTCGAGACTCTCGAGCCTGCGGCCCGCCGGGAGCTCGAAGAGGCCAAGACGAAACGCGGGCTCAGCAATCCCCTCGACGCTGAAGTCGTCTTCCACGTCCAGCGCGATTCCCCGTGGTCCGATCGACTCGACCGCCTGGGGCCGGAGATCGAGGACCTTCTCGGCGTGGGTTTCCACCGCGTTGAAAAGGGGGCCGAGCCAGCCGGGACGGACGATCTGCCCCTCCGTATCGAGGTCCGGGACACCCGCAATATCTATGCGCGCTGCGAGCGGAGTTGGAAGCGGCGGCCCGACGTGGGATGCGACCCTCGTTTCCCGGACGTCAGCGCCCGCGACGCCCAAGTCCTCGCCGCACTCCACTCCTCGGCTTGATCCGGGGCGCGATGGACCACATGCCCAAACTCCCCCTCCGACTCGGTGTCCTGCTCTCCGGCACGGGCCGGACGCTCGAGAACCTGTTCGAACGCATCGAGGCCGGGCAAATCCCCGCCCAGATCGTTGTCGTCATCGGCAGCCGTGCGGACGCCCCCGGCCTCGCCCGCGCCCGCCGCCGCAACGTGCCCGCCGAGGTGGTCCGGCCCCGGGATTACACGGATGTTCCGTCCTTCAGCGCGGCCATCACCCGTTCCCTCGAAGCCCACGCCGCCGACTTGGCCGTCCTGGCCGGATTCCTTCACTTCTATTCTGTCCCCAAGTCCTTCGAAAACCGCGTCATCAACATCCATCCTGCCCTGCTCCCCGCTTTCGGCGGCAAGGGGTTCTACGGCCACCATGTTCACGAGGCCGTGCTCGACGCCGGGGTCAAAATCTCGGGCTGCACGGTGCACTTCGCCGACGCCGAGTACGACCGGGGCCCCATCATTGTTCAACGGACCGTTCCCGTCCTCGAGGGAGACACGCCGGACACCCTGGCTGTGCGCGTCTTCGAACAGGAGAAAGAAGCGCTTCCCGAGGCCATCCGGCTCATCGCCGAGGGCCGGCTGCGCGTGGAAGGACACCGGGTTCATGTCTTGCCCATGCCCAGCGGGATATGAGGTCTATTTGCGGCCGGCGCCGAGGCCCTCGATCGCCTTCGAACGCTCGCTCTTCGGTTTGGAGACCGAAGGCTGGCGAGGCTCGCGCGGCATCTGGCCGCCGGTGTCCCCGCCCGAGCCGAAGCTCCGGGTCAGGTCCCCTGGATCGTCGTCCAGTCCGGAGGCGCCGTCCGGCATGAGGGGCCCCGAGGCCTGACGGCTCAACGCCTTGTTGATCTCCTGATGCATCAGCTTCTCAATGTCCTCCGGGCTGTGGCTTACACGCCGCTTCTTGCCGCTGCGGGCCAGGAGAACGTCGTCATCCGTGGCATAGCGGCCATCAGGGCCCGCACTGGCCAGAAAATAGGACGAGGACCCGCCGTGCCGGTAGAGCACCCGGTTGCCAAATTGATCCAGGGTGACGTCCCGGCCGCGATCCTCGAAGCTGTCCCTGAGGAAATTCTCGAACTCCTCCTGGGACTTCGGCAGCGGGTCGGCCTGGGCGTCCAAGGCCAGGGCGGCCTGCCGCTGGAGGGCCTCGTCCATCCGAGTCAGTTCAAGTCCCGTGACCGAGACCCGAACCGTCGTGAAGAGGTCTCGAACGATGTCGAAGTAGCTGGCGCCGAAGGTGATCAGCCCGACGCCGATTCCCAGTTTGATCAGAGTCGCCATAGGCGCACCAGTCCGAAATCGAAACCCCTGCCAGAATCGAAGCAAGCACTCGTACTCGAATTCGGAAGCACGGGAACACTTCTGAACCGGGAAGCGATCCCGCCACACGGAAAGTGAACGGCGGGGGCGTCCCCGCGGTGCGTGCTAACGGGGCCGCCTCCTTCCTCGATCTCCGCGGTCTCCACGGTCACCCCCCCGGCGCGAGTGGGGACGGCGATCGTCACGCCTCGGCCCGCGGTCGCGGGCACCTCCCCGGTCACGGGACCCCCCGCGGTCGTACCCGCCGCGGTCCTGGCCCCCGCGGTCCTGGCCCCCGCGGTCCTGGCCCCCGCGGTCGTACCCCCCGCGGTCCTGGCCCCCGCGGTCCTGGCCCCCGCGGTCGTACCCCCCAGACCGCGGAAAACGCTCCTCCGGCTCCTCCGCTTGGCCCTCTGCCGGTTCCGGTTCTTCGGAAGGCGGGCCTTGCGGAACCGGAGGAGGGGGCGACTCCGGCTGCCGCCGGGGCAGGAACGGTTTCTGGTCGTCGAGAATCTGCTCACCCAGCAACTGCTCCATGGCCGCCAGCGGCCTGAGATTGTCTGTCCACCCGCTGTCCCCGGCCAGCGCTTCGGCCCGCTGGCGAATCTGCCCGAGATTCTTCAGCCCCGTCGCCCAGCGGACCGGAATGGCGTAATAGCCGTGGAGGGTGCCGGCCATGGCCCCGACCAGAGCGCCGATGGTATCCGTGTCCCCGCCCTGATTGACGGCGGCCAGGACAGCCCTTTCGTAACTTCCGAGATTCTTAAGGAAGATGTAGAGAGCCGAGACGACCGAGGCCAGCACGTAGCCGCCGGTGCCGCCGATCCCCGGTCTCTGAGACTTGGCTTCAGCGTATTCACCAATGCGGGCAATTCCGTCCTCCATAGGAAGGTCCAGAAAATCGGGCACACGGGCGAGCGCGTCGGAAAATCCGTGCTCTCCCTCTTCGATGTGGGTCACGATGCCAGGCTCCTGCTGGGCGGCAAGCGTTTCGCCGGCCCGGACGTGCTGAAGAAGCTCTCCCAGAAAAGCCCGAGGGTCCGAGAGTGAGCGGATGGAGATCAAGAGGGCAACGGCATGGGCGACGCTCTGGGCCGCGGCAATAGCCATGGCGTCCCGGTGAGTCAGAATGCTCTGGTCGATCGTGGACTGCTTGAGCCTGTCGAGATCGCCCCGCAAGTAAATCCCGAGGGGCGCCACCCTCATGGCGGCCCCGTTGCTCGCACTGTCCTGGCCACAGTGCCGCCAATCCACTCCGTCCTGAAGCGCCCGAATGCTGTCCCGGAAGCTCTTCCCAGCCCCCCGGAAGAGTCCGAACCGGAGATCGCGTCCCTGCGGCTCGGCCAGCCGGCACATCAATTCGGCCACCTGGTCCCCGAGAAGCTCCCGGTCCTTGAGGAGGCAGTCGCAGATCACCAGGGCCTGCTGGGTGTCGTCCGTATAGACCCCGGCGGGCCGCCACCGGAGGATTTGGCTTTCCCGCAGCCGGGGCTCCATGTCCTTGGAGGATTCGGCGAACTGAGCCAGGTCGAAGGACTCTCGAAAACGGTCCAGGCAGCCGAATTCGCTCCGGATTTCGTCTCGGGTCTTCCCTTCCGCGGGGGCCCCGAGTGCGTCGCCCACCGCCATCCCAACCAGCGTCCCAGCCGACTTTTCGCGGATCAGATGATTCGACAAAACAGGTTCTCCTTGAAGGATACGGAAAAGGTGCTCGCTACACGGTGCGCTTACCGGGATACGCATCTCGCCGTGACATTCCTGGACTTCGACCCCAGATTCTAGAGGGGCCGCTCGCCGCTTGCAAGGCATGACGCCCTGTGGGGTCGGACGCCGCCCGCGTTATAATAGCTAGCATGATGGTGCGACTGAAGGACCTGCTCCATGAAGTGACCGACTATCTCGGCCTGAACCGCAGGGCTGAGCTCCAGGACGTGGCCGAGGCCTACGCTCGTGCCGCCCCGCCCGCCCTGCTCCAAGCCAGCCGAATCCTCTCGCTGCGACAAGGCGTCCTCGAAATCGAGGTCTCCAGCGCTCCTCTCCTCATGGAGCTGAAGCAGTACCAACGTCCGGCCATCCTCCAGCGGCTGCAAAAGACCCATCCCCATATCCGCGACCTGCAATTCAGGCCAGCCCGCGTCTGAGGCGCACGTCCGCATCGGAAGAGGCGCAACCGCGGGAAAACAGGCCGCGCCGGGCAAATCTCGAAGCCTACGCGGGAGGAGTGCCCGTGGCGGCGGACTCCACGGCCTTCAGCGCCTCCTGGGCGGCCTCCACGACGTCCGCCTGCGAACTGCCGAGTATGCCCAGCAGGGCCTCGCGGCATCTCTCCGTCACGTGTTGCTCGAAGAGCGGCCGAACGGCGGGTTCGATCGCCGTGCTCAATTGCTGGGCCTCGACGGCGATTCGTCCCAAAAGATGTGCACACCGAATCCTCCCGCCATGAAGCAGCCGATCCAACTCCCTTTTCCGCTCCTCTTGGCTCTTTTCCCGCGTCTGGACCGCCATGACGCCGGAAACGGATTCACGGTAGAGGGTCTTTCGAACGAGGGTGAGCAGATCGCTCATGGGCTGCCGAATCCCTCCGAGCGATTCCTCCGCCCGCACGCGGACACGCTCGTGGTCCGATCCGCTCCCCTGGGCCTGCTCCAAGGCCAACGGGTAAGCGCCGACCGCTCGGGCGAACTTTTTCATCCTTTCCCGGGCCAGGACCAGCAGACATTCCTCGACGGGCTCAGTGACCTGCGGGCTGGTATCTGAAAGGAGACTGACGATCTCCGTCAGGAGCACGCGGTCAACGTCTTCTCCGCGTTCGGCAATGGCCTGGACGGACCGGAGAAGAACCTGCGAGACGCGTCCCCGCTGTTCCTCATAGGCCTGGCGCAGTTTCCGGGCTTCCGCAAGAATCCGCTTCTCCTCCTCGATGAGGGGCGCCCAGCCGTCGAGAGCATAAGCCCGTCCGATCTGCACCACCTCGCTCTTCCAGTCCGAATCCGGAAGCTGGCGCTCCAGGAATTGCCCGAGTTGCTCGGCCAGCCAGGGCTTTTCATTCGCCTTCACATCCTCGCCACGTGAACGGACATGCCGGATCAACAGCTCGATGAAACGGTCCTTGTCTTCCCTCTGGGCCCGGCCGTATTTCAAATGAACCATCGAGCCAAGAAAATCGCAAAGTCGATCCATCCGCTCCGGGCCAAGGTCGGCCCACCGATTCGACACGAACTGGTTCACGGCCTCACGAATGGCTTTCTTCTCGCGGTCCGGCAGGTCGCCCCAAAGGACCTCAAGGGAGGCCTCCACTCTTCCCATGATGCCTCTCTTCTCCTCCGCCGTCATGGCGGCCTGCCCCGTCTCCCGATATTGTTGCAGCCGGGCGCGGATGGAGTCCGTGAGCCAGGAGGTCTCCACCCCCGCGTCCTCCCCGCGCACGAGCGCGTCGAGAGTCGTCTTCTCATTGTTGAAGGCAGAGAGCACGTTGCCGGTGTCGATCTCCTTGGGATTCTTGCCTAGAAGCTTCTCGAGAACGCTGGCCACCCGAATCTTGGCATCACGACGCGATTCCTGCTGCAGCTCCTGCACCAGGTAGAGGGGCGCGTCCGAGCCGGCATCCAGGATCGCTCGCTCCCCCTCCGGTGAGGGGCCTGCCCGCACCCGGTCTAGCCCGGTCAAAATGTCTCGCTGTTCGGCCATTTCCTTGGCGATCCAACCCAAGGCCCCGATGCTCCAGGCGATCATGAGAAAATAGGCGGCCAGCAGGGGTCCTTTCATGGTTTTCCTGACCTTTCAGAGTCCGAATCTCCATCCCGGGACACACCGGGCCGGAGGGGCGGTAGCATTCGCCTCATCGTTGACTCGTCGGCCTCAAGCGGCGCTCCTTTAGCCCGCATTTCTCATCCCGGCGGGATGAGAAATGCGGGCTAAAGCTTGGCCAGAAGGCCACCGTCGACGATCAGAGCCTGCCCGGTGACAAAAGACGCCCGGGGGCTCGCGAGAAAGACCACGGCGTGACCAATGTCCTCCGGCTTGCCGATCCGGTTCAAGGGACAAGCCTGCTCCCACTGTTTCCAGGTCTTGCGAGGATTTTCGGTTTCGTTGATCGCGGTGCGCAGCATCGGCGTGTCGGTCGCCCCGGGACAGACACAATTGACGCGGATACCGTCGGCGGCATAGTCCTGGGCCATCTGACGCGTCAAGGCGAGAACCCCTCCCTTGGCCGCCGCGTAGGCGGAAATCGCCGGAATGCTGGCGAAGCTGTGAACCGAGGCGGTATGGACAATGGCCCCGCCCCCTCGCTTCTTCATCACGGGAATACAGGCCCGGCTGCAAAGATAGACACTCTTCAGGTCCACCCGCAAGATCAGGTCCCACTCGGCCTCGGAAGTCTCTGTAACGCTGTGGGAGCGGATGATGGCGGCGTTGTTATGAAGGACATCGATCCCGCCAAAGGCCTCGACGGCGCGCCCGACCATCCGGCTCGCTCCTGCGGCCGTAGCCACGTCCGCCCGGATGAAAATGGCCTCGCCACCCGCCTTCCGGATTTCCGCCACCGTCTCCATGCCGCCTTTCGCGTTCCTATCGACAACAACGGTTCTTGCGCCCTCGGCCGCAAAAATATTGGCCGTGGCCCGTCCAATGCCGCCCGCCGCCCCCGTGATGATGGCTACTTTGCCTCCCAGCTCCAGGTCCATGTTGAGCCTTCCTCCCTGGTATCCACCCGAAAGCGTCTGGCAACCTCTTTAGGCGCTTGGGGCATCAAACTTGAAAAACGCTTTCAAGTTTGAGTTGCCCTTTAATGGATAAGAATTCTTTCGATCCCGATCCCGACGTGCGTTCAATGGAGATGTTCCGAGAAGAACGAAGAAGTTGGCAACTTGAGTCAAAGACTTCTGCTGAACCGCCAGGGTTGGGCCGGCGAAGCCGGGCCAAATCCTGGCTCTGAAATCCGCGAGCCCTAAGGGCGCAGCGGATTTCAGCGGAGAAGTTGAAAGGTGTCCCGCCAGACTTGTCCCAGTGGGAGGCGGGCCGGGTGTCAGTTGATCCTGAACCCTGAACCCTAACACCTTTTCCAGCCCCGTTGAGTTGCGGGCTTCGCCCGCCTTCTTCACCCTGTTCATAAGCGCTCCCGCACTTCCGAACCCGAATATTAGATTCTCGGGTCCGCGGGGCGGCCCCCGCCCCCGCCGCCGCCACCACCCCCGCCCCCGCCGCCCGTCTGCTTCTGGATGGGGGTGATCTTCCGAATGTCCTTTTCCGAAACGCTGCGGTTGCCCTTGTTGGTCTGAAGAGCGACGATCCCGTTGCGGCGATCCGTGATGAAGGCCTCGATCCTCTGTCCGTTCTTGAACTCGACCAGGGCCCAAAACGCCGGAAAACTGTAATAGGCCTCGAACTGATAGCCATAAAGATCATTGAACGTGTTCGGGTCGAACAGCGCCGCCACGCGACCCCAAGGCGTTCGCGGATGCCGATCCGCCAGGTCCCTCATCGCCTTGATGCAATCG
Source organism: Planctomycetota bacterium (assembly GCA_016179685.1). Taxonomy (GTDB): domain Bacteria; phylum Planctomycetota; class PUPC01; order JACPCR01; family JACPCR01; genus JACPCR01. The sequence goes on along the minus strand of JACPCR010000117.1, from coordinate 11,040 downwards.
GCGCGGTCCTCGGCTTCCTCCTTGGACATCAAAGGCTTCTGTCCGCCCTGCCCCCGGATGTGGTGGTCCGGCGGAATTTTCGGATTCTCCTTCAAAAAGTGGCGCATGTTCAGGACATACTGGCGAAGGCGGTACTTGGCCAGATTCAGAAAGCACAGGAGCAGATCGGCGTTGGCCGGCCACCTCCGATTTTGCTTGATCTTCTCCAGCCGGTCAGCCGGAATAATCACTTTTTCCTTCATGATATGCAAAATTTGTTCCACTTGCGCCAGCTTCTCTTCACCGGCCTTCAGGTTCGGCCCGATGCCTTCATAGGGCATGTTCAACTCGGGAAAGGGGGACACAGCCCAGCGCTCCAGGACCTCCTGAATGGCGATCTTGAACGGATTCTGGGCGGTCCGAGCGTCATATTCGGCCCTCGAAAGAAGCTCCGGCCGGTAAGCCTCCATCAGTTCCCAGTCGTACATGGCAAGGTTTTCTCGTTCCTTCTCCGGGTTGGTGTCCAGGATGTAATAGGCCCCGCCCGAATAATACGCCAGACGGCTCTGGTCGTAGACTCCGAACCCGGACATGATTTCCCCGCGGGACCACTGGGTCAGGCCACCGAAGCCCAAATCGAACACCTCGGGCTGGGCCGTCTCAGGCCCGCGGTGCACCCGGCCCCGGCCCTTCCAGACCTCGCCCGTCGAGTCCTTGTACTCGAATTCCTCGAAAAGCCATTCGCTCTGGAACGGACACTGCCGGTTGATCACGTAGAGAGTTATTTTGCTCTTCCGCAGCTCGGAAAGGGCCGTCTCGAGCAAGTGAGTGTCATCGGAACTGTCGTCGTCTACCAGTACAAGAACTTTCTTGCCTTTCTCGGAGTTCCGAAAGGTCTTGGCACAATAGATGATGCTCGTCATCACGTTCTCCGGCGTCCCAGGCTCGTTGGGCTCGATATGGTCGAAGGCCTCCATCACCTTCTTGACCTCCTCCGTGGGCTTGAGCCACAACTGCGGCCGCTCGCCGAAATAGACCAGAGCCTGGGTCAGATTGCCGCCGCCCTCCTTCTCGCGGAACTTCTTGTCCATCGTGTAAAGATGTTCCTTCACCGCAGCCTGGTCGTCCTTCATGCTCACGGAAGCATCAATCAGCCAAATCAGCAGGACATTCCCGCGATATCGCTTGGCCTGCTTGCCAATGTTGACGGTCAGGTGCTCCAGCACGCCTTGGTAGGAGCCTAGCCCCCTCGGGTTGAACGCCCCATCCCCCACGCCCATAACGCTGGTCTCTTCGATCGCACCCACCTCGACGTCTTCGCCCGTACCCTCCTCGCCCGCGGCCAAGTCCGTGAAATCCCCCTGGGCCGTCTCCTCCGTCGGATCCGTCTGAACGTTCATCTCGGAGAGATCGACCTCCTGGGTCTCGACTTGGTTCTCCTGGACGAGGACGGGCGCTTCAATGACATGGTCCGTCTTGACCTTGTCGATCTGCTTGAAAATCTGTTCAATCTTCTTGAGGTCCAGCGGCTTGAGCTCCTCGGCTCGAATTTCGGTGGTGTAGACCAGGTCCTCTTGCTCCCGCGGCCGTTCCGTCAAGATGAGCCTGCCGAGCAGGAGGACAGCCGCCATGTGAAGGGCGATGGACACGATCCACCACGGCGTCGCTCGGACGATGGAAACGATGCGGTAACGAAGGGAACGGGGCCGCAGCACGTAATCCAGGCTCTCGGCGGGCCGGGAGGGTCCCATACCCTCTGATCCCTCTTCCTCCGTTATATGGTCCCGGGCTTCCTCGCCCATTTCTTCGGCCATGGATAACTGGATACCGGATAAAACTCTCAATGAAAAAAAGAGGCGAACCGACCTTCATTCCAAGAGTTGGAACTTCTTCGCACCGCACCATTTCGGAAATCGGAGGGGCGGGGGCCAAAGGCCACCGCCCCCATTTTCACCCTGCCTGCACCTGCCTGTGCCAAGCACCGCAGGCAGGTGCGGCACGCACATCCCAACGGCATCCCTTCTGAAATCCGCGAGCCTGAAGGGCGCAAGGGATTTCATGAGACTATCTTAACATTTTTTTTCAAAATTGTCTGGTCCATAAAAAATATGGGTTTTCATCCCTCCTGAAGCCTGACTCGCCAGAAAGGACATTGGAACGTGTCGGGGAAAATGTCCTTGAAATAGCGGCGAGCCCGACTATAATGCACGGTTCACCTGTGCGCCAGAAAGGCGCCTTTTCTTCACGGCTTCTTTTAGGGGAACTGTTTATTGGCTCTGGTCACAGTTCGAGAGTTGCTCCAAGCTGGGGTTCACTACGGCCACCACACCAGCCGGTGGAATCCGAAGATGAAGCGGTACATCTTCGGCAAACGTAACTCTATACACATCATCAATTTACTGGAGACGGTGCGTGGCCTGGCCAAGGCCTGCAAGTTCTTGAAGAAGATCACGGCCCGTGGCGAATCCGTGATCATCGTCGGTACGAAGAGGCAGGCCCTGCCCGTGGTGGCTGCCGAAGCCCAGCGCGCCGGAATCCCTTACGTCAATGAACGCTGGCTGGGTGGCATGCTGACGAATTTCCAGACCGTGCGTTCGCGGTTGGGCCGTTTGCTGGAGCTGGAGGAACTCGAGGTTTCTGGCAAAATTTCCCAGTACAGCAAGAAAGAAGCCTCGGCGCTGATGCGCGAGAAGCGAAAGATTCTGCGAAACCTGGATGGAGTGCGAAGTCTGGAACGACATCCCGGCGCGCTGATCGTGATCGATCCCCGACGTGAGAAGATCGCCGTGCTGGAGGCCAACAAGCTCGGGATTCCCGTCATCGCACTTATCGATACAGATTGCGATCCGGACCGTGTCAATATTCCCATCCCGGGAAATGATGATGCCATCAAATCCATTCAGGTCATTCGTCCAGGCCCCTCCTGCCGCGCCGGCGACCGAGGTTCCGGGCGAGAAAGTGCCGGAATCGGAGTCTCTCCAGAAAAGTGAAACACCCGCTCCTGGCGGCAACCAGCCCTGAAGGGGCCCTCACGGCTCGCCCCGGATGTTCCTTCAAAGGCATCAAACTTGGAAGTGCAGCCGCACTTCCAGGCTCGGTTGCGGGTCGGTCTGAGCTAGCGCCTCGCTTGTGAGGTTTACCCAACTCGGCGGGCACGGAAGCGCAGGTGCACTTTCATACCCGTCTACCCGTTCAGCATCAACGTCACTCGGAATTCTCGGTCGAAAAAACCCGGTAAGACAGGAGACACCATGTCGGTCAGTGCTGAGGCCATCAAGGAATTGCGCGAGAAGTCGGGCGCGGGCGTGATGGAGTGCAAGAAGGCGCTCGAGCAGGCGCAGGGGGACCCGGCGAAGGCCCAGGAATTTCTGCGGCTCATGAGCCTGGCCACGGCGTCGAAAAAAGCGGCCCGGGCGACCGCCCATGGCCGCATCGAGGGGTACATCCATCACGGAGAGGGCCGGATCGGAGTCCTCGTGGAACTGAAATGCGAGAGCGATTTCGTGGCCAAGAGCGACGAGTTCAAGGTCCTCGCCAAAGACTTGTGCTTGCAGGTGGCGGCCTCCAGCCCGTTAGCCGTCCATCGAGAACAGATTCCTAAGGATGTCCTGGAGTTTCACCAGGCGCGATTCCGGGAGGAACTGGCCCAAAAACCCCCGCAGATGCTGGACAAGATTCTCGCTGGCAAAATGGTAAACTTTTATAAAGAGACCGTCCTGATGGAGCAGCCCTTCGTCAAGGACCCGAAAGTCAGCGTTGGCGATTACCTCAAGTCCAAGATTGGAATCCTGAAGGAAAATATTACCGTCGGCAGGTTCGTCCGGCTGCAGCTCGGAGAATGAGTCCGGGGGAAGCAGCCGCTCGCCTGGCGACGATCCTTTACACATCCACTAGTGGATGTGTGAAAAATCAGGGTCAAGGAGCCCTCCATGCGAACTGCGGTTCGGCCATCCGGCGAGGCCCCGGCCCGGCCCCAAGGCCCCTTCCGGCGAGTGTTGCTGAAGATCAGCGGGGAGGCCTTTGGAAGTGATGATCGGCCGGGCATTCACGCCGAGCGGGTGGAGTCCATCGCCCGGCAGTTAAAAGCCGTCGCCGACGCAGGCATTCAGTTGGCCGTTGTGGTCGGGGGTGGCAACATGGTCCGGGGCGCCGCCGTCGCACATTCAGGCCTGACCAAGTCGACCGCTGATTACATGGGCATGCTGGCCACGGTGATCAACGCCCTGGCCCTGCAGGACATCCTGGAACACTTGGGTGTCCCGACCCGAGTTCAGAGCGCACTGACGATGCAGCAGGTCGCTGAGCCGTTCATCCGCCGCCGCGCCATCCGTCACCTGGAAAAGGGTCGAGTCGTCATCTTCGCTGGCGGCACCGGCAATCCCCATTTCACGACCGATACCACGGCAGCCCTCCGGGCCGCTGAGATCGGGGCCGACGTGCTGCTCAAGGCCACCAAGGTAGATGGAGTCTACGACTCCGATCCCATGAAAACACCCGAAGCCGTACGCTTCGAGCACCTGAATTATCTGGACGTGCTCAACCAACGCTTGCGCGTCATGGATTCAACGGCCATCACGCTCTGCATGGAGCATAAGATGCCGATCATCGTTTTCAACTTGCTCAAACCGGGGAGTATCGAGCAGGCGATACGGGGCGTGAATATTGGAACTTACGTGGGAGACTAGTAGATGAGCTCGCAGGTGCGCCCGCATTTGCTAGCTCGTCTACTCGGTGTGGAGAGGCCCTCCGATGCCGATGGACGACATTCTGCTGGACGCTGAGGAAAAAATGGAAGCGGCGGTGCGGATTCTCAAGGATGAGTTCCGCGGCATCCGATCGGGCCGGGCCTCTCCGGCCCTCGTGGACTCTCTCAAGGTGGAATGTTACGGGGCCACCTCTTCGATGAAACAACTGGCCACCATCGGAGCGCCGGACCCCCGCACGCTCGTCATTCGGCCCTACGATCGTCATATTCTTGGAGACATGGAGAAGGCCATCCTGAAATCGGACTTGGGGCTGACGCCCAGCAACGACGGCAAAGTCATCCGCATCACGATTCCTCCTTTGAGCGAGGAGCGGCGCAAGCAACTCATCGGGCGGTTGAAGGAAATGGCTGAAGCCTCCCGTGTCAACCTGCGCAGCGTGCGGCGTGACGCGAACAGGCAAATCGAGCAGGAGCAGAAGGACGGACTGATCCCGGAAGATGAGGCCTTCCGTGGGAAAGACGAGGTCCAGAAACTGATCAAGACTTATGAAGAACAAATCGCGGCCGCTCTGGAGGCCAAGAGCCGCGAGGTGATGGAAATTTAGCGCACGATGGCTGAAGTTGCCTGCGCTTCGGCCATCCTGTACCGAAAGGAAGCCCGACGAAATACGGAACGCGAGTCTTCCGAGCCGTGCCGGCAACCCCTATCCGGCGGAGCTCGGGCAGGGACTCGGGTCGATCGAAGGCCGGGAAGGCATCGAGGTCTCCCGGCTTGGCCTGTCGAGGCCAGTTGCTGATCATCTCCCGCTTCTCCCCTGGCCACCTCTCGCCACTAGGACCCGCAACGCGCCGCGGGAAAGGACCCCGCGCGTGGCGAAGGACGGCCCGTATGCTTGGACAATCTTACCTGAGAGGGCTGGCCAGCCTCGTGGTGCGCCACCCGGTCTCGGCCCTCGTCAGCGCATTGGCGCTGGCGCTGGTCAGTGTCCTCTACAGCCTGGCCCGTCTCGAACTGGAGACCAGCCGAAACGACCTCGTCTCTCGCCACCAGCGTTACGTCCAGCTCGCCGACGACTACGAGGCCGAATTCAAGGGACTCGATGAGTTCATCGTCGTCATCGGCTCGCCGAGCCCGCGGGTTTCCCGAGACTTCGCGGACCGGCTCGGCCGCGAGCTCCAGAGCTCGCCCAGGGCCCAGCGGCTGATTGCCGAGGTCTTCTACCGCGTCGATCCCGGCCTTTTCGACGGCAAGAAGCTTCTCCTGCTTCAACCCGATGAGTTGCAACGCATCCGCACGGGGTTAACGGAGCACCGGGAGCTGGTCGAGCACCTCGTCGAATCCCCGTCCCTGAATCGGGTGTTCGCCTGGGTCAACCGGGAGATGAAACAGGAGCTGGCGAGAACGGGAGCAGATTTCCTTCTTGGCGCATCAGACGAGTCGCCGCGAGACGAAGGCAAGGATATCCGGCAGCTCGCCTTCTTCTCCTCCCTGGCCCGCCAGATGGAAGCGTCCCTCCATCCCGGTGAACATCCTCCCTACCAATCGCCCTGGTCCGAATTCTTCGGAGGCGGCCAGATCGAGGAGGACGGGTATCTGACCACCGCGGATAAGAAATACCTCCTCATGCAGGTTCGGCACATTCCGGGCGATGGCTTCCTCAAGCACGGCGATGCACTCGCCTTCATCCGTTCCTCTCTCGCCAAACTGAAGATGGAGTTCCCCGCCGTGGAGGCCGGAGTCACCGGAACGCCCGCTCTCGGGTCCGACGAGATGACCGCGGCCATGCGGGACATGCAATGGGCCGGCATCATCGCCTTCGCCGGCGTTACGCTCCTCTATCTCGCCGCCTTCCGAGAGATTCGCCGGCCGATTCTCGTCGTCCTCTGCCTGCTCGTCGGCATGGGGTGGTCCACCGGGTTTCTCACACTCACCGTGGGGCATCTCAGCATCCTCACCGTCGCATTCGTTTCCATCCTCACGGGACTCGGCATCGACTACGGCTTCCATCTTCTCATCCGATACGAAGAGGAACGATACAAGGGCTTCGCCATCCGGGAAGCCCTCGATATCGCTCTCACGCAAACCCTGCCCGGAATCTTTGCAGGTGCCCTGACCACGGCCCTGACTTTCTTCGCCGTGATGCTCGTGGACTTCCGAGGCATGCAGGAACTGGGCTGGATTTCGGGTAGCGGCGTGCTCCTTACTTTCTTCGCTACCCTCGTCTGCCTTCCTCCCCTCCTCATCCTCACGGAAAAACGGACGGACGGATGCTACCGCTGGAAGCAAAATGGCAGGGACTCCTGGCTCGCCCGTCTCGTCAATCGCCGGCCGGGCCTCATCCTGTCCTCCGGAATCGTCCTCTCTCTCCTCGCCATCCCCGGATTCCGCTCCCTCTCCTTCGATTACAACCTGCTCAACTTGCAGTCCCGCAGCACGGAATCGGTCCGCTGGGAACGCCGGATTCTCGAAAGCTCCCGCGAGTCCTCCTGGTTCGCCTTCGCCAGCGCCAACAGTCTCGAAGAAGTCGAAAGAAAAGTGAAGAGATTCCAGAAGCTCCCGAGCGTACGGCAGGTGCGGAGCATCCTCGACCTTCTTCCAGCAGACCAGGCGGCGCGCGCCCAAGGCGTCCGGGCCATCCAGGAAGCCGTCGCGGGGTTGGATGGATCGGGTCCGCACCCTCCTCCAGCTCCGCCCGATGTTCCCCGCCTCAAGGAAATCCTGGAGAAGTGCAAGTTCACCCTCCGCAAGAAAGACGATAACGATGGGGGCCCTTGGGCCGAAGCCCTGGGCTCGGCCCGGAAGGACCTTCTCGTTCTCATCGACCGCCTGAAAGACACGCCCGAGAATGAGGCCGGTGTCCGGCTCGCCGCCTTCCAGTCCGCCCTGTTCTCCGATTTTTCCGACAAGCTCTCCCTGTTGCGGCGGAACGCAAGCCCCGCAGCCATCACCCTGGACGAGATTCCGCCCGTCATCCGCGATCGATTCGTGAGCGCCCGCGGCCATTATCTCATCCATGTCTATTGCTCGAAGGACGTCTGGCAACGCGACGCCATGAAGGAGTTCGTCGAACAGCTCCGGTCCGTCGATCCCGATGTCACGGGCCCCCCGGTGATCGGCAGCGAGTCCATCGGACTCATGAAACGGGGTTACGTCCAGGGCGGAATCTATTCCCTGATCGTGATCGTCCTGATTATCTTCGTCATGTTCCGCAGGCTGCTGGATACCTTCCTCGTCCTCCTGCCCGTTCTCCTGGGCGCCGTGTGGACCATCGGGCTGATGTGGCTCTGCAACCTCCAGTTCAACCTCGCCAACCTCGTGGTCATCCCGCTCATCATAGGAATCGGAATTGACGGCGGAATCCATATCGTACACCGCGTCCGAGAGGAAAGGACGGTGCAGGAACTGCTCCGGCGCAGTACACCGAGGGCCGTCGTCCTCAGCTTCCTCTCTACCATCATCGGCTTCGGAAGCCTCCTCGTCGCCGATCATTACGGGATTTTCAGCCTCGGCCTGCTCCTCACCCTGGCCGTCACCAGCGCGCTCGTCGTCACCCTCACCGTACTTCCGGCCATCCTCTTCTTCGTTATTCCGCGCTCCAAGGCCTGAGCCGGAACGCTCCATTTCAGGGACGCCCTCGTGCTCTCCGCCTCCACAGCTTCCTCGGCCCCCCATCTCGCCTCCCAGGACGTCCTCCCGGACGGCCGCTCCTGCCGGACGCTCCGGCCTCAGCGCCGGCATCGTCATCCCGGCCAGGACCCGGCCGCGATCGGCCTGGCTCGAAGAGGACGGTTCGGCCTGCTGTGCATCGGCATCTTCCTTGGACTGGCGGGCCCGGCAGCCCCGGAAGAGGCCGGCAAGGAATCCACGCGGCTGGACCTCTCCCAGTGTCTCGCCCTGGCCCTCCGGCAGAGCCCCAGGCTTCAAGCCGCCAGGGAAGGCGTCGCCCTCGCGGACGCCCGGCTCGCCGAGGCGCGCTCCGGCCGCCGCCCCCGCATGGAGGTCACCAATTACTCGGGAGTCGTCCCTGAGGCCCGCGGCGACGCCGTGGCCTCCCAGGACTCTTCGACCGATGTTGACCATCTCGGCCCGTTCAATCGCCTGGAGATTAACCTGGTCCAGCCCGTGTACACGTTCGGCCGTATCCAGGCCTACATCGACGCCGCGCTTCAGGGCCTCGAGGTGGAAAAGGCGCGTCGCGCCCTCTCCGAGGCCGAGGTCGCCTTCGAAGTCAAGCGCCTCTACTACTCCCTGCTCCTGAATCGCCAGCTTTCCAGTCTGTTGGCCAACACCCGCCAGAATTTCCAAAAGGCCCGGGACCGTTACCAGGAAATCCTCGACCGCGGTGAAGACCAGGCCTCCCTCGTCGATTTCGTCAAGCTCAAGCTCGGCCTGGCCGAGGTCGCCTCCAATCTCCAAAAGGTCGATAAGGCCTCCCAACTCGCCCGCGCCGCACTCCAGCAGACCCTCGGCCTCGGCCCCGCGGCCGATTTCGATATCTCCGGGGAAAAACTCGAACCCGAGTCCGCGCGGTTGGAATCGCTCGACCACTACGTCTCCGAAACCTTCAAGAACCGGCCGGAGTGGAAGCAGCTCGTCTCCGGCATTCAAGCCCAGGAAGCGCTTCTGGAAGCCGCTCACCGGCTGTATTATCCGAGCTTCTTCGTGGCCGTTCCCTTCCGTTACGCTGTGGCGCCGAACCGAGACGACCAGAAGAATCCTTTCGTTGACGATCCATTCAATTTCCTGGAGGGCGGGCCCGTCCTTGGCGTGCGCTGGGAGTACGTCTTCGGCGGCACCCGGGCAAAAGTGGACCAGGCCCGGGCCGAGCTGCGAAAACTCCTGGCCGAGCGCGAAGCCGCGTCGCTCGGCCTGCCCATCGAGGTGCGCCAGGCCTTCCTCGACGTCCTCGAAATGCAGGAGCGCCACGACCTCATGGAAGGCGCCTACAAGTCCGCGCGGGGTCTCATCGCCACCGCGGCCGGAGCGCACGAACTCGGCGTCCAGGACCCGAAGGAGCTCTTCGAGTCCTACGGGCTCTATACGAAGGCCACGAGCGACCTCCACCTCTCCACCTATGACTTCAATCTCGCCCTGGCGCGCCTGAGCAAGGCGGTCGGCTTCGAGATCACCGGGCTGAAATACTGATGAAGGCCTTTGTGACGGGCGGGACGGGCTTCCTCGGCGCTCATGTGGTCCGCCAACTTCTGAGGCGCGGCGCCCGCGTCCTCGTCCTCGCTCGAAAAAGCAGCCAGCTCGCCAATCTCCGGGGACTCGATGTCACCATCGTCCCGGGCGATATCCTCGACGCCGGACCCTGGGAAAACGCCCTGGACGGGTGCGATGCCCTCTTCCATGTCGCCGCCGATTACCGCCTCTGGGTCCCGGTCCCCCAATCCATGTTCCAGTCCAACGTCGAAGGCACCCGCCAGACCCTCGAAGCGGCCATTCGACACCGCGTCCCGCGCATCGTCCACACCAGTACGGTCGGCGCCCTCGCCTATCCCCCGCCAGGGCAGGTGTCCAACGAGAGCTCCGAGCCCGCGGACGCGGACCTCATCGGCCCGTACAAGCAGTCCAAACGCCAGGCCGAATTGATCGCTCGGCGGCTCGCCGCCGACGGCCATCCGATCGTCATTGTCAACCCCAGCACGCCGATCGGCCCCCTGGACATCAAACCGACACCGACCGGAAAGATGCTGGTCGATTTCCTCAATGGTCGGATGCCTGGCTACGTCGATACCGGGTTGAACTTGATCGACGTCCGCGACTGCGCCGAGGGCCATCTCCTGGCCGCCGAACGCGGCACACCCGGCCAACGCTACATCCTGGGCCACCGCAACATGACGCTCAGGGAAATTCTGGAGATCGCCGCCCGGACCAGCGGGCGCAAGCCGCCGCGGTTTCGGATTCCCTACCCCGTGGCCTATGCCTATGCCGTCCTGGACACGTTCCTCTCGGACCACGTGACGCGGCGGCCGCCAAGGGCACCCAAGGTCGGTGTCCAACTCGCCCGCCACTTCATGTACTTCGACGCCTCAAAGGCCGTCCGCGACCTCGGCCTGCCCCAGAACCCCATCGAAAATGCCTTGGCCGACGCCATCCAGTGGTTCTCCCAGAACGGCTACATTGCCGGCTGAAAGGGTTGTCGGCCCGTTCCTGAACTGGTGGGAACGCCTGCATCTTGCTGGCATCGTACCGAGTTCCTTTGCCGGCTGATTGCACGTGCCCGGCACGCCCGATCGCCAGGAGAACGTCCTAAGGGCCTGTCAAGAAATAAACTGTGCAATTTGCCAGGGTGATTTTGGCGCGAGACAAGGAGCGAGGAGCGTGATGTGCCTGGAAGGCACAGAAGCGA
>JACPCR010000116.1 GCA_016179685.1 Planctomycetota bacterium | reverse complement strand
ATCTTTCGGTGATGTGAGGTTGTCTTGATCGATCAGGGCTGGCGCAGTGGACCGTTCCCAGCATGACCTTCTCCACGTTGCCTGCAGGCTTTCCTTTCTACAGCTTGGCCGAAAACGCCACAGTGACGGATACGCCCGTCCCTGAAACCGAGGACCCATTCGCGGGCGACGTGATCTCCACGACCGGCTTGACCTCAGAGGGAGGGTTAGTTGCCGGAGAATCCCCTGTCCGAGGAGATGCGCTTTCGGCCCACGCGGGGCTTGAGACCACCGAGACCAACCTATTGAGAAGTCGCATCGGGATGAAATCGGTCGGCCGAGGACCGGGCCCGCGGAGCGGCAGACCCCGCGCCGGCCGGGGACCCGGCAACGGGATTGCTCGGGGCCCGGTATTATCCTTCTTGCCCGCCTCCTTCGCGATTTCCGCCGTCCGCGCCGGCCTCGAATTCCACGTCTCCGGCGGTATCACCGGCATAGAGAAGAACAGGGACAGCCCGAGGAGCATCACGCACAGCCTGGCGACCTCCGGCATGATGCGCACCGCGCTCCTGACGTGAACCGCAAGTCGGGCTCTCGCCTGCAAGAGAATGCGGGGAAAACTCATCTGTAGAAGGATCCTTCCCCGCACCCCATTCCTAAGACTTTTGAGATATAAGTTCCTTAATGCTCAAGATTTGCACCAAAGGTCTCCGCATGGTGCGGAGAAGTTACACCCTAATACTTGTGAGCCGCGTGGACGCGGTAAAGGAACTCGATGCCGAGCCAGACCGAGTGCGCGTCTTCCTCCAGGTGTTCCGCCTGATCGAAGTTGTATTGCAGGCGAAAGCGAGCAAATTCCGAGACCCGCCAGACACAAAGCAGCGAGACCCGGTAGCCGTCATCTCGGAACGGGTCCGAGTTGCGGCCGTCCAGGCTGTCACCGCTTCCGGTGGCGTATTCGAAGCGAAGTCCGGCGGCCCAGCGTGGGTGGAATCCGTAGAGGCACTGGGTGTAAATGCCCCAGTCGTGCAGCGTGTCCTCTGCAATCCCGATGGCATCGCTGGCGAAGGCATCGGCGTGGTAGTCGCGCTGGAAGATTTCGGATTCCCAGAGGACGAATGGCCAGCCGCGGTTGTCGTTGGTCGGCCGCCACTTGACCACCAGGTCGGCGCCGTAAATCCAGGTGTCGCCGTCCGGCCCGGTCGCATTCGGCCCGTGCACGCCGGAAAGGCCGAATTTGCTTGTCACCTTGTCGGTCAGCTCCCAGGAATTTTCCCAGGGGCAAGATCAACGAGGTCTTCGAGAGTCCGAACGTCGCGCTCGACGAACGGCCGGCCTCCGATGGGCCGTTCCTCGAGGAATTCGTCGTTGGTCAGGAAGCTGGCCATGGTCTCGCCGTTGGCGTTCTGAACCCCGAAGTGCAGCTCCGAAAACCAGGAGGCAGGCAGAAGCCAGCCCAGCCGAAAGCCGGGAGCACGCATTCCATCCGGGCCGAATACGCGCGTGTTGAGGATGTGTCTGAAACAGAACGATCGCCCCAAGCCACTGAGTGGAGGCTTCGGGGCTTAGAACCCGTACGGGTTGGTGGGAGGAATCAGGCGGGCGGACCGCGGGCGGGAGCGGAATGCGCAAGGAGGAACGGGCAAGGAATGCCCGGCTCGGCGGAGATGGAGTGCAAAATCGTGGCCGGGCAATCCACCGAGAATTGCAGGATCACGCCGTCTACGAATCTGAGGCCGTTGCTGCAGATGGGGCAAGTCGCCTCATCGTGCGGATCGCCATGCCCGCGATGATGGTGGTGGGTGGGGTCTGTGCATGACCCTTGCCTGCAATCCGCCGCGACGGAAGCGGGTGCCTCTAGCGTCTCGCACGCGATGCAGTGTTGCGGGAATGCTGAAGCCAGCGGTGAACGAGCGGCAGGAGACCGACCTGCGCCACGTAGAGGACCAAGAATGAAGAGCGGACCCAGCTATTCATCGCAGAAAAAAGCATAGCGGTCGGTCTCAGGCTGTCATCGAGAATGGGGGGCATCCGTATGAACCCTGTTCACATGACGCGCCCAGCGCGCCGGCGCAGGAGGTATTCGGTCGAGACGAGCAGCAGGAGGAGCGGCAGCGGCCACGAGCCGGCCCAGAGACGCCACGTCTCGGAGTGAGAGAGCGAGACGGGCGCGGCCTCGACCGCTGCGACCAGGTCCGGAACGTCCATGAGGTCGCCGGTTCTGCCCTTTCCGGCCCGCGCGAGTTCCTCGAGGGGCTGGGCCCTGGGCGTGAGCTGGAAATCGGATGGACCGAGCAGGCGATGGACGGGACGGCGGAAGGTCTGGCCACCGATCTGGAACGAGACTTCGTTCTCCCCAGTGACGAGCAGCCGAAGGGCTGGAGGGACGCCGGACGCTTCCGCAGGTTGCAGTCCTTCGAGGGCAGCGGGAGGCTCGGCCGTGCCTGCAAGAAGGAGATGCCTGCCAAGGATGGGCTGGGGCGGGAAGACGGTGATGCCGGACGCAGGCTCGCTCCATGGCCGGACGCCGAATTCGAGCAAACTGGCGACGATGCGGTTCACGGCCTCCGTGTTTCCGCCTTGCCGAAGATCGCACAGGGAATCGATGCCGCAGAAGAGCAAGGTGGACTGGCCGCGTCGAATGACCTGGATGGGGGCCTCGATGCCGCCGTCCAGCAGCGGGATGCCCGATTCCGCTGGCACTCGTACCGAGGCGGACGCGGGCAGCCGATGCCACCGCTCGAGCGAATCGGCCTCGTCCCGTCCGAGTGCGTGCAGCGGGGACCAGAGGTCGGGCCGGGGACTGAGCAGCCGCGGCCCGGGGAGGTCTTTCCCAGGCACCTCGAGGACGTCGGACCAGGAGGGTGTTCTCCCGCCCGGCTGGAGGAGCACGGGGAGACCTCGGCCGACGGCGGCCTTGAGGCCCGCGAGGACCGGGCCAGGAATGTCCCTGGGCACGCCGCCGAGCAGGACGAGCAGTGAGACGTTCTTCCAGGCGTCGTCGCCGGCGGGGAACTGGCCCGGTTTGTCGCCCGTCTCGAGGGTTTTCAGGGCGGGATCGGCGAGGAGGCCTTCGGCCTGGAGATAGGGGAGGCTCTGGGCCACCTCGCGGAAGAGGACAAAATCCCGGGAGAGGCGGTCGCTGAGGATGAGGACCCTGGGCCTGGAGGGGAAGACATCGACGACGGCGGCGAAGCGTTCGTTGCCCGGGAAGGCATCGGCCTCGCCGGACTCGACCTCGAGGGTGATGGCATGTCGGCCGGGCTTGTCGAGCTGGAACTGGAGCTCGACGACGTGGATGCCGCGGCCGGTGGGCATGTCAGCGAGGTTGCGCCCGTCGACACGGGCGACGAGCCTGGCGGGCCGATTCTCTTTCAAATGCACTTTAAGAAGTGCTCGGGCGGCGATTTTGCGGCCGGCAATGGCGATGCCGGCCAGCTCGGCGGCCATGAGGCCCGCGTCTTCCGGGTCGGCCCCGTCGTTTCCGATCAGGACGGAATGGACGGCGACGCCGGCCTCTGCCAGGGTCGCGGCAAGCTGGCGCGCGGAGGGGGTGAGACCGGCCGTGCCGTCGCTGAGGACGAGGACGGCGGCGAGCGGGCTGATGATTTGCCGGGCAACGGCCCTCCGCAGGGCGTTTTCGAGTCCCACAGCGTCCTCGCGAGCGAGACCGAAGCGGCCCGCACCGTCGGTGCGGATTCGGTCGATCGCCAGGCCGGCGAGGTCCCGGCGCGTCAGGCGGCGGCGCGCGCCATCTTCCCGGACCCGCAGGGGGACGAGGGCCTCGTCGAATGCGGCCTGGAGCGCCTGGCAGGCTGCAGCGAGGCGTCCGGACTCGCTCTGGGTCTCCTGTACTCTCCCGATCAGTTTTTCGAGAAGGTCGGGATGCGAAGCCACTTCCTGCCGGGCGAGCGCGGTCTCCTGCGCCAGCGTGTCGAGTGCGCTGGAGAGAAGCTGAAGCCCGCGGACGCGCTCGGCCTTCTCCTTTTCAAGGGTTTCGTTGGGCAGCGATTCGGGGAACAGGGGCTGCTGCCGAGCCAGTTCCTTGCGGGCGAGTCCCGCGTGCCGGGCGAGCCCATCGAGCACTGAGGGCAGATGGATGCCCGGCGGCAGTCCGGATTCGATGGGGCCGGCCTCCTGCCGGAGCCTCTCGGCGCTGCCGGCCAGGTCGCGTTCCAGATGCGCCAGGGTTCGGGCGACGGAAGACGCGGCCCGGTTTCGGTTTTCGATCGGCCGGGACTCGAGGACCTCGAGGACGTCGCTTTTCTGAGCGGGCGAGTTGAAGTCTTCCCGGGCGTCGAGGCTGCTGCGGTCCGGGACGAGGACGAGAAGCTCGGGCCGGACGTTCCAGGTAGAAGAGGCGACGAGCAGAGGCTGGCAGAGCAGCCAGAGGCAGAGGCCGATGATCGCGAGGCGCAGGAGGAGGAGGCAGCGGCCGAGGAAGTCGAGGCGTCGTCGTCGCCGCAGCTCCCGGACGAGCTGGAAGCAGACGAAGAGCCCGAGCGCGGCAAAGAGGGGAATGGCCGCCCAGCCGGAGAGCCATCCGGTTGTGACCATGTCGTAGGAGATCTGGGCGCGGCTCATGGGAGGATAGGTTTCAGGTGTCAGGTTTCAGGATTCAGGGTTCAGGGAAGCCCCAATCGTGAAGGGCTAAAGATAGGTGTCAGGTGTCAGATGATTCCTGACACCCGACACCTGACACCTTTCCGAGCCTTGTTGGGTTGCGTGTATCATCCGTGGTAAGTATTCAGAAGTCTAAAGGTATCTCACGAGCCGAGTTTCGACCAGATAGAGGAGAAGGACGGCGATGAGCAACCAGGGCCAGAGGCGGTTGCCCGCCCGCGGGGGGCCGAGGGCGCGAACAGCGGAGGGCCAGTCCGGGTAGACGGGCGCGCCCAGGAGCGATTCGATCTGGCGGCGTTCAGCTTCGCCGAGGGTTCGGAGGTCGGCCTCCGGGGGCACTCCGGTCACGGTGAAGGGTTGGGCATGACCGGAGGAGCCGTGCAGCCGCCAGGGGCCGCGGGCAGAGAGGTCGCCGAGGACGACGAAATTCTGGCCGGCGCTTTCGGTGAGCGGGACGGACTCCTCGCGGCCGTCGGGCCGCGTCAGGGTGACGACTTCCCGCGCGGGCCAGGCGGCGACGAAAGGCTCGCCCGGCAGGAGGTTGCGGGCGGATGCCCGGCCAGCAGCGGCCAGGTGCATGAGACGGTGCAGGAAGGCGAGGTAGCTCTGGCGGACGGGCAGGGAGGACCAGGACACGCCGAGGGAGCTGTTGAAGAGGAGGACGTTGCCCCGGTGCAGCTTGCTGCTGATGAGCAGGGGCTGCTGATCGGAGAAGCGAAGGAGGACGCTGGCGTCGGGGCTGAGGGACGCGATGCGCAGGGCGTTGTAGAAGCGGGCGTCGGCGATTTCCGCGCCCGTGTCAGCGAACTCTGCAAGGAGCGATGCCTGCGGGGAGGCGAGAGGGAATCTCAGGGACTGGAAACGCTCCGGGTTGACCTCGCTGGCGGCAGCGGTGTCGAGGACGGCGGGAAGGATGCCTGCGAGGTTCGGGTTGTAGAAGGAGGGGTCCAGGGCCGGGGAAGCGGCGATGAGGAGGCCGCCGCCTCGGCGCAGGAATCGGAGGAGAGGCTCGCGTACGGCCGGGGTGACGAGCCTCGGTCCGGCCAGAAGGATGAGGTCGATGGAATCCGGGATGGGCTGGCAAATCTGCAGCAACTCGATGTCCGTCAGCTCGATGGGCCCCGGATCGGGGCCCGCCGGCATGAGGGCGCGGCGCAGAAACTCGGCCTCGCCGAGGGTTCCGGGCCGGGTGACGTCCGCCGGGTCCGCCAGCAGCCAGACATGGAGACGGTCCTTGACCTCGACGGTGACATGAATCTCGGAAGCGGCGGGGAGACGACTGGGCGCAGCGGAGGCCTGGAGAGTTTCAATGCCCGGCTTGTCCAGACGAATCTCGACCGGGACGAGGCGAGATTCATCGGGCTGGAGCGAGGCGGCGACGCTGCGGGCGAGGGTTTGCGAGCCGGTGATGCGGATGTTGGCCGCCGTCTCGGTTTCGGAGAAATTGACGGCTCGGAGGTAGAGGGTGGCCGGAATCCCCGCGATGGCGAAGTCGCTGCCAAAGGATGCCTGAGTGAGGGCGACGTGCCCCATGCCGCGTTCGCCCCGATCGGCGAGGTTCACCGGGGCGATGCGCATGATGCGGGCGGCCCTGGCCAGGGGAAACCATTCGAGGTGGCGGAGGTCGGCGGCAATCTCACGCGGGAAGTCGGAGAAGAGGTAGAGCTCGGCCTCGACGGACGGTGTCCGGGCGAAGGCCTTGACGGTCGCGGCGAGAGCGTCGGGGAGACGGATAGGGCCTTCCTCGAGGGGACCAAAGGTGAGCGCGGCCTCCCAGTCATCCGGCCGGAGCGGGCCGGACCAGGACCTTGGCCCCGGTGACGCTGCGGGGTGGAGAAGAGAGACGAGGGTGGCGGCGTCGCCGGGCCGCTGGCTTCGAAGAAGTCCACGGAGGGCGGCCCGCAGCCGGCCCTGGCGGGTGTCGTGGCCAGCAGCGGCGGACATGCTGATGGAGTGGTCGATGAGGATGACGCGGTGCACGGGCTGCGCGGGCGGCTCAGGGGCCGAAAGGTCCGGCTCGGCCCGGGAACGGAAGGGCTCGCTGATCAAGAGGGCGGCGAGAGCCAGCAGGAGGCAGCGGATGGCCAGGATGAGGTATTGCAGCCAGACCGAGGCCTTGCGCCGGCTCGCCAGGGTCCGGCGCAGCAGATAGCCGGCGCCCCATGGCACTTCCGTCTTGCGCCTCCGGAGGATTAAGTAGATGACGACGGGGGTGGCTGCGGCGAGGAGGCCCCAGAGTGCAGCAGAATGGGTGAAGTCGACCATGGTCTTTGTTTTATGGCGTAACCCGAAGTTTTCATTTTCTGCAGCTTGGAAGCGCCCCGAGTTTTCTCGTTACGTCATCATCGCCGAACGTTCATGGAGGAGAGCGGCGATGACCTGGTCCCAATTCTCGGTGACGGCCATCGAGTGGAATTCGACGGCGAACCGAGCCGTGCCGGTCCGGAGGGCCTGACCGTGCTCTTCGACGACGTCGCGGTAGGCCTGGCGGATTTCGAGGGGGTCGGCGGCATCGACCGCGCCGGTTTCGAGGTCGCGGAAGAGGGTGAAGCCGGTGAAATCGAGGTCTTTCTCGGCTTCATGGACGACCTGGTATAGGGTGACGTCGTGTCCGCGCAGGCGGAGCTGGCCCACGGCGTGAGTCAGGGGGTCCGGGTCCTCGTAGGCGTCGGTGAAGAAGAGGACGACGGACCGGCGGCGCAGGAGATGGAGGAGGAGGTCGGAGCAGCGGGCGAGGCGAGCCTCGCCGGAGACGGGGAGGCTGACGAGACGCCGGTAGAATTCGGCGAGGTGTTTCTTGCCATTGCTCGGGGGAAGGTAGAAGCTGATCTGCTCCGAGCAGGCGGCGAGGCCGAAGCGGTCGTTGCGCAGGTTGAGGAGGTAGCCGAGGAGCGCGGCGGCGTGGAGCGCGAAATCCATCTTGCTCATGGGGGCGTCCCCGTAAGCCATCGAGCCGGAAAAATCGAGCACCAGGATGACGTCCAGGTTGGTGAATTCTTCGAATTCGCGGGTGACGAGCCGGTCCGTTCGGCCATAGATGCGCCAGTTGAGGTGGCGGAGGTCGTCGCCAGGCACGTAGGCCCGGTGCTGCATGAATTCGGGACTGACGCCGCGGAAATGGGACGGATTTGAGCCCTTGAGGAAGCCCTCGACGCGGGTGCGGGCGAAAAATTCGATCTGTTGGACCCGGGCGGCGGCCTCGGGTGAGAGCAGTTCGGACTCCCTCATGGCGTGCCGGACTCCTTGACCTTCACGAGGCCGAGGAGCCGATCGATGATGTCGGTAGATCGGATGCCCTCGGAGACGGCGGCGAAATTGACGATGATGCGATGGGTGAGGACGGGGTAGGCGACGGAGCGGAGGTCGTCGGCGGTGACGTGTGTGCGGCCGGACATCCAGGCCTGTGCTTTGGCGCCGAGGACGAGGTACTGGGCGGCCCGGGGCCCTGCGCCCCACTCGACGTATTTCCGGACGAAGTCCGGCGCGACGTCGCCCTCCCGGCCGCGTTCGCGCCGGGTGGCCCGCACGATGTCCAGGGCGTATTCCAGCAGGTGGGAGGCGATGGGAATCTCCCGGACGAGGGACTGGATGGCGAGCACGTCATCCCGGTGGAGCACGGGCTGCAGTTCCACACGGGCCTTGCCCGTCGTGCGGCGGATCACCTCGAGTTCCTCGCCCCGCTCCGGGTAACGGACCTCGATGAAGTACATGAAACGGTCCTGCTGCGCCTCCGGGAGGCGATAAGTGCCCTCCTGCTCGATCGGGTTCTGAGTGGCCAGGACGAAGAAGGGCTCCTCGAGCGGGTAGGTCTTGTTGGCGGCCGTCACGTGATGCTCCTGCATGGCCTCGAGCAGCGCCGCCTGCGTCTTCGGCGGCGTCCGGTTGATCTCGTCCGCCAGAACCATGTGGGCGAAGAGGGGGCCCGGGACGAAGGTGAAGTGGCGGCGTCCGTCCTCCTGCTCCTGGATAATCTCGCTCCCCGTGATGTCCGTGGGCATGAGGTCCGGCGTGAACTGGATGCGTTTGAAGGAGAGGTGAAAGGCCCGGGAGAGGGTGGAGACGAGGAGCGTCTTGGCGAGGCCGGGCACACCCATCATGAGGCAGTGCCCGCCCGCAAAAACGGCCTGGAGGACCTGATCGATGACGCGTTCCTGCCCAACGATGACCTTGCCGATCTCGGCCTTGAAGGGGGCTATCTTGCCGGCGAGTTGCTCAGGGTTCATGGGATGTTCAAAGCCTCTGCAACGCCCCCAAAGGTACCCGCCGTTCTTCCAGAACGACAGGGGGCCATTACTGGTGTCCTGGAGGACGATCGTGGGGTTATAGTGCATTTGCATGAGTTCTGCCAGAGCGGAAGCGCTTTGAATTTTTCCGCTGTCACCGACTTTGATCTCCAGGCAGAGGTTACCCGCAACCCAACAAGGCTCGCAGAGGTGTGCAGGTTCAGGGTTCAAGAATCAACTGACACCCGACTCGCTGCCCACTGGGCCAAGTCTGGCGGTGCACTTTTCAACTTTTCGGCCGGGTGCCCGCCGGCTGCCCACGTAGTGGGCGCGGGGCGTGGAGAAGTGACACCCCAAGACTCTAACGCGATCAACGCTGATCGGTTGGGGGAAGCGCTTCGCTGCTGCGCTTGCGCAACCTCCGCCATTTGGAGACAGTATGGCGCTGTGTCAGGCGTCTCCCTTCGACTGGGCCGCCATCCGGTTTCAGCTTACAGCCTAGTATCCCTGTTCATAAGTGCACCAGCACTTATGAACAGGGATACTAGCCGGAAACCTCAGCGAGATTCAAGAGTCACTTCGGCTGTAACTCCTTAGCGAAAACTTCTGTCGTCCCTGCGGGATTCTTGTGGTTGATGCGCTTTCCCTTCCCAGGGCTGCGTTCGCCCTCGCGGGGCTTCGGCGAACTTGTGCCCTGGGCTATTTTCGGACGTCCCTACGGGACTCACAGAAACAGGCCTCCGGTGACGATCACTACGCAGTTACCTCCGGCTTAACCACATGTGAATTGGTCACTTATGAAATATCGAGGTAACTTCTCAATAAATTCGGGGAGGACGATCAGGTCAAGACCGTGAGGTATGAATTCCGTAGCGGAACGCGTCAGCATTCCGTCCGAAAGATGAGATTAGAGGGCCCAGACGAAGCGCTGGCGCGTTTGGCTACGCCATTCGGGGCTGACACCCCGCGAACGGTGGCGAAGCGCTGAAGCGCTTCGGCCACGACGGGCCAGGGATGCGCGGGGCGCGTTCCGTTGCGCAGGAGCGCTTCGGCTACGCACCCGACCCGCGTGAAGGCACGCGGCCGCGCCTGCCATCCCATCCCCGGCTGACACTTGGCGGACGCTTCCGAAGCGCCCCCAACAGGCGGAAGGAAGTGCGGGTGCATTTCCTTCCGCCTGTACTAGGAATGCCCTTCAGTAAGTCACGAAGCCAGCCTTTCTCTTGCGAGCGCGACTTCGATAAAGGCCGCCGCGTTTTCGAGGGGCACTTCGTTCTGGATGGAAAGGCCCGGACTGAGGATGAAGCCGCCTCCAGCGCCCAATAAGTCGCACAGCTCATTCACTTCACGCTTGACCATGGCTGGAAAGCCGTGCACAAGGGTTCGCTGCGTCCCGTACCTGCCCCAAAGCGTGATGTCCTTCCCATACTCCCGCTTCACTTGCGATGTCGAACTGGTTGTGGGAATGAAGACGGCCTAACAAGGGGAATCGGTCATGACGGCCGCAGTGCGAACGCCGATCTTTATTCGCGGCCGGTCGCTGGGCGAGGGCCCATCCGATACTCGGGCTGCGGCCTCGGGGGCCGAAAGGCCTGAGTGAGGCCCCACGTCACGGTGAGATGTTGCGCCTGGCAGGCGGCGGCGACGGATTCGACCGAGAGATTTCGAAGTCGGTCCGGTTCGAGAGGTGTCCGGGCATTCAGCGTGATCTCGGCGGCATGGACGAGGCTGGGAATGGAGCGGGACAACTCGCCTTCCGCCTCGCCTCGGACCACGCTGAGGACGGCCGTGTCGCCGTCTTCAGCGAGCAGGACCAGCTTCAGGTGAGCGATCTCGGCCCCCGCAAGGCCGATCCGCTCCCGCAGCCTCCGGGCGATGTCCAGCAGGATGCGGTTAGGGTCGAAGTCGCCATGCCCCGAGACGCGGAAGGCGCTATTGAGCCATCCCAGTTCGGCCTCGCCATCAGCGTAGAGGTCGTAGTCGAGGTCGATGACCCGATTCCAAGCGCCGTCCTCCGAGGCCACAAAATCGAACCATGGCTGCATCCCCTCCGCTTTTCGGGCGGAAAAGGCAAAGACGGTTTTCCCCGGATAGAGGGCTTGCAGGAGCGCGAGCAACTCCTGACGCCCCGGGTCATCGAGCAGGTCAACTTTGTTGAGGGCGATGGCATCTGCTTCTTCCAGTTGTTTCCGATAGATATAAGCCACTTTTGGGGAGAAGCCGCCTCGGGCCTGGTTCGTCAATATCTTTCTGGCGCGAAAAGGGTCGACGAGAACCGTCAAGGGGGCCAGAACAAAACGGTTTCCATACAGTCTCTGCAGCGGGATGGCTACCGTGGCGATCAGGTCCGTGCAGCTCCCTACCGGCTCGCTCAGGAAGACTTCCGGCCGGCTTGAAGCGGCAAGGCGGTCGGCGGCCTCCGTGAGGGATGAGAATCGGCAGCAGAAGCAGCCCCCGGAAATCTCCTCGACGGAGAATCCCTGGGATCGGAGGTTGACCGTATCGACGAGGCCGGCAGCCTGGTCGTTGGTGATGAGGCCTACTCGTTTGCCCAGGGAGTGGAAATGGCGGCCCAGCCGGGCCATAGCGGTCGTCTTTCCCGCGCCCAGGAAGCCACCCACCATGATGAAGCGGTGCAGGTCCGGCATGAGACCTCCGGAGACAGAGGCTGATCGATGCCCGCAAGTTGTGATGTTCGCTCATTCCACAGGCGTATTGCGATGGATGAGCTCAATAGCCGTGACGTTGGCAAGGTCCAGGATTGCCAGTCCTGGATCGGTGTGAACCACAACAATGCCGTCGTCACCTTCGCTGACACTGAAAAAGTCGGGATGCTTCACCGTATACACGGACCCATCAGCCGTCTTGAGTCGGGAGGAAACGGCCCGATGCATGATTTTCCGTATGGCTTCGCTGATCCTATTCTCATGGCAGACAGAAGACAATCTACGATCCACCAGGCGTCGATCATGGATGGCTGAATCCGCTGCGCCCGAAGGGCGCAGCGGATTCCTGAAGAGCCTTCTCGACCTCGTCCCGGAAGGTCAGCGTATACCCTTTCAGAAGCGCGTTGAAGCAGACACACGCCAGGGAGATTCGGAACAGCGCATACACCTCGGATCGGGAGATGCGAAGGCGGACGGCCGGGTCGAGGACCCGGCCGGACTGGGCGAGCAGCCTGAGGGTCTTGAGTCCTATCCAGAGCGGCCAGAGGCACGCTAACCGGATGCGGACTTCTCGTCTCGGGATGGCCAGGACATAGTCCAGGCCGACCTCGAAGTAATCGAGAGCGAGAGATGTCAACCGGACGAGGATCGGCCGGAAGCGGTCCGAATTTCCCGGGTCGAGCAGGTCGCGGGGTGAGAGATGAGCGGAGTGCAGCCAAGTTTCCGGGAAGTAGCACCGGCCATGACGGAGGTCTCTGGGAGCATCCCGTATCACGTTGATGAGTTGGAGGCCTTTACCGAAGCGAATCCCGGCCTGTTGCATGGCCGGGAGGTCCCAGTGATGCAGTGCCCGGCAGTGGCCGTAGCAGGTGTCGGTCCAGAATTCGCCGACGATGCCGGCCGCGTGGTAGATGTACTGGTCGAGCTGGTCGGGCGTCTGGAAGGCGCGTAGAGAGTCGGCCGTGCCGCCGGGAAAATTTTCCAGGTCCTGGGCCATCCCTTCCGACAGCCCTAGGAGCACAAACTGGAGGCGGGAGCGGTCTGCCGTCGGCGTCTGATGGTAGGCCCGGAGGACTTGTGGAAGCTTGTCGAGCAGCGCGATCTCCCCGGGGATGGCGGCGGGGCCCGCCAGTGCCCCGCGTATCTCCTGGAGCGTTCTCGGGTCAGCCTCGGACCGGCGAAGCTGGTCCTGAAAGAGCCGGAGCAGGAGCAGGCGTCGCTCCCGGGGGACAATCTCGGTATCGGCGATGGTATCGGCCGATCGGGCGAGGAGGTAGCCGAGCGATAAAGGCCCGCGAAGGGGGCCGGGGAGCACACGGAAAGTCGGGTAAAACGATCGGGAAACCTGTCGCAGGAGCGCGGTGAAAAGCTCCGGGTCCGTATTCGTCATGAGGGTCACTCCATAGCTTCGCGGTTCAGCCGTGTTCTTGCACGTCTCGTCCGCGAAACCAAGGCAATGGCTCTTTCACTGGAGACGGCGGTCACCTCCGTCCGCGCATTCAAGAAATCGTATTTCACCCGGGATAGAGGATGTGAGAGTTTCGGGGTACGATCCTGGGTTGGGGGCCGCGCGGCGGGAATGCGGCGGCCCACTGCCGCGGATCATAGTTCCGTTTGACGAAGCATTCGTAATGGGCAGGAACGGCCACCTTGAGGCCGATGGACTGGGCCATCTTGGCCGATCCGGCGAAGAAAGGAAACTCGCCCTCCGACGGGTGATTGGTCAAAAAGCCAATTTCGGGCTTCAGCCTGGCCACGGCCTGCAGCAGGTCATCCCGCTCCGGGAAGGAATGGATCAGGTCGCCAGAGAAGTACATGCGTACCGGGCCGGCCTCGAGGACGAAAGCCAGGTGGGTGACGTCCGGCGGTGGAATCTGGCGTGCCGGATCGCCTTCAGGCGGCTTGGCGTATATCGCCGTCGCTTTCATGGAAGCCAAGGGAAGGGTGTCGCCAGCGGAGATGGTGGTGACCTGTTCCTTCGGGATCGGAGTGTTTTCGGCTATATTGGCAACACTTTCGAATGGGCCGAAATATTGGACCTTCGGGAAGCGCGCGTGGATGCGGCAGAGAGATTCGGGCCAGGTGTGGTCCCGATGATTATGAGTCAGCAGTACGAAATGCAAGGGAAGTTGGGACTCGTCGTGCGGTGGTGCAGCATGAATGAATTTCTCGGCGGGACGCTGCTTCGGGAAATAGGGATCAATCATTAACGTGGTTCCTTCGGGGTCCTTGACCGCGTAGGTACTCTGCTCGAACCAGTGGATCGCCGCCGATC
Organism: Planctomycetota bacterium; assembly: GCA_016179685.1. GTDB lineage: Bacteria > Planctomycetota > PUPC01 > JACPCR01 > JACPCR01 > JACPCR01. The sequence continues at coordinate 21,049 of JACPCR010000116.1, read as the reverse complement.
CTCGGGGAACTTGTAAGTGAGCGAGCGGGTGCATAAGAGATCCTCTCACGAACTCCAAGGTGGGGGAGAATAGGCTGGCCCCGGAATCACGGGTCGCCAGACGCGTGCTGGAAGGTTATTCTATCAAGAGGGGCCTAAAAGTGCCCTTCCCCTGGGCGTCATACGGTCTACAGGAGGACGAGCATGGCAGAGCAGTATCGGGCCGCGGTGATCGGTTGCGGAGGCATGTCCCATGCGCACGCCAAGAATTACGTGCGTGCGGCCAGGACGGTCCTGGTGGCCGCGGCGGACATCGACCCGCAGAAGTTCCAGAAGTATCGGGAGGATTACCAGGTTCAGGCCTTCTACACGGATTACCAGGAGATGCTCCGAAAAGAAAAGCCGGATCTCGTGAGCGTCTGCACGTGGCCAGCCCTGCATCCCGATCCCGTGATCGAGGCTGCACGAGGAGGGGTGAAGGGGGTCCTGTGCGAGAAACCGATGGCCCTGGACCTAAAAAGGGCGGACGAGATGATCAGCGAATGCGAGCGAGCGGGCGTCAAGTTGGCCATCGGCCACCAGCTCCGCAGTGATGGGATGTATATCACCGCCAAGAGCGTCCTCGACTCCGGGTCGCTCGGGCGAATCCAGCGCATTCATGGGGTCTGCCATGGGGCTGACCTGATTTCCAATGCGACTCATACGGTGGACATGATGAATTTTCTGAACGGAGATGCTCCCATCGAGTGGCTGATCGGCCAAGTGGACAATCAGAAGAAGGACTTCCGCTACGGCCACCATGTCGAGAATTACGCCATCGGCTATTACGGGGCGAAGAACGGCGTGGTGCTTTTCATCGAATCCGGCGACCATGGCATGCCCGGCTACCATCATCTTTACCTTCACAGCGATGAGGGAGAGATGGAGTTGAACCATCCGGGGGGGCCTCCTTTGCGCTACCGTGCTGCGTCCACTCGCGGAAATTGGGTCGAGCCGCCCCGCTTGCCAGGCCTCAACCCGATCGACGAACTGGTGGCCTGGATAGAAGGTGGGCCGCCTCACCGCTCTGCGGGCCGCCTGGGCCGAGCGGCACACGAGATTCTGATGGCCATCTTCGAATCTTCCAGGACGAGAAGGCTGGTCACCCTCCCGCTGCAGGAGCGTGAGAATCCCTTCTTTCGGATGATTCAGGCCGGCGAGATATGATTCTGGAATGACGCTGAACGATTCTCAGAAGTGCAAGCTATGCCGGGTCGTCGCAGCCCTGCTGGTCGCAGCCCTCCTGGTCCAGTGCGGGCTTGCCATGCGCCTGAAATCGCCTGCGGTGGATGAGTTTGTGCATTTGCCGGTGGGGTATTCGTTCCTTCGGGGTGGCGATTTTCTGACGGACCCGATCAATCCGCCGCTCATGCGAATCTGGGCTGCTCTGCCTCTTCTTCTCGACCGGCCCCGATGGGACCTTTCTGCGGAAAGCCTGCGCGAGGCCTATTGGCCAGCGGCCTACCACTTCATGGAGAGCAACGCCGACCGTTACCAATCCCTGTTCCTTCGCGCCCGGTGGATGGTCGTTACCCTCTCGGTCCTCCTGGCCATCTACGTCTACCACTGGGCCGGCGAGCTTTATGGTACCCGAGCAGGTCTGACGGCCCTTTTCCTTTACGCTTTCTGTCCGAACCTGATTGCACATTCCATGCTGGTCACGGCGGACCTCGGCGGGGCATGCTTCATCTTCCTCACCCTGTATCACTTCTGGAAGCTGAGGCGGCTACACCAGTGGCTGCACGCCTGCCTGGCGGGCGCCTTCCTCGGCCTGGCGCTCCTGTCCAAGCTGTCGGCCGTCTTCCTTCCGCCCGTTCTCATCCTTCTCTTCTTGCTGGATCATGGATTTCGTCCTCGCCCCTTGGATCGCCAGGAAGCCTGTCGTTCAATCGTCCGTTACGCTCTTCTGGGGCTCGTGGCCCTGGTCGTTCTTCACCTCGGGTACGGGGGACAAGGTTGTTTGCAGCCGCTGGGCGCCCTGACGATGAAGAGCCGGCTGCTCGGATGGGCACAGTCCGTTCTTCCCTCGGGTCTCGTCGTGCCTTTCCCTGCGCCTTACGTTCTGGGGATCGATCACGCCCTTCAGCATGGGGCGGACCTCCCGCCGGACAGCTTTTTCCTGCTGGGAGAGCTATCCAGCCAGGGATGGTGGTACTACTTTCTGGTGGCTGGCGCCGTCAAGCTTTCCCTTCCTATCCTGGCCGCCATCCCGGCCGCGTGCCTCTGGAAATTTCGTCACGGGGGATGGCGAGCGTGGAAGGATGAGCAGTTTCTTCTCGTGCCGGCACTGGCTTTCTTCGTGGCCATTTCCGGTCTCACGTCCCTCAACATCGGATTCCGGCATGTTCTGATGGTCCTGCCCCTGGTCTATGTCTGGGTAAGCCAGTTGGCCGGCCTGGTTCAGCCCGACCGGCGGGTGCTCTCTGCCTGCCTGATTTTCGGCACCCTGTGGTATGCCGTCTCGACCGTCCGAATTTATCCGGACTATCTCGCCTATTTCAATGAGTTAGCGGGCGGGCCGGATAACGGTCATCTATTTCTCAGCGATTCGAACTTGGATTGGGGGCAGGACTTGATTCAGCTTGGGAATTATCTGAGAAATCGCGGAAATCCGGAGGTTTCAATGGGCTATTTCGGACGCGTCGATCCCAGCCTCTACGGAATCCGGTATCGGCCCCTCAAGGCCGGCCCATCAAAGGGACTGGTGGTGTTGAGCGTCACGTTCCTCCAGGGACGTCCTTACGTCTATCCCGTACCCCACGGCGGTTACGCCTTTGCCCCGGCGAATTTCTTCGCCTGGTTACGGGAGCACGAGCCGGTGGCACGGATCGGACACACGCTTTGGGTTTACGATATCCCATGATGCAGCCCCTTCGCCAGACATCGACGCCGTAATCCCGCCGGGATTCCAGCGTCGATGACCTAGGGTCTGCCGCATCGGGCGGTTGGGCGGGATGCGGTTCGGCCCGCTATCCGCCTGCGGGCCGTTCGATGTGACCGCCGAACTTCATCCGCATGGCGGAGAGAACTTTTTCGGCGAAGGTATGCTCCTGGCGCGAGCGGAAGCGCACATAAAGCGCAGCGGTGAGGACGTCGGCGGGAACGGCTTCCTCGACGGCAGCCATGACGGTCCAGCGGCCCTCGCCCGAGTCGGCGACGGAGCCGGTGTAGTGGGCGAGGCTGGGATCCTCGGCAAGGGCAATGGCGGTCAGGTCGAGAAGCCATGAACCGACGACGCTGCCGCGCCGCCACACCTCGGCGATATCCGCGACGTTCAGATTGAAGCGGTGTTCCTCGGCCACATCCTTCGAGCCGGCATTGCGGAAGATATCGAAGCCTTCCGCGTAGGCCTGCATGAGGCCGTACTCGATGCCGTTATGGACCATCTTGACGAAGTGTCCCGCGCCCGCCGGCCCACAGTGCAGGTAGCCTTCCTCGGCGGTGCCCCCGAGCTTGTCCCGGCCCGGCGTACGATCAATGTTCCCCCGGCCCGGCGCGAGCGTCTTGAAAATGGGGTCCAGATGATCGACGGCGGCCTTGTCGCCGCCGATCATCATGCAGTAGCCGCGCTTGACGCCCCAGATGCCGCCGCTCGTACCTACGTCAACATACTGAATGCCCTTGCCTTTGAGCTCCCGTGCGCGGCGCACGTCATCCTTGAAGAATGAGTTGCCTCCGTCGATGATGATGTCCCCCTTGTCCAGCACGCCCGCCAGGTCCTTCACGGTGTTTTCGGTAGGAGCGCCTGCCGGCACCATGACCCATGCTGCCCGAGGCTTCTTGAGCTTCTTGACGAGGTCCGCAAGGGATTCCGCACCCTTGGCGCCTTCTTTGACGAGCTGCTGGACCGTCTCCTGGCTACGGTCATACACCACGAGCTGATGCCCACCTTGCATCAGCCGACGGACCATATTACCTCCCATCCTTCCCAAGCCGATCATTCCGAGCTGCATACGAACATCCTCCCGATAAGAGTTGGGAATCCTTCAAGACCGGTAACTTGTACTGAAATTCCCGCGGGGGGGCCACCCGCAAAGCATCCCATCGTGACGTCCCAATCGCCGCCCGTCAAGGAGAAAGTCCAGGAATTCGATGAAGAGGTGGACGGTCCGCACCGTTCGTCCGTGGGCCTTGTCGTGAGGATGCGCTCAACGACTACGCCGGAACGTGATTCCCCCGGCACCTGCCGTTCCGGCGTAGTCGAATCTCGAGGCGGGTCATATCCACAACCCACCCAGGGTGCAAAAGGTGTCAGGGTTCAGGAATCAACTGACACCCGACACCTGACACCTTTCAACTTCTCCGCCGGGTGCCCGCGCAGCGGGCGCGGAAAAGTTACACCCTAAGACTCTAATGGGTCAGCAGAAAAAGGACGATGTTGGTGGAGAGGCGGTAGGAGTCTTCGCGCCAGGATTGGAACAAGCTGTGCATCGGGCCGCCGAGCGGATTGGCCGCGGTGGGAGGTGAACTGATCTCGGCGTGGCAGCCCAGGTCATAAGGGGTATAGAGGACCGCCACCTGACCCTGAATGCGAATCACTTGCACGGGAACCCCCTGCTTGTAACCGCCTCCCTCCGGCATGCCGGACTCGTTCGCCCGGATTTGATAGTGGAGACCGAAGAAGGAATTGAGGCCCTTGAAAGTCGGGAGAATGGGCTCGAACGCATATTCAGGCAGGACCCGCCGGATTTCGCTTTTGAAAGACCGGCCGAAGGGAAAGCCATAGAGGCAATCATCGACCCAGAGGACGCCACCGTTCAGGAGGTATCGTCGGAGGCTCTGGACGTCATGCTCGGAGAAGGAGAAGGCGTTGTGGCCTGTCATGTAGAGCATGGGGATTTCAAAGATTTCCTCGCTGTCGAGGGTTACGGGTTGCCGCGGGTTCATCCACTTCGCATTGAGCCCGAGGCGCAACTGGAACTGCCGACACCAGGCGGGGATGGCCGTCGGATCGCAGTCCCAGTCGGAATCCGTGCGGACCTCGCGCATGCGGAAAATCCCGCGGTTCTTGATCTCGGAGGGTGGGAGTTGCTCGCCTCCCTCGCCGGCGGATTCCCTTTCCTCTTCCATCCGCACGAGCACCTGCTGCTTCGGATTGCCTCCCATGGCGGGATGCGGGGAAGGCTTCCGTTCTTCCGAGAGGAAGCCTTCCTCCTCGGCGCGGGAGGGGGGGGCAGCGAGCAGGACGATGGCGACGAGAAACACCGGAATCATGGCTGAAATGGACTCGCGATTGAAACTTCGAGACGGGTCCGCTGGAGCTATCCGAGGCCGCGAGGTTCGGGGATGGTTTCGAGCAACCTCTGGATGATATTTTCGCTCTTGATGCCGTCCGCCTCTGCCGTGAAGTTCGGAATGATGCGATGACGGAGGACCGGGACGGCCACGGCGCGGACATCTTCAGTGGCGGCGAAAAAACGGCCGTAAGTAATGGCCCTGGCCTTGGCCCCGAGGACGAGGTACTGGCCCGCACGGGGGCCTGCGCCCCAGTCCACGAGCTTACGAACAAATTCCGGAGGACTGTCCGCGTGGGGCCGGGTGGCCCTGACCAGGCTGGAAGCATATTCCACGACGTGCCGCGCGATGGGAACTTTCCGGACCAGCGACTGATAATGCAGAATGTCCTTGCCGCTCAACACGACCTCCAGCTCGGGCGTGACATCGACCGTCGTCTCCTCGATGATCCGGATTTCATCCTCGGCCTTGGGGTAGTCAATCATGCTGTTGAACATGAATCGGTCGAGCTGCGCCTCCGGAAGAGGATACGTCCCTTCCTGCTCGATGGGGTTCTGGGTGGCCAGCACGAGGAAGGGAAGCTCCAGCTTGAAGGTCTGGTTGCCCACCGTCACCTCCCGTTCCTGCATGGCCTGAAGGAGCGCCGCCTGCGTCTTCGGCGGGGTCCGATTGATCTCGTCGGCGAGGATGATGTTGGCGAAAAGCGGGCCCGGAACGAACGTGAATTTCCTCCGGCCCGTCGTCAGGTCCTCTTCGATCACGTCCGTCCCCGTGATGTCCGATGGCATCAGGTCGGGGGTGAACTGGATGCGCTTGAACTTGAGCGCCAGAATCTTGGCGAGCGTCGAGATGAGCAGAGTCTTGGCCAGGCCCGGGACGCCGATGATCAGCATGTTGCCGCGGGCGAAGAGGCAGGAGAGCAGCTCATCGACGATCTGTTCCTGGCCGATGATGACTTTGCGGATTTGCTCGAGAATCTTCTGCCGAGCCGCTGCAAGCTCCTCCACGGACTTGACGGAATCTTGATCAACCTTTTCAGCCATCGGGTTTTCTCCTGGATTCTGGTAGGCCATCCGGTTGGAAAGCCCGGCCCCTATGTGGGAAATGGTAATGCCGGGCGACCCGAAGAGCAAGCCGGAGGGGCAAGGGTGAGCGTCCCGCTACGTAGCGAAGCCCTCCCAGCGGGATGAATTCCGGGCTTCGCCCGACCCTCCAAGTCTGTAGTCCGGTCGGAACGCGGAATCGTTCCGCTACCGAATTCCGGCCCTTGTCCAACCCCTTCACCGCCAGGGTCTTACGTGGCGTGGGGCAGCCTCGGCAAGGGTTTGTGGGCGATTCGCAGAATGTCCATTGGCGGTCAGTGATGGACTGCGCGGGCCTGCTTCACATCTCATCCTGCCCCAGCGCCAGCGCAAGGGCGCCGAAGAGGACGGAATCCGTGCCCAGGCCCGCGCCCGTGATGTCGATCTTCCCGCGAAACTGGGGAAGAAGCCGAAGCTCGGTTTCCCTCCGGACGACCCCGAGGAAGGTCTCCCCGGCCTGCGCCACGCCACCACCCAGGACAATCCGGTCGGGGTCGAAAGCGTGAAAGATGGAGGCCAGCGCCCGGCCGAAATCCTCACCGACCTGTTGGACGACCTGGCTGGAGAAGATGTCGCCCTCGATGGCGCATTCCAGTAAAGTCTTCGCCTGGATGGATTCCACGCCTCCGGCCCTGGCGATCAAGGCGGCGGCTTCCCGGGGTCTCGCCCGGGCGCGGTCCCGGGCTCTTCGGGCGATGGAGGGGCCCGAGCAGAGGGCCTCGAAGCAGCCGCGCCCGCCGCAGGCGCAAAGCGGTCCGTCGAGCCCGATTTTCAGGTGGCCCAGGTGTCCGGCGAAACCGCGGCTGCCGCGGTAGAGGCGTCCGTCTAGAATGACGCCGCCTCCGATACCGGTGCTGATCGTGAGGTAGATCATGTGGCGGCCGCCCCGGCCCGCTCCGTAATGGAATTCACCCAGAGCTCCGGCCAGGCCGTCATTCTCGATCCGGCAGGACCAGCCGAAACGCTCCTCGAGGGTCCGGCAGGGGTCGAGGTTTTCCCAGCCTCGGACATGTTCGGAGCGGAGGGGCCGCTCCTGGGCGACGGGGCCGCCGAATCCTATTCCGCATCGCTGGACGGACTTCAAGGATTCAGGGAACTCGGCCTGGAGCGCCTCGATGCGCTCGATGACGGACTGCAGAATCCCGTCCGCCTGTTGACCTTCGGGCCGCAGCAGGGTGCGCCTGGCCATCAGGCGGCCATCAGGAGATGATAAGGCGACGGTGGATTGACTGCCGCCGATGTCGATCAGGACGAGCGTCTCGGGCTTGGGAATCATTCCGGATCAAATCCAGAAGATGGTATAGCCTTTTCCGCCCTTGAAGTAATCCACGGCGACCCAGAAGGCGATGGCGGTGTACTGACCGAGGATGAGCCCGAAGAAGAAATTTCGGCTCAGGCGGTAGGCGCCCATGCCGCCCCAGCGCGTCACGGCGAGCTTGACGAGCCAGGCGAGGAAGGCGGTGAACCAGAGATCGTACATGAGCCAGTTGGTGGCCACGCAGAAGCCGATCCCGTGGAGCGGCCACCAGAACCAGATGCGGCGTGACAGCTCGAGGAGAAGGACGACGCCGGCCCCGAGGGCCGTCAAGCCGCGTCCCCACCACCAGGTGGCATTACCCACTTCATTGGGATGATCGATGTAGTGGGCCGGGAACTTGAAATGGTACTTTGGTCCGCTCGACATGAACCAGTCGTTCTGATTGAGGGCGCCCTCCTGGTAAGCGAGAACGAGAACCAGTCCGACGGAGATGGAGGCGGCGAGCAAGATGGTGAGAAAGAGGGCCCAGAAGAGTCGGCGCTTGTCGCCGGCGAAGTGGCTGCACATCTTGAGGCCGGAACCGGCGGTGGCCATGACGCTTGTCCGGATGTCGCCGCACCAGATGAAGGTGAAGCCGAGCGCGGAGAGCCCGGCGGGTCCCCCGTAGGCCTGGGAACCGAACGCGGAGATGGTAGCCGACGGCGCGATCGTCGGGGCGCTGATTTCGGCCAGCCCGGCCTCCATGACGATTCGGGTGAGGCCGAGGAAGATCACCATGGCCGTGAGGTAGAAGACCAGGCTCATCCCGAGGGGCATGCCGGACATCCAGAGCCAGAGGCTGCATCCGACGGTGCTGAGGAGGAGGCCAGCGACAATGCCTCGGTAGGAAAGGATTTCGTCCCGGTCCTCGCCGTCCACGCCGGCGGGCGAGCCGCTCGGCAGGGCCTTCTTGAAGACGTTCCAGAGGTGATGCCGGGCGCGGTGGAATCCGATCAGGATGATCATGACGAAAGCGCCCATTCCCACGTGGGCGAAGTGCGGTTTCGAGTCCGATCCATAAATGGAAAGCTGTTCCTGGAGTTTGATCCCCTGGCTGTTCATGAGCCATTCCACGGCCACGGCCAGGAGGTTGAAGAAAAAGAGGCTGAAGAGGATGTCGGTCCGAACGAGGTAGAAGAAACCGAGCATGGGGAGGCTGATGCGGAAGATGACCTTGACGTCATAGCCCAGGCCCAGGACGTCCCAGGCCGGCACGGTGCTGATGGGAAGGAAAGGGAATATTTCCGGGTAACGCCTATGGAGGGCCATAAGGCTGGCGATGCCGAAGGCGAGCGCAAACCCGATCCAGAGCCAGAAGTTGCGGAAGAACTGCCCCGGGGCGCCCTCGCTCATGGCCATCGGAATCTGGGCGATGGGGAAGGTCAGTCGCTCATGGGTGACCCACTGTTTACGCACGAGCGACATGGTGCAGATCATGCCCAGGTAGAGGAGCAGGAGGAAAAGGCTCCAGACGGCGAGCGGGATGGCCCAGGCCGACCAGGGCACTCCCGTAGATTCCCGGCTGCCCTCGTAGAAGGCTCGGGCCACCTCCTCGCCCTGCGGCACGATGACCTTCTCCGGGATGAGCGTCCACACCTGGTCGCCAAGCTGGAGCTTCCGAGCAGGCTGTATATAGGGAAGAAGCCTGGTGTCCCACTGATTCCCCGGGTCTGCAAAATATTGAGGTGCGACCAGATTCGGGGCGAGTTGTGCGCCGAGTCCCATGGTCACCAGGGACGTCGCCACGCCCATGAGGGAAAAGACGACGAGGAGCTCGGGTGACGTGAGGGCCCAACCCCGCCGGAGCAGACCGGCGAGTGGATTGAAAATGGCCGTCAGGCAGAAAAAGAGGGCGAAGGCGGCAGGCGTGCTGTAGTCCAGGGACAGGTAGGAGCCCTGGATCGACTGCAGGTTGTAGGGCTCGACGACGGCGATGAACGCCGAGCCCAGCAGACCGATGAGGACGGACCTCAAGGTGATGGGCTGGGCCGGCGTTGTGGGACTGGCGGAGGATGGAAAGGCATCGTTCATCTTCAGGAACCTGGACGCAGGCGCTACAGAAGTCCATCGGCCCGGTAACGGTCCGCACCGTTCTCGGGCCGATGGGCACTTGACTCACACGGAACAACAACAGCGAGCCCACCGCTCCGCCGCAAGGAGTATCCCTGATCATCAGTGCGGGTGCACTTATGATCTCGTCTACTAGGAAATCCCGTCTGCCGGAACGGAATGCCGGCACATGGGAGTTGGCCCAGGCGCTCCGCCGGGACGAGTACAGGCCTTTTCGTCTGCCGATGGGCTAGTAGAGACCGAGGTAATTATCCATTTCCCATCGGCTGATGCTTCGATGGTACTGATGCCATTCCTCACGCTTGACTCGCATGTAGTAGGGGGCATAGATGGGGCCAAGGGCTTCCTGGATGACGGGGTCCTGTTCCAGGCAATCCAGGGCCTCGGTGAGGGACGTGGGGAGGAAGCCTATCCCGCGGCGCTTGAGCTCCTCTTCGGACACCTCATAAAGGTTGTCGTTGTTTCGCTTGCCCGGGTCCGTCTTGTTCTCGATCCCGTCCAGGCCGGCCGCGAGCATGGCGGAAAGCGCCAGATAGGGATTGGCCGCCCCGTCCACGATCCGATTCTCGATCCTGCCGGGTCCCGGGATGCGAACCATCTGGGTCCGGTTCGAGCCCCCGTACGTGACGTAGACGGGCGCCCAGGTGGCCCCCGATCTTGGGGCGCCGCGGATCAACCGCTTGTAGCTGTTGACCAGGGGATTCGTCACGGCGGCAAGTCCGCGGGCGTGTTTCAGAAGCCCGCCCATGAACCCATAGGCCAGCTTCGACAGCCCGTTCCCATCCTTCGCATCCAGGAAGAGGTTCGTCTTGTTTTTCAAGTCCCACAGGCTCATGTGGTAATGGGCGCCGTTGCCCGTGAGATTTGCGAACGGCTTCGGCATGAAGGTCGCCAGGAGGCCGTTCTGCTCCGCCACCGTTCGGACCATCCACTTGAAAAAGGTGTGGCGATCCGCCGTGGTCAAGGCCGTGGAGTAGAGCCAGTTGATTTCGAACTGGCAGTTGGCGTCCTCGTGGTCATTGGCGTAGGGCGACCATCCCAGCTCCTGCATGTAGCGGATCAACGTCGTCATCACGTCCAGATTGCGGTTCAGCGCCCTCAAGTCGTAACAGGGCTTCCCCAGGGTGTCCAGAGAGTCCCACGGGACATATTCACCCTGGTCATTGCGCTTGAGCAGCATGAATTCGGGCTCGACGCCCACGTTGAGGACGTAGCCCTTCTTCCTGGCCTTCTCGAGCTGCCGGCGCAGGATCGTCCGGGGACAGTAGTCCCAGGCCTTCCCGTCCACCTCAGCGTTTCCGGCCACCCAGGCGACATTCCTCCTCCACGGAAGGGCGGTCAGAGAATCGAAATCCGGCATGCTGATCATGTCTGGATCGTGCGGCCCCTGTCCCATCTCGCCCGTGGCGAATCCGGCGAACCCGGCGCTGCCCTGCGCCATGTCCTCGACGTGGGTGGCGGGCACGACCTTGGCCTTGGGCGCTCCGCTCATCTCGACGAACGAACAGAGGAAGAACTCAATGCCCTTGTCCTTGACCCATGCTTTGACCTCTTCGGTAGTCATGGACTTACTCCTCTCAGTGAGAAACGGCTGCTGCCGCCTTTTCGCCCACGAGCCGGTCTTGCCGGAAGCGTGACAGCGAGAAGGGGGCAATCAATTTAGGCGTTTCGCCAGTAGCGATCAAACTGGCCAGGCAACGTCCGGCGATGGGGCCCGCTTTGAAACCGTAAGTGCCCCAGCCGACATCGAGATAGAAGCCCTTGAGACTCTCCACGCCGCTGATGATGGGGGCGAAGTCGGGGGTCATGTCGCAGATGCCTGCCCACTGTCGCAGCACCTTCACCCCGTGAAGCTGCGGAAACAATTCCAGGGTATAGGTGGCCATCTGCTCCAGCGTGGGAAGCGTGCTTTTCATGCTATAGGACTGGTAGGGGTCAATCTCGGCTCCGATGACCAGCTCCCCCCGGTCCGTCTGGTTCACGTAGACATGCAGGGTGGCCGAGACGATCACCTTGTCCAGGAAAGGCTTCAGCGGCTCAGTCACGCAGGCCTGCAGGGGATAGGTGACGATCGGGAGCGGAACGCGCACCATTTGGCAGACCTTGCTGGCCCAGCCGGCCGTACAGTTGGCGACCACGCGGGTGGAAATCTCGCCGCGGTTCGTAACGACTCCGGAAACGGACTGGCCGTCCATCCGGATACCGACCGCCTCGGTGAAAGGATGAATTTCGATCCCCATGCGGTCGCACGCCCGGGCGTAGCCCCAGACCACGGCGTCGTGTCGGATGATCCCGCCGGGGGGATGGTAGAGCGCAGCGAGGATGGGGTAGCGCGGACGCCGGCTCAAGTCCAGGGTGGGGACCAACTTATGGATTTCATCCGGACCGATAATCCGGCTATCCACGCCCAGGAAACGATTCGTCTCCGCCCGTACCCTGAGTCCGTTGATGGCCGAGTCCGTGTGAGCCAGGGTCAGATGTCCGCACTGGTTGAGCAGCACGTTCCAGCCCAGCTCCGATGACATTTCTTCGTAGAGCTTGAGCGAGGCGTCATAGAAGGCGACGCCTTCGGCGGTGCGGTAATTTGCCCGGACGATTGCCGTATTTCGGCCGCTGTTGCCCGCGCCCAGATAACTTTTCTCGAGGAGAGCGACGTCGCGTAGCCCGTGGTCCTTGCCCAGGTAATAGGCCGTGGCGAGACCGTGCACCCCGGCGCCAATGATCACGGCATCGTACCGGCTTTTGAGCTCGTGGGAGCGCCACATCCGTTCATGCGAGAAGAGCTGCATCATGTCCTCAGACCCCCGCCCCGAGGTGCTCCGCCGCAGAGAATCCAAAGGGAATCAGACCGTATTCGCCGCCTGCCTCGTTGACGGCGTCCCAGACCGATTCCGCAACGTCCCGCCGGACGAGCAAGAGGTAAGCAGGAAGGGGACCTCGGTCTTCCCGAAGGATGGCGGCATGGACGTGGGCCAGGCCGGCCTGAGCGGCCCCCTGATTGGGCAGCCCGCTGTCGGAGACATCGGCGGAGGTGAGTTTTTCAAGGACATCTCGGCTTCGGGGTCCGGCGAGCAGGAGAGCGCAATAAACGGACGTCACGTCGGTGACGTGGAGGCAGGGGAGTTGTCGCTCTGCTGCCTGCAGCCCCTCCAGCGCCCCCGCGCCCCCCTCCGGGCGCGCCAGCACGAGCCAGTGGCCCGCGGCCAGTCGCCACCGCGAGACCGTTCCGTCCAGGGTATGGCCCGCGGAGGAGGCCGGAGTCCAGCCCCTCCCCTTCACATCCAGCTTGACGAGCCAACTGACATCGCACAGGCCCGCAGCCGAACGCACGTGAGCCGCTTCCTCGGCCGCGGGGCGGAACTCCCTGGGCATCTCCCATCCCTGGTATGTCTCCATGACCGCGCCGAGAAGCCGATGCGGGTGATGGAGAGCGGAACGACGGACCGGTGCAAAGGTACGGTTCATTCGGAGTGACTGCCTGGTTCGAATGCCTTCGGTTTTGTGTGATCTCTCATCCTCTCGATTCCGTTTCGCTATGGCCTAAAGCTTCAGGCCTTACATCCGGAGACGCTTCCCCTCCGGGTCATAGAAGGGTTGGAAGGTGACGCGGGCCTGACCCAGTTGGCCATTGACGTGAATGGAAAAATGCCGCCCCGCGTGGGCGAGGGCGGAAGGTATCCACGCCAGACCGATGCCCCTGCCGATCGAGGGGGAGAAGCGGCAACTCGTGACGCGGCCGGCCGGCCGGCCACCGTGCACCACGGCGCTCCCGTCCAGCGGCACGCTGTCATCTTCCATGACGAAACCGACGAGCCGTTCGCTCTGGCCCGTGGCAAGCCTGGCCTGAAACCTCAGGATGGCGGCTTTGCCGATGAAGTCCTCCTTGTCCAGCTTGGCGACCCAGGCCATGTCCGCGTCCATGGGGTTGCTCGTCGCATCCGTATCGACGCCGACGATGACGTGCTTTTTTTCCAGGCGGAGAAGCCTCTGGGTCTCCACGCCGAAGGCCCCGATGCCGAATGGCTGTCCCTCCTTCATCACCAAATCCCACAGGTACTCCCCGTATTCCGCCGGGAAATGCAGTTCCCATCCGGTCTCGCCCACGAAGCCAATCCGGAGCATGAGGCAGGGGACGCCGCCGACGTCGGCCTGGCGGCAGTTCATGTAAGGGAATGCAGCGGTCTCGAGCGATGTTCCGGTAAGGCCGGCAAGCGTCTCACGAGCCTTGGGACCTGCCACATTGACGGCGGCCAGGCCGCCGGTGACATTGGTGACGTGTACGCACCAGCCGGCGCCGGCCATCCACCATTCCAGCCACTGCTGCACGAACTCGATGTTCCCCGTGGAGGTCGTGATGAAATAATGGTCTTCCGCCAGCCTGGAAACGGTCCCATCATCCAGCAGGATGCCAGCCTCGTCGCACAGGGCGGCGTGCCGCACCCGGCCCAGTTTCATGTCCGAGAGGCGATTCGTGTAGACCTTATCGAGAAGTTTCGGCGCGTCCTTGCCTCTGACGTCGAGCCTGCCAAGCGTGCTGACATCAATGATGCCGACTCGCTCCCGCACGGCCCGATACTCGGCTTCCACAAAGGTGGGAAGGTGATGCGAGTGAGAGGTGGAAGTGTGCGCCGGGGTCGCTCCATGGCCCGATGCGCCGGGCTCGGCTGCCGGGGCAGGATAATGGTGAGGCCTCTTCCAGTCCCCCATGTCCATCCAGGTGCAGCCGAGCGCCTCGTGACAAGGATGCAGGGGAGTGCGGCGAACCGGGTGATGGCGGGGGCCCGCCAGGGAACCCAGAGAGATGGGCAGGGTCGGCGGCCGGGAGGTCGTTGTCCCCGTCTGCTCCATGGCCCTGCCGGTTTGCCGGGCGCAGACGGCAATGGAGCTGAGCTGGCACATCCGCCCCTGGCAGGGTCCCATGGTCACCGTGCTGTAACGCTTGAGGGTCTGTATGTGGTCGAATCCCTCCTGGACGGCGTCGCACAGGTCCTTCACCGTCACATCCTCGCACACGCACACGAAGGTTTTCTTCGAGCATGGGCCGGGAAGCGGGGCCTCCGGGTTCGGTTGGATGCCCGCGGCCTCGCCAACAACGGTGACGAAGGGAGGCATCTCTCCGGGCAGGAACGCCCTCTGACCCTCTTCCCACCGGAGGCTTCCGCCAGCCTGTGCGATCAGGCCCGCATCAGGTACACGGTCCCCCTCCAGGACCAGGAGATCGCAAGCCAGGTCTCCTCGCGTGGTTCGGATGCCCTTGATGTGTTTCCTTCCGAGGGCCGAAACGAGTTCCCGGCGCGGTATGACGGCCTCGATCTCCACTCCCGCCACCTTCAAGTCCGCCGCCACCGGCCCGCCGTCCGCCTGCTCCGAGACGATCACGGCCCTCTTCCCGGGCTGAACCCCGTGCAGATGGGCCAGGCGCTGTGCCGCGCTCCGCAGCATGACCCCTGGCAGGTCGTTGTTCTCGAACAGGGGCAGGGCCTCATAAGCGCCTGTGGCGACCACCAGGCGCTGCGTCCGGAGGTAAATCAACCTCTCCAGTGCCTGGGAATGTCCCGCCGAGGGCGAGCCGTTCGCCGTGCGTTGTCCGCCGGCCAGCTTCTGAAGCACGCCCAACAGTCGGCCTTCATAGAGCCCGAAGCAGGTCGAGTCCTGCAAGACGCGGATGCGGGGCTCTTTCACGACCTGCTCGGCCATCTTCCGGGCGAGGTCCGGCCCGCTCAGGCCCGAGAGGTCCTGGCCATCGGGCATGACCCACTCGCCGGAATGCCGCCCCTTCCCCTGGAATCTGAGGTGGCCGCCCAGCTCCGGTTGGTCGTCGATCAGCACCACGCGGCCGCCCGAACGCGCCGCCTGCAAGGCAGCGAGAAGGCCCGCAGGCCCCCCTCCGACCACCGCGACCTCCGTGTGCCAGAAGATGTGCGCGTAGGCCGGACCTGCGCCCGTGCTTCCGTGTTCCGGGTGGGACTCCGAGCCCGCGTCCGCCGCAGGCTCGGGGGAGACCTCGCCGAGGCCGGCCACCTTTCGGATCAGAGGCTCGACGCCTCGCCAGACCAGAGGATGCGTGAAAGTCTTGTAATAAAAGCCGACCGGCATGAGCCAACTGAAAAACCCCGAAACGGAGAGCCAGTCGTTCTCCAGAGAAGGTGTCGCATTCTGATGCCGGACCTTTTGACCATCGTGAACCCGTGTGATGCAGGTGCGAACGTTCGGGATGCCGTCGACGGTCATCAGGCAGTTCGGGCAGTGGCCGGAGCCGCAAAGGAGTCCGCGGGGCCGGTGATACTTGAAGCTGCGGCTGAAGATGCGAACGCCGCAACGATACAGGGCCGAGGCGACGGTGTCTCCCGGCTGGGCCGAAATCGGCTTCCCATCGAAGAAGATCGTGATTGGACAGACCCCCTCGGATGCGCCGCCCGGGTGCCCGGGCGGGGAGGGATCAACTGGATGTGCCACCCGGCTTCTCCTCTGGCAAGGACGTGCTCAAGACTTCATTGGTGGCCGTGTTGCGGACTGCGATGAACCACTGCCGGCATCCCATACGGTGATACCACCACTCCTTCTGGACTCCTGACTCGTTCTGCTTCACGTACGTGTAGCGCAGCCAATCTTCGCTGGGAGAGCCCGCCGATGGCCGGCTCTTGACTTCAGCGCCGAAACGGAATTCGTAGACGCTCCGCTCACCGCAGTTGGGACAGGGGATCAGAAATGACACCGTTCGATCTCCAAGATGCACTTCCCAAGGTCAGGATTCAGATCACCTGACACCCGACACCTGACACCCGACACCTGACACCCGACACCTGACACCTGACACCTGACACCTGACACCTGACACCTGACACCTGACACCTGACACCTGACACCTGACACCTGACACCCGACACCTGACACCTGACACCTGACACCTGACACCTGACACCTGACCTGGCTATCGCTCGCCTGGAGGCGCATGGCGCTCGGACCAGCCCGGTCCGCCGCCGAAGACGCGATTCGTCCCGGCCAGGGGGATGCCGCAGACCATGGAGGCTTCCAGGGTCAGAGCCCGCAGGTCCTCCGGCTCGAGATCGTGAACGTTGGCTTTCCCGCAGGCGCGGGCGAGAACCTGGATTTCAGAGGTCATGGCCTTGAGCAGGTTCGCGACGCGATGCGCCCCTTCCTCGATGTCGAGTCGCTTCATCAGCTCAGGGTCCTGGGTGGTAATCCCCACCGGACACCGGCCCGTGTGGCAGTGGTGGCAGTGATAGGGCTCGGTACCCAGCTTGCGATAGTCCTCGACGTGAAGAGGCTTGTTGCAATTGAGCGAGATCAGGGCCGCCGTGCCGATATAGACCGCGTCCGCACCCAGAGCCATCGCCTTGGCGGCATCGACCCCGTTCCGGATGCCCCCGGCAATGATGAGCTGCACCTCGCCGTAGAGCTTGACGTCTTCGAGCGCGGCACGGGCCTCGCACATCGCAGCCAGCGTCGGTATCCCCGTGTGCTCCTGGCAGATGTCCACCGAGGCACCCGTCCCGCCCTCCATCCCGTCCACGACAATCACGTCAGCTCCCGCCTTGGCCGCCAGCTTCACGTCGTCGAAAACCCGGGTAGCCCCCATCTTGACGAAAAGGGGCACCTTCCACTCCGTCGCTTCCCTCAGCTCCTCAATCTTGATGATCATGTCGTCCGGGCCCAGAAAATCGGGATGCCGGGCCGGACTCCTCTGATCCACTCCGATCGGCAGGTCCCGCTGCCGCGCAATCGTGTCCGAAACCTTCGAACCGAGCAGCAGACCCCCCGTGCCGGGCTTCGCACCCTGGCCGATGGTCAACTCGATGGCGTCCGCCATCTTCAAATGATGGACATCGATTCCGTACCGGGATGGAAGAACCTCGTAAACCAAGGTCCGGCTGCTTTCCCGTTCCGCCATCAGCATGCCGCCGTCACCCGTCGTATTCGACGAGCCGACCATGGCCGCCCCTTTGGCCAGGGCCACCTTCGCATGATAACTCAACGCACCCCAGCTCATCCCCGTGATCATGACGGGAATGTCCAGCTCGACCGGCTTCTTGGCGAAACGAGTCCCCAACGTCGTCTTCGTCGAGCAGCGCTCCCGATAACCCTCCAGCGGGATGCGCGTCAGGGTGCATGGGATGAACGTCAGGTCGTCGAAGGTGGCCCACCGCCGCTCCCGGAGCGTCCCGAAGCCACGAATACGGTAACGCCCTAGCTCAGCCTTCACCTGGATGTCTTCGATGACTTCAGGCGTGAAAATTCCGCTGGTCTGAAGGTGTTGGGGATGGTCAGGGACGTCTTGCATCGTGGGCAGCTTCATTTCTCTATGTATGACATTTTTAGCGGTCAGGCAATTGGCGTGACCGCCAAAAATCTCATAGGGCTTCCTTCCAGGTCTTCCACTCCCTCTTGTCAAAGTTCCACAGCTTCCGGCCCGCTACGACCTTCTGGAAGGCTCGCAGCCTCGCCTTCAGATTCTTGAGCTTCCGGCCGAAGTGCTTCGACAGCAGGCTTTCCAGAAGCTCGAGGTCATCCGGGGACGGCTTCTCGATGACTGCGTCGTTGCCGAGCTCGCCAATCTTGCCGCCCACGAAACAGGCGGCCTCGTACATCGAATCAGCAAAGGCCTCGCCGGTGTCGCCGCAAACCACCAGGACGCCCTTCTGGGCCATGAAGCCTGCCATGTAGCCGCAGTTGCCGCCGATCAGAATAGTCCCGCCCTTCATGGAGACGCCGGCGCGGGCGGCGGCATCCCCGTGAACCACGATGATGCCGCCGCGCATCGCGGCGCCGGCCCCGTTGCCCGCGTGGCCCCGGACCGTGATCATGCCGTTCATCATGGATTCCGCCAGGCCCCAGCCCGCGCTCCCCGACACCTCGACCGAGGGACCGTCGCTCAGGCCTGCACAGTAGTAGCCCACGCTTCCGTCCAGAGTGAGCCGGACCGGCCGGAGAATCGCCACCCCCAGATTATGACGGCCTCCCGTGTTCCTGACCCGGATGTCGTCCGCCCCGTGGGACACGGCTTCCTGGACCGCCGAGTTGATCTCGCGAGTCGTCCTTCCTTCGCCGTCTATCTCGACCATACGCGCACTTCCCTGGCCTGTGCCTCACGGACCACGTAACGTCCCGTCAAGCCCGATCGGATGGCCATTTCTTCCGTTGCGACCACCACGGCGGTATCCGTCTCTGCAAACAGAAGTGGCTTGAAGGCGAAGGGGTCCTTGGCAAAACCGACCTGTCGCGCGGTGGCCGCCAGATAACTGAAGGAACCATCGAGGTCCACCAGCGACGCCTTCAGCGCTTCCTTCAACTCCAGCCCCTCGGAGAGTCGCTGGGCCAGATAGACCCCGATGATCTCCGAATCATTCTCCGTGTAGAACCGGACGCCTTTCTGCTCGTAGCGCCTGCGCATCTTGTGATAATTGGTGATGTGGCCGTTGTGCACGACGGCTACGTCCGGGTGCCCATGCGCCCAGAACGGCTGCGAATGGCTCAAATCAACGCGGGATTCGGTCGATAGGCGTGTGTGCCCCACTCCGTGAGTCCCTTCGAGGCCCGAAATTCCGTAGGCGCTGTCAAGATTCTCTGGCGTGCCCACCTGCTTGATGATCTCCAGGCTACGCCCCATGCTGACCACCTCGACGTCCTTGTGCATGGACTCGATCAGCCGCTCCACGGGCCTGACGTCGCCGCGGTAATCCAGGACGAGACGCAAGTAGCCCTGCTGCGTCGAGAAGGTCTTCACCCGGCCCACGGCGGCCACCCCCTGCACAACCGACTCGGCCAGCCCGTCATGGCCGTTTCCCTCGGCAAGCTTCACTCTGACGATCAGGGCGCCCCGATGCCCATGTGTAAAGAGGGCAACACCCGCAGAGTCTGGCCCCCGGCAGCCCAGCGCGCCCAGCATCTTGTAGAGCGTCAGGCCGAGTGGCTGCTTTGTTTTCTTACCCCGGTTCAAGTAACCAACAATCCCGCACATAGGGTTTGCTTCTAGGAAGAAACGGAGCCATCAGGCCTAAATCGCTGGCTGAGGGCGAGTCCCGCAGGAAAAGAGACGGGATACTACCACTGCATTTCAGACACGTCAAGGGATCATCACTATTGACCTGCAGTTCAGACGTAAGCGGGGGTCACGTAAGCGGGGGTCGCGGTGCGGGCCTGTCTGCCGCCACGCGGCGCAGACAGGAAGCTCTCCCGTGTCTCTCAATCGACCGATTGCCCTTGGCCGCCCTCGGAACGCTGCCAGCGCCGCGCTGGCATGCCCGTCACGCGGCCCCCGCTTACGTCTGCATCACAGCAACTTGACAGGCCCTTCGCCGAAGTTATAATCGATTTTTGCTCATTAAAATTTCTGCCAATAAGCCTAGAGGGGCATTCAAGTGCGCACAGAGATGATCATACCACGGGACCTGGCTACGAAGTCGCTGGCCTTCTCTCTCTCTCTTTCTCTCTCTCTCTCTGTGTGTGTGTGTGTGTGTGTGACACCTCTCTGCCATGCTGAGTTTGGCGGCGCCCTCCCCGTATCCATTTCGGCCTCCGGTCCCAGCTTGAGCCCCAGCCCGGCGTGCGTCGGTGAAACGATCACGGCCACGCTGCTCAACGTCAATGCGGTCCCCCCCGCGATGGTCGGCAACCAGACGCTCGCCGGCACGAGCGGCCTGACCTTCTCCTACAACTGGGGCACGTTTTCGGCCTCGACGACCTCGACGGCGACCGGATCGTTCGACAAGACCGGCTTGATGACCGTACGGGTGACGGTGACGATTACGGGCGGGACGGCGACCTACTCCGGGGTGGACAAATTCGGCAACCCGATCAGCGTCACGAAGAACGTGACGGCGACCTACTCCGGGGTGGACAAATTCGGCAACCCGATCAGCGTCACGAAGAACGTCACCGGCAGCCAGTCGTTCGAGTCCGACGTGGACGTGGTTGGCGTGGATTCGATCACGGCCTCGGTCCCCGACGGCCAGTATCTCTGCAAGAATCAAGGAGAGCTGGTCACGCTGACGGCCAATCCGAAGCCGTCAGGCGGCGTTTTCCCCTCCGGCAAGCCAGTGTGGACCACGACGGCGGGTGGCAGCTTTGCAGGCTCGAGCGCCGGGACGACGGTGCAATGGCAGCAAGCGGACGGCTTCGTCTCGGCCGAGGCGGACGACGTGGTCATCCGTGCGACGTGCGGGACTTCGGTGGTCGAGTTCAAGCTCACCGTGTTTCACGTCAAGAGTACGTCGGGAGTGCTAGGAACGGGTGTAACTCGGCTCCCGCTCATCTTTTTATGCCGCGAGAGGCCACTTGACGGTCCCGAGGGCCGTTTTGTACGGGTAAAGCCGGTGTCTTTCCTTCT
>JACPCR010000064.1 GCA_016179685.1 Planctomycetota bacterium | reverse complement strand
CAAGCTGAAACTCTATGCACTCCATCGCTCACGGGTCGAACTCGTCGGTTAACGCACCCCCAATACCCCAATACCACGCGCGCGTAAACGCGAAGAGCCAAAAAGCTGATGCAGGCGGTCAGGTCGAGGCCCTCCCTGCGGCACTCCTCGGCACTCGGACGGTGGCCCAGCTTTTTTCCAACAGAAGGTACTTCTCCAGGGTACGAATAAACGATTGGCGCTCAGCAATAGCAAATAGATTGCTAAGAGAACCAAACAAACGTCGGACCTGGTTTGCGCTGGGTACTACATCCGGTCGCTTGCGTCGGGCTTCAAGCCAGCCCCCCTGGGTCCAGATGCTGAATTCCTGGCATGTTTTGGTGCAGTAACCAGGGTTTGCAGGTGGCGCAAGGGAGGGCGGCTCAGGGCCGTAGCACTTCTCCTTGGCCTTCCGCCAGCTTCCAAAGGCGCTGAAATAATCGTGAACATGCGGTTCAAGGGGTTTCCGACCCGCTCGAAGCTGCCCGCCTGACTTGAAACGTCGGGTGCGAAGATAACCAAGGAGGTCTTCACGGCTTCGCGGAGGCCTCTTTTCGTACGGGCCTCGCCGTCTCTGATCCTTTCTTAGCCTCAGTAGCCTGCGCTGCTCAGGGAGCATCAGCATCAAATTGTTTAGCGTCATGACCATAAGGGATTTCCCTGCCGGTTTCAGATAGCCCCTCATTCCCGTTCGGAAGCTATACACCCAGAAACTCCCCTGGCGCATTATAACCCGGGTAGCTCAGCGATAGACTTCACGTCGGTGACCGACCGAATAGATAACGACACGTTCACCTTTGTCATCTATGGTATACAGTACCCGGTAGTCACCGACACGAAGCCGGTAGGTTTCTTTCCCCTGAAGTTTCTTGACACCGGGAGAGCGAGGATTCGTTTCCAGCATCAGAAGCCTTTGGGCGATGCGGCCGCGGGTCTGCTTGGGGAGCGCATCCAGTTCCTTTTCGGCGGAACTCTTGATGAGAATCTGGTAAGGCATTTTGGTCCTTCACCGAGATTCTTCCAAGTATTTACGCAGGGGCCGAACGGACTCGGCCTTTCGGTTTTCAATTATGGCCAGGTCAATCATGTCCCGCCGGAGGCTTTTGCTCCGCATCATGCGACGAATCACCGCTTGTTTTTCTGAATGCGGCAGTACCTGGAAGGCAGTCCAGAAAACCTTGGCCGTTGCGTCTGTGTTGGTCATAACCTCACTCCTTTGTCTGTCAGAAAACGATGGAGATTCCAGTCTGAATTGCCCTTCTCGACAATACGGTGGTTGCGCCAGTCGGTCACGGTCGGCCTGGTGACGTCCACGGCCTCGGCCACTTCCCGGTCCAGCTTGCCCTCCATGAGCAGGTCGATAGCCCGCTCTTGCGCCACTGTCACAGGTGTCGGGATTCGTCGGTGGATGTCTGGGTCATGGGTTCACCGCAGCCTCCACCATCGCCATGATGTCAGCCTTGACCGCTTCCGATAGCTTCGGCCAGGCTTCAACGACGCTCTCCAAATCCGGTGGTTGTGATGATTGTTCAGGTTGCGCGCTTGGGCCGTGCACACTATGTACACACTTTGGGTGCAAAACAGTATGTTTTTCCTGTTCGGAAGGTGTTTGATCCTGTCGCGAATGCGCAGAAGTCGGAACTGCCTGAAATGGGGGTTTGGAGGGGGTTTGTAGTGTTTCTGCGCTGTTTGTGTTCTGCTCTTGTAACGAGGCCAAGTGGTGGAGGCGGCGGGCATCGAACCCGCGTCCACGTCTCCGCAACTCGTTTCAAGGCAAAGACTTTCAGCGCCAGCAGCTTTCCGTACTGCTCCTGTGATGTTCCTCGAAGGCTCTTTTGCCTCTCGAACGACCTTTCCCACGGCCTCCACAAGTTCCCGCAACCGGTCGTCTCCGGCCTTCGTGTAGACGCGTGAAGTGATCCCGCTCGGTCGGTGTCTCAGAAGCGTTTCCGTCTCTTTCGCCGATGCGCCCGCTTGGTCCAGGAGCGTCGCGAAAGTTACCCGGCAAGCGTGAAAGTCCAACCGACCGCGGGGAGTGTTCTTGGAGATTTCAGCCGCCACCAGGTCTCGCCCAATCTCCCGGCCCGTATGACTTCCCACGTAGAGCAACGTGCCCGCGGGGGCCGCTCCCGCGTCCACGAGGTCTTGCAGGCGTTTGGCCAAGTCCCACGGAATAACCTGGAAGCCGCCCCGCCGGTTCTTTGTCGTCTCCGGTCGGAGATGAAGCCCTCCCCGCTCCGAGTCCAAATCGTCAGGTAAGAGGGATTCCAACTCTTTCCGACGAAGCCCGGAAGTCAGGGCGAGTTCATAGAGCAGTTGACGCGCCGCCGGCGCCACGGCGAACAACTTCTCCAGTTCACTGGGCGTGAAGCTTCGGCGCTCGGTTTTGGGTGTCGTATCGAAAGGAACGAAGTCCTTGAGCGGGTCTTCCCGGAGATAACGGCGCTTGACGGCCCAACGGGCAAAGCTCTTCAAGCTCTCCACGTAGTTCTGCAAGGTCTTGGGCGAGAGTCCATTCCCTTGAAGCTCCCGGATGGCTTCCTCGACGGCGGGAAGTGTCCCGTCCAGGTCGCCAAGGCTTTGCAGGTTCAACCGGCCTCTCCAGAACTCCAGATGCGCTCGTTTCATCCGGGCGTTCGTGGTTCCCCACGGTCGCCCGCCACGTCCCCCGCAGGCTTCCCCCCACGCGCAGTAATCGGCAACAACTTCCCCGGCAGGTCTGGCTAGACTTTTCCGCCAGTTCTCCGGAGGTGGCACTAAGCCCTTACGGATCGCGTCGTGCTCGGATTCCAGCTTCGCGGCCAACTTCGCGGTTTCTGCTCTTGATGTGTAACCGGTGATGCTCCACCGCTTGCCATCGTATTCAGTGATCTGAAACTTCCACCGAGGATGCGGTTTGCCGTGCTTGTCATAGGTTCGGTAGAGGTAAGGCATCGCGTCACTCTCCTCTGGGTTGTCGCCAGGGTTGCAGTAACAAATCTGATACGGTCTTATCCAGCCGGCGCGCTTCAGCCCTCAATCGTGCAGCTTCCGACCGAGTCGCGCGGATGCTGAAGTAGACGGCTTTGACTTCCGAAGCCGGAAGCGGGGGCCTGCCCATTCTCGTTTTCTTTCGTCGTGGCTTGCTCATTGTGTGTCATCTAACTTCATGTGTGTTTGAATGTCAAGAAGTAAGCTTTTGCAGCTTTCGTGCGTTGCGCCCAGCTTCATCTTCGGCCTCACGGGCCTTGCTGTCCAGGTAGGCCAAAACGCGCCCGGCCAGCCAGACGGACCGCCCGGCCAGGGGAACGGAGGGAGGAAGCTCGAAGCGGTCCACCATACGGCGAACAGTCCGGGGGGTCACTCCAAAGACTCCGGCCAGCCGGGCTTCGTCAAGGATCGTCTTCTCCGGCAGGAGGGCCAGCGCGTCCACGAGGAAGCCCGGCTCAACCCTTTCCGGTTCAAGCTGGTTCTCAGGGGTCGGGTCGGCCTCGGCATCAAGGGAATTGTCGGGTCTGGTCACGGTCGTATCGTTCATCTCGGTTTCCTCCAAAAGATGGCAGCAAGGCTTGCTGAAATCGTCCAGGGCGCTTCCGGGATAGGTGCGAGTCCCCCTCCCGGTCAAAGACGGGGCGTCGATTCAATGGCGCCCGGTTTTCAGGCGCTTTGACCTGCCCGGCCACTCGCCTCATTCAGTCACGCAGCGTTTCCGCCTCCTTGATGGCTTGGGCCACGGCCTCGGCCAGTTCCGGCAGTTCCTCCGGTCGAAAGGTGACTCCCCGCCGGGTCGGCTTCAGTTCCGATCCCATGTCCGGCTGATACCAGTGACGAAAGTTTAGGAAGCAATGTCCGCGGAAGTGGTTCCAGGAGACGCGGATCTCTTCGCCCAGGCCGCGCTCGAAGACGGCCAGGGGTTGGTCGGTTCCTTCGTCAATGGGCTTGTCGCTCTTGGTTTTCGGTTCTGGCATGCTCTATCCTCCAAACAAGGGGCAGGGAATGGAACCTCACGCAACGACAACATCGGTGAAATGTCGCATAGACACTAGGGGGTGAAAAATGGTTTTTCTCATTCCGGCGCCCTCCAGGTGAACCGAAACCGGCTCGCGATCCTGCCGCCCGCGATCCCCTTCTCAACGAGTTCCAAAATGCTGTCCTCGATAAAATCGCCGTGCAAAATTCGGTATGCCTGCCGCGGGCTTGTTCCCACGAGTTTGGCCGCGGCATGGCTTGACAGGTAGAACGTCCGGTCGCCGGAATTTTTTTGCAGTTCCGCGCACAAGGCTACGAGCAGGCGCCGCTCTCGCGTTTCGTAGCCCGCCGCCGCGGCCGCGGGGTGGACCGGTTCGGCCTCGAGCCGGTGAACGAGTTTGGCGAGATCAAAACCGCCCGGGTGCTGAATCCGCGGCCAGGCGTACCGGAAATCGCTCCACGTCTCGTCAAAGGCCTTCGTGTCGATGAACGGCAATGCGCGTTTGTGCCACTGTTGGACGACTGGTTTCAGTTTGTTGACGGGCAGATCGGCGAATTCCGCGATCCCGCGGATTCGTTGCGCGAACCTGAAAATGCCTCGGTTTCGTTGTCCCTCACATTCCGGCAGTGTTTCGCGGATGGCCGCCTCCACGGTCGCATAATCCTCACACGAGCATATTGCTTTTGAAGTCTCTGAAGTCTCCGAAGTCTTCGAAGTCTCTGCTTCTATGCGACACGTCAGCCATTCCGGGCAGGGCGCGGGCTGGACCTCCCACGGGGCCCGGCCAGGTCGCCAGGCGTACAGGGCGCCGCTTACGTGAAGAGAAGGCGGCGCGACCACAAATCCCGCATCGCCGCGGATGTCCAGGCCCGACAACAGGCCAATTTTGTTCTTAACCGCTCGCCCGGGGTGTTTCAGGTAATGATGGAAACCGCGGCCGCCGGTTGAAACGGTCGGAGTTGGGGGCAGCCCGCCGTTTTGTTTTTCCAGCCGTTTGAGGCTGTCCAACCCGCCGTGCCGAGGGTCCACGTCCAGGACCATGATTTCGCTCACCGTGCCCGTGGCGATCCCGATGTTCGTTTCGGGCCAGCGTCGAAACCACTCGGACAGAACCCGAGTATCCACCGAGCTTTCTTTCTGCCACGCGCTCAGTCGCGGGTGTTTTCCCGGCGACTGGCAGGCTGGCCCCTTGGCACAGGAACAACCGGCGCTGGTCGGGGTGTGGCAAGGGACAACGCGCAACCCACACTGGGCATATTTCAGGGCCAGTTCGAGCGGTGTCACGGCTGGCCCTCCCGGTCGCCGGCCGCGCCCTCCGCCCTCCTCGATTGCCCGCGTAGGACCGCCAAAATCTGGCCGTAACTAAAACGGAACGTGCGCGGAGTGATTTCGATTGCGGGAATCCGCCCGTCCCGCCGCCACTGGTGGACCGTTTGCGGGGCGACTCTGAGCCGCTCCGCGACCTCTTCAGCCGTAAACAGGACCTCAGTGTCGGCCATGGGAAACCCTCCAGGTGGAAAAAACTCGCCCCACCTGTAGGGTTATGCATCTATGCAAAATCCACACCTGCATAAGCCTGCATAAGGCCGCCAGACGCCGCATAGCGGCCAAAATCAGCGTTTCGGCGATTGCATAATCCGGCCTCAATCCATCCGGTTTTCCTCCTGGCGTCTCATCTTGGCTTCCCGGTGCCGCTTCGCGCTCCGGTCCTTGAATTTTGGGTCAAGCCCGGCGCTCTCAATTATGTCCTTGGACACGGTTGAAACGTCAATCCGCCGGGATTCGGGGTCTTCGTCCACTGGTAAGTCTTCCTGCTTTAACCATCTTTTGTAGGCCTTCACCCACCTTGATATTGTGCTCTGCCTAACACCCAGCTTTTTGGCTATCGTTTCTTGTGAGCATCCGAAGCTGTAGCGTAGTTTGTAGGCATGAATCTGCTTTGGGGTTGGCTCTTTGGCTCTGCCTGCCGCGTTCGTCTTCGTTGCGGCAGTTGCAGCCTGCTCGGTGTTCGCATTCGTTCCGCCGGGCTTTGGCGAATCCTCAATCAACCCAGGCGATTTAATCTCCAGGTAATCTCTGAAAGAGCCCTTGTAGTTCTCGCCGATAGCAAGACCACAATGCTTCAGGTCAACCCAATGGTCGTGAAACTTAAGATACAGCATCGGATTAGCCCCATCTCTAAGTCTCGTTCCACTGAGAAGCTCAAGCTCTTCCAGCACTTTCAGCAACGTGTCTACGGGATAGGTGTAATCCACCTTCACGTTGTGCAACCATTCAAAACGGTCAAAAACCTTGGGACGCAGAGGTTCCTTCCAGTCTTCGGGGATTTTGAAAACGCGTCCGTCAGACGCAGTGATTTCGCAACCGAGCCTTACAAGTCCCCCTTTGGCTTCGGAAGAAGACATCTCAAGCTCTCCGAAAAAAAAGCCCGGACACCGCGAGACTGTCCCCCGCGGGCCGGGCTTCCTGGCCTTGAAAGGCCGTCAAGTTTCAGCGCCTCCGGGGACAGTCCGAAAGCATTCTGGTTGTCTTCGCCGTTGCCTTGTGACTTTGGCGGAGGGGCTTCAGGGCAGCTTTTCCGCCTTGGCCCAAAATTCCTTCCAAGACAATCCCTTGCCCTCTCGAATGCTCTTCTCCGACTTCTCGAGCAGAGCCAGGAAACGCGGATTCCTCGCCAGGAGCAAAGACTCCAAGTCGTCATCGTCAACGGGCGCAATGAGGACCGCCGCGGGCGTTCCGTTGCGAGTGATGACAATGGGGCCCTTCCGACATTCCTTCAAGTACGCGCTCAGTTTCGACTTCGCTTTTGCCACAGGTACAACCTTCATGCTTCAAACTCCTTTCCGCCGATAAACAGCCGGTTTCTTACCTTGATGCCGATGGCGAGGACTCGAACGATTCTCTCTTCACGGTTGATTCGGTAGAAAACCCGAAAGCGGTTGTCGGGTCCGAGTCTCAATTCCCAAGCGGCGCCGAAGGGCGCCGGCGGTCGAAGCAGCTTCCGGTTTCGGGTCGCTTGGTCCGGTTGATAAGACAACTGCTCCTCAGCCAATTCTCGAATCAGTCCCCGAAACTTGGGATCAATCGCCTTCAGGTGTTCCAAGGCTTCGGGAGCAACCCGAAGCGTGAACTTGGGGGCTTTCGGCATGGTCTGGATTATAGTCCGGCAGGTTAGGGGTTCAACGCCGCCACAGGCGGATGCTGCGCAGAGTCCACTCCACCGCTGGCGGGTAGGCCGCCCCACCACCGGGTCCGCTCGCGGAACGCTTTTTCGAATGCCGCGGCCAGCCTTTCCGCGGCCAGCCTTTCCGCGGTCATTGAGGTATCGACTGCCAAATCCGGTAAATCCGACTTGAACGCGGCTTGCTCGGCCAGCGCCGTTACGTCCTGTAGGCGTTGAAATCCCGGGATCGGCAGTCTCCTCTTCTGGCTGGTCCGCGCCGGCGTTCGAGTCCCGTCCGCCAGAGGCGGATTCGGCTTCACTGTGGGCATCTTCGGCGCCGCCCTTTTTTTCGTCGCCGGGTAGGTCGCGGAGGTTGGCGAAGGCTTCATGGAAGGCATTCAGGAAGTTGAAGAATTGAGCGGCGTCCTCGGCCAACCCGATAAACGTCAGGTTGGCCAGTTCGTTGAAGGCGTGCGCCCAAGGCGCGTGCTCCTCGGTGGAAAACTCGATGCGCCTGGCGGTCCTGCGAAGCCGGTCCTGCTCCGCTTCGTCACCTCGGCCTTCCGCGGCTAGGATGAGCCGGAATCGCTCTTCTGGCGTCAATGCGCCGTAGCGTTTCGCCAACAGGTTGGCGTTCATGGTTGCCTCCCATTTCGTGACTTGAGAACCGCCTCCAGCGCTTCGAGCCGTGCGGCCAGGTTGCCGCATTCAATCGCTTTCAAGCTGACGCTGGCCAGGTATCCTATGCAACGGGCCTTTTCCAGTGCGCCGGCCTTCTCGTCTTCCAGGACCGTCTCCACCTGGTTTTCGAGCAAGGCGATAACGTCGCCTGCCGTTTCAAGGCGAAACTCCGAGGGCAGGCGGGTTGAACAGGGGGTTGAACGGGCGTCCCCGCCGCGGCGAAGTCGCCGGTATTCTCGGAAGTAGTCTCGGGCGCGTTCGGGATCAGAGTACGGCACGGTTCAACAACCTCACTTTCCGGCTTGCTGGAACGCTCCAGGATTCGCCAGGGCGCTTCGGGCCGGGTTGAAGGTGGATGAAGACCGTGGGCATGGCGGAAGTCTGCATGTCGGGCTTCACAGTGCGTTTGAACATGATTCGTCTTCCTCTTCTCCACGTATTGCCGAAGGGCCTCGGGTTACCGGAGCTTGACGCTCTCCAGAATGGTCCGGATCGTGTCCCTGACGTGACAGGGAATTTCTGGGCAAGCGTCCACCGCGTGGAGAACGTCCGCCACGGAAACGGGAGCAATTCTGTACTGCTCCTGTGATGTTCCTGTGATGTTTTTCGTGCGTCCCGAAGGTGTTTTTTGGGGGTTAGGTGGCGTCCCCAAGTTGACAGGAAGCGATTTCAAGGAATCGCCTGAGAGTCCAGAACTCGCCACTTTCGGGCCGTTTTGCGCTTCAGGGCGTCCCAAAGCAGGCAGGTTGGAAATGATGGAGGCGGCGGGAATCGAACCCGCGTCCCGAGATGCGTCGGAATGGATCACTACGCTCATAGTTCGTCTTGAAGTTCTCGCCCCTCGGGTTGCCGACGAACGGGCGCCTTCGGGGCCAGGTCAGACTCCATCTCGCCTCCGGGCCGTCAGACCATTACCTCCGGAAGCCAGCCTGCGATGGGTCACCTCCCCGGCCCTGCAGGCGGGGCCGGGAAGATGGGTTGCCTTTTCAGGCAGCCATTCTGAGATCTGCATTGGCAGATGAGTGTTTGCCAGGTTTTTAACGAGGCCACCTGACAACCTCGGAGCGCGGCCCAGACCTCGGTCATCCGGTCGAAACCATTCGCCCCCGGACGAGCGAGCGCCCGTCTCCGACGGGCGCTCGCTCGTCCTATTGTTGCCAAAGGAGGGTTCAATTCAAGCGAGTAGACGAGCTCGCCAGCGCACCCGCACTCGCGAGCTCGTCTACTCGGCAGCTTACCTCGAGCGGTATCGGGCCATCTCCTGCAAGTGTTCCTTCCGTTTCAGGTCCTGCCGCTTGTCGCCATGCGTTTTCCCCTTGGCGACGGCGATCTCGATCTTGGCGTAGTTTCCCTTGAAGTAAATCTGGGTAGGAATCAGGGTCAAGCCGCGCTCGTGGACCCTGCCCTTGAGCTTGAGAATCTCACGGCGGTGCAGCAGCAATTTTCGCCGCCTCTTCGGCTCATGATTGCTGTACGTGCCGTGGCTGTAGATGGGAATGTCCAGGTGGTGCAGAAAGAGCTCCTCGCCCTCGATCCGAGCGAAACTGTCGGTGAGGTCGGCCCTGCCCTGGCGCAGGGACTTCACCTCCGTGCCCTGGAGCACCAGCCCGGCCTCGAACCGGTCCATGAGGTGGAACTCGAAAGAGGCGCGCCGGTTGCGCCCAATGATGTGAATCTCGGCCTTGGATTTTTCAACGGACATGGCTATTTCAGGTGTGAGGTGTCACGAAAGTCCCAACGGGCAGCGGGCCGGAGAAGGAACTGGACCTCCAAGGATCGTGATGCCCAAGTGGCTTCGCCAGTATCCCTATTCATCAGTGCACCAGCACTCATGAACAAGGATACGAGCTGGAAACCCCTCCCAGAGTTGTCCCTGTGGGAGGGGTCCCGTTTCCCATCGGGACCCTGCGGGAGGGAGGGGTTTCCGATAGGTGACGAGCTCGCAGGTGCACCCGCACTTGCGAGCTCGTCACCTAGCCCCTGAGCCGATTTTCTATTCTCCATTGGCGACTTATTCCTGACGATTGGCCTGACACCGGACACCGTTATACGGGTACGGCCTCTGGCCAGGACAGGGGGACGCCTCGGCGTTCCAGCAGCCTCTGGAAGAGATCAAGAAGGGCCTTGTCCTCCCGCACCTTTCGTGGCGAGCATGCCCGTTCCAGGCAGAACACTGCCAGGGCGCCCGCCGCCTCGCCGATGTTCCACTCGACCGGGTGCAGCCGGTAGGCCCCGTTGGTGACATGGGTCGTCCCGATGTTCTTGTTCGCCGGGATCAGGTTTTCCATCCGGACCGGGATCAGCGCCCCGAGGGGAATGCGGAACGGCGCACACGCCAGATCGATGTAGTTGTCGCCCCCGCTGCTCGGGTGCAGGTCGATGCGGTAGAGCCCAAGGCCGACGGAATCGGGGAACGGCTCGGCGTACTGGTCCTTGCGAATCTCGGGCGAGAGGTGCTGTTCGAGGACAGTGAAGACGGCCCGGATACGCCTCGATTCCCGGATATAGGGCATCTTGGCCAGGCCGTCACGGCTGCCCATGACGTCGGGCCGAAGCCGCAGGCCCGGGTATCCGGCGCCCCCGTCCTCCCGCGGCGCCTCCGTTTGAAGCCAGTACAAGAGGCTCAATGAGAGCCGTTTGGCCGCATCGACGTGCCGCGCCGCCTCCGCCTCCGGCTGGTCGATGATGTTCCCGTCCCAATAGTCATTCTGAGGCCAGTTGATCAGGCTGAGATCGCTCGGGAACGCCCCGTCGGCGAAACGCGCCCGGTCGAGGATGCGCCGGTAGAGCCAGAGGCTCGTGCCCCAGGGGCTGTTCGGGAGATGGAAAAGGGTGCGGGTGACCTTCTGCAGCGTGATGGGGTGAGTGTGACACCAGGAGATTTGGGCGTCGCGGAAGGCCACGTAGCCGCGAGGCTCGTCGATCACGTGGCTCTCGCCCGGGCAGTAATCGAGGGCGAAGCAGGCGGTGAAGGACTGGACGTTATCCGGGTTGGCCTTGGCGGCGGCGTGCGGCTCGCCGGTTTCGTCGCGGCCTTCGGCCCCGCTGACATATTCCGTGCCCGTGAGCGGGAGCAGGTCGCCCAGCTCCGTCGCATCGAGGACCATGGGCGCCTCGATCAGCCACTCCCCGCCGTCGTCGAGATCGGCGAGCCGGACGCAGCGGACGCGGTCGCCGGCGACGTCGGCCCCGGTCGGCCGGGTCCGCAGGAGGACCTCGACGCGGCCAGCAGCGCGGTGCGGGGCGAGCAGGGACTCGAGGACGGCCAGGGCGACCCTGGGCTCATGGCACAGCCGGCTGACGTATCCGCCTCCGGGGTTGAGGAATCGTTCGGCCCGGGCATGGGGCGTCAGGGGGTAGTGCTCGCGGTAGCAGGACCGGATTTCCTCTCGAAATTTCTGGTAGGAGGCCGTGGCCCCGAAGAACTCGATCCAGCGGTGCTCATCGAGCGCCGAAACGCCCTGGCTCGTGACCTGTCCGCCGATCCAGTCCGTTTCCTCGGTGAGCACGACGCGGCGTCCGGCCTCCGCCGCGGCCAGCGCCGCGGCGCACCCGCCCAGTCCGCCTCCGACCACCATGACCTCGCAACGTCGGCCTCTCATGTCTTCCTCCTCTCCTCTCCGTTGCCGTCCAGGTACTCCGCTACCTTGAGGACGTCGCCGGCCTTCAACTGGTACATCAGATAATGGTAAGCGGGAAAAACGTGGGATACAATGTCTGGAAATGGGAAACAGTCCCACCGCTGCACCCCGTGGTCCATCGGACGTGAAACATCAGCAATCCCAGGGATATCCCATGGCTGCCGGCGAAAGACTGCGCCATTCGCTCGACCTATACCGCCGCGAGAGGCTGGTGCTCCTCGTGGGGGGCTTGCTCTTGCTCGCGCTGCGCGCCGGGACCCTCGCCGCCCAGTCCGCCCGGACTCCGCAGGCCGCGCCGTTCGGCGGCTTCGACTGCCGGCTCGACCTGAACCAGGCCTCGGCGGCGGAGCTGCGGGAGCTGCCCGGGATCGGCCTGAGCCGCGCTCGTGCCCTGGTGCGGCATCGGGCCGAACAGGGCGGATTCCGGGATATCGGCGATCTGCGGGCGGTGCTGCCGGACTCGGCGCTCAAGCGCCTCGCGCCCCACGCTTTCGCGGGCCATGGGGCGAGCGGCGAAGCTGTGCCCCAAACGGGCGAGTAATGGAATCCGCTTTGCCCTTCGGGCTGCACGGATTTCAAAATCGAGCATCTCTTTGCGATAGAGACCTGTCCCGGTTGAGAAGCCGCACCGCGCGATTCCTGAACTGATTGGTTCACCCACCGTGAATTCCGATGCCTTCCTTTGAACTGAAAGCCCCCTTTGAGCCCGCCGGTGACCAGCCCAAGGCCATCGAAAAGCTCGTGCAGGGCTTCTGCTCCGGCGTGGCCTGCCAGACCCTTCTGGGAGTGACCGGCTCGGGCAAGACCTTCACCATGGCGCAGGTCATCCGGGCGCTGGGCTTGCCCACCCTGGTCATGTCGCACAACAAAACGCTGGCGGCCCAACTCTACTGCGAATTCCGCGATTTCTTCCCCACGAACGCGGTCGAATACTTCGTCAGCTATTACGACTACTACCAGCCGGAGGCCTACCTTCCCAACGTCGACGTTTACATCGAGAAGGAGACGACGATCAATGAGGACCTCGATCGGCTGCGCCTATCCGCGACCAGTTCCCTTCTTTCCCGCGGGGACGTCGTCGTCGTCGCCAGCGTCTCCTGCATCTATGGCCTCGGGTCGCCCGACGACTACCAGGGCATGGTCGCCCGGGTGAGCCGGCGCGAGGCGCTCGACCGCGACCAGTTTCTTCGCAAGCTCGTGGACCTTCAGTACGCCCGTAACGATTACTCCTTCACCCGCGGCCACTTTCGGGTCCGGGGCGACGTCGTCGAGGTGATCCCTTCCTACCAGGAGACGGCCTACCGCGTCGAGTTCTTCGGCGACGAGGTGGACCGTATCCAGCAGATCGAGCCGCTCACGGGCGAGATCGAGGCGGAGTTGGAGAGCCTCGTGATCTACCCCGCGAAGCATTTTGTGACGCCGGAGGACAAGATGCGCCGGGCCATCGGCCGCATCGAAGACGAGCTGGGCGAGCGCCTGGCCGTCCTCCGCGGCCAAGGCAAGCTCCTCGAGGCCCAGAGGCTGGAGTCGCGAACCCGCTACGACCTCGAGATGCTGACCGAGGCCGGCTTCTGTCCGGGCATCGAGAACTACTCGCGGCATCTCAGCGGCCGCGAGCCGGGTCAGCCGCCCTTCACCCTGATCGACTATTTTCCCAAGGACTTTTTCATGATCGTGGACGAGTCCCACGTCACGGTGCCCCAGATTCGTGGCATGTACGCCGGCGACCGTTCCCGCAAGGAGACTCTCGTCGAGTACGGTTTCCGGCTGCCCTCGGCGCTGGACAATCGGCCGCTGCGATTCGACGAGTGGGAGCAGCGGGCTCGGCGGGTCCTGTTCGTCTCGGCCACCCCGGAGGAGTACGAGCTGGGCAGGTCCGGCGGCCGCGTCGTCGAGCAGATCATCCGCCCCACGGGCCTGGTCGACCCGACCGTCGAGGTGCGTCCGGCGAAGGGCCAGCTTCCGGACCTCATGAAGGAGCTGCGCACGCGGGCGGAGCGCGGCGAGCGCGCACTGGTGACCACCCTGACCAAGCGCATGGCGGAAGAATTGAGCGTGTATATCCAGGAGGAGGGTTTGAAGGGCCGGTATCTCCATTCGGACATCGAGGCGCTCGACCGCGTCGAAGTGCTCCGCGACCTCCGGGAGGGCAAGTTCGACGTCCTCGTCGGGGTCAACCTTCTCCGAGAAGGCCTCGATCTCCCCGAGGTCTCCCTCGTGGCCATCCTGGACGCGGACAAGGAGGGCTATCTGCGGAACGACACCTCGCTGATTCAGACGATTGGCCGCACGGCGCGCAACGTGCACGCCCACGTGCTGCTGTACGCTGATCGAGTCACAGGCTCGATGCAAAGGGCGATGGACGAAACGGCCCGGAGACGGCGACTGCAACTCGAGTACAACGACCGCCACCACATCACCCCTGAGACCATTCGCAAGGAGATCAAGCGCGGCATCGAGCAGGAGGTCCAGAGCAGGCGTCTCGCTCAGGAGACGGTCCACGAGTCCGAGGAACAGTACGTCGCGCAGGAAGCGCTCCGCGAGATTGAGCAGGAGATGTTCTCCGCCTCTGCCAACCTGGAGTTCGAGCGCGCCGCCGAGCTTCGCGACCGCCTGTTCCGCCTCCAGGGCAAGCCTGTGGACGGCGCGCCGCGGGAATACAAGAGAATCAGCCGCGGCCGCCGGGGCCGATCCTTGAAGGATCGCGGCTAACCCGGATTTCTCATCCCGGCGGGATGAGAAATGGCGGCTAAGCCCGGATTATTGCGGATGCCGTCTTGACTCCTGCGGAAGCAGCAGATGTCCAACGTGACCCTGTGATAGAGTCAGACCAAAGGGCAATTCCAGGCCAGACCCAACGTCCCCCCGCAGGCCTCAATCTCACCGCATGCCCCCGAGACGGCAACACCTCTCCCGGAATGGCAAGAATATGATTTTGATTTCCCATGGTACCCTCTATAGTTTATCCGTGCGGGCAGGGCAAAAGACAACGACACACGATTCACCCCGATGAGCGTTTACCTGAAGGACGAACACATCCGGCTTTCGGAGAAACTCGTGGATGAAACCCGGGCGAACGGCGGATTGGCGCCCGTGAATCTCCAAAAATTCTACGCGGACCACGACAGGGCAAAGGCGAACCCGTTTGACAAAGACATCCCCCAGTGCCCGCTCGGCATCTGGATGAGCGGCGAATGCGTTTACGCGGAACTCGGCATCGAGGAAGACTTCTGGCGCTATTCGCACGATCAGGATTGGCGTCTTTCGCTCAACAAGGCCTACAACGACCGGGCCGAGAATATCGTCGGAAAGCGGCTTCTGAGCGAGGTCCGTAGCGACCCCGACCTCAAGTATCCGCCGACCAAGGAGCTTCCGGACGTCTTTGAAGGCCACAACGTCTGGAAAGCTGGGTCCTGGTGGCTCGAACAGGCGGCCCACACCGAAAGCCAGCTTGCCGCCATTCTCGACCGCGCCGAGAAACGGCTCGAAAACTTGCGCGAGTTTCTGCTTCCGGAGAACTGGGAACAGGAGAAGGAACGGCTGATGAGGCTGGACGTGAAACCGCCGCTTTACCGGGGACAGCGCGGTCCCGTGACATTCGCCACCTCCATCTACGGCGTGGAAAACCTGCTTTTCCTGCTCTACGACAACCCGGACCTGGCTGCCCGATTCCGCGACCTCATCCTCAAGGCCATGCTCGAAATTGCCAGAGTCAAGGACGAAGAGGCCGGCTACACGAGTGAAACTGCGCCGCACGGATTTGGCTTCCTGGATGATAACAGCGCCTTGCTCACGCCCGACCAGTACGAATTCTTCGGCTATCCCATCCTCAAAAGGATTTTCGAGCGCTACAGCCCTAAGCCCACCGATTGGCGTTACCAGCATTCGGACTCCGCGATGGCGCACATCATTCCCATTCTGGCTCGGCTCAACTTGTCGGCGGTGAATTTCGGCCCCACCGTGCGCGTGGATGAAATCCGCCGGCACATGCCAAACACCGTCATCCATGGCCAGTTGGCGCCCTTCACCTTCAGCCGCAACGAGGAGGTGAACATCGTCGCGGAATTCCTTCGGGATTTTGAGATGGCCGGGGAACAGCACGGACTCCTTTTCGCCACCGCGGGCTCCATCAACAACGGGTCACGGCTCACTAGTTTGCGGCTCATCATGACCGCAATTCAGCGTTATGGGCGTTACGACACTTGAAAAAGGAGGCTCATAGCGATTCAGTTCAGAGTTGTTGCAGCCCTGGTCTTCAAGCATACCTGGAGGAGCTTTCCAAAGCAGGGTCGGCGGAGCGATGCAAAGAGGCGACTGCAAGACTCGAGGACATGATCAAGAAATGTGCGAGGACGTTGGCGCCTCTCGACATCAGCGAAGCCGAGGTGGAAAGTTCGTGAAAGAGTCGGTGATCAATCCTCCGCCGCCGGAGAGACGGCTCTGGTAATATCTCAAGTTGACTGACGCTTGCCCAATCAAATCTTAAGTTCTATTCTGAAAGCTACTTATGAATCGAGAAATTCAGAGCAATGGCCGGGCGATCAAGACTGCAACTATTTTGTTTATAAATAGTTATGTGAAAAGTCAGTCAAGTCGTGTAATATCCGGGCAATCTTTGCCTTTCGCTGCGCGAGAAAGTCGGACGGCTTCTGTAACTTCTCAATAAGTTCGGCGAAATTGAGGCACTCGCATCTATAAGTTCCTGTAAAACAAGCGTCTAGAGAAAACGGACGAGCGGTTTACCCGAACTTATTGAGAAGTTGCCTTCTTCTCTTTCAACCCTTTGTGAATCGCCCAGTTATGGGAGACAGACCTCAAGCACCCCGCCAAGGTTTCCTTGACTTCATGAGCAACAGTGTGCGAAGGTGCTTGGCTGCTCATGGAGTCATTGCGCTTCTCGCTGCCGCGCTACTCTTTCCCGGCCGGGCCGTCCATCCGGATTCTTTTTCCCTCTCCGAGCTGGAGGTTGCGCTCAAGAACGATCCGACGAATCGCCAGCTCATCCTGGAGGTCGCCTGGCGCTATCACAACCTGCTCCTTGCGGGCACCGACGAGGCCACATGGAAGAAGGCGGACCGTCAGATGGACCTGCTCGAAAAGCAGTTCAAAATCAAGAAAGCGACGCGGGAAGGCAGCGCCGTGGACCCCCTGGCTCTGGCGCTTCACGCCAGTTACCGCATCCTCCGCGGCGGTCGGACGTCGGCCCGGCAGTCCAGGCTCGGCAAGTACTACTCGGAGACCTTTTTCATCAACGAGGGGATCGCCGACCTTGACCGCGCGGTGGACCTCGACAGCGGGAATCTGAAGATCGGCTACATCCGCGCCATGAACGGGTACGTCAGCCGGCGTCGCAACCGCATTCCCATCAGCATGAAAGACTTCGAACAACTGGTGCGGGTCTGGGAGAGGGACCCGGCCCTGGACCCCGGCATCGACATCTCCCTGCCCGGCTTATACCTCGTATGGGGCAAGTGTGCGCGCCTCGACGAGGATTTCCTCCTCGCCCAGGAAATCTGGTCCATTTTGAAAAAGAAGTATCCTCGGACGAAGGAGGCAGAAGAGGCTCAAGAGTTGTCGGACGAGGTGGACCGCGACGCAAAGAAGCAGCGCTACATCCTGGACAAGGGCCTGCTCAACCCCGATGGTTCCATTAAGCGGAAGCGCTAGCAGACAAGTCCGGAAGTGCACCCGCATTTGTGAACTTGTCTACACTAGGAGACCCCACCCAGAACCTAAGATACCTTAAGGCGGCCTGGGTCCCTCCCGAACTTGTCCCCATGGGAGGCATCCTGCGGAAACGGAATCCCTGCGGGGGGCCGCAACCAGAGTTGGAGTGACGGCCTGCCTGCCGCGCCGCTTTGCTGCGCGGCGCAGACAGGCTTTAGTCGTTGTCCGAACAATGCCACGCCGGAATCCCTCCCCAACCTGTCCCCATGGGAGGCATCCTCAGGTTCGGGCGGCGTGACTCCAACTTCTCCGCGCGGCGCGGAGAAGTGACACCCGAAGACCCCAATCTCTCATAACGGTTTACCTGACAAGTGGTTAAATTGAAAATCCTGGGGCTTTCGCTCGAATCGCTGCGTGCAAGACCTTTCACGGTGCTCGTCCCGGGCGCGTGCCTCCTCCTCCTCCTTTTTGTCTTGGTGGAGCGCAAGGAGCTGAAACGGGCGGACGTTCGCTCCATCATTCCCCCCAGCCTGGAAGGCCACGAAAAACTCGTCCGCACGGCCATGGGCCAGGAGGAGATTGGCCGGCGCGCCAGCGAGGCCCTGAGGTCTCTCGGTCACGACCCCGAGGGATTTTTTTACGGCCTGGAAGTCGTGATGGACGAAGAGGCCTACGAACACCTCAGAAGCCGCCACAGGCCCGAGGAGATCGAGTCCTTTGCAGAGGAAAGCGCCCCGCTGGTGACCTGGCGCGTCACCTTCTTTCGTCCCCGGGAAAGCCTCGAGCAGCGCGAACGGCTTACGGTCATCCTGGACGCAGAAGGGCGTCTTTGCGGCTTCCAGGGCTACCGTTACGAGCCCGAGGAGCTGCGGCAGCCACTTTCGGCTGAACGCCTCGGGGAAGTTCGGGACCGGGCAGCCGGCTGGCTGAAGTTGCCCGCTTCCAGCCTGACGCCCGTCGAATCTCTCGACCTCCTCGGCAGCGGCCACGAGCGCGCCGACGCGGCGTGGTCCGTCGAGGGGCTCTCCCTCGGCGACGCTCGAGTCGTCGTCAGCGTCCGCCAGAGAGGCGAGTTTCTCAATTTCTCCAAAAGCATCCTTCTCCCGCGGGACATGAGCTACCTCAGCTATGCCTGGAAAGACTGGGAATTCTGGGGCGCCGTGTCCCTCGCCGCTCCCCTCGCCTTCGTCCTCGGCCTCTGCCTCGCCCGACCATACCCCGATCCGGCCGTCGTCCCCTTTCGACTCGAGCCCGTGCTGCTCGGCAGTCTGGCCGCCGCGGCCGCAACGTGCCTCGTCCAGTCCCTGGCCTTGGTCCCGTCCCACCCCCTCTTTGCCGCCGCCTTCGCCGCTGCCCTCCCCTTCTTCGCCTTTCTCGCCGCCTGCCTCGTTTGGACGCCGCTCGATCCGTCCCGGCCGCCCGTCGGACGCTGGATGCGCCTCGGCCTGATCACGGCCGTTCCCCTGGCCTTCCTGATCATGTCCCTCGCCTGCTCCGCCACCCTTTTCACCGGCTGCGCCCAGGTCTGCACGCTCGTGCGATACACCACGTTGCCCCTCGTGCTCTTCGCCATCCTTCTGGGCGGCAGGGACCCTCGCTTCTATGCCTACGCCCTCGCGCTCGCCGCCCTGTCCCTCATGCCCCACTGCGTTTGCGATAACTTCATCAACCACTGCTGGATACAATGGATCGGGGTCAGCCCCATGTGCTATTTCTTCAGCTTCTGCGTCACCCTCGTTTCCATCCTCGGCCTCTGTGGCATCCGGCCCCGCCTCTGCGCCTTCGCCTCCACCGGCTCGGCCCTCGCCGTCGGCCTCCTCGGTCTGGGACACCAACTCCTCAGCTTCCCCTGGTGAGGCAAAGGCTCCATGAGAGGACTATCGTACCACAGGCAGTTCCATCCCTGAAGCCTTTTCGGCAATGACCCGAATCGCTTTCAGCGTCTGTTCCAGCGGCAACTCGCCTATCATCGTTTCCCGCCAGCCTTTCTCTGGGTCGCCTTTCGTAAGGCCGCGGTACTCATTGGCCAGATCGTCAGTCAAACGGCGGTATTCGTACCAGATTTTGCCCTGCGCATACAT
The DNA here is from genome assembly GCA_016179685.1 of Planctomycetota bacterium. Lineage (GTDB taxonomy): Bacteria > Planctomycetota > PUPC01 > JACPCR01 > JACPCR01 > JACPCR01. Next base: position 295,879 of record JACPCR010000064.1, on the reverse strand, counting down.
GCCCACAATCAGCGTCACCCCGCCGTCCGACCTCGGGATGCTCCCCGTAATCGACCAGTTGGACTTGCCTTCCTTATACTCGACCCTCAGCAAGTCGAAAGTCTCAAGGAAACCGACCAGCGCGTGAATCCGGTCCAGGCGCTCCGGGTTTTCCTTGCACCGCTCCCTCGCCTCCTTGAGGAACTCTATCCGGGACGAACTCAGGGAGCCAGTAAGCCCTGACCGGTTCGGTGAGAACCTCGGGTGTCCGGGAGTCAGGCCAACGGCTCTCGCACCCACTGCATGGGTCCGGCAGATGTAGTCGTGGTACATAAGAAGTGAGGAAAGACTCTGCTCATTTCCCGCTCCGCCCTGAAGCAGGTTTTCAAGGATGTCAGCAACCTCCGACCAGAAAATGGTATTGATGGCTTTGTCGGGCTTCTCAAGTTGCGGGTAACTCTTTCGATGACCTGGCAAGAGAAACGCAAGCCGCACTTCCTTGGTCCCCGCAACTTCCCTAGCAACAATGAGATACCGCTCTACTTGCCCTTCCGTGATGGCGGAAAATCGGATTTTGTTCTCTATCAACAAGACCGCATCCGTTGTGATAACGCCAATGTCGGGGCTGCTCTTGGTGTCCAGCAACAGCTCCGGTTTCACCTGTTCAACTTCCCCAAGGTTCCAGCCGGGGAAGGCGGTCTCGCGGAAAGCGTCAAGAAACGTCCTACCGAAACCGTGGCTCCCCTGCGGGTCCAACAGCCAAGCCAAGACCCGCGAATGGAAGATTTCGTGGTCGTGGTTCGAGACCAGAATGTCGATGATATTGACTGATTTCACGTATTTCCCTCGCAATGACAGGTTTGGGTACCGGAGCGAAATGGGTACCCGGATTTCCCAATCTTATATCTATCCGTGGCTTTCCTGAATCCGTGGGGATATCTTACTTCGGTTGCGGTAGGAATCCGAGGAAGGAGGCAGGTTGACGCTTTGAGTACACGGGTATGGAAGTGCATCCGCACTTCCATACCCGTTGATGACCAAGTTTTCGTGGCTGCTCTTGAACTCCTTGCACCCTTCCTCTCTCCACCATGCTCCCCATCCCCATCAATGAAGCCGAAGCGGTCTTTCAGCGATTCTTCGACCCCTATCGCTGTGACATCGACCAGTGGGGATTCCGGTCCGATCCCCTCGCCGGCAGCCGGGCCTACCAGCAGTTCCACGCCAGCGTGATTGAATGGGAGACCGGCTGCGGCCTGGTCGGATTCCTGGCCAAGGACCTCGAAGTCGACGCCGGGGGCTATGATCGCTTGATTCTTTGCTGCACTCTGCCCACCACGACGAGGGTGGCCGTCCGGGCCGTCGTCGATGGCCGCGAGCGAGTGGTCATTGACGGTGTCCCGGGCGAGAACAATTCGGCCGAGATCAGCGGCCCCGTCGGGGGCCGCTTCATCCACCGGATCGCTATCGAGCTGACCGATACCGGGGGGCAGCCCGGCAACGTCCAGCTTTTCTGGCTCGGTCTGGCCAGTGACACTCGTCTGCGAGCCATGTCCGAACGGCCGAATCCCTATCGGGGAAGCTGGGACGACCTGCTGGTCCCCCGGGGCAAGGAGGGGCCCCTCGAGCCGGCTCTCGGGCTTTTCTTCGACGGCTCGGATTTGGACCGGCTGAGGCAGCGGCTGTCCCGCCGGCCCTACCGGACGGTGTTGGATCGGTGGCGCGCGCAGGTGAAGGACTATGCCGCCAAGGAGCCGTGGCGCGGCGTCGGCGTCTGGCCAAATCACCCGAAGCCCCGATGTTACCGATTCCGGAGTCCGGAGCACATCGACCTCCTGGCCATGCGGCTGTGCGCCTTCGTTGGTCTGATCGACAACGATCCGGAGCTTTGCCGCACGGCGCTCGACCATGCGCTGGCGCTGGCCCACTGCGACAAGTGGCAGCCCGAGTTTTTGGCCACGATTGCGGGCTCCGCCTGGGAACAGCGGGCGTTTTACGAGTACCGGTACGCCCAGGGGGCTATCTATGCCTGGGACTGGGCCGGCGCGTGCCTCACGCCCGCCGGACGACACGTGCTGGCCCAGGCCATCTCCACCAAGGCGCTGCCCTGGATACTCCAGACCCTGATGCGACACCCTTACGTGCGCGGATGCAATCAGGGCGCTTACTTCGCCTGGGGGGCCATCCTCTGCGAGCTGGCCTTGGCGCGCCTCTACCCCCATGCCACGGAACTGCTTGACGCCGCCGTCAAGGCCCTCGATGAGACCGTCAACCGCTACTTCGGCCCGGACGGCGGCGCCTTCGAGGGGCCGGGATACGTCTCCTCCACCGTCGGACACGCCCTCGCCGCCTACGCCCTCGTCGCCCGGCATCGCCGCGTCGGCCTCGAAACGGTCGCGCCTCCGGTCCTGAAACAGGTTCCCCGTTATCTGGCCGCCATGGCCAGCACCGTCGCACCCATCGGCGCCGCGATCCCCGTCGCCGATGGCGGCGGCGCCGGCGTCTCCCTCTATCCGGATGGCTTCGGATTGCTGGCTACCCTGACCGGAGACGAATCGGTACGCGCTCTACTTGCCGGAATACTGGAGGAGGAGGAGTGCCGCGATTACACGTCGACGCCCGGCATCCTCATGAGCCTGATCTTCGGGCCGGACGAGCTGCCCGCACCCGCCGTGCGGCCCCCGATTTTTCACCGGCTGGAACACACGGGTCTGCTTTGTAGTTGCCGGATGACGAAGGAGGGTCCGGTCCGCCTCCAGCTCGTGGGGGGACCGGCCCATTCGGGACATACCCACGAGGACCGCGGCAGCTTCATCCTGGAGGCCTTCGGCGAGGAGATCGCCATCGACCGCGGTCAGATGGGCTACGAAGACCCCCGCTGCCTGACCATCAAGTCCGCCTGCTACCACAACCTTCTGATTCCGGAAACGAGGGACCGCCGGCCCGCTCGGCAGATCAATCCCTGCCCGGCCGCCACGATTCCCGATGGGTCCGGCAATGAAAAAATCCTTCGATGCTCGATCGACGTCTCACCAGCCTGGGGCGTCGCCGTCCAACGCTGTGTGCGCAGGATCGAAAGCGACCGCCCGGAACTCTTCATCGTCATCGATGAGGCTGACCTGCCGGAGGCCGGCCGCGTCGCCTTCCATCTCCACAGCCGTTTCCCCTGGACCCAAACGGGCCGGACGTGGATTACCTGCGGACGCCGCGCCCGGCTCTCGGTGACCCCGGACTGGCAGGCGGAGGAGGCGTCCGCAGGGGAAGATTTTATCGATGGAGCGAAGCTGCCGGTGTATCATCTCATTCTGGTGACGCCCGCCTCAGAGCGGCATCTGCTCCGCACGAGGATGGAACTGGAAGTGGTCATCGGCGCTTGAACTGCGGCCGGCAGTACTTCAAGCGCCGATGAATGAGGAGAGCTCCTCCCTACTCGAAGCTTGAGGTAATTTGGCGAAAGCGGGCTGACATCTCAGCTTGGGTAAATGGCTTACCGCCGATTACGCCGAGAAGCGTCGAATCCTCGAAATCGTGTTATTGAACTCAAGTCTCGACGGCGTAACTCTCGTCCCCACAATGAGAAAGCCCTTCGACGTCCTCGCCGAAGGGCTTCTCTCTAAAAAAAGTCGGGGTGACTGTCCGAACTTGGAACCGTCGCCCGAGCTGATTCTCCCATTTGCGGCCTCGTTTCTCCAGCGGCCCGAGCCGTACCTCTTCGATGCCGCGCGCCTATTGCATGGCAACCGCGCGCGTTTCGCGGTCCCGGAGGGACTTGAGCGCGTGGGCCTTGTTGATGGCCTCGGAATCCGACCCGCCTTCCGAACCATACGCCTCGAGCTTCTCTTCAACACCCGGCAACTGGTTCAGCTCCTCCTTGAGCGCGTCCAGTTTGCTTTGAAGCGGCTGGATGTTATTGGCGTTCGCCGCGAGGTCCGCCTTGGTGGATCGAATCTGCTGCTCGATGGCGGCGATGCGCTCGGACTCGAAGTTGTCGATGAGGTCGAGCTGCGCCTTGGCCTCGTCGGCGATGCTCTCCACCTCGTTTTGGCTGTATACGTCCACGCGGAACAGGCCGCCGGAGCGGAGCGAAAGCTCGGTCGGGCTGCCGTCCTCGGTCAGCACCATCGGCTCTTCCCCGGCCGACCGGCTGATGATGTAGTTGAGGCCGTCCTTGGTCTCGACGCCGAGCTGCACCCGGCCGCCTTGGAGGTTCCGCTCGATCAAGGCCCGGACGCGCCGCTCGGCGTTGGGGTCGCCGGGCATGGCGTCCATGGCGTAGCGGACGAACTCCACGACCGTGGTCTTGCCGGTCCCGCGCGCGCCGATGATGCAGTTGAGGCCGTCGGCCAGGTCGAATTTCTGGCCGTCGAGGAAGCCCCGATGATTTCGAGGGAGCGGAGGCGGTGGGATGTCTTCTCTGCCTTCTTGGTCATGCTTTGCCATCTTCCGTCGTCCAGTGCCCGCAGAGCACCTGCGTTTGCTCAAGCACCAATTCCGTCGCGCGGGCCTGCATGTCCGGCGGATAGCCGAACTCCCGCAGGATGCGTTTGACTAGGACCCGGATTTGCGCCCGCGCGTTCTCTCGGACCTGCCAGTCGATGGACACGCTCTGCTTCACACGCTCGACGAGCTTCTGCGCAAGGAAGCGCAGCTTCTCGTCGCCCATCGCCGCGCGAGCGCTTTCGTTCTCGGCGAGCGCGTCGTAAAAGGCGACCTCGTCGTCCGTGAGGCCGAGCTCCTGGCCGCGCGCCTGGGCCTTGCGGATGTCCTTGGCGAGCTTGATGAGCTCGTCGATCACCTGCGCGGCCTCGATGGCGCGGTTCTGGTACTTGCGGACGGCTTTCTCCAGCATCTCGGAGAAAGAGCGCGCCTGGACGACGTTCTTCCGCATGTGCGTTTTGATCTCGTCGTTGATGAGCTTCTTCAACAGCTCCAGCGCCAGGTTGCGGTGCGGCAACTGCTGGACCTCGGCGAGGAACTCGTCCGACAGGATGGATATATCCGGCTTCTCCAGCCCGGCCGCCGCGAAGATGTCCACGACCTCCGTCGAGTAAACCGAGCGCGAGACGAGCTGCCGGATCGCCGATTCCAGCTCGTCCGGGGTCCTCTCGGACTCGGAAACGGTCGCCTTGACCAAGGCCGAGCGGATTTCCTGGAACACGCCAACCTCGTCCCGGATGGCAAGCGCGCGCAGGTGCGGGACCGCCAGCGCGAACGCCTTCGACAAGGCGGCGACGGCCTGGACATACCGCTTCTTGCCCTCTTCCAAACCCAGGATGAACTCCATGGCCCGGGCGACGGCTCCCATGCGCTTTCCGGCCTCGGTCGTCAGGATGCCCTTGTAGCCTGCCTGCCGCGCTCCGCTTGGCGCAGGCAGGCGAGCTCCTTCTGGATCTGCTGGACGGTCGGCAACTTGCCCTTGAGGTCGTCGGGCAGGCTTTCGACCAGCTTGGTCTTGTAGCGGGCGACGCCGACGGGCTTGGCGAGGTCGCGCAGGGCGTACTCGGCGATGACCCGGCTGCGGGTCTTGCAGAGGATGATCCCGATGGAGGGTTTGTCGTCGGGATGGCGCAGGAGATCGTCCACGGCCGAGAGGTAGAAGTTCATCTTGCCCGCGTGCTCGGGCTTGAAGGGCCGGGCTTTCAGGTCGATCACGATATAGCATCGCAGGCGCAGGTGGTAGAAGAGCAGGTCGAGGTAGAAGTCCTCGCCGCCCGCCGCCCACGTCCAGATGCACCTGTTGGCCCACGAAGGCGAAGCCCGCGCCGAGCTCCAGCAGGAACTTGCGGATGTGGTCCAGAAGTCCGCGCTCCAGGTCGCGCTCGGCCGCGTCGGCGCGGAGCGTCAGGAAATCGAAGTTGTAGGGATCACGGACGACCTCGGCCGCGAGGTCCGACTGCGGAGCGGGGAGCGCGTCTTTGAAGTTGGTGATGGCCTTGCCCTGGCGCTCGTGCAAGCCGGACTCGATCCAGTGCGTGAGCATGGAGCGCGACCAGCCGTTGGCGACGGCCTGCCGGGCGTACCAGAGACGGACGGAAGGGTCTTCGAGTTTTTCCAACAGGACGATGTTGTGACCCCAAGGGATTTCTGCAACAGGCTGTGGCATAATTCCAGCATCCAAAACTCGCGCCGGTTGCGCGAGTTTTGACGGGTCCGATTCTGCAACAGGTTGTTGCAGTTTTTGGCTTTCTGGTTCGTAGGCAAGATAGAATGAGCGTGCATACCAGATATTGCGGGACGAAAAGCCCTGCAGTCCAGGGAAGGCGTCCTGCAGGTCAGAGGCAAGCCGTTCGACGACAGCCCTGCCCCAGCCCTCGGTACGCTGGCGCACGACGATGGACCCGCCGATGTGCCAGTAGAGGGCGATGAGCTCGCGGTTGACGGAAAGCGCCGCCTTGACCTGTGCCGTCCGGATGCGGGTTTTCAGGTCTTCAAGCAGCGCGCCGTAACCCGCTGGAGCAGCCAGCTTCCCGGGCTGAACTGTTCGGGATTTCCTAATAGTTGCCGCCGGAGGCGTCTTCTTATTCGCCATAGCCCAGCGCCTCCAGGTTCTTGCGGATCGTGGCGTCGAGTTCCTGCGCCTGGGCCATCTGCTGGTACAGCTCGGCGGAGAGTTCCGCCATCTTCTCCTCGAAAGGGACGCCGTCGTCTTCGACCTCCTCCGCGCCGACGTAGCGGCCGGGCGTGAGGACGTGGCCGTGGGCCTGGATTTCCTTGAGCGAGGCTGCCTTGCAGAAGCCGGGCTTGTCCTCGTACTTGCCCGCGTCCTTCTCGCCGCGCCAGGCGTGGTACGTCCGGCCGATCTTGACGACCTCGTCGTCGGAAAGGTCGCGGTGCGTGCGGTCAATGAGCGTGCCGAGCTTGCGCGCGTCGATGAAGAGAGTCTCGCCCGGCCGGGCGCGGAAGCCTCGCTGCTTGTCGGCCCCCTTGTTGCGCGTGAGGAACCACAGGCACGCAGGGATCGGCGTCGTGTAGAAGAGATGACCCGGTAGGGAAATAATGCAGTCCACCATGTCGGCCTCGATGATGGCCTTGCGGATGTCACCCTCGCCGGAGGTGTTGCTCGTCAGCGAGCCGTTGGCCAGGACGAATCCGGCCGTGCTGTGCGGGGCCAAGTGGTGGAGAAAATGGAGAATCCAGGCGTAGTTGGCGTTTCCGCCGTCCACGTGGACGACGGAGCCGTCCTTCTGTTTGCGCGCTCCTCCGGGCGGCAGCAGGAACTGGGCGTTCCCGGTCGGTTGGTCGAACCGCTTCCACCGCACGTCGTCCTTGACCTTGCTGTAGCTCCAGTCCTCCATGTTGAAGGGCGGATTGGCGAGGAGGAAATCGGCCTTGAGGTCCTTGTGCTTATCGTCGAGGAAGCTGTCGCCCCACTGGATGTCGCCGTCGATGCTGCGGATGGCCAGGTTCATGAGGGCCAGCCGCCAGGTGGTGTAGTTGGATTCCTGGCCGTATCTGGGCTCGTGTGGTCTGGTATGCGCCCTGTCCCGCGACGTAGGGCACGGTCACATCGGGCGGCCCGCTCGTGTCCACGGGCGAGGTCGGCCCGAACCACAGCCCGAACTCGAACGCCTCGGGGGCCTGTTCGGCCGCGACATCCCACTGGATGAGGCTCTGGAAGTTCACGATGTCGCGGCGCAGGTTCTGGATGGCCGGGAGGCCGGAGACGGGGCCGCCTCCTCCGCTGGGATCGGTGACGAGGGTGACGACCTTGCGGCCGCGCGACTCGCGCCAATACCACCGACGGGCGGACCTCGATCTCGTAGACGCCGTCCGGGATCGGCACGTCCACGAGCTCCTTGGGGTCGGCATCAGCCGGGATGAAGCCGAGGAAGAGCGCCTCGTCCGTCGCGGTGTCGCGGGCGTAGACGCTCCAGCCGGGGAGGACGAGTGCATCATGTCTCGCCGCGCTGGCGGCTTCCGAGCGACCCTGCACAGAGAAGCGGCCCGGCACGAGGAGGTTCATGATCTGGCGGACCTGGAAGCGCTCGGGGACGGTCAGGTTCTGAAGGAGGCGCATCGAGAAGCGCGCCACAGCGCGGGCGTTCATCCCGGCGCGCGCGTCGAAGCGGGGCCCGGCACGCGGAGTTCCGAGGGCGTCTTGATTGCGTTGAAGCGGCTGACGATCTCGGCATCACGCCCGGCCCGGGCGGAAAATCTTCCGGCGTTCGCAAAAGTCAGCTTGGCTCGGTGGTCGTAGCGCGCGGCCTGCCGGGCCAGAACACGCTCGCGGATGGTCTCGAAACGTGAGGGCACGGCGGCGGCCTGCGCCGCCCGCGCGTCAAAACGGCTCGGGGTGTAGAGGAAATTCCTGAAGGACTTGTAGCCGGGACGGATTCCAGGGCGTAGGGTCCGTACTGGCCGTAGTAGTAATAGCCCCAGACCGTGAGGCGATACCAGCCTTCGCTCGGGGTCAGGTAAGTGATCTTCGAGAGGCCGTGGCCGTCGTCCCCGCTGTCGTAGTCGGCCGCTACGTAGTAGCCCTCGGGGCTGTAGAGATAAAGATACGTGTCCCAGGCGGTGGGGTTCCGCGTCTGGAAGACGCTGGACACTTTACAAAGAGCTGGGAAGTAACCTTTCCACCCACCGCCGTATCGCCCTGAAGCCTGTCTGCCTGCGTGCCGCACGCACAGGCGGGGCGGTCATCGATGCCCTCTGGATCGGTGACTCCGCCAAGGCCATCCTTCTCTTGAAGAAGATGCGTTTCCGTTACGCCTACCAGCGCGACAAGAGAAATAAGCTCGTCGCTTATATTCGGGAAAGACGAAAAATCATTCCGAACTACAAGTGGCTCTTCGAGCGCTCGTTCACCATCGGCACCGGGGAAGTCGAGGATGCCGTCAAGTCTCTCCTTCACAGTCGCCTTCGAGGTCCGGGCATGCGTTGGTCCACCGAGGGCGCGGACCTGGTCATGAGTGCCCGATGCACTATTTTGAACGGGACCTGGGAACATGACCTTCTCCAGCCTGCCTGCCGCGCCGTACGCGGCGCAGGCAGGGCCAATTGGGCTGCATAAACCCCAATGGTGACCCCTAAAACGGTGAAAGCACCCTCCTCGAAGCTGTAGTCACGCCCCCTCTCTTCACTTGATCTTTCGGAGGGGGTGGCGCCTAATTCCCGGGAAAGGGGGTGCATAATTTCTGGAACTGACACTTGCGAATCGCCAGAAAAGACTTCGAATGACCCTCTTCGGCCTTGAGGGATTGACGGATTAAGGGATTGGGGCATCGGCTCAGTGACTCAGTGACTCATCCCATCGCTCAATCGCCCAATCCCCGGAGATTCTCCATGTACGAAACATCGAGTCCGACAAAGACGGCGACATCCGAACACCCCACCGCGGCCGAACGGTTCTTCTTCGACAACAACGGCTACCTGGTGCTGCCGAGTTTCCTGGCGCCGGACCACGCCCGCGTCCTTCTCGAGGCTCTGGACCGAGCCATTGCACGGCGGCGGGACCCGTCCTACCGCCGCGAACACCCGACGGCCTTCAAGGACAGGCTCGAGGGGCCCAACTACCGGATCTTCCACTTGCTGGATGATGACCCGCTGTTTCTCGATCTGCTGGACTATGCGCCGATGATGGCCTACGTCCGGGGCCTCTTCAACGACATGCCTCACATCCACGGATGCGACGCCATCTACGAGGTCACTTCCGCGAACCACCACGGGCTGGGCTGGCACATCGACGGCATCCAGAACGGATTCCGCAACCTCAAGCCTCATATCCCCTTTTTGCAGTTCAAGATAGGCTATTACTTGAGCGACATGAGCGAGCCGAACCAGGGCAACCTGACCCTCGTCCCCGGCAGTCACAAGGCGCTTTTCGAGCCGGACTCCAAGGACCTCAAGAACCCCGGTCTGTTCCCCGGCGCCGTTCAGGTCTGCGGCGGGCCCGGCACCGCCTTCTTCTTCCACAATGCCGTGTGGCACACCGGGGGGCCATGGACCCGGCCCGACGGAAAACGTATCGTGCTCTACTACGCATTCGAGCATCCCTGGATGCTGGCCTGTGCGGAACAGTGGCGTTACCCGAAGGGCTTCTATGCGAGCCTATCGTCAGAACGCCGCAAGCTCTTCCATGGCTTCGTTTTCGATCCCCCGGAATATCGATGGGGCTAGTACCCATGTAAGGAAGTGCACCCCTTAAAATCGCTGCCGATGCTTTCCCTGGACTGCGCATCCTGGCGACCGGTTCGTCCACACTGGAAGCGACCCGGAAGTTTCGTGACACACTGGCCGACCGCAAGCGTTCCATCTGAAATTGTTGGCTTTGAGAAGCGGCGGGCAGCTCGATGTCCCTGGTCTGGCCAAGGAATCCGGTCTGAGTCGCCCGACGGTTCTGTCTCATCTTGCCGCGATCGAAATTGCCCATGCCCTGGTGCGTCTCCCTCCCTATCATGGGGGGGACGCCGTGAGATCATTCGGCAGCCGCGAGGCTATGTTTTTGACACGGGTCTCATCGCTTGCGTGCGAGGATGGGAGCAAATCCGTGAGACTGATCGGGGGCGCTTATGGGAGAACCTGGTGCTGGATGAGCTGCTGGCGACCAGTCCGATACGGACGCTCCACTACTGGCGGGACAAGAGCCAACGCGAGATCGACTTTTGTGATCGAGCGACCCGGCGGGAGGGTGGATGCCATCGAGGCCAAGACCAGTCCCGGCGCTTTTGAAGCGGCATCCTTGAAGGCCTTTCGTGAGGTCCACCGGGAGGGAAGAAACCTCCTGGTCTGTCCTTTTGTCCCAGCGCCCCACACTCTTCGTTTGAAGGGATTCGAAGTGCAGGTCTGCGGCGTCTGGGACCTGTCGGCCGGTGTCACGGAATGATGCTACAGCCTCTTGGAAGTGGATCGTTTTGTCTTGTTGCGCAAACCATGCCGGCCTCCCAACGACATCCTGCGGATGCCGCGCCAGCGGCGCAGGCAGGGAGGGGCGGCGCGTTTGGCCTGATTTCTTTACGAGGTCCTTAAATGTCCAACGTGCCTGAAGTCATTCTGACCGGATTTGCCGATGAAGGCCCGGTGAGCAAGAGGGCGGAGGAGCAGCTCACGCTCCTGGCAGCCCTGGGCCTTCAATATTATTCCATCCGCTTCGTCGATGTGGGACAGGGCGTGAAGAACGTGATGAAGCTGACCTCCCAGGAGGTCGAGCGCCTGAACCAGCTCCACCGGGAATTTGGCATCCGTGTTTCGTCCCTCGGCTCCCCCATCGGCAAGGTCAAGCTCGAAGACGTGGAGGACGGGACTTCGAACCGCTTCGTGCCGTTCGACCGCTACTTGAAGGAGGACGTTGCCCGGGCGATCGAGATAGCGCACGCGCTCGGGACGAAGCTCATCCGGGGCTTTTCGTTCTACCCGCCGAAGGGGAGCGATCCTTCCCGTTACCGGGACCGGTCGGTGGAGCGAATCGGGGCGATCGCGGAGGCGTGCCGCCGGGAGGGCGTGATTTTCGGGCTCGAAGTGGAAGCGAACCTGGTGGGCCACGACGGGGAATCGATGGCCGTGATCTACGACCGCGTGGCCAGCCCTAACCTGTTTCTGATCTTCGACGCGGCGAACATCCTGGTGCAGAAGGGCAGCCGGGCTGAGACGGTGGCGTCCTATCACCGGATGAAGCATGGACTGGGCTGGATGCACATCAAGGATTACCGGGCGGATGCGTCCCTGGAGTGGAAAGGCTGCGTAGACGAGGAGATGTTGAAGAATTTCGTCCCGGCGGACCAGGGCGATTCGGGCCACAGCGAGATTCTCGGCGACTTCCGGGAGCGGATACCGGGCATTCTTCAGAAGATGGCGGATTTCGGCGTGCCGGGCGTGTTTTTGGACCTCGAGCCGCATCTGAAGGGTGGTGGTCAATTTGGCGGCTTCAGCGGGCCGGACGGGTTTGGCGTGGCTCTGCGAGGCCTTCTGCGGGTGCTGGACCATGCCGGCATCCGCTACAAGCTGACGGACTATGGGGAGATTGAGCGGGCGAAGACCGGGGTGGTAACTTCTTAGCGAACATCCCTCTGTCGTCCTTTCCGCACTTGTCCCTCCCGAAGGGACAGGTTCGGGGGACAAGTTCGGAAAAAGTATCCCTCCCGGTGGGACAATTCCGGGAGGATCCTCCCGAAGGGACAGGTTCGGGAGGACAGGTACGGCGGATTGCCCTTGGCTGCTTCATTTCGCCCACTTCGGGGCGCATTGAAGATAGTGAACAGGGAAGATTTGCCAAGTTCTTGTGTTACGGCAACATCCGATGTCGGGAATGACCGGAATCGTCAGTTCTGGTGGCCGTACTCCTGAAGATGAAGCGTCCACTGCCGGCCATCCGGACCGGCGGCCTGGGCTAGCCGGAGTCGGATGCGCCTGCCAGAGACCTTGACGAGGGCTTCGCCGCTCGACGTCTTGCGCAGGTCTCCGGGAGCGAGGCCCAGGCGATCGTTCAGCTCGGCCATCACCGAGTGGCCGAAGCCTTTGGGGAGATAATCGACAAGCTGTTCAGCGCCCTGCCGGACGCTGAGAATCTTGAGAGAGGCAGGTCCCTCGACGAAGAGAAGCCTTTCCACGCCGAGGGAAACGGCCTGGATAAGGAGAGCATCGACAAATTCGTCCGGGGATTCTTCAGGCGGCTGTGGCCGCTGGGGCGGCGTCACGGGCGTCTCTTCCATTCCTTCCTTGAGCCTCTGCCTTTCCGCGCGGCTCATCGGGTAAAAATGATCGAGCAAGGCTTCCATGGCCGCCGGAGTGCAGATCGCCCCCGTGCAATCCGTCTGGAACAAAAGCTGGAGATCGTTCAATCGGCGAGCGTCCAGCTCTTCCCCGGTGGCCAGAGTCAGAACCTCCCTGTCCACGGACAGGGGCACGATCCGGTAGGTCTGCGCAAGCTGGGGGGTCAGTCGGCCCAGCACCGCTTTCGGGATGTGGATCGAATCCGTGTCCAGCAGGAGCACGTCCGGGGCATTGACGATATCGATCCAAGGCTGAGGGAGCAGCTCGGGTGAGATGAAGGCATGGATGCGGCCCAGAATTTCGAGCAATGGGACGGAATCGATGCGGCGGGCGATTTGCACCGATTCCAGCTCCTTCCGGGTGAGAAGCAGAATCTTCCGGTAGACGGGCCTCTCACGGGACATGGCAGGAATTGTAGACGGCGCTGAAAACCTGTCCACTCAGCGGGCGGCTTTCGTGCTTCCAGGGTTTCGGGTAGAGTCTTAGGAGCGTGATTGACGAAGCGTGCGGACTCGCTTCGTTGTGACAGAGAGAAACAAGGGGCGCGCTTGCGCGTTGGCCGTGGCCCCTCGGGAATCGGCTGGTGGTTCGTGGTTCGCAGTCGGTGGAAAAACCCGGCCGAACGCCCCAATGCCCAAGTGAGAGCGCACGATGGCCAGCCTGTGCCGCTCCCCGGACCTGTACTCCCGGAGGAATCCCGGTGGGACGCTGGGAGGAATCCTCCCATGGGGACAAGTGCGGAAAGATGGCGGCGCTCCCGCAAGACCGCTGACGTATGCCGCCCCTCTTCTACAGTCTTCGGCCTTCGGCATTCCTGGAACACGTCATCCCCGAGGCTCAGAATGCCCTCGAAAAGCTCAAAACCGTGAAAGTCGCAACACCCTCGCTCGCTGAGACTTAGCGGGGTTGTTTCTTAGGAGTCGAGTTTCGGAGGTCGAGGTCAGCAATGGGGTCTCATGTCGGGAATCCGGTGCGGGTGACAGCCGGGCCTTCGGCTCTTCACTCTGACACCCGAAACCCGGCATCTCAAACCTTTCTCTCTCATAAACGGTGAACGATTCCGTCGATAAGTTCCCTTCTCGTGCGGTGGGCATCGGCCTGGTCCTCGTCGTGCTCTTGTGCTGGGTGAGCCCGTATGAGGACCTGGTCCTGCAGAACATGATTCCGGGCGGCCACAGCGCCCCGATGCTGGCCACGCTGTTCTTCCTCGTCCTCGCAGGGCTCAATGTGCTGGCCGGCCTGCTCGCCCGGACTCTGACCGGCGCAAACGGCGGACCCGCCCGATGGTTGTCGGGCAGCGACCTCGCGATCATCTTCTGCATGTTGCTGGCGGCATCCGGCATCCCTTCCATGGGACTGGTGGATTATCTCATCCCCACCCTGGTCGCCCCGTTCTATTACGCGGACACCTCCAATGATTGGGCCGCCCTGTTCCACGCACATATCCCGGCCTGGCTCGTGCCCTCGAAGGACCCGGCGAGCCCGGTCATCCAGGACTTTGTCCGGGGTGGGTCGAAAGTGCCCTGGGCGGCATGGCTGCCGTGCCTTGTTTGGTGGACCACTTTTTTCGCCGCGCTGTACCTCGCCACCTTCTCCCTCTGCCTCCTGCTCAGCGATTCCTGGATACGGGCGGAACGGCTCAACTTCCCGCTCATGGAACTCCCCATGGCGCTCCTCGGACGGGCCGAGCGCAGGCCCTGGCAGACGAGCGTCTTCTGGGCCGGAGTTCTCACCCCCGTGCTGGTCCATTCCTGGAACGCTCTCACGGATTACAAGCCCGATCTGCCCAAGGTCCCCCTGGGCGTCAATCTGGCCAGCCTCCTCGGCGGGACCTTCGGGGCGTTCAGTGCCCAAGTCTATCCGGCGCTCATGGGGTTCTTCTATTTCGTTCCTACCTCGGTGACCTGTGGTCTTTGGGTCTCCTTCGCGTTCATGAAGGGCCAGCGCCACTTGGGCAGCCGCTTCGGGACGAACTGGTTCTCGACGGGCGGAGTGTGGTACGGGAGCGCTTCGGAGCTCTATCAGGGCATGGGGGCCATGCTGGTGCTCCTTGCAGGCTGGGCATGGATTGCCCGCGAGAGCCTCAGCCAGCAGGTCGCCCAGGCCCTGAAAGGCCGTTCCCTCGCCTTCTGGGGCCTGGTCGCCGGTCTGGCCTACATGCTGCTCTTCTGGGCACTCGCTGGGCTGAACCTGGCCATCGGTCTCGCCATTTTCGTCGCTTACTTCCTGATCGCCATCGCCCTGACGCGGCTGGTCGCCCAGGCGGGCCTGCCCTACGTGCAGGCCGCTTTCGTGCCCTCGGACCTGGTCACCAGTTTTGCGGGAAGCCGCGTCTTCAGTCTCAAGGATTTCTCCTTGCTGGGCTTCCAGTTCCCTCTCTCCTTCGATATCGCCGGATTCCTCATGCCTTCCGTGTTCCACGGACTCAAGGTCTCCGATCGCCTCGGCTTGCCCCCGCGCCGGCTGCTCCTGGCCATGGCCCTCGCCATCCTCGTGGCGATGCCCGTGGCCTTCTACAGCTTCCTCACGGTCACCTATGAGCACGGGGGCAATTCGGTCACGAGCTGGTGGTACTTCGAGGGGTCGCCCAAGCTGCCGTTCTCCACCTTTGCCGGGATGGCCAAGGCACCCAAGACGACGGACCTGCACGCCCTGAGCTTCATCGGCTTTGGTGGTGCGCTCACCGCAGGCCTGGTCTATCTGCTGCGCCATTTCCCGGGTTGGCCCATCCATCCGCTGGGCTACATGCTCTCCGGAACGTGGGTCATCCACCTTTCCTGGTTTTCCTGTTTCCTGGCGTGGTGCATCAAGTCGGCCCTGGTTCGTTATGGGGGCGGCAGGGCCTACCATGCCGCCGCGCCCTTCTTTCTCGGCCTCATCCTTGGAGGATTCATCACGCCAGGCCTGTGGGCGCTGATCGACATGTGGACCGGGAAAACCGGGCACGCCATTTCCACTTTCCCACCTTAATGAAATCCGCTGCGCCCTCCGGGCTCGCGGATTTCAGAGCCAGGGCCGGCCCGGCTGCGCCGGCCGACCCTGGCGGGTCAGCGGATGTCCTGATTGGAATCCGCCGACAGGCGGATTCCAGACCCGGCTGAAAAATCAGGATGAGCGGACTGCCTGAAGCGCGGCCAGCGACACCTCCACCACCTGCTCGCCGATGCCGGGCCCAAACAGGGTCCAACCGTGATGAAATCCTCTGCACCCTCCGGCCTCGCGGATTTCAGAGCCAGGGCCGGCCCGGCTGCGCCGGCCGACCCTGGCGGGTCAGCGGAAGTCCTGATTGAAATCCGCTGCACCCTCCGGCCTCGCGGATTTCAGAGCCGGCTGAAAAATCAGGATCAGTGGACAGCCTGAAGCGCGGCCAGCGACGCCTCGACCACCTGCTCGCCGATGCCGGGCCCAAACAGGGTCCAACTGTTGCCCGTTTCGTAGCCGCCCTGCGCGTACGCCGCACGCGTCGGCATGTAGCCGCTGTAGCCGTTGGCCTGGCCGCAGACGAAAGTCGTGGGGAAGCTCGACAGGCTGCGAATGGCCAGCTCGATCTCCAGGAACGGCTCGCCCGGGATGCCCACAAAGGCGAGATGGTGACCTACCGCCATGGCCTGAATCTCGACCTCTGTGTCGAACTTCATCCCTTCCCGCAGCGTTCCGTGGAAGCGGACGGAGGCCCAGCGCACGGGGCCATGGAGCGGGGCCGGGTCGAGGCCTTCCGCCACGCGGAGCGCCTCGCCGCCGAGCATGTTTCCGAAGCGGTCCGACTCGTGGAGGCAGAGATGGACGGGCGACCCGGGCTGAAACGCCTCGGGGGCCACGTAGGCGTTCTTCGGCACCCGCATGTACTTGAACGGATCGATGTTGCCGCAGCAGCCGGTGAAGTAGACGGGCACGGCGCGGCCGCCGAAGGCGGATTCGAGAATCGCACAGGCGCGGCCCGGGAAGTCGGAGGCGATGACTTCGGTCGTCCAGAGCACGTTCGGATGGCACGCGAAGTTCATCAGGATGCTTCGCACACCCCCCTCCGCCGCATCCACCCGCACCAGACGCACGCTCGGGTCCTCGACGCCCGGATCGGCAATCGAATCCGCATCCGGCCGATACCAGGTCATCACCGCCCGGCCGTCCCCGCGCAGGGGCCTGCGGTTGCCGGCAATCCCGGGTGCGTTTCCGAGGCCGAAGGCGAACCGGGCCGGCGCGAGTCCGCGCACGGCGTCCCGCGCGGCCTCGATCGTGCCGGCCTTCCATCGCTCGAACCAGGTTTGGAGGGCGGTGTTCTCGGTCCACCGTCGATCTTTGTCGTCCTCGGGCATCGTTTTCGGCGAGGCATGATTCTGCGTGGCGGCGACGAGGACAGCCTCGGGCGGGACGCCCGTAGCCCCGGCAATGGCCTGGCGGAACTCGCCAGCGCGGTCGCGGAGCAGGGCAATGACGTCGCAGCTCACGAGGACTGCCGCCCTGCCTCCGCTCCGGAAGGCCGCAGCCCGGGCATAGAGGGGTGAATGAACGCCACGCGACAACCCGCACCAGTGGCTCTCATTGAGGGTGATGGGCCCCTCGGGCGTGATCTCGATGCGGGCGAAGCCGGCCTGGATTTCTGGAAGACTCGGTTGCGGGCTCATGAGGTTTCTCCTTAAAGGGATCGGGGGTATCGAGAGGGCATCGTTTCGGATATAGTAGGGATGTATTTCCGGGGCGCTTCGTCTGGTCGTGTGGAAAATCGGAAAGGCTGCAGCATGGCCGATGTGCCGAATATCCTGATCTTCGTGATGGAGTCCCAGAGGGTCAGCAACCTGAGCGTTTACGGCTACGAGAAGCATACTACGCCGCACCTGGAGGCTCTGGCGGCCGAGGGGCTGGTCTATGAGCGGCATCGGGCGACGAGCCCCTGGTGTCTTCCCTCCTACGCCTCGATGCATACCGGCAAGTATCCGAGTTCTCACGGAGCGACGATCCGCTTCGAGTGCCTGGCGACGGAATTCGCGACCCTGTCGGAGGTCCTCGCCCGGCATCATTATGTGACGGCCGCCTTCTCGAGCAATTCGTTCATGTCGGACGTCGTGGGCCTGGATCGCGGCTACCAGCACCTGGAATTCTTCAAGACGGGCAAGCAGGAGGACGAGGACAAGGGTGCGGCGGAGATGGAGCGCCGCGTGAAGCAGTGGCTGGCGGGCGTGCCCGCGGACCGGCCTTTCTTTCTTTTCATCAACTCGAACGAGCCACACTGGCCATACTGGGCGCCCGAGCCTTACCGTTTTCTTTTTCTTCCCCAGGGAGGCCAGTACGATCCTCAATACTTGCAGGCGCTTTCCACGCGTGCGCAGGCGCGGCCGGACATGGCGGAGAAGCCGGTGTCCGAGGAGGAATGGGGCCTGATCCGGGCGCTCTATGACGGCGAGACGGCGCGGGCGGACGGCGCCCTGGGGGCCGTCATCGACGCCCTGCGCGCCAGCGGCCGGCTGGACCGCACGCTGGTCGCGGTCACCTCGGACCACGGCGAGGAGCAGGGCGAGCACATCGGCTTCCTGGCTCACGCCTACGGCCTCTACGGGACCCTTCTCGATATCCCGCTGGTCCTGAGGTTGCCCGGCCGCATACCGGCTGGCCGGCGCTATTCGGGACTGACCCAGCCCGTGGACCTCTTTCCCACGGCGCTCACCCTGTCGAATCTGGACGAGGAGGAATGGCACTGGGGCCTGCAGGGCGTCAACCTGTGCCCGACGTTCGAGCCGGGCTGCCCGCCGGTCCGCGAGCGAGCCATAGCCGAGTACTTCGCACCCCTGCAGCGTCTCGAGCGCGACCTGCGCCACCATCCCCTGCCCTCCCGCTTCGAGCGCAGGCATTTCCGGTCGCTCAAGAGCATCGAGGACGGCCGGCACAAGTTCATCTGGTCGTCCGACGGCCAGGATGAGCTCTACGACCTGGAGGCCGATCCCGGCGAGCGCAAGAATCTCATCGACAGCCAACCAGGAAAGGCGATGGAGCTCTACCGTCAGCTCGATCACTGGTTGATGAGCCAGGTGCAGCGCGACTACGGCGACGCGTTGAACGTGCACCCGATGAAAGGCGTTCGAGCGGACCATCTACACCGGCTCGAGGCCTGGGGCCTCATGCGCCGCATTCACGAGTTGCCGTTCGGCAGCGGAAAATACCTCTCCGAGACGATCGGCCGGTAGACTTTAACCAGCATCCTGCCGGCCTCCGCAACCCTCGGTATCCGGAAATCTGCCCATCTCCAAGCGCCGACCCGAACGGCGAAGGAAATGGGCCGGGCGGCGCTGCAAATCCAATGCGTCACTTCCGCCGAGGGGAAGCGGCCTTGCGGCCTGCGGGCTTGGCTGCCGCGGCCGGCGTCCTGCCGTCGAGGTGATCGTCGCGGATAGGCCCGTCCTTGAGGCGTTCGCGCCACTGGCGGAACCCGGCACTGCCGTCGTCTTCCCACACCTCGAGGGTGACGCCGCGCTCGAAGACCGGCTGGTTTCCGGCGGTGAAGTCGTTGTAGTAGCCGCGGCATGCGCCGTAACGGACGCGGCGTCCGCCTTCCCACACGACGGAATAGACACGGGGCCCCGGCGACTTGTCCACGGGCGGCGTGACGCGAAACTTCTGGAACGCGGCCTCGTCCACCTCGATGCCGAGACCCGGCTTTCCCGGGACCCGGGCCTGCCCGGCCTGGATTTCCAGAGGCGCGGCCAGAAGATCGTCCGAATAAATGTTCAGGCAGGTGATCGCAGGCCAGCGGGCATGCGTGAGCACGGCCCCGAGGTGCATCGCAAAGGTCGTCGTCAGGCCCGTCCCGACGAGCTGCAGCCAGAAGGGCTTCTCCGCCGTTGCGGCCACGGTCCCCTGGTGGACGACCCCGGCGGCGCCCCCGCCGATAACGAAGCCGTCACAGACCTGTTCCCGCAGCGCGGTCATGATGGGCGGCCAACCGTAATGATGGGCAATGGCGTTCTTGATGTGGGCGCGGATCAGCTTGTTGCCCTCCACGTCGCCCTGGTTGATCGGCGATTCATACATCGTCACATTGGGACACCGATCCAGTTCCTGCAGCACCGGGATCGCCCGGCCCGCGTCGTTCAGCGTGCCGTTGAAATCCACGTCAATCTTGAAGTTCCTCGGAAGCGCCCGGTGAATGGCGTCCACCTGGTCCAGAATGTCGAACCAGGGCCTGCCCTTCACCTTTACGCTCATGTAGCCCTCGCCCAGGGCGTCCTGGCACTCCGCCACCCAGTCCGCCGGCGGCATGTCGATGCACCACCAGGAGATCGGCGCCCAGTCCCTGACCTTCCTCCCCATGAGCCGGTGGCAGGGCACCCCGGCCTCTCGGCCCGCCGCGTCCCAGACCGCCATCTGCAGGCCCGCGCCCAGCGAATCGTCCCAGAGCAGGTCGAACGGGTTCTTGCCCTTCACGCGTTCCACCGACTCGTCGGAGACCCGGCCCCAGGTGTAGTTCACAATGGTCTCCCCGTGCCCCACCACCCCGGAACTCAAGGTCACCTTGCAAATTTCCGTGACGCCCCAATGAGGAATCTCCCGCGACAGGTGGTAGCCGCAGCGCGGCCGGTAAGGCACGTCCAAGGTAAAACGCTCCACATTCTGAATGGTCGTTGAAGACAAGGAAAACCTCCTGATTGAACTGCTGGTGAATTGGCCAGTGATGTAAAGATTCAAGCGCCTGCCGTGTCCTATTTCGGCTCGGGTTGCTCAAGTCAGACTGGTCCCATTGGCGCAACGCTTTGCTAGTCTAGCGAAATCCTCGGGATGATCGCAAGAGGTAAAGCCCCGGCCGAGCGTCCCGCAAAAATGCTCCCCAGGTCCTGATTCCGGGCGGTGAGGGGCTTGGGCCTCCCCTGCACGCGTTCGTTCAGCTTGAACTACTCAAGTGAACACACCAACGCGTATCCGAAAGAGGGTACTGTGAGAATTCCCTCTCCGTGGATGCCTGGACGTCCCGGTTGAAAGTTTTTCCCCTCTTTCGGCCACATCTGAAAATTATGGCCGAGCTTCTCTGCGCCAATCCAAGGTCCTCTCCTTCTGCAACCAGCGTTTCCGGCTAAAGCCTGCCTGCGCAGCGCTGTCGCGCAGCGCGGCAGGCAGACCCGGATACGAGCGAGGAGGCGCAACGCGCGCGCCAAATTCACCGGTCTGAGTGTTTTCTCACCCTGGACGCATGCTCATTCCACCACGCCGGCCTGGCGGAGGTCTTCGAGCACGAACTTTTCGACGGGCCGGTCCGTGCGCAGCCGGAAATAGCGGGCCTCGTAAATGGCAAGAGCGCGATGCACCTCGTGGCAATGGCGGGCAAAGCTCTGCCGCACCTGCTCGACCGTGCCGCTGCGCACGGTCAGAGGGAGAAGCTCACCCGTCTCGCTGTCCTCGAGGTCCAGCTCGCCGGAAAGCTGCGGATTCTCCTCCGCTGGATCGATCAGATGGAATGCGAGCACCCCGAATCCGTTGTAGACCAGGTAGCGCAGCGCGCTGGCAAGGTCCGTCTCGGAGAAGAAATCGGAAATGAGGAACACCATGCCGGGCCGGCCCGTATGGATGCTGAAGGCCTGAAGGGCGTGCAGGAGATCGGTGCGGCCAGCGGGCCGCAGCCCGGCGCAGAATTCCAGAACGTCGGAAGGTCGAAGCCGCCGGGAAGACGTGGAAAGGGAATCGCGCAGTCCGTCGTTCATGGCGTGGATGCCGAGGTTGTCGCCGTGGACCAGGGCGACGTAGCTGAAGGCGGCGGCAAGCTGGCGGGCGTGAAGCAGCTTCGGGGAAGACGACCCGATCCCCATCGACGCGCTCACGTCCACGATCACGTAGACGTAGAGGTTTTCCTCCGTCTCGAACGTTTTCAGGTGGAAATGGTCCGTCCGCGCATAGACGTTCCAGTCGATAGCGCGGAAATCATCGCCGGGCGAATAGGGCTTGTGCTCGGAAAATTCCATGCCTGCACCCTTGGCCTTGCTGATGCGCTGGCCCATCCGGCTGCCCGGGTAGAGCTTCGTGGCCACGATGCTCATGCGGGCGAGCCGGTTGAGGAAGGACTTGGGGAGCAGATCCGTTGCGGGTGCGGGGACGGGCGAAGGGGTGGATACTGGGGTCTCGGCGGGCACGGCAGGTATCAGGTATCAGGTGTCAGGTGTCAGGTGTCAGGTGTCAGGTGTCAGGTGTCAGGTGTCAGGTATCAGGTGTCAGGTATCAGGTGTCAGGTATCAGGTGTCAGGTATCAGGTGTCAGGTATCAGGTGTCAGGTGTCAGGTGTCAGGTGTCAGGTTATCTGAGAGCCCTGAAGGGGCTAAGGAGAATAGCCCAGGGTAAGACCGCCGGAGCCTGAAGGTCAAGGCGGTCGCCACCCTGGGAAAGAAAGACCAAAACAACCCCCCAAGAATCGCCTCAACGTCCTCATTTCAGCCCGGGCTGCTTCCCATGAGTTCCCCGACGGCCTCATCGACGAGGGTTTCGGGCCGCATCTGTTCGGATTCGCCCTCGAAGTTGAGGATGAGGCGGTGGTTGAGAATCTGCCGGGCGACCGCAGCGATGTGCCGCGGCTCGACGTGGGCTTTGCCAGCGACGAGGGCGCGGACCTTGCCTCCGAGGATCAGGGCCTGCACCCCGCGTGGACTCGACCCGTAGCGCAGGAAGCGCCGGGCGTTCGGCCCGCCCTCGGGGCTGGCGGGGTGGGTCTTGAGGATGATGCGGATGGCGAAGGCGTTGGCCTCGGGCCCCGCATCGACGCGCCGCACGAGGTCCTGAAGCTCGAGCGCCTCGCGGGCCCCGAGAAGCTTTCGGAGTTGCACCTCGCGCCGGCCCGAGCTGGCCTCGCCGATGCGCTGCAGATGATCCAGATCGGGATACCGCAGCGCCAGCTTGAAGAAGAAGCGGTCAATCTGCGCCTCCGGCAGGCTGTAGGTCCCCTCGGCGTCCAGCGGGTTCTGCGTGGCCAGGACGAAGTAAGGAAGGTCGAGCGGATAGGTTTGCCCGCCCACGGAGACCATGCGTTCCTGCATGGCCTCGAGGAGGGCCGACTGTGTCTTAGGCGTGGCGCGGTTGATCTCATCGGCGAGGAGAATCTGGGTGAACACCGGGCCCCTCTGGAACTCGAAGACCTTTTCGCCTCGGTCCGTCTCCAGCACGATCGTCGTGCCGAGAATGTCCGAGGGCATCAGGTCCGGCGTGAACTGAATGCGCTTGAAGGGCAGGTCCAGGACCTCGGCGAGGGTCTTGACGATGAGCGTCTTGCCGAGGCCCGGGGTGCTTTCAAGGAGCAGATTCCCGCCGGCAAAGAAGCAGACGAGGACGTCCTCGACGACGGAATCGTATCCGATGATGATCCTCAACATCTCGTTCTTCAGGGCCTGGAAGGCCTCCTGAAACCGGCGGATTTCGTCGGGCGAGGGTGCGGCCACGGGCGGGCTCTGCGTTGTATTCACGCGGCTGACTGTGCGACCTCCATTTCGGGCGTTCGGGCAACCAGATCATCAACGATGCGGTCCGCGGGGACTTCCTCGGCCTGACCTTCGAAGGTCAGTTGCACACGATGCCGCAGCGTCGAAGTGGCCACGTTGCGGATATCCTCGCAGGACACGCTGAAGCGGCCGGAGAGGAGGGCGCGGACCTTGCCGCCCAGGAGGAGGCCGACGATCCCCCTGGGGCTGCTTCCGGCCTTGACGTAGCGCTTGACCATTTCGGTGGCGTAGGGACTTTCAGGATGCGAGGCGAGCACGAGCCGGCCCGCGTAGCGCTCGACGTGGGGCGACACGGGCACTTCCCGCACGAGCTGACTCATTTCAAGGACTTTCTCCCGCGTCATCACCCGATGAATCTCCGGGAGCTTGGACTGCGTGGTGCGCCGGATGATCTCCTCCAGGTCCGCAAAGCCGGGGTATCCGACGACGAGCTTGAACAGGAACTTGTCCAGGGCAGCCTGGGGCAACGGGTACGTCCCAGCCTGCTCGATGGGATTTTGCGTGGCCAGGACGAAGAAGGGCTCCTCGAGCGTGTGGGTCTGCGCCCCCACGGTGACGCTATGCTCCTCCATGGCCTCGAGCAGGGCCGATTGGGTCCTCGGCGTGGCGCGGTTGATCTCGTCCGCCAGGAGGAGGTGGGTGAAGATCGGCCCCTTCTGAAAGACCAGTTCCCGCCGGCCTCCCTGCTGCACGATCATGTTCGTCCCGAGGATGTCCGAGGGCATCAGATCGGCCGTGAATTGCACCCGACGGAAGTGGCAATGCAGCGCCTGGGCGAGGACTCGTACGAGCATGGTCTTGCCGAGGCCGGGCACGCCCTCGAGGAGCACGTTTCCGCCCGCGAAGAGGCAGATGAGGACCTTCTCGACCACGTCCTCGTAGCCCACGATCATCTTGGCCACTTCCTGCCGCAGCGTGGCGAAATCCCGGATGAACTGGGCGATCTGCTTCTCGTACTCTTCCTGTGTCTTTTCCATTGGAATCACGCTATCAGAAGGGATGCAAGTGCGGATGCGTCCCATCGGGCCTCATGGGTCTTCCCTTCTTCCCAGAATTCTCCGTCCCCTATGCGACATTGTAAATCAAGGACCCGAGAGCCTCAATAAGCCACGGAATCCATCGCGCCTACGGGATCGACTTCGCGTCGGGTCCCAAGGAAGACAGGCGGAAGGTGATGGTGACCGGATTAGCGTTGGGCGCCGTGACGCCGGCCTCTCGGACGGCCTTGGTGAACTCGCTGGACAGAGTCTCGTAGAGCTGGGGAAACCGGGCCTCTTCGGGCAGGGAGCGGGCATCGACCTCGACGCAGATGGGGCCATCGAATCCCTCCAACTCGCCGAGCACGGGCACGTAGGCCTCCAGTTCGTATTCCGCGGCCCGGAGCAGTTCAGGGAAGCTCTCGCAGGAGAGACACAGGACCAGGGTGCCCTGGCCCTCATCCTGGATGAGGAACGGCGTAGGCCTTGGCCAGGTTACCACCACCTCCTCGTCCTCGTCCTCGTCCTTTTCCCCCTCCTCGTCCTCGTCCTCGAATCCTTCCTCGCCCTCCTCGTCCTCGTCCTCGAATCCTTCCTCGCCCTCCTCGTCCTCGTCCTTCTCCTCGTCCTCGTCCTCGTCCTTTTCCCCCTCCTCGTCCTCGTCCTTCTCCTCGTCCTCGCCCTCGTCTTCATCTTTCTCGTGCTTATGCTTACCCGGGCCCTTCGTCTCCTGTTGGCGCTTCAGCGCGGCGACCCCGATGAGCTCGCCGTCCCGGGCGCAGAAAAGGTAGGGTGAAAGATGGGCGTGGGATTCTCTGCGGGCCTCCTCGTAGATGGAGTGAACGACGGGCGCGACAAGAATGGCCTCGCCCTCCCCGCAAGCGAGCATCATGAATCGGTGTGGTATGCCGACGAGGATCATGTCGCAACCGAGCATATCTTGCGCCTTCTGGAGGATCGCGGGGTCCAGGATACTGCTGGCCGTGAGGTCGTCGCCAACCCGAAGGATGACCTTGTGGGAGGCTTTCCCCAAAGCGGGCTCGTTCATCTGCCATTCGGGCTGTTCGGGCCGCTGCGCCAGGTTCGAGAGGCTCTTCTCATCCATCTGCTCGTAAGAGACCTTCTGCTCCTCTGCCGCCCACCGCGTCAAGTAATTGATTCGGTCACCCCGGTCCTCTCCATAGGCCACCCAGGGCACGAGAGGAAAATTGGACTGCAAGAGTTTTCTCGAAAAGGCCTCGCCGTGGCTGTCCCAGGTGCTGGGATTCAGGATAGGGTAATAAGAAAGGGCGTCAGGCATATGAGGTATTCCTCTGCACAGGGGCACGGTGGAGCAAGCGCACAAAGCGGGGTGGAGACTACAAGAGCGAGAAACAAAACTGGCCTTACTTTGATTAGTCAAAATATATAACTCTATTATAAAATATATAGTTTTCGATCACAAAAAATTGGCTACCATGGGAGTGGTCATCATTTTACTGGCACTGGGAGTCTGGGGTGGAGCTGCACTTGGGTGCGAGGCCACCATCCGCGCTCGTAAGGGTGACCTGGATTGGATACGGAATTGTCTGCGTTCGCACATCGCCCCAAAACTGTTCCTGCTTATCCCAGCCCGTCTTATTCTCTTTTCCGGCGGCCACCTCTTCTGAGCAGCGCTCGGTGGATTGGGCGGACTTTTCCTGCTTCACATACTCCTTGCGTCTGATTTCTGGGCAGAATTGTGGATGGATTACCTGAGATTCGAGCCCGGTCCCGACGCGCGCAAGATCGCAAAGAGCCAGAAACTTCACCAAACTCCATAGGCTAACGAGGCGGCCTGGGGAATTCAAACTGCCTCAGTTTTCGATCTTCAAGGCGTGGATGTCGCCTCGGCCGCCGACGAGGAGGATGTGCTCGCCGAAGGGCTGCAGGAACTGAAGGAAGTGATGCTGGGATTCGGTGAGGAACTCCTCGTAGCTGGCGTCGGCGTGACGTACGCCCGTTGCACGGTCGACCTTGAAAATCCGGCGCGTCTCCGGGTCCAGCAGCACGATATCTGGGCCCAGGAAGATGAGGGGCGAGTGCGCGCTCATCGCCTTCAGGTCCGATTTCCAGAGTATCCGTCCCGTCTCGGGATCGAGAGCGTAGAGGTCGATCGTACGCCTCTTGAAACCGCGGACGTGGAGGTAGAGGACGCCCTCGTGGACAAGGGGCGGGCGCGGGAAGAGGTCCTCGAAGGTCAGGCTATAGAGGGATTCACCGGTGGCGAGGTCGAGGGCGTGAAGCTCCCACGCGGTGTCCTCGGCGAGGAAGAGCTTGCCTGCCGCGATGACGGGTTGATGCCAGATGCCGCCGGGGGCCAGCTTCTGCATCCAGAGGGTCTGGCCTGTCCCGGCGTCTCGGAGGACGACGGAGGTCTGATTGGCGTCGGACTCGAGGGCGGCGAGGCGATCCTCACCGCAGGCGATATCCTGGGTATGGGGTGAGGCCTCGACATTCCACGCGGCGGCGCCCGTCGCCGCGTCCACGGCGAGAATCCGTGTGGCGGTCCCGCCCGAGGCCACGAAGAGAACCCGGCCGGGGGTGATCTGGAGGTCCGACATGCGGACGTGGAGGGGGCCGAGGGAAGCCGCTTCGACGGAGGCATCGCCTCGGCGGAGTTGGATCTGGTCGCCCGCGTCGCCTCGTCGGACCTGGACCTCGAGGCCCCCGCGGGATCGGATGGCCTTCCCGGCGGGCATCTCGCGCAGGACGCGGCCGGAAAGGGGGTCCACCTCGACCCAGCGGGCGAGTCCGGAGTAGAGGACTCCGGCGGGCGTGAGGGAATGTTCTCGAGCGACGTCGTAGAGCCGGGACTGGTGCACCAGGCGGAGGGTGAATGGCCTGGGGGCGACTTCGCCTGCGGGTCCCATGCAATCGGGCCCCAGCCGGGCGGACTGGCCTTGCAGCCGGAGGAAGTAGCGGAGGCTGAGGGTCCGGTTTCGAGCGATGCGGATGGGGGCAGCGGGAAGTTCCTGTGCCACGCGGTCGTAGAGAGGCCGGGCTTCCGCTGGCTGGCCGAGGGCCTCGAGGCAGCGGGCGATCTGGACCTGGACGTCGGCGGCTTCGAGGGAGAGGCGTGCGGCCGCGCGTTCATCCTTCTCGGCCCGGTAATAGGCTTCGAGCTTTTCCTGGAACTCGCGGATGTCCCGGAACTGCTGAAGGGCTTTCTCGTGTTCGCCGCCGTCGAACAGCTCGTAGGCCCAGGAGCGCTGAATCTCGCTCAGGCGCTGCCGGACGGGCAGGAGCATGCTCTGGGTGGCCAGCTCGAGGGCGCGGCGGTAGGAGGCGACGGCCCGGGGATAGTCTCCCAGGTAGTCGTACATGTTGCCCAGGGTCATGTGATAGGAGTGGAGGTTCGGGTTGGTCTCGATGGCTTTCTGGAGCATGGCGACGGCCTCGGCCGTCTGGCCGGCGCGGAAATATCGGGTGCCGAGTTGATAGAACAGCGTGGCGTCGGTGAAGACGCGCTCGGCGACGCGGTTCCAGAACGCCCGCGCCTCCTCCAACTGCCCCTCGTTGGCAAAGAGGTCCCCGATCTGCAGGAAGTACTTCCACTTGTTCACCGGATCGATCACCGCGGCCTTGCGCAGCTCGACGACGGCCTGCTCGAAGGAGTCGCGCAGGACGTAGGAGACGGAATTGCTGAGGTAGCCGGGCACGAAGAGCGGGTCCCGCTGGAGCGCGTCGCTGAAGAAGGAGAGTCCCGCGTCCGTGCGGGGCCCGCCCCCGGTGTAGAACCCGAAGCCCTTCGGGGATCCATTGGGGATGTTGGCGAAGCTGAAGTAGGATGCCGGCCCCTGCTGCTGGATGTCGCCGATGCACCAAGCGGGCATCGGGTCCTTCGGCCGTGCGAAGTAATCACGGACGTGTTTTCCGAGCAGGCTGGTAAGGCCCTGGGGACCGCCGCGGTAGGTCTTGCCGTCGCCGGCCGTCCAAATGCCGTAGCCGAGGCAGAGGCTCATCAACTCGGCGTTCATTTCCCGCTGGACGGCGGGATGAGGGGCGAGGTCGAACGCTTCAAGCTCCTGGCGGAGCGCCTCGTCGAACAGGGCGTTCTTATCCGGACTGGCGGCGTCCCGGGCCGCGCCGAGCCGGAGGCAGGTTTCACCGAGCATGTGCGCCAGGGCCATGTCGGAGGTGAAGCGCTGGCGGCCCGTTTCGAGGACCTGCCGGGCCTCTTCGAGCCGGCGGTGCTCGAGGAGGAGGAGTCCGGCGTACTGGGTTTCGGCGAGGGTGAGCTTCCCGCGCTGGGAGGCGCCGAGGAGCATGTCCCGGGCCTTGAGGAAGTAGGGCTCGGCGGGGCCCCCCGTGCCCGGGTCCGCCCCGGCGGCGGGCGACTCCGCGGCCCGGCGGAGGCACAGCTCAGCGAGCTCGATCCGGTGCATTTCGGTTTCCGGATCGACCTCGACGAGGCGGCGGTAGGTTTCCTCAGCGGTGTCGAGCTCGCCGGCGCGCTTCATGGCGCGGGCGACGGAGGCGTAACGAGCGGGCTGGCGGGGGTCCTCGCGGAGGATATCGTCCCAGATGGCCCGGGCGCGGTCCCGGTGTCCTCGCTGGACGTGGTATTCGGCGTCCTGGAGCTTGTAGTGGACATTTTGCGGGCTGAGGGCGAGAAGCCTGCGCGTGGCATCCTCGACGCCGGCGTCATCGGGGACTTGGACGCGGGCGGCCCGGAGCTTCTCGAGAATCTGGACGTCCCTGGGACTGGCCGCGGAGGCGGCCTGCAGGCATTCGGCGGCGGGGCCGGGCCGGCCCTCGGCGGCCAGCAGCTCGGCGCGCTCGAGGAGGGCGTCGAGGTCGCGCCCGTTGCGCTGGATGCGGGCCTCGAGCTCCTGGTCCAGACTGGCCCCGCGGCCCTGCTCCGCAAAGCACTGGCGAATTCGAGCGTGGATTTCCGCGCTCAGCCAATGGGATTCCGAGAGGAACGACCTGGCCTTCCGATAGCGTTCGACGGCCGCGTCGAAGCGTTTCTGCTGCCGCGCCACCTCCGCCAGATCGATCAGGGCGGAACAGGTGGCCTCGGGGTCCTCTGTCACGAGCTCGAGGAGCTTCCCGAGCCAGCGCTCCGCGAGGTCCCAGCGTTGAAAGACCCTCGCGGCGTCCGCGAGCTGGCGCAACGTGGCCGTGTCGAAAGGCCGCAGCTCAGCGACCTCCTCCCAGGTCTTCCGGGCCTCTTCCCCATCCGACAGGGCGGCGTAGACCTGGGCGAGCCCGAAGAGACTGCGGACGCGGTCGTCCATATCGCCTGCGAGTGCGGAGGCGACGCGGAACTCCGACGCGGCCGCGTCATATTTTTTCTGCTTGTGGTAGACGCCCGCCAGAAGGTAGCGCGCATAGAAGTCCTTGGGGTCCAGCTTCGCCGCTTCCTGGAACTTCACACCCGCCTGGTAGAGATCGCGGAAAGAGGCGTAAAGCTGGCCAAGAATGAGATGCAGGCTTGCCCGGCCCGGCTCGAGCCGGATGGCGTTCTGGAAGAAGTTGACGAGAAGGTACTCCTTGTTCTCCGACTTGAACGCCCCGTACACCTGGCGGAAGGCGAAGTCGTTCCGAGCGTCCGCGAGAAGAATGTCCATGTACTGGTCGACGATCTTCTGGCGCTCCTCGGAGAGCCGGAGACTGACGCCTTCGGCCAGCGCAGCGCCCGTGAGGAGCCCGTGCAGCCCGGCCAGCAGAAGAAGGGGCGGAAAAAGGTTCATAGAGAAAGGTTCAGGAACAAGGATTCATGGGACTGGCCGGCGGCTGAGGAATTCGGTGACCGCGGGCCACCGGCGCGCCAGCACGTCCAGGAGAAAGAGGAAGCAGGCGGCGAGGAGGAAGGCGCATCCGAGGTCGTGGGGTCTTTTCTTGGCCGCGCCTTCCAGCTTGAAGACGTCGCGGGCGCTTCGGGCGACCTTCCCGCCGGTGATCTCGCAGAGCTGGTCGCGGAGGGCGAGATTGGGGAGAAGGGAGGCCAGCTCCCGGCTGACGGAGACGACGGCGCCCGTGGTGGCGGCGGCCGTGCCGTCGGGCCGGGCCGCCTTGAACAGGTAGACTCCGCTGCGATTAACCTTCGGCCTGGCCTCGTAACGTCCGGGGCCCGTCTGGATCATGGGCGTCTCGATGCGGCTGGCCTCGCTGAAGACCTGTCCCTTCTCGCCGAGGGGGTAGAGGCCGGCCCGCGGCGGCTGGTTGTTCACGAACTTGTTGCGGGCATCGAGGGCATCGACCTGGCAGTGAAGCTCCCAGCCCCGGACCTGGATGCGAGGCGCGTAATCGATGCCCGGCTCGGCCCGGGTGCACCATTCGACCAGGTTCTGCCACAGCCGGGCGAACTGGTCGGCCCAATCGGAGACCCAGAGCTGACTCCACTTGCCGCGGACGTCGGAGGTGAAGATGGCCGAACGGCCTGCCCCGTACTTCCAAGTCACCAGGATCGGGTCCTTGGACTTCTGGGTGACGAGAAGGGTTTCCGAGGCGAGCTTGGGCTTGACGCGCACGTAGCCGAAGAGCGTGGGGCTGAGATCGATATCCACGCCGTTGAGCACCTCGCCGGGCCGGATGGCGAGGACCTCGATGGGCCGTTCGATCACGACGGCCCGTGCGAACTCCTGGATTTCGCGTTCCAGGACCCTCGCGGCCTCCTGCACGTCCTCGGCAGGATAGTACCGCCCGTTGCCCCATCGGGCGATCTCCCGCAGCAGCTCGTGGTTGGCCTCGCGCCCGACGGCGACGCAACTCACGGAGACTTCGCCCGAGGCGAGCTGCATCGCCAGTTGTGCGTAGTCATAGCCCGGCTCCACGTAGCCGTCGGTGACGATCAGGATGCCCTTGTTCGTGGCATGGACCTTGGCCAGCGCCTCGTAGGCCGCTTGAAGCGGCCGGTAGAGATTGGAGCGATCGTCGAACGGGATGGAGGCCTGCAGCAGTCGGGGCCGGTCCACCACCTGCTGGAGGGTCAGAAACCACCGGGCGGAGGTCAATTCGCTGGCCATGCCGATGAGGCCGAGACGGTCGCGGTCCGACAGGACCTGGACGGCCTGGCCGTAGAGTTGGCTGGTGAAGGCGGTCTTCTCGCCCTGGAAGTCTTCGGGGTGGATGCGCACGGAGACGGAGGTATCGGCGACCATGACGAGGGCGGAGGTGGGTGTTTCCTTCTCGCCGAAGGAGCAAAGAGCGGGGAGGAGGTCCTCAACGAGGGTGCCCGCGTACCCGCCGGCGGCGAGGGCCTGGTCGCCTCCGGCCATGACGACGGACCCGCCGAACTCGCGGACGTAATCGTGAAGAAGCTTCATCTGGTTGGAGGACATGGCGGAAGCGGGGAGGTTGCCGATGAGGACGGCGGCGAAGTCCTGCAGGTCCAGCATGGTCTGGGGCAGGCCTCGGGCCGGCCGGACGTCAAGATGGACTCGGGCGCCCTCGAAGGCGGCGCGCAGATGGCGCTGCTCCTCCGCCTCGTCCGCCACGATCAGGAGGCGAGGCACGTCGCGCAGCTCCAGGTAGGCCACCACGCGGTCGTTTTCCGGATTCTGCGGGCGCTCCGTCGTCAGCCGCGCCTCGTAAACGAAACGGCCGCCTCGGTCCAACCGCTGCCGGAACTCGGCGGTCTGGCCACCGGGGCGCAGTTCCACGTCGCGGGAGGACACGAGCACGTGATTGCGGTAGAGGCGGAGGGCGGCCCGGCTATCCGTGTCGGGCCCTCCGGCGGGGAAGGAGCTGGTCAGGGACACCGTGACGGGAAAGGCCTGATTGAGATGAACGGTCTCCGGCAGGGAAATCCGGTCCACGGCGACGTCCGGCTTGGCCCGGAGTTGCAGGTCCAGCGCGACGATATCCACCCCGGCCTGACCGGCGAGCCAGGCCTGCTGGACGGCATTGCCCTCGGTCTCGTTGGCGTCGGAGACGAGGCAGATGCGCCGAGCGCGGTCGCCCGGGAAGGAGCTCAGAGCGAGGCGGATGGCGGCCGCCAGGTTGGTTTCCTGCTCCTCGGCGGCCGCGGACCGCGCGAGGCCGGGGTCCTGGCCTTCGATGGCCTCAGCGATGAGGCGTACGTCGGGCGTTGGGCCGGCCGGCACGAGGACGCGGGGCCTCGCGTCGAAGGCGATGACGCCGGCCCAGGTTCGGGAGTCCCTGGCCTCGAGGCTTTCACGGACGGCACGGGCCGCCTCGCGCCGGTGAGGCTGCATCGAGGTGGAAAGGTCGACCAGGTAATAGACGCACAGGTCCTGTTTCGTGTCCGTCCACCACACCTGCAGCGTGAGAAGGTCCGCGACCAGGGCGAGAGCCACGAGGGAACGCGCGGCGATCATCACGCCCCTCCGAAGCCCCGAGGCGCGATCATAGGTCCGCAAACCGATGGCGATCAGCAGCGGAATCAGCAGAAGGAGGAAGAAGGCGAACGGGTTATAGACGTGGAGCAAGGGAAGAAGGGTTAAGGGTTAAGGGAAGAAAGAAAAAAACCACAAGGAAGAAAGAACCATGCATTAGAACAGAATCCTCTGATGGTAGAGATAGGCCTCGGCGCAGAGCAGGACGAGGCCGATCCAGTTGAGGAGAAACCACAACTCGCGCTCGAGGACGGGGGCCTGGGTCTCCGCCGCCTTGGCATCGGACGCGAGCGCCTGGAGGAACTCGGGCCTGGGGCGGATATCCGACTCCTCGGCGTCGGCCAGGTTGACGGCGAAGCCATAGTCCCGGCCCCCGATACCATAGGTGTAGACCCCACAAAGGCTGGCCTGGGTGTATGGTGCGAAACCGGCGACGACTTTCACCCGGGACTCATTCTGCAAGGGATCGAAGACGCTCAGGTCGGCTGGCGGATCGGTCACGCTGGCCGGCATGCGGAGGTCGACCACCTCGCCGGGCCGGAACTGGGTCCGCTGGGTAGCCGCATCCTCTTGCGTGAACCACAGGAGCGAGTTGGAGAGCAGGACCGGGAAAGCGAGGCGGAAGGGGAAATCGGACTGTTTCGGGTCGAATCCAACGAAGACGATCTTTTGGGCCCCCCGCCGTCCGGCGAGGATGAGGGGGGTCTGGACCGTCCGGGCAACGGTCTCCATGCCGCCAAGCTCCTTGACCTGGAGGGCCTGGGCGACGAGGAGATTCTCGAGGCCGATGTAATTCATCAGAGGGTGGGTCCTGTCCCAGGACCGCATGACGGGCCGGAGGACGGCGGCAGAGGCGATTTCGGCGGCGGGATTGCGGCCGCGGCTGTTGACAAAGACGAGATGGCAGGGGGGCAATTCCGGCGGAATCCAGTTATAAAAGACCATGGCCTCGACGTCGTAGCGAGTGCTGTATTGCTGCGGTGTGATGCGGTATCCCTGGACACCAATATGAGCGCTCATGGCCGCGTCCAGATAGCTGCCCAACTCGTCGGACTCAGCCACGACCAGCACCTTGACGCGTTCGGACTTGGGTATCCACTCGTAGGCCACCTGGTCGGCCGCAAAAAAGTCCCTCCGGGCCGCCTCCAAGAGGGTCACCTCGGCCTGAAATCCCCCTCCGACCAGCAGCGTCTTCTCGTACATTTCCGTAAAGGTCTGCTGCGGCGGCAGCGACAGCTCCCGAACGTCGACGGTCTTCGCTCCTATGGTGAGCTTGAGAGCGACACGGACCGGTTCGTCCCAGGTGTTCAGGAGGGAAATCAGGGAGGAGAAGTCTCGTTCCGAGTCCATGTTGCGCCGGGCCGAAAAGCTGACGAACCCGATGTTGCGGCTGGCCTGGCCCACGGGCAGGAAGCGCGTCCGGGCCAGCACGTCCCGGTATCGGTCCGCGTCGATCCGGCATGCTCCGTCCGAGAGGAGATAGACCTCCGGCTCGGCCAGGGGCCGGATGACTTCGCGGACGAGGTCGAACGCCTGAGAGAGGTCGGTGGACTGGAATCCGGGCTGCAGGGCATCGAGGGTCCGGTAAAGTGTTCGCCGGTCCTTTTCGAACTGCTGGACGATCCGGGCCTCGCGGTCCGCCGTGAGGATGAGCATGTGGTCGCCGTGTTCCATGCGGCGAACGATGTCCCGCGCCCTGGTCCTGGCCTCCTCGAAGCGGGTGAGGCCATCCTTGCCGTCGCGGGTCCCCATGCTGGCCGAAACGTCGAGCACGAGGAGGATGCGGCGCTCGAGGAGCTGGCCGGAAGAGAGCAGGGGTCGAGCGGCAGAAAGGGCGAGGAGTGCGAGAATGAGGAGCTGGAGCAGCATGGAGAGAAAGGTGCGCAACCGGCGGCTCTGGCGTCGGGCATCGAGTTGAAGCGGCCGCAGGAAGGACAGGGAAGCGAGAGCCAGCCGGGTCCGCGGCATCCGCAGGACGTAGAGGACGATGACGGCGGCCAGCAGGCCTAGCGAGGCGAGGGCGGTAGGTTCTAAGAAGTGGAGATGGTTCACGATCGATCAGTTTAGGGAGTGTGGGGGCATGGGCATCTGGGTGTGGCAGAGTGGAGAGGTGTGGGTGTACAATCAGCTCAAGTTGACTGAATCCTGCCCGATCAAATCTTAAGTTATTATTAATTAAATACTTATGAATCAGGAGTTCAGAGCAATGACTGGGCGAGCAAGACTGTAACTCTTTTGTTTATAAATAGTCATGTGAAAAGTCAGTCAAGTCGTGAATCAGGAGACATTTAGGCCTGATTGTCCGAAGAGTTACGGCAAGGGCTACAATCTTCCAGTCTCATTTCTTGAGAGCTGTCGGGGCCTCCGGCCGGATGATCCTGAAGTATCGGCGCGCATACATTTCCTGTCCGCTGGGGACGCGTTGCTGGTAGAGGACCGACTCGAAGATGCGCTGATAATTCTGGTAGACCTCATGGTAGGAGTCTGAGGCCCTCGATCGATCGGCGGCGGCATCGAGGATCATGGCGCGGATGTCGCGGTTCTCGACCGCCTCGCGAAGGGCGTCGTAGGTGAGGGGTCCGCTCTTGAGCTCCTTCCGGGCGCCCTCTCCGGCCTTCGGCTTCTTCTCGGCCAGGTCCCAAGTTTTGACGCCGGCCTCCTCCTTTTCCCGCTGGGTTTTGGCCACGGTCTTGAGCTCCTTGGCGAGCGCCTCCTGCTTGGCCCGCTTTTCCGCCAGCGCCTCACGGTCCACCAGCGAGAGGGTCTGGATGGCCTCGGCCTGGACCTTGCGGCCGCCTTCATCGAGGGCGGCCAGCTCCTCTGCGCCCTTGTCCAATTCCTTCTGCACCTCGTCCATGAGGTCTCCGAGGGCTACGCGTTCACGATATTTTTTCAGTTCCTCGAGGGCGCGTGACATGGCGTCGTCCTTCCCAGCCTTGGCGTCGAGGTCGGAAATCTCCCGCGAGAGGCGTGCGAGAATCTCTTCCTTCGTGGCGTCCTCGCTCATCAGGTTCAACTCCTCGATGAGCTTGCGGATACGCTCGAATTCCTTCTTCTGCTCCTCCTCGACGAGCTCGGATTCGAGGGCCAGAAGGCCATCGAAGGACTCGCGGCCCTGGAGCAGCTCGCGGCGCGTCGCCTCGGAGAGCCGCGTGCGCTCGGGCGGCGGGAACAGCCAGAGGTGGAGGGCGACTCCGGCGAGTGCGGCCAGGAGGAAAAGGCCCAGCGGCCGAGGCAGGCGCAGCGGCGCAGCCTGCTCGAGGGCCCCGGCCCGGCCAATGCGGCCCGCCGCCTGCCGGATGACGAGTTCCACGAGGGGCCCGCCTCGCCGGGCCGTAATGAAGTGGTAAGCCCCGGAGAGCTGATCCCTCATGTGCAACCTCTGGTCGGCGAGCTGGGCTGCTCCGGACTCGGCGAGTCGTGTGCGGACGCTCCGGCCGACCGCGAGGATGGCGGCCGCGGCGGGGAAAGCTGCGGCCAGGAAGCTCCAGGGGAAGCGCGGGACGCCGGCAACGCGGGCGGCGGCGAGATAGAGGAGGCCCAGCAACGCGCCTTGGAGCAAACCCCGGCACAAGCTTTCCGTCTGGCGGGCGATCTCCATCCGCGCACCGGCGGCGGCAACGAACCGGGTGACGGCCTCTCGGTGGTTCGACATGCAAGGAATCCTGAGTTCTTCGAGTGCGGCGGCCCCGATGGGGGCCGCGCCGAAAATCCTGCCGCACCTTTCAATGCGGGTCAGATGCGGAGACGCCTTCCATGGGTGACAAGCCCAGGAGGGATTTCCCTATAGATTTCGGGAAAGCCAGTGCGGCCGCACCGGCTTTCCCGAAATCTAACGTGTGTAGGCCTGGAAAAAGCTGACACCGGGACAATTCGCGTCTCCGTAGTAATCCGTCGAGTAACGGGCAACGTCGACGTCGATGCGAACCTGATTGATGGTGAGGGAAGGGACGGGGAGGAGGCACGTATCATCCTCGCCGCAGGCTGCGAGGCACTCGCCGACTGGACGCCAGCTTCCATCGGGCAGGTGCGCGTGGAGGCGGTAATCCGCGCGGGCGAGATTGAAGCTGCCGGCGGCGACGTTTCCACCATACTTGTAAGTCATGAAGCGGCCGCGAAGGGCGATGGCCTCGACGGTGGCTGGCTGGGCGAACTGGACGGTAACGCTCCACTGGGTCTTGCCGCTGGAGACGCCGCGGAGGAGGCAGGAGCGGGCGTCATCGGCGAAGAGGCGGCCCCCTTCGTCGGCGCCCTCGACGGTGAAAGTTGGCTGGCCCTGGGCGTCCAGGTAGCGGTTGGTCGCGCGGTGTCCGAGCTTTCTGGCGCCCTGGATTTCGAGGACCTCGACGCGGCCGCCCGCGATCAGGGGTTTCAGGCCTTCGAGGGAGACGGGGGGCTGGGGCGGCCGCAGGGGCGGACGTTCCCGGCCCGCCCAGCGGGCGACGTCGCGTTCCTCGGCCTCGATGCCCGTGATCGCCAGGAGGGCGGTGCGCTCCTCGGAATTCTGGCAGGACGGATAGAAGAGGGAGATGGACTGGATAGCCAGCTCGGGGTAGGGATTGACCCATTCATGGATGCGGGCGGAGCACTCGTCACCGGAAGCGGTGTAGCCGAGCCAACCGGGCCGGCTGAGGAAGTCGATGTGAGTGGCGAGCGGGTTGGGGAGGCCGATGGACTTGCCGTAATGGGGCATGTCCTCGTAATGGTGGGGGCGGTCCCACGTATAGGTGCCGGCGACCTCGAGGTCGCGCACGTCGAGATTGAAAGTCAGCCGCCGGCCGTCCTCGTAGTTGGCGACGGTGGAAGGCGGGATGCCGCCGCCGACCCGCATCTTGAGGAAGCAGAGGCTGGCCACTTTTCGGCCGATGGGGATATCGGGGCATCGGGACGGCAGGGCCGGTGCGAGCTTGGCGTCGGCCGGGTAGTTGGCCAGGAAGACGATGGACCGGCCCCCGTTGCCCCTCGGGTCCGGCAAGCGAAAAGGAACTTCCTCGAGGCGGACGTCGCCGCGGGGCATGAGGCGCAGGTCGTAATTGCTGCCCCAATCGAGCCAGCCCTGGTTATCCGCGGGCAGATCATCGATGGGACTCCAGTTGGCGACGCCCTGGAGATCGACGAGCAGCCACCGGGGCTGGCGGTCCTCCTCCCAGCTTGGGAAGGGCCTGCGGAAGTACCGTTCATTGAGGCGCACGGTGAGGTTGACGAGTCGATTGACGAACTCGAAGGTGTTGGGCATGGGCCGCGCGGGACTCCAGAGGTACTCGGACTCGACGGCGAGCTGGAGGCTGCCGGCCATGCACTGGCCGCCGACGATCTTGGCGAGGAGGCCGATGACATGGCCCTCGTTGGAGCTGCGGCCCCACCAGGAACTGCGGGTACCCCAGATACGCCTCGGGGTGGTCTGGCGAAAGTTCGGGCTCGGGCCGCCGTACGGGTCGCCGTAGTTCCCGTTGAAGCCCCAGGTGTTCCAGGTGATCACGCGCTCGAAGTGGTCGACTGCATATTCCGGATTGGACTCCGGCACGCCAATCGATCCTTTCCAGGAACCCATGATCATGTCGTGTGGGATGTAGGGATAGGCGTACCCCATGTTGTGGAAGCGCTCGTTCCCGGCGTCCCGCGTCAGCATGGTATCGATGGCCTCCACTTTCACGCCTTGCCTGCGGCAGAGGTCGTAGTACCGGCAGATGTACTCGTAGAAGAGCCGCCAGCCCTCGAGGTTTCGGCGCTGGCAGCGCCGGTCCGCGTTCCACCTCGACCCGTCCTTGATGTGGCCCATCTCGTCGATGTTGAGCATGGAGACCTCGGCCTCGCTGACGGATTCGGAGACGGCCCCCTGGAGCGCGTTGCGGAGTGCGTAGTAGCCGTGGCTGGAGGAGGGGCAGATGTTGAGTCGGCTGCAGTCCGTCTTCTCCTGCAAATAGGCCGCGTCCTCGTCATCGCCCATCTCCGTGCTGAGGAACTGGCCGGCGCTGCGGGAGGCGGAGCCGAGGAAGCCCTGGGTGATGAAGTGCCGACGCGCGAAGTCACGGAGTCGGTGGTAAACCTTCATCTGTTCGGGGCTGTAGGGGTTCAGGCCCAGCTCGCCGGTGGTGGCGTTGATGCGGATCAGAGAATACAGCTTGAGAAGGGTTTCATATTCCTCCGAGAGCCGGATGCCTTCCTGGAAATGGAACATCGTGTCGCGCCGGAGGGCCTGGGGCCAATCGCGGATTCGGCATCCAGGGATTCGGCGCCGGCCGGCAGCATCGCGCCCGAGGATTTGCATGACGCTGGTGACGCCGTAGAAGGCGCCGCTCTGGTCGTCGCCGGACCCGATGATGAGCACGCGATCGGCATCGACGCTCAGGACGTAGCCCTGGGGGCCCGGGCGGTCCGCGGTGACGTCCAGCCCGGCCTCGCGGGCCAGCGACTCGATCCGCGACGAAGAGGCCACGTCGCCGATGACGATGCAGTCCTTCAGCGCGGGGTTCGCCTGCAGCTCGGTGGAGAGGAGCGTGACGGGCAGGCGCACCTGGTGCATCTCGAAGGTGTCGTCGGAAAAATCCTGGCCGATGCCTGGAGTGAGGCCTTCCTCGGCGCAGACGATCCGAGTGGAAGGATTGAGAACGTAAGCCGGGTCCGTCCATTGGACCTCCTGCGGCTGGGGGACGATGAACGGCTCGCGGATGCGGTAGAAGGCGGGGACGGGGGGTTTCTCGACGGTGATGCCTTTCTTCCAGCGGAATCGGGTGATCTCGAGGTCGCCATGGCTGCCCTTTTCCGTGCCCCAGAGCTGGCAGAAGAACTGGGCGCCGCCCTGGTAAGTCGCCTCGTACCAGTGAAGCTTGATGGTGCGGGCGACGGAGTTGAGGCCGCGGGCGCGGTAGTACAGCGCCTCGCCAGGCGGATCGAGCACGCCGGCCCCATTCAGCTTGTCCACGAGCACGAAGTCCTCCGCCTTCTCCGGCTTCACGTAGACCTGCATCTGGCGGATGGACATGGCGAACAGGGAATCGATGCCGGTGACGAAGAAGTCGCGGCCGAGGTCAAAAATCAACTCGTGGCCCTGGGGATACGTCGGGCTGAGCAGGTGCGTCGGCGGCCAGGGCCACTGCACAATGTTGTGCCCGCCGCGGGTCAGACTGCCCTTCTCGAACGCGATCCAGCCGTCCGCGGCGGAGGCCGCGCCCTCATCGTCGTAGCCGTTCGCCACCAGCGGAGTCCACTGCTTGCGGTACGGAGGCTTGAACTCCGCCGTGCCCGGCTCGCGGTAGGTGTAACGGCCCTGCACGTTCCAGGTCGCCCGGACATTCAGCTCGGGCCGGAAGCTGTTTCCGGTAAGGCAGTAGACGCCCTTTTCGATGCCGAAGGGCTCCTGAACGAGCGTCAGGTGGTCGAGGGCCAGCCTTTCGACGCCGCCCTGGACGAGAAGATAAACGCTGACCTCCTGCTGGGCGGCCGAGGCGTACATCTCGAGGTCCACGTCCTGCCATTCGCCGGGCTGGACCACCTCGGCGCTCCGGGCCGGCTGGTCGAAGCCGACCGTGACCTTGCCGAGTCCTTTTTCGATCCGGAGCTTGCCCGTCAGCCGGTAGAACTTGTTCGGGCGCACCCCCACAGTCTGGGAGACCTGGAACAGGTCATCCGCCTCAGCGGGCTTCAAGGTGACGGCGCCGAATCCGGCCTCTCGGTCAAAGGCCAGGTCCGCCGCCAGCGTGTCCCGCGACTTCTTCAGCGACCAATGGTCGAGTTTCCCGTCGTTGTCCAGGTCCTCGTTGAGCCGCCCGTTCCGCAGCAGGTTCGGGTCATCGAAGATGAGCGTACCCGTGGGCCAGGGGTTGTGCCAGGACTCGACGGGGTTGTAGGTCCACGTGGACAGGATGCGGTCCTCGCCCGTGGGGGGCGGCCGTCCGTCTCGGACGACGCGAAGGCCCCAGCGTTCACCGCGTTTTGGGGGGCCCTGGTAGGCGTAGGTGCCGAAGCGAAAGCCCTCGAAGGGCGCGGCGATCTCGACGATCCAGCACTTGGGGCCCATGGCGCCCTTGCAGCGGGCGCCGGAGCGCCAGGTTGTTCCTTCGCCCGTGTAGGGATTCGTCCCGTCATAGAACATGGGGTTGTAGATGTTGAAGATGAACTGCCAGCCGTGCCCGTCTCCGCCCAGGCCATCGGTCTCGATGAACAGCTCGCCGCAATCGCCGTTGTAGGCCTCATAGCCGTGCTCGTCGCCCGGCGAACGCTTCTCGATGAAGAGTACGGATTTCGGCTCGGGCTCCTCCGCCGCGTAGGCGAAGTAGAGATTCCGATCGTCATAGCAGGCATAAAGAACGGTCTGCTTCGGCGTGACGTTGGTGGTGACGATCTGCACCCAGGCGCTGTGCGTGCGGTGTTTCCATTCCGACTGGGGGCCCTCTCCTTTCCAGCATTCGTCCTCCATGATGCCATCGAGGACGGGCGGGACGGAGACCTTGCGGGCCACCAGGACACGAGTGGAAGCATCCGCGTCATAGGCGCGGTCGAACCGCGTGCGGAAACGGAACTTCATCGATTCCGCGTCCACGTCGACCAGCTCATCGAACCCGCCGCTTTCCATTTCGCCCCTGGCCGGGGACGCAGGCCAGGACACGGCCAGGCAGGCCGCCGCCAGGACGGCAGCCGGCAGCGTCCAGGCCGGCGGCCAGGGAAAACGCATCGGAGACCCGGGCGAGGTGGGCATGAGCATCTTGCGAAACCGGGAAGGGACCCCGAAGCGGGGAGACGCTGTAGTGGGGGCCTTCGCGCTACCCGCCGCGGCCAGCATGATATCCGCATTCCGAGGTGTTGTCGTCAACCTCTCGAATTCTACGCCGGCGGCTCGACACCCTGTTGCCCGCTCATGCGTTCGAACAGGATCAGCGTGCTATAAACGGTGATCTGGTCGCCGAACTGGAGCATGCTTTTCGAGATTTCCTTGCCGTTGACCTTCGTCCCGTTCGTGCTGTGGAGGTCCTCGATCTCGAAGCGTCCGTCGCGTGCATAGATCACGAAATGTTTGCGGGAGAACCAGCTTTCCGCAACCTGGATGTCGCACTCGGGCAGCCGGCCGACCACGGTCACCGGCTGGGCCAGTTGCACCTTTCTAGGCTTGTCGTTTCCGGTGATGAAGGTCAAGCCGGCGGGAAGGGGTGTTTTCTGAGTTTTCGGCGCCGCGGCCGTTTCCGGGCGCGACTCCCGTTTGGGAACGAAAAGGATGGTGGAGCCCCCCGATTCGCCCCGGACAACCTTCCGATCGGTGTTTCCCCTGGCCGGAGAGGATGCCGGAGGCCGGAAGGGGACGGGCGTATGGACCGGCGCCTTGTTCTGGAGGATGCACTGGAGGTCTTCCTCGACCTCTTTGACGGACGCGTGGCGGTGATCGGGGTC
Organism: Planctomycetota bacterium; assembly: GCA_016179685.1. GTDB lineage: Bacteria > Planctomycetota > PUPC01 > JACPCR01 > JACPCR01 > JACPCR01. The sequence continues at coordinate 254,053 of JACPCR010000064.1, read as the reverse complement.
CCGGGCCATCATTCTCTGGATGACGGCGGAGGTGGAGCGCTGGACTTTGGGATGCCGTTCCTCCGGCGGCACGAGGGGCTCGGCGGTCTGCACGGCCTTCTTGGACTGACCCGGCGCGGTCTCGAACGGATGGTGGCCCGTGACCAGGTGGTAGAGCGTCGCGCCCAGGGAATAGATGTCGGACCGGGCATCGAGCACGACCTGTCCCCGAGCCTGTTCGATGGAGATGTAGCCCGAGGTGCCGGACCCAATTTCCGTGCTGGCCGGCGAGGAGGAGTTGGACTGGACCATTCCGAGGCCCAGGTCGGAGAGCTTTGCCAGGCCCGACGAGTTGACCAGGATATTGCTGGGCCGGATGTTGCGGTGGATGATGCCCTGGCTATGGGCCTGGTGGAGCGCCCGGCAGACCTGGGCCGCCATCTCGAGCGCCTCGCGTTCCGGCAGAAGGCCCTCCTTCCGGAGACGCTCCTCCGCACTGATGCCGTCCACGAACTCCATGACGAAGTAATAGAGGTTGCGGATGTTGCCGACGTCGATGGCCCGGACGATATTCGGGTGGCTGAACTGGGCGGCCGCGCGGGCCTGCTGGATGAACTGCTGGACAAACTCCTCGTTTCGAGAGTAATGCTGGGCCAGGACTTTGATCGCCACCACGCGGTCCATGCTGATCTGACGGGCCTTGTACACCGTCCCCAGGGTGCCCTGCCCAAGCCTCGCCAGTATCTCGTAGCCGGGTATCCGCTGCCCCGTGATCGGCGAAATCCGCTGCTGGGCCTGCAACACCAGCCGGAGCTGGTTGTCCGTCAGATAGCCCTTGGACACCATGATGTCCCCGAGCCGGTCCAACTGGCCCTTTTCCTCCAGCTTGCGCTGGATGCCGATGCATTCCTCCACCTGTTCCGGGGTGGCCAACTTGTTCCGGACCACAAGCTGTCCGAAAAGCTGCGGATCGTCTTCCAGTTTCAATGTTTCATTCCTGTCTCGGTTCGGGGTCTCGCTGTCGGCACGGGTCAGTTCGAGGCAGAGCTTCACTACCGCATGCTGTACTTCGGCTCCTGGTAGGAGTGGAGGCTGTGGACGCCGCCTTCGACCTGTGCGGCGGGGCTGCGGGCCTCGAAACGGAGGTCGCCGGAGGCCAGGGCCTGGTGCAAAGAATCGATGTCGCGGCAACCCATATCCTGGAACGAGTGCCGGAGTCCCTGCATGAGGTAGGGCAGATAGTGAGTGATCGTGCCCTTGTCCACGACGGACCCGGACACGCCTTGGGCGACCTTGACCTTGTCCTTCTCGCTGAAGTAGCGCTTGCCGCCGCCCTTTTCCATGGCCTCGAGGGACGCCATGCCGCGGTAACGCTTGAGCCGCACTCCGCCTTCGTAGTAGTACTCGCCCGGCGCCTCGCTCGTCCCGGCCAGCAGCATGCCGGCCATGACCGAATGGGCGCCGAGCGCCAGGGCCTTCGCCATGTGGCCGCTCGTCCGGATGCCCCCGTCCGCAATGACGGGAACGCCGTACTCCTGGCAATAGGCGGCCGTGTAATAGACGGCCGTCGCCTGCGACCTTCCCACGGCCATGGTTTCCTGGGTGATGCAAATCGAGCCGGGCCCCATGCCGATGCGGAGAGCGTCTACGCCGGCGCGGATGAGAGGCTCGCATTGCCGAGCCGTCACCACGTTACCTCCCACCACTTCCAGGTCCGGATACTCGCTCTTGATGTATTCGATCATCTTGATCTGAAAAACCGAGTCCCCCTGGGCCGAATCAATGACCACGACGTCCAGGCCCGCGGCCACGAGCGCCGCCAGCCGATCCTTGTCCTCCGCGTGCGTGGAGATCGCCGCGCCGACCAGAAGCTGCTTTCCCCCGCTTTTCGAAGCATGGGGATAGTCCTCGTTCGTGCGAAGGTCGGACCGGCTCATGAGATAGACGAGGCGGAACTCGTCATCCACAATGGGAAGCTTGCCTTTCTTGGAACGCTTGAGAATCTCGTTCGCCTCGGCCAGCGTGATCCCCAGCCGCGCCGTGACCAGCCTCTCCCGCGGCGTCATCACCTCGGCCACCTTCCTCGAGGCGTCCTTCTCAAAATCGACGTCCCGGTTCGTCACGATTCCGATCAGCGGCGTCCCCAGCGTCCCGTCCCGGGTGATCGGAATGCCGGCAAATCCATGTTCCCTCTTGATGCGCAGGACGTCCGCAATCGTCGCGTCCGGCCCCAGCACGACCGGCTCGGTGATGAAGCCGTTCTCGAATCGCTTCGCCCGCCGAACCTCACGGACCTGTTCCTCGATCGTGTTGTTGTTGTGGATGATCCCGAGGCCGCCCAGGAGGGCCATGGTGATCGCCATCTTCGATTCCGTCACCGTGTCCATCGGCGAGCTGACCACCGGCAGCTTGAGCCGGATGTGACGGCTGAACGACGTCTCCAGGCTGACCTCGCTGACGTTGAAATCAATGTGGCCGGGAAGAATGATGAAGTCGTCATAGGTCAGGCCACCGGTCTGAAGCAGGCTCTTGGCATCGATACCGTCGGCGGTCGTCATGGCAACCTCCATCTCATCAGGGAAAGCATGGAGTATATCCGTCGTGTCCAAAAAGAGGATGAGCTCCGGCTACGCTGGCCCGGATTGCTCATCCCGTCGGGAGGAGAAACGGCGGCCATGCCCTTGTCCCCGGACGAAAAAATTATATGCGGGCGCGATGGGCCATGCCATGCCGGAGACTCTACGCGCAGTGGCGCTAACCGCCGCGGACCCCGGCCCGCGTCGTCACGATTCGGCCCGAATTTCGGCTTCTTGCCATGGATGACAAAATCTGATTTCGCACCGAGGCGTAAGCCGAGCCTGCGAAATCATTTCTGGCCTTCCGAGCTTTCCTGCCCGCTCTGGGCCACGCGGGCCACCTCGTCCGGCGTGACGCCGCGCTGTTTGCGCCACTCCATTTCTTCCGCGTATCCCCGCTCGAAATCGATGGCAAACTGGGACGCATTCGCCGGCTTCACGGCTTTCTGAAGCCGTTCGGACACCATCCGCTGGTAGAGGCCATGGGCATCCATGTCCTGTCCGTAAATCTTGTCATGGCCCGGCCGGTGGTCCAGCTCGTGCCCCCGCGGCGCGTTCGAGCACGTCAGGCTGCCTCCGTCCTCGTAGCCGGTCACCACATCCACCCATACCCCCAGGGGCGCTTGCTCGTAGACGACGCCGTAGAGCGCCTCAGAGACATTGGCGAACCCCTGGAGCTTCAGCCCCGGCATCTCCTGAACGGTGTAACCCCCGGCATCCTGGAATCCCAGTTGGAAAAGGGCCTGAACGGACTGGTCCACCGTTTCTCGATTCTCCCATCCCAGCGAATCCTGGCGGACGAGGTGGATACGGTCCGGCACGTTGGCAGTGGCCAGCGCCCCAAGGAATTTCCTGATGAAATGCCGCAAGAGGAGTAGACCGATCAACAGGACGAGGACGAAAAAAACAATAATCGCCACCACGATCTTCAGAGCCAGCATCATGGTTTGTCCTCCCTGCACCGCGGAACGGGAGCGCACCCGTACTTCCATACTCCTTCGATCCCAGTCCCGGCCCGACGTCACCCGACGCGGAGAGCCAGAAGTTGGCCTTCTCCTCGGGCACGAGCCTCCGCCGAAGGGGAAAGTCTCGAAAGCCTTCCTGGGCTTAAAGTGGGCGAAGCCCGCAACCCAACAAGGGTGGAAAAGGTGTCAGGGTTCAGGGTTCAGAAATCACCTGACACTCGACCCGCCTCCCACTGGGACAAGTCTGGCGGGACACCTTTCAACTTCTCCGCCAGGTGCCCGCCGGATGCCCACGTAGTGGGCGCGGGGCGCTGAGAAGTTACACCCTAAAACTCTCATAGACGAGCTCGCAAGTGCACCAGCCCTTGCGAGCTCGTCTACGAGTCGCGTCCGTCAATATGCTAAGTAAACTCGGGATGTCAACCCGGTAGATGCACGGCCCGTTGCCTCGTCTGGCCGATCATCGTTCGTTGCTCCTCCTCGACGTATCCTACGGATACGCCATCGTCGTCGCGCCTCGCATCCGGCTCAAATCTAGGCCTCCAAATTGCACAGGTTGTTTCTTGACAGGCCCTAAGAGTGGCTGGCCATATCACCTATTCAGAAGCGCACCCGCACTTCTGAACAGGGATATTACGGCGTCGGCGACAGGGTCGCCGTCCCCAAGTCCGTCGTGCTCCCACTCGTCACCGTGAAGAACGAGCCTGATGCCGACCCGTCAAACGTCACGAACCCGGCGGCCCTCACGCGCAGGAAATAGCTTCCGCTGGGAACGTGAGCGGTAAACTTCCCGTTGTCGGCCGAATCCGGATTCTCAGCGTCGAGGAAGACCTTGCCACAGACGATCTCCTGGCCCGACGCCGAATCCGCCACGCAAACCATGGCGTTCGACCAGAGCGATGTGTTCTTCGAACTGTCCGAGGAAACAATCCGACCCGTTGCAGTACCGAAAGACGATGGCATCGCTCCGTTCATCATTTGCTCGATTCGGATGCCCGTCGGTTTCAGCAGAAACTTGCCGTTGCCGGTCTCGACAATGGCCTTCTCCGGATCGAATTCCACCAGGATCGCATTGAGCTGACCGGCCCTGACCTCGAACTGGCCCAGCACCTTCACGCCCGATTGCTGGCCGCTTGGCGTCTTCAGCTCCTCGACGCGCCCGTCGGCGTTCAAGACCACTCGGTTCGCTGGGAGACCCCCGGCCCCCGTATTGCCGGAATCGAGCACGAGCCGGAGCTGGTTGTAGGTCCCCGCCGGCAGCTCCACGCTGCCCAGCAGCGTTTGCTGAAACTGAAGCGGCACAATATCGATCTCCCGAGGTGTCCCCAGATCGATCCTGGGCAGGCCACCATTTTCCGCCGGGTCCTCACCCGCCGGAACGAGCCGAATTTCCTTGACCGTCAAGATCACGCTCCGAAAGGGACCCGGACCGTCCGCCAGGCCGGCCTGCAGGGTGCCGGTCGAGGGGCCGCCACCCCCTCCTGAGCCGCCTCCACCGCTGCAACCGACAAACATCAGCCCACCGAGAACGGATAGAGCCGCCATCCGGCTGCAAAGACTGCATCTCCAAGTCTTTTCGTTACTCATGGCCGTCTCCTTTGAATTGGAAAAAAAAGAACAGCAAGAGTCGCCGCCTGGATACAAACCGAACACGCTACCCAACTCCCGGCGACGCCCTCTTGCTGTTCCCTACCGCCATCAGGTCCGGACTGTGAGCCCGGCGATATGCCGGAACGTTCCTGTTGACCTGAGCCTTCCGGCCAGTCCGGATAACTCGTCAAATCCTCAGATCTGCTGGCGATTTTCCTGGCCACCCCTGGAGATTGGCCATTCTCAGCTCGTGAGAAACGGCCAATCCCCAGGGGCATTGACGCCTCCTCCTTATTTGGTTCCCTGTTGTTCCGGCGAAGGTGTCCTTCCTTTATCGGCCGGTGGCATCGTGCCTTTCTCCTCGTGGATCACCGGGGAACTCTTTGACCAGATTCCTTTCTGCTCCGTCCAGGTGTAACGATCCAAGTGCCCGTCTCGATGGATGTCGACAGCGGTGACCTGTAGAGCCTCACGGGTCGCACCCTGAATCGTTAAATCCAGGTCGTAGGTCTCGCCTCCCTTCTCTTTGAACATCACACAGATCGAGTGGGAGTCCTTCCCGATCACTCGGAAGTGATCCTTGTTCACCCGATCCATCTTGAAGAGAAGGTCCTTTCCGAGCTTCTGGTCCCTGAATTTCAGGTAGTCCTCGGCCCAGAAGAAAAGCCAGTTTTCCTTAGCGGACTTGCCTTCCACATAGCGCTTGACCACGGCCTCCAAATCGTCGGCCGTGATGGTCATGGCCGTCCCCAGGGTCGCTGGCTTCTCGACCTCGACTCCCGGTTGCGTGCCGGTCCCGCCCCACGCGGGCGTCAGTCCGGCGACCAGCCCGGCAAACAGCATCGCCACCAGAACTGTTCGAACCAGCGTCGAAGCGTTCATGTTCTGTCTCCTTTCAGGAAAAAAACAGACAACGGTGTCAACCGAATCTTTCAAACGGGTCAAACGAAACTTCTCCTGAAGTTCAATGCCCGACTGCTTCGGACGAGGCCCGGACACGGGCCCGAAGTGATGGTTCGACCGGATAGGTGGGCCTCGCGATACTCTCGGAGCTTGCCCCGGATAAAGCTTGCCAGCGACGAGTCCATGGCATGACTCCTCTCCTCGAGAAATTCCAGGATCGGCTCGCGAGGGAACATGTCACATGGCTCGACCCACCCGTTGACGCCGGGGCGATGATGGCAGTAACCTCGCCCGCGCCGCCAGGTGACTGCGTGCCTTGCGAAGGGCCGCCCATAACAAAGCTGGAAACTTGCCACCTCCCCGGCGGAGTCCAGCCCAGCCCATACCTCGAACTCTTCATCCCGGAACACTAGACGCCGGTATTCGCGTGAGGACATGACTGTAGTCATAAGAGAAAGCCAGGTATTTGAGGACCCGGCCAGGGTGTCAACTTCAGTTCGTTTACTCAACTCAAGGGTAAAAGGGTTTTCCAAGTTTGTGAACATCAGTGTCTAGGCAAGTCAGGTGCCGGCCGGGTGCTACGTACCAAATAATCACTAAGTTGTTATATGAAAACATATTATATGTTTAACTCATTCAGGCGAACGCTCCTTCTTGGCTCAGATGAACTGGGATTCAGAAGCCGAATTCCGATCTCTTCGGGCGCAGGGATCCGGAAGTCCGAATTCGAGTTATTAGTTCATTATTTATAAAATATACGATCTGCCCAAAGTTGTGGTACAATCAACAGGACGGTTCAATTCCTTCTTTCTTTATCTGTTTTCTAGTGCCCATTTGGCCGGCGACGGAAATGGGAAGTATGGGGCATTAAGGCCACTGCACCCCCAATTCCGAGCGCCGGCCATGGGTGGGTGGCGCGTGAGCGCGGCCATGGGCGGCTGCGCCTGGCCTTGCGCGTTATAAACGGGTCATTGTCAGGAGCACAACGAGAGGAGAAGAATTCATGGTTGTGCAAGTACTGTTGGCACTGGACCGACCGGAGACTGAGGCATTGGTCCGTCACGCCTTGGCGAACCCCGACATGGTCTTGCGCCGAACGATGCCCGACCGTCCCCTCTGGGATCAGGTCAGGCAGACCCATGACCTCGTAGTGATCAGTCATTCTCTTCTGGGCCATGCGGCACTGGATGGGATTCGGGCCCTGAGATTGCAATCCAACCCACCCAGCGTGGTTATTTTGACCGACTCCATGGACCCCAGCGAGAGTGCAGCCTTTCTAGCGGCTGGTTGCAACGCGGTGCTGGACCCGAGCCTGGTGAATGGGACGCTTGAGCAGATATTCCAGTCCATTCTTTCTCGCCGGCGGCAGGAGTGGGAGGAGGAATACGCGGGTCGGCGTGGTGACAGTCCTCCGAGCCTGAACGATTTCACCTCCTGCGCCCCCGCGATGCAGAATTTCATGGCCATGGTCCGGCACGTGGTCGATGCGGACACCTCTCTTCTGATGCTGGGCGAGACGGGCGTCGGCAAGGAGCGTCTGGCCCGCGCCATTCACGCGGAGAGCCGGCGCAATCGTGGTCCGTTCGTTCCGATCCACTGTGGAGCTTTACCGGAGACGCTCCTCGAGAGCGAGCTTTTCGGCCATGAGAAGGGCGCCTTCACCGGCGCCACCGCTTCACGCCGGGGTCTCTTCGAACTGGCCGAAGGGGGGACCATCTTTCTCGACGAGGTCGGCGATATGCCACCACACCTTCAGGTCAAACTCCTCCGTTTCCTCCAGGAGCACGAGGTCCTGCGTGTCGGCAGCGAGAGGCCGGTCAGGGTGGACGCCCGCGTCATGGGCGCCACGAACCGTGATCTGCCCAAGGAGGTAGAGGGCGGGAAATTTCGTGAAGACCTTTACTTTCGACTCAGCGTGGTCACTTTGACCATTCCGCCCCTGCGCGAGCGCCGTGAGGAGATTCCATTCCTCGTTCAAAAACTCATCAACGCATTCCAGTCGCGCTTGGGACGGCAGGTGCAGGGCATCAACCCCGACGCTCTCGAAGCGTTGATCCGATACCCCTGGCCCGGCAATATTCGTGAATTGATGAACAACATCGAGCGAGCGGTGCTCCTCTGCGACGAGGACCGGATCGCTCTGGCCCATCTTCCGGAGTCCATTCGGAAAGCCCAGTCTGCGCCGCCTCATGTCGGGCACATCCATCCCTGCGCCCCGAACGGTTTCCCAGAGGAATGGATGCAGAAGCCTCTTTCGGAGGCCTCCCGGGACATCCTGGAGCGTTTTGAACAGACCTACCTGTCCACCCTGCTACGAACGACGCATGGCCGGATCGGGGAGACAGCGCGGCGAGCCGGCATCCACCCTCGTTCTCTCTATGCAAAGATGAAGCGATATGGCCTGCACAAGGAGGATTTTCGGCCCGGCCGATGCCGATAGGCGTGGTCAGCCCGCATTTCTCACACGGTGTGCTCGAAATGCGCCTAAGATTCGAGCGTCCGAGCGAGCGACGTGAGGACCTTCTCCGCCTGTTGAATCACCTGTTCACGGGCGGCCTTGGAGGCGTCGCCGCCGAAGCGACCTTGGTCGCAAAGGTTCAGACAGCTCACCAGCTCAACGATTGGTTCATCTCCAACTCCTTTTGGCAAAATGAGTTGTGACGCATTCCCGACGTCTACGCCAGCGGGTGAAAGGTTGAACTTGTCCGCCAAGTAGCCTGTCAAGGCCTCGCTGACCTTCTGATAGGCCTCCGATCCTTCAGTCCGTCGCGCCTCTTCGAGGCGCTGGCGGGCATGGCGAAGCGCCTTCTGGCTGCGTTGCAGGCCGGGGTCGCTTCTCAGGCGGGATCGCCGGCGCTCGAAAAGGGCGCAGGCGAGGCAGAGGAAGGCGGGCAAGGGAAGGAGCAGCCACAACCCGGGCCGGAGATACCAGGGCAGGGAGCGGTCACGAAACTGCGTCAGCGAAGGCTTCCGCAAGGGGAAAACGCCGGCCGCTGGCCGGACGTCCATCTTTTTTTGTCCGGGCTCCGGCGCAGTGACCAACCCCACGGTCCCGTCGCTCAGCGACGGGGCGACCTCGATGGGAAAGGGACCGCGGACGACCGTCTGGTATTCCCGGCGCTCCGGATCGAAGTAGGAGAAGCGAACGCGAGGAATTTCCCGAACCGATTCTTCCGTCGGGACGAGAGGCTTCGAAAACGTTTTCTCACCCCGGAAGGCCGCCCCATCGGCCTCACAAGAGACCTTGCTTTCCGCTTCGTATTCCCGGAATCCCAAGACACTTTCAAGTCCCGGACAAGTTACGGTCTCAAAGCTGCCTCTCCCCCTGACGGTCAACGTGAGGGTGACCGGATCGCCCACTTTGACCTTCCGCGGCGAAGCCGAGACTTCGAGCTCGAACGAGCCCACGCTGCCGGAAAAACCCTCGGGGCGGCCCTCTTCGGGCAGCGGCTTCACGTCGAGCACAACGGGGTCGGCCGTGATGAGCAGGGACTTCAGTTCCACACGGGATCGGTTACCGAAGCCAAAGGCCTCGAAGGGGTCCTCGTCGCCGAAGAAGTTTCGGCGTTTGGAGGACTTCGCGCCCGTGACAATCCGGCAAAGAATCTGCGTCGGTTCGAATCGATAGGAACCCGGCTTGAGCGTGGTGAGAAGGCGCTGGAGGCGGAAGCGGGTGTATTCGCGGTCGTCGTGCTGTGCCTGACCCCGCTGAAAAAAGACCTTCTGGCCAGCGGTCTGAGGATTGATGACGACCACCTCGTCGTCCTCGTTGGGGAGACTCTGTCCCTGCTGGGATCGGCGATGGATCGGATCCATCACGGTGAAATCTCTGGGAGGAAACCAGGGGATGCGGATTTCGTAGCCTTGGATATCCTTGCGCAAGAGCCAGTCGACCGTGAGCAGGACAGGCTCGCCGACGACGATCTCGGGCTTGCTCAGGCCGACGATAGCGAGGACGTCGTTCGTGCGGCTGGCCGGTGCGACCTCGAGGGAGACGGGCGGGACGGCATGGACCTGACGATCGATTTCGAGGGTGATGCCCTGGAGGGTATAGTTACCGGCCCTTTCGGGCATGACCTGGCAGGAGAAGGCGATGTTTTGGGAGACTCGGCCATTGACGACGAAGGTCTGAGTGGACTGGCTGCATCGGGAGAAGCCGAGACCGGCGATCTCAGGGAAGGCCGGAGGGGAGGCTTTGGTCGACCCGGTGATCTGGACCTCGAGGACCGCGGCCTCGCCCAGGGAAACGCGGGGCGGATGGATTTCCGCGGACACGGAGACTTCCCCGCGGGCGTCAAGCTGGACGCCGAGGAGCGCCAGGAGAAGGCAAAGGAGGGGGCCCGTCAGGAGAAACGGCTGAGAGATGGTCGATATCCACGGACCCATGGTTGTAACGATGATGTGTCTGAACACCGGAGCGTTGACGCTCGTATCCCCGTTCATCCGTGCTCGTGTTCGTTCTCGAAGCCCGAGCGGACATTTCGACGACGAGGACGAGGGCAACGAGAACAATAAGGCACGAGAATCCAAGGCGGGTCTCATCTGTTACGGTCTTGACCCTTGCAGGCGGCGTCTCCATCAAGGAGTTACCAGTCGCGGTCGGTGTAATGCCCTCCGCCCCTGGCCTGCATCTTCCTCTTTTTCAGCTCTTCCTTTTCCTTGTCGGAAAGCCGGTCCAGCAAGGCCCGGGCCTGTTCCGGCGTCAGGCGTTGAGCGCGGGCATCCTTCCCGTCGCTTTCCTTGTCCTCCTTTCCCTCCGGGTCTTCCTTCTTTCCTCCGGCGGGCTTTGGCTGCGCCGCGGCTTCCTCCTGCTCCTGTTCCGGCGCTTTCCCCTCCTGCTTTTTCTCCTCGTCTTGTGAACGCGACGGGTCAGGCCTGGCCTTTTCATCCCCGGCCCGTTGCTCCTGCTGTTGCTGCTGTTTCTCTCCCTGCGAGCTGGAGTCCTGGTTGCTCTTTTCGTTCTGTTTCGCCCGCTGAAGCATCTTATCCAGGATGCGCCGGATTTCCCGCTGGGTGAACTCGATGTTGTGATCCAGGTCCGGGTCCTCCGAAGCGCCATCCCGCATCAGGGCCTTACGCGTCTGGCGCGCCTCCTTGTAGAGATCGAGGGCCGTCCGGGCGTCCTGCAGGGCTTCATCGAGCTTCTCGGCCGATTCCTTCTGCTGGGCCCGGCGGTAGGTGCAGTTTCCCAGATTGAAAAGGGCGTCGGCCTTCAGGGCCGCATCGCCCTTCTGCGCTGCCTCCTGAAAGGAGCGAATGGCCTCATCGAGCTTTTTCTCCTGAAAATAGACATTCCCGATGTTGTAAGCCAACTCAGGGGACTCGGGCGCGTCGGTCCGCGCGTCCTGATACAGGTTCATGGCTCCTTCAAGGTCGTTCTGGCGATACCGCTGGTTGGCTTCGCGGACGCGTCCGGCGACCGACTCTGCGGAGGCGGAGGCAGCGAAGGCGAGGAGCAGGATGGGGACTTGCTTTCTGGATTTCATGTCATGGGGACTGCGCCGATGGAGGCCCGGCGCCGGCGGTCGGTCAGTCCGGCCTCGACCATCAGCAGGGCGAAGCCAGCCAGCAGGAAGAGCTGGTAACGTTCCTGGAAACGTTGAAGCTTCTGGGACTCCAGCTCCGACTTTTCCAGGGATTCTATTTTTTTCAGGATTTCTTGCAGCTCAAGTCCCGCTCCCGTGGCGCGATGATATGCCCCGCCCGTTTCCAGGGCGATTTTTTGCAGCGTGGTCTCATCGAGGCGGGCCTGCACGTACTGGCCCTGCCGGTCCTTCAGGTAGGATGTGTTGCCCCTCTCATCGAGTACCGGAATGAAAGACCCTTCGGGCGTTCCCATGCCGATGGCATAAATTTTTCCACCGACTTTCAGAGTGTCCTGGGCGGCGGCGACGGGCTCCGTATCGTGGTCTTCGCCGTCGGTGATCAGGATGAGCGCCTTATGGGAAGCGGGGCTTTGAGCGAAGACACGATTTGCCTGGCGGATGGCGTCGCCGATGTGCGTGCCGCCGCGGCCGATGAGGCCGACGTCCATGCTGTCGATGAACAGGGAGCAGGCGTCCAGGTCGGTGGTCGGCGGGCAGTGCACAAAGGCCTCGCCGGCGAAAGCGATGAGGCCGACGCGGTGTCCTTCGAGGAGGCGGAGGAGGTCCTGGAGCTCGCGACGCGCCCTTTCGATGCGGCTGGGTGCGAGGTCCCGGGCGAGCATGGACTTGGAGACATCGACGGCCAGAAGGATTTCCACGCCTTTTCGGCGGAGGGTTTCGGTGGTTGCGCCCCACCGGGGCCGGGCGAGGCTGATGCCCAGAAGGACGAGGCCGAGAAGGAGGAGAGCGGCCTTGACTTTTTGCCGGGCCGGGCTGACGGACTGAGTCAAGCGATCGAGCAACTCGGTCCCGACGAAGCGCTGGAGGGCGCGCCGCGCCTGGGCCTGCGCCCAGGCGTTGAAAAGGATGAACGCGGGCACGAACAGCGCGGTGGCATAGAGGTAATGCGGCGCAGCGAAATTCAAGGGAGTTTCCTCAGACGAGTGCGGCCGAGTCCGATCTCGAAAAGCAGGAGCCCGGCCGCGGGCAGCAGCAGGTACGGAAACAGTTCCCGGTACTCCGTGTACTTGGCCCCTTCGGTCCTGACCTTTTCAAGCTGGTCGATCTCCCGGTAAATCTCCCGAAGGGATTGCTCATCGCGGGCGCGAAAATAGCGGCCGCCGGTGCTCTCCGCGGCTTTCTGGAGAAATTTCTCATCGATCGCCGCGCCGGGAATGGCCCGGAGGGCGGGCGATCCGTCCCACTGCTCGACGAGTGCGTAGGCCTGGTCGTCGGTCCCCGCGCCGATGGCATAGATTCGGATGCCCAGGGCCGCGGCCATCTCCACCGCGGTCTCCGGCGTCAGCTCCCAAACGTTGTTGCTGCCGTCGGTCAGCAGAATGAGGACCCGGGACTTGGCCCCGGACTTCTCGAGCCGCCGGACGCCGGAGGCGAGGCCCAGGCCGATGGCGGTCTGATTGCCCCAGATCGGCTCGCCGCGCTCCTCCGCCTGAACCATCTCGCGCCAGGAAGGCAGGCGCAGCCGGCGCACGAAGTCCAGCAGAATGCCGTGGTTCGTCGTCAGCGGACACTGAAGCTGGGCCGTATCCGCAAAAACGGTCAGGCCGATCCGGTCGCCTTCGCGGCCCTTGACGAATTCCTCAACCACCTCCTTGACGACTTCGAGGCGGTCCTTGAGGCTCGTCAGGTCGAGTTTTCTTGACCGGATGGCTTCCACCGTAGCCTCGATGTCGGCCATTCGGGGGTCGAGGTCGAGGGCCCGCATGCTCAGGGAACAGTCGACGACCAGCTCGATATCGATGCCTTCGGTGGTCACCCGGGTCTCCTCCTTGCCCTTCTGTGGCCTGGCGAGAGCGAGGACGATCAGGACAAGGGCCAAGAGGCGCAGAAAATGCAGGGCGGCGCGGGCGCGCAGCGTCCAGGAGGGCCGGAGTCGCAGGAGGTTCTTGAGGGACGAGAAACGGAGCGTGCCTCCGCTTCGGTCCCGGTAGAGGGTCAGCGCGGCCAGGCCAGCCACGGGCAACAGGAGGAAGAAAGCGAGTACGTCACGAAAGAGTCCGGCGAACATGACACCGGTCACTCCACTTTGGGACCCACAGCCTGCGCCGGCTCGACGTTTTCTCCTTCGGGCGCGCCCGCTTCCATTTCGTCCGGGGTGCGCTCCCGCGTCTCGTCCACGAGGCGCTTGGCCGCATCAAAAGCCTGCTGCATCTCCTCCACCGTGGGGCCGTAACGAGCGAACTTGACCAAGTCGCAATGCCCGAGAAAATCCCTCACCCGCTGCTTCTGGTGGTCCGTCAGCAGGCGAGTCTGGGCCATCTCGGCAAGGAACTCCTCCGTGGTGCACTCGGGTGCTCGGAGGTCGAAGCGGTTCTCGAGGTAGTGACGGCAGATATCGGAGAGACGCACATAGTATTCCTCGATGCGCCCCTGTTCCACGAGGCGGTCTTCGACAAGCCGCCGCATCTGCTCGTAGGCGAGGAGATGGGCGGGGAGCGGAGGCGTGTCCTCCGGACGACACCACCAGCGGAGCAAGAAGAAGAGGCCTAATGAGGCGAGGGCGAGGGCTGAGAGGACGGACCCGGTGATGATCCATGCCCGGCGACGGCTCGTGGGGATGTCTCTCATGGGCTTGTTGGGACGGATATCGGCGGGGTGATCGGGATCGAGTTGCAGGCCCTGGATGTCGAGCAGGAACAGGGGCGCAATGACCTGTTTTTCGGTCCCATCCAGCCCGCGGTAGGTGACCACGATGGGCGGAAGGGGGAACTGCCCGGAGAAGTAGAAATCGAGGAGGAACTCCCAGGTCCGGGAGACGCGGCCGTTCTCGGTCCGGCTTTCCGAAGCGAGACGGCCCTTCAGGGCCAGGTAGTCCGGCATCTTTTCGGGGATTTCGGCGCGGCGCAGCTCGATGCCTTCGGGCCCCTCGGCCCGAAGGCGATAGGTGACCCAATCGCCGATGCTGGGCCGCGAATTATCGACCGAGGCGGTGATTTGAATGTCGTCGTGCCGGACGGCGTTTCCGGCCGGCAGACGCAGTGGCGTTCCTGGTGGCGCTGGTTCAGGCTCGTTCGCAGCCTCGCTCCCGGGCGCTGGCGAAGCCTCGTCCGCCCACTCGTTCCCGGGCGCATGAGGCGGCGGGGAGGCCGTCGGGGCCTCGACAGGGGCGTCACCGGGTGACTCCGGGGACGTGGTTGCCGGGGGTGCGGGAGAGAACGCATCCGGAGGGAGGCCGGGCGCGGGGCCCTCGGCCCATGCCAGCGCGGCCAGGGCGAGGCAGACGAGTACCTGCGCCGGGAAGTGGAATCCTACTTCCGCACGCGGGTACATGAGGCAATGCGGGCGAAATACGGAAACACGCGCATGCATAAGTTGCCGATTTAAAAAGAATTAATTCAAAGGAGCGCGTGTAGCAGGTCGATCATGATCTTTCGATGGAGGTCCGTCTCGGCCATGGGTTTTCCATCCGATTCCGGATAGCAAATTTCCGGGACGGGGACTACAGTTTTCTTCTTGGGGCGGACCTTCTGAACCCGTTTTATGGAATATTTTATTCACGCGTGGCCGGGCGCGCAAACCGTCCACCTTGTGGGGAAACCGTAAAGCATGCGCCTCAATTCTTTAAGTCCCGAAATGCTGCAGGAAAGCGCCAAGAGAGCGGCTTTTCATTCGGGCGCCTCCACCTTAAGCGGGCTCTTGGGGCCGAGGATTTTGTCCTCGAATATCTGCACGCGTTCCACTTCTAGGGTCTCCTGGATCAAGCGCTGGATGACCGTCTGGGCCTTTTCGACCTGGTAGTCGCGGGCGGCGGCCTGCTGGGCCTCCTCGAGCGGCATCGGGCGCGAAGGCTGGACTTCGAGGACCTTGAGGACGTGGAAGCCCGCGGGTGAACGGACGATCTCGGGGCCGACCTGTCCTGCGGGCGTGGAGAACGCGGCCTTGAGGAACTCGGCGGAGCGCCCGATCCCGGGCACGTCAGGCGAGTCCTCGATGAGGGGCTGGGCGATGCGGCCGCCCTCGGACCGGGTGGCCTCGTCCTTCGAGTAATCCCGGGCGATCTGGGCGAAATCACCGCCTTTCTGCGCCAGGGCAAGGACTTTCCGGGCCGTCTCCTCGTCTTCGAGAAGAACGTGGGCGACGCTGGCCCGGCCTTTTTGCACGTAGCGCTCCCGGTTGGCCTGGTAGTACAGCTCGACGTCCCGGGGATCGATCTTCACCTTCTGTTCGATTTCCTGGCGGATGAGAATCTGGGCGAGGGAGCGATCGACCAGGTCGTTCATCTGTTTTCGGAAGTCCGGCTGCTGATCGATGCCGAGCTTTCTGGCCTTGCGAGCCAGGAGCTTCTCGAAGAGGTACTGGCGCAGGAATTCGACGAGGCGGCGGGGGTCGGACCGGAGGGCCTGGGCGAGCTGAGGCTGGGCCAGCTCCAGCCGCTGGATTTCATCCTGGAGCTGTCCGAGGGTGACGGTCTCGTCGCCGATGCGGGCCACGGCGAGGTCGCCCGCGGGGCTTCGGACCTGCCCGGGCGTGAGCGCGGTGCGCCGGTCCAGCTCGGACTGCGCGGAGAAGGACTTGCCGAGGCGCTCGAGGCAGGCGACGACCTTGCGGTTGACTTCAGGCCGGATGTCCTCGGGGAGGCCGGCGACCTCGGCCTGGTAGAAAGCGGCGAGTGCGGCCTCGTACTGGGCATCCTCGAAATGAAGGCCGGCCAGGGTGTAGAGCACCCGGGCTCTTTCGTCATTGGGAACATCGGCCTGCTCGAGGTATTGCCGGAAGGCGGCGGCGGCCTCTTTGCGAAGCCCCTCGGCGGCCAGTTTCTGGGCGAATTGCCGCTGAAGGGCGGGGGTCCACCTCTTGCCACTGGCTGCGGGAGGGGCCTCTGCGGGACCCGGCAAGGGGGCCGGGCTTCGGGCCAACCGCCGGGCCATCCAGACCTGAATCCCGAAAAGGACGAGAAACAACAGGAGGGCGAGGGCGGTAAAGAAGGCGGAACGCCGGTCGAACAGCTTCCTCGGCGGATTCCTCGGCGGCAGGTCAGGGTACTGAAATTTCTCCATGTCAGGCCCTCATGCGGCGTTCTCGCATTCGGAAGAAGCGCAACAGGATATCCGTGTAGGGCCGATCCGTTCGGATTTCGATCGAATCCACACCGATGGAGCGGAAATACTCCCCGCTCTGCTGGACCTGATTCTGGCTCAGCAGGCCGAAGCCGCGCAGGGTGTTGGGGTCCCGAGTATCGACGAGCAGGGTCTCTCCCGTTTCCGCGTCCTCCAGCTCGAAGATGGCCGGAGGCTGGAAGAGACCCCAAATCCATCGGCCTGCCGGCCCCAGGAGACGGAGGGGAGCGGGCGGCTGCTCCGGCTCGGGCAATCCCATCTCCCGTGGATCGATGACGCGGACCGCGATGATGTCGTGCCGGCGATTGGCGATGCGCAGCGCCTTCTCGTACCCCTCGGAAATGAAATCCGAAACGAGGAAGGTCACACAGCGTCGGGTGGTCACTTGGGACAGGTACTGGAGGGCCAGCCGAATATCCGTCCGGGGGCTCTCCGGCTGAAAAGCGAGAAGCTCTCGGATGACTCGCAGCACGTGCTGCTTGCCCTTCTTGGGCGGAACAAATTTCTCGACACGGTCCGTGAAGATCAGGAGGCCGACCTTATCGTTGTTCTTGATGGCGCTGAAGGCGAGGACCGCGCAGACCTCCGCGGACAGGTCGCTCTTCGTCCGGCCCTGGCTGCCAAATTGGCCCGAAGAGCTGGCGTCCACCAACAGCATGACCGTCAGCTCCCGTTCCTCACGGAAGCGCTTGACGAACGGCCTGCCCGTGCGGGCCGTGACGTTCCAATCGATGGTTCGGATTTCGTCCCCGGGCTGATATTCCCGGACCTCCTGGAACTCCATGCCCTGGCCTCGGAAGACGCTGACGTATTCGCCAGCGAGGGCATCGTTGACGAGGTGGGACGTCCGGATTTGAATCTGGCGGACGCGTTTGAGGATTTCTTTCGGAACGGTAGGCACAGGAAGAAGCAACGCGGTGAGCACCGAGTAGACGAGTTCGCAAATGCACCTGCACTTGCGAACTCGTCTACTAGCGAAACCATTATTGCGCCCCTACAGGGCTCAAATCATCATTCTTTTCACCAAATTCTTACGGCGAAATTTCTTCGCTTTGTGGATTTTTCCTGTCTTGTCGCGCCGCCCCGGTCAGCGACGGAAATGGGAGGTGCCGGGGATGCCGGGGCTGGAGGCCACCGCACCCCCTCATGTCCTCCGCAGGTCCCTACGGGAGAAGCGACGTCCAAGGAGAGACGGCGCGTCAAGTGTCAGCCGAGCGGTGAACCTGTAGCCGCTCTGTGCGCTCGCCGGACCGTGCCTGTCCCACCGAGAGGCCTTGAGTCAGCGCCCGGACCGCGGCGACGATGGACGTCGCGTTCGGCAGGTAGGCCTTTTCGAGAACGTGAGATTGGGGCGATATCCCGTCAGCCGAGCCGAGGCGCGCGATCGGGGCATCCAGGTCATCGAATGCCGCTTCCTGGACGCGGGCGGCGATCTCGCCCGTAAAGCTGCCCGTCCGGCAGGCCTGGGAAACCACCAGGAGTCGCCCGGTCTTTCGCACGGATTCGACGATGGTGTCGAGGTCGAGCGGGCAAAGCGTCCGCGGATCGATCACCTCCACCTTGATCTCGAATTCCCGGGCCAACTCGTCCGCGGCCTTGATGGCCTCGTGCACGAGGAGCGACCAGGCCACGATCGTCGCGTGCTGGCCGCGGCGCAGAACGCGGGCTTCGCCGAACGGGACAAGGTATTCCTCCTCCGGCACCTGCCCCTTCAGGTTGTAGAGGCTCTGGTTCTCGACGTAGAGGACCGGGTTGCCGTCTCGGATGGCCGTCTTGAGCAGTCCCTTGGCGTCGTAGGGTGTGGAGGGAACGACGACCTTCAGGCCCGGCGTATGGGTGGAATGCGATTCGAGCGCCTGGGAGTGCTGGCCCCCGTAGCCCTTGCCCGCGCCCTGCGAGGTCCGGATCACCAGCGGAACGGAGGTCTGCCCGCCGGACATGTAGCTCCACTTGGCGGCCTGGTTGTGGATTTGGTCACTCGCCTGGAACTCGAAGTCGGAATACATGAGCTCGACGACGGGCCGCAGCCCCGTCATGGCGCAGCCGACGCCGGTCCCCACGATCCCGGCCTCGGAGATGGAGGTATTGAAGACGCGGTCCCGGCCGAATATCTCGAGGAGGCCCTTGGTGACCTTGAATGCGCCGCCGTAATCGGCGACGTCTTCGCCGTAGAAGAGGACTCGGCGGTCCCGGAGCATCTCCTCCATGAGCGCCTCCCGGACCGCCTCCTTGAAGGTGATCTGGCCGTCCTTGTCGCGCTTGGAGCGCACGGCGGGCGACAGCGTCTTCACCTGGCGGAACGGCTCGGGCACGTGCGCCTCACGCCGTTCCGTGAAGACGTAGCGCGTCAACTCACGCACGTCCGGCTCCGGCGCTTCCGCCGCGCGGACCGCCGCGCGGTCCTGCCGCGCCTGCACGCGGGCACGCAACGCCGCCAACCCTTCCTCCGTCGCCAGGCCCAGCCGCAGAATCTGCTTCTCCAGGGCCGGAATCGGATCGATCTCCTTCCATGCCTTCTCCTCTTCCTTCCGGCGATATTCCGAGCCCTGGTCGCTCAGCGAATGGCCGTAGTAGCGGTAAGTCACCAGCTCGCGGACGACGGGACCATGACCCTCTCGGCAAAGCTGGGCCGCCCGGCGAATGCTGTCGAACACGGCCAGGACATCCATCCCATTGATCACCTCGGCGTGCAGCCCGTCGAGATCGAATCCCGCGGCTCGGCGGGCCAGGTAGTCCACCCCGCTGATCTCGCCCTGCTGCTGCCCGGTCATGGCATATTGGTTGTTGATGATTAGGAAGACCGTGGGGACTCCGAAGGGATGGTCCGTCAGCTTCGGATTCGAGAACTGGGCCATGCTGGCGAGGTTCATCGACTCGAGCGTGATGCCGTTGCTATAGGCCCCATCGCCCACGAAGGCGAGGGCCACCTGGCCGGACCGGCGGTATCGGCTGCTGATGCCCGCCCCCGCGGCGATGCCGGTGCTGCCGCCGACGATGGCGTTCGCGCCGAGATGGTTCACGCTGAAATCGGCGATGTGCATGCCGCCGCCCCGGCCCCGACAGTAGCCCGCCTCCTTGCCGAACAGCTCCGCTATCGTCCGGAAGAGATGATCCTCGAGCGCCCGATCCAGCAGCTCCGGCCGAGTCGCCGCACTCGCATTCCCCAGCCCGAGCCGCGCCCGCAGACCCTCGTCCGGCATGGCCGTGATGGCGCTGAAGCCCTTGGCGATGCCGTCGCCGTGGCCCCGGTGCGTGCTGGTGATGTAGTCCTCCGGCCCGATGGCCGCGCAGCCCCCCACCGATGTCGCCTCCTGCCCGATCGAAAGATGCGTCGGACCCCGGTACTCGTAGCCCTTCAGGGGCTCGTACGCGCCCGCACGCAACGTCAGAATCATCTCCTCGAATGCCCGGACAGTCCGCATCTGCTCGAGCAGCTCGAGGGCGCGGGCCGGCGTCAGCAGATTCCGTTCGAGCGCCTGCTCGAGCGACAAGGAATTCTGGAAGACCGGAATGGGCCGGAACGTCAGGTGTCCGGGCTCGGCGACGGGCAAGCTATCGATCTGAAGGACCATGGCGCAGGGTTCAGGGAGTCTCCATTTCGGGATTCCGATCGCGTGCCCCTATTCCAAATCTTAGCAGAATGCGCCAGGGAGCGAAAGTCGTGCTGGGCACGAGCTCGAAAGTGCACCCGCACTTCTGAGACCTCTCCCGAACCTGCCCCCATGGCAGGGAGGCGAAATCTAGAAGTTCAAGCGCTCACTCCAACGACTTTCGCCAAAATCCAGCGCTGTCGGGCTAGGCAGGCATTGGAGCTTGGCAATCCTCCTGCTGCTTCTTGGGGCTCAAACGAATGAGCTGCCCGAGTGACGGGCGATCTCGCCCAAGGTGGTGAAGCCTGGCGACGCTTTCAGAATCCCATGGGCGCTGAAGGAGATCATACCCTGTTCGATGGCCACGGCCCGAAGACGACCGGTCGCCGCTCTCTCACGGAGCGCGGCCCGGATACCGGGCGTGACCTCCAGCGCCTCGGCGATGACGTTCCGGCCACGGTATCCCGTATTCATGCACTCAGGACACCCCGTGGCAGAGCGGAAGCGTTTCGAGGCTGTTGCCCAATCCAGGCCTCCGCTCTCCGCCGCGCTCCTGGCCCACTCGAGAAGCTCATCCCCGGGCGGCTCTTCCCGGGAATATCGGGTGCATAGCTTCCGCACCAATCTCTGCGAGACCACCAGCTTCGTTGCATCAGCCACCACGAGTGGGTCGCCCGACATTTCAACCATGCGCTGGAGCGCCGCCGCTGCGTCTTCGACTTGCAGAACCGCCAGGACCAGATGGCCCATGAGAGAAGCTTCCAGGCAAAGGGCCAGAGATTCCGGGTCCCGTATCGCTCCGAGCGCGATGACATTCGGGGCGGAACGCAGAGTGGAGCGAAGCGCGGCGGGACAGGTGCGGCCAGCCGCCGGATGAATCTCCACTTGAAGCACCCAGCGATTCCAAATGGGGACCACCTGGCCCGGATTTTTTACACGGCGTGTTCGAAATGCGTCCTGTGTCCGATTGGATTGTCTCGGTCGGAACGCGCAAAGACAAATGGATAGAATGCTGTCCTGGAGGCCGCCTTCACGGCTTCAGAAACAGGCCCACTTGTCTTGATAGCCCCGGAGATTGGCCCGGTCGTGAGCACTCCCTACCACGCCCGCTACTATGCCTACGAACTGACCCGCCAGGGGCCGACAACCGGAGTGGACCGCATCTCCCGGTCCTTGTTCGACGCCTGCGTGGACCTCAACCCCCACCAGATTGACGCCGCGCTCTTTGCCCTCCGCTCACCCATCTCCAAAGGCGTCATCCTGGCGGATGAGGTCGGCTTGGGCAAGACCATCGAGGCGGGGCTTGTCCTGTGCCACAGCATTGGACAGAGCAGCGCCGCCGACTCCTTGTCATCTGCCCGGCATCCATCCGCAAGCAGTGGTCGCTCGAACTCCAGGATAAGTTCAACCTCTTCACGGGCGTCTTCGGCGCGTCGGACGAAGTCCTCGGCACCATCGAATCCGGCGTGGACTTTGAAAAGCGCATCCTCGCCATCTATCAGCAGTGCCGGACGCCCGGCGAGATCGAAGCCGCGTTCCAGCAGCTCCGCGCCGAACTCGAATCCTCCATCAAGTCCCGGATCGACGAGACCCGCCGCATCCTCCTCGAACACTTCGATGAAGAGGTCCACGCCCGCCTGAGAGTGCAGCTCGACAGCGCCCGCGAGCAGCTCGACCGCTTCGGCAAGCTCTTCTGGGCGCTGACCAAGTTTATCCTGCGGAACGCGGCCAGCTTTGACGACCAGGCGCTTCACTTCGACCTTCACGCCGCCCCTTGCGATGGCGTCCGGCCCGGCCGATACCACCTCATCTCCAAGTCCCAGCAGAACGTTTCCGGCGAGTTCCTCTATCGCCTCTCCCATCCGCTCGGCCAGCACGCGCTCAGCGAAGGCCGCTCCTGCCCGACCCCGCTCGCGGAAGTCGCCTTCGATATCACCAGCCATCCCACCCGGCTTTCCGTAGTGGAGGCCCTCAAAGGCAACTCCGGCTGGCTCGTGCTTCAGCGGCTCGTCATCGAATCCTTCGACCGGGAGGAATACCTCCTCTTCTCCGCGCTGGACGATTCCGCCCGGCCCGTGAACCAGGAAACCTGCGAGAAGCTTTTCCTTTGCAATGGCAAGGCTTCCCCTTTGGAAAGCCAGCCGCAGGAAATAAAAGACCGGCTCGGCAAGGAAGCCCAGCGGCACGTCAAAGCCACCATCAGCCGCTCCCTTGAGATGAACAACCGCTTCCTCCAGGAGGAGCGGGAACGGCTGGAGAAATGGGCGGAGGATAAAGTTCTGGCCGCGGAAAAGGAGTTGGCGGACACCAAAGCGCAGATCCGGGCGCTGAACCGGCAGGCCCGGATGTCTGCCACCACTGAAGAGCAGCATCAGTTGTAGGTCCAAATCCGGGACCTGGAGCAGAAGCAGCGGAAACAGCGGCAGAAGATTTTCGACCTCGAAGATGAGATTCTGGCGAAGCGGGACACGCTCATCGCCGCGCTCGAAAAGCGAATGACCCAGCGAACAACTGTGGAGCATCTCTTCACCATCCGATGGTCGGTCACCTGAGACTCCTGGTGCGAACGCGAGAAAAAGCTTTACCTTTTAGGTAAACTGATTATAATGAGGCGGGGATGAACATCCTGTTCGGGAACGACAAGATGGCTAAGACCTTCAATTCCGAGAAGGCACTATGCCGCGAGTACGGCGCAGAGAACGGGAAGGTTATCATGAAGCGCATGGCCTTCCTTCGAGCTGCCCCGACACTCGCCGAGGTCCCCCACGTGCCGCCCACGCGCCGACACGAGTTGACGGGGAACAGGAAGGGGCAGTTCGCCGTTGACCTCAAACATCCCTTCCGTCTCGTTTTTGGGCCCGCTGAGGCCGACCTGCCGCTCAAACCTGACGGGGGCATCGACCTTACCCGGATCACCACTATCCGCATCCTGAGCCTGGAGGACTACCACCGATGACACTTAGCACGGATAGGAACGAATTCCATCCCGACTACGCCGTTCACCCGGGAGAGATCTTGAAGGAGACCCTGGAAGCGAAGGGCATGAAGGGGACGGACCTGGCCCAACGGTGCGGTCTGAGCGAGAAGACGGTTAGCCAAATCATCACTGGAAAGGCTAACGTCACGTCGGAGACTGCCATCCAACTGGAGAGGGTCCTTGGCGTGTCCGCTGCGGTCTGGAACAACCTGGATGGTCTGTTCCGGCTCCACGCGGCCAAGGCTGCCGACCGGTCCGCGCTTGAGGGCCAGGAAGCGTGGGCAAGGAAGTTCCCCATCAAGGAGCTTGCTGAACGCCGGTTGATTCCCAAAACCGATGACCCAGCCGAGCTCGTTGCCTCCCTTCTTGCTTTCTTCGGTGTGGGAAGCGTGGAGGCCTGGCAAGAAGCCTACGCCGGTCTCAACGTAGCCTATAGGCATTCCCCTGCATTCAAGAGCGCTCCCGAGTCCCTGACGGCGTGGCTACGGATCGGGGAGCTGTGGGCGCGGGAAGTTGTCTGCTCGCGCTACGACAAAGAACGGTTCCTCGCGGCGCTACGGGAGATTCAGTCGGTCACCAACGCGGAGCCTGCCATCTTCGAGCCGAAGATGAAGGCCCTCTGTTGCGACGCCGGCGTAGCCGTCGTCTTCGTAGCGGAGTTGCCGGGCACGCACCTCAGCGGCGCGACACGCTGGCTGAGCAAGGACAAGGCCCTCCTGATGCTCAGCCTTCGGCATAAGAGCGACGACCATTTCTGGTTCAGCTTCTTCCACGAGGCAGGCCACATACTCTTGCACGGCAAGAGGGCCGCCTTCGTCGACGACAAGGAGAAGCCGAAGAGCATGGAGGAAACGGAGGCGGACCGTTTCGCGGTGAAGATGCTGATCCCGCAAGCCAAGTACGACGAGCTGGTAACCACGGGCAAGTACCGAAGCGAGAAGGACATTTCGGCCTTCGCCCGTCAACTCGGTATCGCTCCCGGTATCGTCGTCGGGCGGCTTCAGCACGAGGGGCATCTCCGCCACGACTGTTTGAACGGCCTGAAACGGAAATTCGTGCTCCTCGAGCACAACGAATAGACGCAGAGGGTTTGTCGCAATGTCTCAAAACCTCGAGAAGTTGAGGCGGTTGCTCGCCGAGCTCTTCCAGCTCGACCAGGCCGACCTCGATTTCGGCATCTACCGCATCATGAACCAGAAGCGGGACGAGATTACCCGCTTCCTCGACAAAGACCTCCTCCCGCAAGTCCGCAATGCCCTAAGCGAACACCAGTCCGGCGACCAGCGCGTCATCGAGTCCCAACTCAAGGAAGCCATCGAACAGGCCAAAGGACTTGGCATCGACCCGGAAACCAGCCCGAAGGTCAAGGAACTCAAGGCCAAATACCAGTCCGCCGGCGACCCCGCCGCCCTCGAACAGGAAATCTTCTCCGACCTCACCAACTTCTTCCGCCGCTACTACCACGAGGGCGACTTCCTTTCCCTCCGCCGCTACAAGGAAGGCGTCTATGCCATCCCCTACGAAGGCGAGGAGGTCAAGCTCCACTGGGCCAATCACGACCAGTATTACGTCAAGTCGTCCGAATACTTCCGGGACTACACCTTCAAGCTCCCCTCCGGCCGCCGCGTCCACTTCAAGCTCGTCGAAGCCGACACCGAGAAGGACAACCAGAAAGCCGGGCCCGACAAGGAGCGCCGGTTCATGCTCTGCGAATCGAATCCCGTGGACATAAAGCCTGACGAGCTATTCATCCACTTCCTCTACCAGCCGGACCCGCAGAAACGGAAACAGTCGGATCACAACGCCGCCATCGCTTCCGGGTTCGTAGTGCCGCTTTCCCATAGGGATCCCGCTGGGACAGCGGGTCTCTTCGATGCGGGTAGTGCAGACGAAGGCAACCCTCTAAAGAGGGCACTACAAGCCGCCAATGCGAAAGAATGGATTGAGGAACTCTCCACCCCCGCCCCCACCGAAAAGAATCCCGACCGCACCCTTCTCGAAAAGCACCTCACGGACTACACCGCCCGCAACACCTTCGACTACTTCATCCACAAGGACCTGGGCGGCTTCCTCCGCCGGGAGCTGGACTTCTACATCAAGAACGAGGTCATGCACCTGGACGACATCGAAAGCGAGTCCGCGCCCCGCGTGGAGCAGTATCTCGGCAAAATCCGTGCGCTCCGCCGCATCGCCCACAAGATCATCGCCTTCCTGGAGCAACTGGAGAACTTCCAGAAGAAGCTCTGGCTCAAGAAGAAGTTCGTGGTCGAGACGAACTACTGCATCACGCTCGACCGCGTCCCTGGGGAGCTATACGTAGAAATCGCGGCCAGCGACGCCCAGCGGGAGGAATGGGTCCGCCTCTTCGCCATTGACGAAATCCAGGGCGACCTGCACACCCCGAAATATTCCAAGCCGCTCACTGTGGAGTTCCTGAAGGCTAATCCCTTCCTGGTGTTGGACACCCGTTTCTTCGACCCGGAGTTCAAAGACCGCCTGCTGGCCAGCATCCAGGACCTGGACGAGAATACCGACGGGCTGCTGGTGCACGGGGAGAACTTCCAGGCGCTCAACCTAATAGAAACACGCTATAGGGAACAGATTAAGTGTATCTACATCGATCCACCTTATAACGCGATAGAGAGCGAGATTCTGTATAAGAACGAGTACAAGCACTCGACTTGGATTTCCCTCGTCGAAGATAGAGTTGCACTCTCACGTGAAGTCCTGTCTTGCGACGGGCTGCTGTGCGTGACGATAGATGACTACGAATCCCACCGCCTGAGGTCTGTGTTAGATCGTGTTTTCTTTGATGAGAACTACATGGCGACCGTTGTGATTCGCAACAACCCGTCCGGTCGCGCTACGACGAAGGGGTTCGCCATTAACCACGAGTACGCGCTGTTCTACTCGAAACTTGCACAGTCTTCCGAAGTTGGTCGGTTGCCTCACAGTGACTCTCAGCGACAAAGGTACGACCAAGTAGATGAGGAGGGAAAACCGTTCGAATGGGAGAACTTCAGGAAGAGCAGCAGGGGATCGGACAGACCAGACCGACCGAAGCAATTCTTTCCGATCTACTTCGACGAGGCGCATCACGCACAGCGGATCCCCGGGATGGAATGGCTAGAAACCAGTAAAAGTTGGAGGATCAACGAGAAAACCCGTCCCGGCGAAGTCGCTATTTGGCCCATTGACGATTCAGGCGTTGAAAAGGTCTGGAACTTCGGCGTTCAAAGGGCGATCGCAGAGGTCTGTCTAATGAAGGTGATGAAGCGAGATGGCAAGTACGAGGTTTACAAACGGAAGTACTTACGCGAAGAAGGGTCGCTGCCTCGCACGTGGTGGGATAGCCCGGCCTATTCTGCTCGGGACAATGGAACGAAAGAATTGAAGGAAATGTTTGGTCCGCTGAGTCCATTCGACTTCCCCAAATCCCTACACGCTGTCAAGGATTGCGTGCTTATTTGCTCGGACGCGGAGGACTCCTTGGTCTTGGACTTCTTCGCCGGTTCCGGCACCACGGGCCATGCCGTCATCAACCTGAATCGCGATGACGCGCGAGACCCGGGGGGGGCCGCAAGTATATCCTCGTCGAGATGGCCGAATACTTCAATACCGTCCTCAAGCCACGCATCCAGAAGGTCATCTACTCCAAGGACTGGAAAGACGGCAAGCCGGTTAGCCGCGAAGGCTCCAGCCACCTCTTCAAATACCTCCGGCTGAAATCCTACGAAGACACCCTCAACAACCTGGAACTGAAACGCACCGACTTGCAGGCCGCCCTCCTGGAAGCCAACGACGGAGTCCGGGAGGACTACCTCCTCTCCTATATGCTGGACGTGGAGAGCCGCGGCAGCGCGTCGCTGCTGAACATCGCCGCGTTCGAAGACCCCTTCTTCTACAAGCTCAACATCGCCACCGGCAGCGCGGGCGAGACTCGGCCCACAACCGTGGACCTGGTCGAGACCTTCAACTACCTGCTGGGCCTCCGGGTAATGCACGTGGACGTTATCCGGGGCTTCCGGGTCGTCCAAGGCACGAATCCCCAGGGCGAGAAGGTTTTGGTCATCTGGCGGAGCTTGAAGGACCTGTCTGCTCCCGACGGGAAGGCAGGGAAGTCGAACGAGGACCTGGACGAGTTTTTCCGGAAGCAGAAGTACAACACCCGGGACCAGGAGTTCGACCTGATTTACGTGAACGGCGACAACCACCTGGAAAACCTGCGCCGTGAGGACATGACCTGGAAAGTCCGGCTAATTGAGGAGGAATTCCAGCGGCTGATGTTCGACGTGAAGGACGTGTAGGGGAAGGCAATCTGGAGTAAAATGGCTCTCGTCGATTCCCGACCCTCACGAAGGAGGCCCACGATGTCACTGGTCATTGAAGAGGCAGAGCTTGAGCAGTTGCCGATAACCATCGATCCCGAAATCGTCAGCGGAGCGCCCGTTTTCCGGGGGACGCGGGTCCCGGTGCAAGCCCTCATTGACAACCTCGAGGCGGGCCTGACCCTGGAAGAATTTCTGGAGAACTTCCCTTCCGTGACTCGAGAGCAGGCGTTACAAGTCCTTGAATTCTCCAAAGCCACCCTTCTGCGCCTGGGTAGGTCGAATTGAGAATCTTACTTGATGAGTGCGTGCCGCGGCTGGTGAAGACGCGACTTCCCGATCTGGCAATCCGAACCGTTCAGGAAATGGTTTGTGGAGCGGGCTGAAGAACGGCGAATTGCTCAGGCGAGCGGAGAACGAGTTTGACGTCTTCATGACCACGGACAAGAACTTACGCTATCAGCAGAACCTTGCCGCAATAAAGCTCGCAGTGGTGGTTCTTCCCAGCAACCAGGTTCCGATGGTGGCCGGCCTTCTGTCCGTCATCGAGCAAACACTGAAGACCGTGAAACCCGGCCAGTATGTTGAAATTCCTCTTCCATCACCTTAGCCACCGATGCCTTCAGGAACCGCCCGAAGGAGAGCCGGCCCAACCCGCCGCGAGACCCGCCTCAAATTCGACGAGCGCCTCGTCCTCGCCCAGTGGAGGCTCGACCTGTTCGAGGTCGAACGCATTGGCCAGCTCGCCGAGGAGCTGAAAAGCCCAAACCTGGAGGGGTTCGACGGCGAAGGCGTCAGCCATTATCACCACGTCCTCAAAGCCCGCCTATTCCAGCGCAAGCAGCTTCCCTCGGACCTGCTTCTCCAATACGACCAAAACATTGTCCGCCACTGGCGAGTCATCACCGAGAAGCGCCACCAGGCCAACAACCTCTACCCGAAGTATTTCCAATACCTCTCGCTGCTGTTCACGGAGATTTACCTCGACCGTTACTTCCAGAATCCGGATACCCTGCTCAATGACCTGAACGCGTTCGTCAGGCGCTTCAACGAGGACAAAACAGAGGGGGACAAGATTCAGCCCTACGAGCCGGAGCAGCTCAATAAGCTGGCCTTCTGGAGCGCCACTGGGTCGGGCAAGACGCTGCTCATGCACGTCAACCTGCTTCAGTATCGACACTACCTGGCCCAGCACGGCAAGGAACGCAACCTCAATCGCATCATTCTCCTGACTCCCAACGAAGGGCTATCGAGGCAACACCTGGAGGAATTCGGGCTGTCCGGGCTTCAGGCGGAAATGTTCTCGAAGGACGGGCGTGGGCTGTTCGCCGGGAAATCCGTGGAAATCATCGACATTCACATCTTCGGCATCCGGGCCGATTACATGCGGCAGTTCAAGGAATACCTCGAAGAGGAGGGGCTGCCGTCCAACGAAGATCGGATGGAGTTTGTCCTGCCCGTCCTGAAGAACCTCGGCCAGACGAAGCTCAAGACTCTCAAGCTGAAAGACGGCATTGATTTCAAGCGGGACGGACCCAAGCCGGCGCTCGACGTGCCGCCGGAACATCTGGTCAGGTATCCGGTCGTCCTGGACTGGTATCCGAGAGTCCAAGCGCACATCAGCCGCGGCGCGGGAACGAGTCAGGGCGCTGCCGAACAGCACGAAGGGAAGCTGCGGGACGTCCAGTTGGCTTTCATGGATTTCGACCGCGTGTTCTTCGAGCTTGAGCACTTCAAGAGCGAGAAGGCCTGGCATAACCTCAGCCTGTCCAGGGAGCAGGTGCGAAGTCTGCTGGCTCGGTCGGACTGGTATACGCTCTACATTCCCGAAACGGAGCTAAGCCTGACCCGCTTCGGCAGGGTTCGGGCATGGGAAGAGGTGGCGATCGCCCTGCTGAAGAAATACTGCGAGCGTTACTACTATTACCGGAAGGCGGAGTATGAGAATCCACACCTAGAGTATCGGGAACTGCGCCCGGACGACCCCAACTTCATCGAAGAATACCGCATTCTGATTGACGAATCCGAGAAGGAAATCATCGCCAAGCTCAAGGAACTGAAGCAGGCCGTGGAGCGGGGCGAATGGCGGGACATCGAGCACGACCGGTTTCGCGGCATCTGCTTCGGCCAGCACCTCTACCGCCCTCTCCTCTACCTCAAGGGCGACAACATCGAGGTCCGACCGGTTTCCCTGAACGAAGGCGAAAGGGAATTCGTCCTCGACCTGCGCTCCTTCTTCGACAGCAACAAGGGCTTCTTCAAGGAGAAGGAACTCTACCTGTTACGCAACCAGAGCCGGGGCCGGGGTATCGGGTTCTTCGAGGCGGGGAACTTCTACCCGGATTTCATCCTCTGGCTTCTATCGGGCAGCCGCCAGCACATCACCTTCATTGATCCCAAAGGCATCCGGAATCTTGAGGGCAAGAACGACCCGAAGATTCGTTTCCACGCCACGATCAAAGAGTTGGAGGGCCGGATAGGCGATCCAGCCGTCATCCTGAATTCCTTCATCCTTTCAAGTACCCGCCGGGAGGAAGTCACTTGGTGGGAGGGCGGGACGAACAAGGCCTCCTTCGAGAAGCACCATGTGCTTTTCCAGAAGGAAGACAAGGCCACCTACATCGAGAAGCTTCTGACGAAATCGCTTATTCTGGAGTAAACAAGAAGCTGCGCTATCTGCAGAACCTGACTGGATTCTCGGTGCGGGTATTCGATCAGAGGATGGGACTCATCGGACGTGATTGCCGGGTACCTGCACTCGCCGTCAACGTTTGTCAAAGGGATCGTTGTGGTAGGCTAATTCGGCAAGTTTCACTCGAAGTACTTTTCTAGAGTTCTTGTTTGGAGGGCTACTGAGTCCCAAAATTCCAGCATGACCTTCAGCACCCGGTCTTTCGTCCGGGACTTCTCGGCCATTCTCCTGCAGTTTGGCTTGGACCCAGATGACATCGAGACCACGAAAATTCAGGTCAGGAGGCACCAAGTCGATCTTCCGAATTTCGCAGACCTGCATTCGGAGCACGAGTCGCTTCAACGAATTCTTCCCAGTAATTTCGAATGCCTGTTCATGGGAAGTGAGCCCCTCAGCAAAAACTGACAACGTGGGGCGTAGTGACCGCCTCTCATCGCTTGACAACTCAAAAGCGGCCACCAATTCATCGCGCGTGCCATCCTTTCCTTTCCGCCAGAGACGGAAAACGACTTCCTCGCCGGGTAAGGGCTCGCCCTCCACCCCTCGCTTCACTGCGGGCATGAGGCTACCCCCAAAGAGACATCAGCTTCTCTACGATTTCGTGGGATACCTCATTCTCATCAGCAGCCTCTCCACTCCAAGTCTCGTTGGTTCCGCGGTTCATGTAGAAGAACTCTATCGGGTTGTCAGGGATCAACTCGGCCTCGAAGTGGTGCTCGCCCTCACCCCAAACGAGGAATAACTTCCCGTCAGGGCCTGGAGCAGCACCCGGAATCGTCAAACAATGACCTGAAAGATGCTCTAAAGTTTTCCACAGTTTCAGAGCGCTCCTCCTCATCGAGGAGGGAATAAACCCCTCATCTTCGAGACTTCTGAGATAATCTTCCAGATCTCGCTCGCTGCAAGGTTCGGAAAATGTCAAATCCGATGGGAACTCCGAAAGATTATGTTCACCCAGGGCATCCACGGTCGCCTCGTCCAACGGCACAGGCCAATCCGATGGGGATTCTGAAGGAATCTCTTCACCCAGGGCAATAGGATTTCGGAAGCACGCTGCATATTCTAGTTGACTGGCTCCTGGAAGGGGCACTCTCAAGTCAAGAGTGCTGGTGCAGTGAGAACCTGCGCGAATAACATCGGACATTGCACTCGCCGGTGGCATCAACGATTCTCCTTTTTTTCTGATTCTTTGTGTTGGGCCAAGAGTTGGTCAGCTTTCTCAATCTTTTCGGTGAGCCACTTGCAGAAAGAGCGGGCCACCTCGAGGTCCATGATGACCGAAGCCTCGAGTTCTCGAACGATTGCCTCTCTGGATTCTCGCCTTAATTCTCTACCCGGCTGTTCTTTCTCCGTGAGTTCCTGAACGATTTGCCTGGGGATGGGGTGGCGTTCATTCCAAAATGTGATCTGCATCTTGAGACGTGGAGTTAGACCACCCCAGACACCGTCAGCATAGATTACCCGAAAATGATTGCTCTTGATGTAGTCAAACTTGACTTCCCCATGTTTTCCCGATGAAGCTACTTTCCCCTCGGGAAGAATTTCAGAGTCAGCCATATTGCAACTCCCGATGCGGAAGCAAAGCGCTTCCATGACCGTGAAAGATCTCCGCCGGGTGCCCGCCGAACTTATCCCGGCGGGAGGGATCCCGTTGGGACTATGGGAGGCGGGCGCGGGGAAGTGACAACCTAAGAGCAGCCGCAAAAACCTAACTGGAAATGCCAACGCCTGCCTGCCGCGCCCGCGGCGCAGGCGGGTCTCGCTGGTATCGGCACGTAAGTGATCTAAGGTAAGAATATATCAGATTTATGGCCTCTATGGCCAACACTCACAAGAGCAGTTATTTGCGGGAGCTATAAGACTCCCTTATAAGGATTCACGCCTTTCTGTCAACTTGCTTGGCTTTGCCATTTCCTAGAGCCGAAGCTCCAGGGCCGCCAGGCCCAGGATGGCGAAGAGGAGGGAGAGCAGCCAGAGGCGGAGCGTGACCTTCGATTCGCTCAGGCCCTGGTAGAGCCAGTGGTCGTGGAGCGGGGCGCGGAAGAAGAGACGCCGGCCAAGCAGACCGACGCCGACGTAGGTCTGAAGGAAGCTGCTGGCCGTCTCGATCAAGAAAACCCCGCCGACGATCAGGAAAAGAATCTCCTGCTTCAGCAGGACGGCCACCGTTCCCAGGATGCCGCCCAGGGCGATCGAGCCGGTGTCCCCCATAAAGATGGTGGCCGGATAGGCGTTGTACCAGAGGAATGCGCCGCAGGCCCCGAGAAGCGCGGCCAGGAGCACGACACACTCGCCGCTGCCGGGCACGGGCTCGAATCGGAAGGAGGATGCCGTCGCCGGGCTATGGAGGATGAAGGCCGCGAGACCGAGGACCGCGGCCAGCAGCATCGCCGGGAAGGTCGCCAGCCCGTCCATCCCGTCCGTGATGTTGACGGCATTGGCCGCATAGATGAGAAAAAAAACAATCACTGCCAAGTAACCCCACGAGAGATTCCAGCGCCAGATCGAGGTGAAGGGAAGGTAGAGGGACCCGGCGACGGCCCGCTCCACGGGGAGATAGGCCTGGGATAGGAACAAGACTCCCAAGAGAAGGGCCAGCAGGAACTGAACGGCGTACTTTTGCGGCTGGTTCAGGCCCAGGCCGCGCTGATCGGGCCGAATCTTGCTCCAGTCGTCCAAGAAGCCCAGCGCAGCGTAACCCAGGCCCCAGACCAGGGCGACCTGGACCATCCGGTTGGTCAGGTCGCACCAGAGGAGTGCGGAGAGGTAAAGGGCGGCAAGAATGATCAGGCCGCCCAGGATGGGCACGCCCTGTTTGCTGGCCGGGTTGAGGCCCGTGTAGCCTTTGGAAGGATCGGTGACCTTGCGGGCCTTGAGCCTACGGATGAGCTTCGGCGCAGCAACGAGGCCCAGGAGTGCGGCCGTGAGCGCCGCCAGCAAGGCGCGGAGGAGAAGGCCGTCGTGCGGCCACGGGCCGAGGGATTGGAACAGACCGTAAAACACGAGACACCTCAGAAGGGCAGGCGGGGCGGCAGGGCGGTCTTGTTCCAGCCCAGCTTCAGGTCCATGGTCGAATCCACCTCGGCCCGGGGGACCAGGCAGGCTCGGGCGGGATCGTCCAGTCCCGTCCTGACGTGCCGGAGGATTTCCGGCAGGATGAAGTGCGGGATGGCCCCTTCGGAAGAAGGATCGATGAGGTCGAGCACCCGCCGGCACGCTTCACGTGAGTCCGGCTCGCGCCGCGCGAGGTCGCGGAGCGCCAGGGCTGCCTGGGCCCGGACGATCCAATTCTCATCCCGGGCGAGAGCGTGGAGGGCGGAAAGGGCTTTACGGCCTGTCCCGATCTTTCCGAGAACGGATGCCAGTGTGGCCCGGACCTCGAAGTTTCCCTCGCTCGGGGCGAGGACCGAAGCCGGGTTGCCCGCGCAAGGCCCGGGGTCGAGGAAAGGCATGAAGAACCGCTCCGCCAGCTCCGCGGTGATCTCCGCCGAAGGCTTCTCGGTCCGGGTGATGGCGCGCAAGGCCTCAGTCCGGGTCTCCCAGTACGGGTCGGCCAGGGCACGCCACAGAGCGGAACGAGCCTCTGCGCCGGCCTGACGCAGCCGGCCCAGGCCTTCGGCGCAGTTCCGGCGCAGGATCGGGGCCTCTCGCAGGTCCAACAGCTTCAGCGCCAGAATCGGGTAGTACTCTTCGAGCTGGAACTGTACAATCAGCTTGATGCCGATGTTTCGCAGATACCAGGACGGGCAGGAGAGGAACGGCTCGACGCGGCAGCCGGAGGCGAGGAAGCGAAGCCGGTCCCACCGGAGCATTTCGTTGCCGTGGGGCCATGACCGGATTGCCCAGAGGATTCTGGAGGGCCAATCGACGAGCTGGTGGAGGATCCGCGCGGGCATGTGAAGGTGGACCGGGACCGAAGGGATAGGGTGGCCCAGGCGCGGGTTTTCATGGAAGGGATCTTTAGTTTATCGGGCTCCCTGAATCGCTTCAAGAGTTTTTGCTGGAGAAAAAACTTGCTGTCTCGGAATTTCAGGAGAAAAAAGCATGCAATTAAAAGGGAAGGTCGCCGTGGTGACGGGCGCGGGCCGCGGGGTGGGCCGGGCCGTGGCCCTGGCATTCGCCGCCGAGGGTGCACGGGTTGCGCTCGCGGCTCGCAGCCGCGACGAGATCGAGTCGGCCGCCACGGCCATCCGGGAGGCGGGCGGCACGGCCCTGCCGGTCGTGTCGGACGTGGGGAGGGAGTCGGACGTGAAGGGTCTTTTCGCGTGCGCACGCGCGGAGCTGGGGCCCGTGGACGTGCTGGTGAACAATGCGGCGCATCCCGGCCCCGTGGGGCCGGCATGGAGGATCGATCCGGAGGAATGGATGGAAATGTTGAACGTGGGGCTCGTGGGCCTGGCCCGCTGCACCTCGGCCGCGCTGCCCGACATGCTCGAACGGAGGCGCGGCAAGATCATCAACGTGGGCTCGAAGGCCGGAATCCAGGCCTTCGATGGGATTGCGCCGTATTCCACCCTGAAAGCCGCGGTGAATCATTACAGCCGTTGCCTGGCGGAGGAGCTGCGTCCCCATGGGATCAACGTCAACGCCGTCGGCGTTATCGCCCACACCCGGATGGTCGATCAGCACGCCCAGGGCCGGGCCGCGGCCCGGGGCGACCCCCTTCCTCCCTCCTGCCTCGAGCTTCCGCCGGGCCAGCATGTCTGGCCCGAGGAGAACTCAGCCTTGTTCGTCTTTCTCGCCTCGGATGCTTCGGACCACATCACGGGCCAGTACATCGAGGCCAACTCGCTCTACGGATACATCCGCAGAAACGATTCAGAGCCTCACCCGGTTCGCCGCTGAGAGGACATCTGCACGGGACGGATTTCGGGCATACGCCCCTTCGGCCAGGGTAAGCGCCTCCTGTTTCAGCAGCCATGCCGGGATAAAGGATTGAATCCGCAGGCCTGCGCGGCCTATGCGGACCGGTGGTCCGACCTGTCTCTCCTCGAAACGGCGGAGCTACCCGTCGCCGTCCGCCCAGGTCGCCGGCTGCGGCAGATCGCCCGCGAGCGCGGTTGTGGAAAATCCTGGAGGCGTGAGAAACAGCCGCAACACGGCCTAGGCTCGCGATTGAAATTCCGAGACTGTTAAGACCGGACCGGCTCGCCCATCATGGCCATCAGGTCGCCCGACTGGAGCGAGACCAACCTGCGGACGGCGAGGACCTGCCCTGCGACGGGGCTGCGGATTTCCCGTGTTGAAGAGCTGGTCCAATCCGTCACGTGACCGAGCAGGTCGCCGGCGCGCAGCGTCTGCCGCAGCCGGCAGGCCGGGGTCCATTCACCCTCCGCCGGGCTGAACACGTTGTGGCTGAGATAAACGGGGCCTGGGGCCGAGGACGTTTCGCCTCGTGCCAGCCGGACCAGGGCGCGGTGGGCGAGGCCGGTGAGAGCCTCATGGCGGACGCCTCCGCATCCGAGCTCCACGCCGACGGCGGGTCCGCGAAGCCGGCGGAACTCGCGGCTCAGCACGCCGGGGATGTCCGGGACGCGCCAGAGGATGAGTCCGAAGACCGCGGCCAGCGGCTCATCCTCGTCCGTGTAATGACCGGCGAGGGAGTCGAACTCCCAGGTGGCCCCTCCGGCGTGCAGGTCCACGATGCGGTCGGCACGAGCCATGAAATTCCGCCAGAGCCAGTCGGCCCACCGGGCCGTAAACGTCCCTCGAGGATCGCCGGGGAAGAACCGGTTCAAATTTCCCTGGTCCTCCGGCGTGCAGCGAAGGCCGCGGGCGTAGGCCATGGGGTTGGACACGGGCAGGGCCAGTACACGGCCTGCGAAGTCACCCGCGATCAGCTCGGCGACGGCACGCCGGACCGCCTCGGGCCCCTCGTATTCGTCACCGTGTACCCCGGCCGTGAAGAGCCAGGTGGGACCCGGCCGCGCGCCATTCAGCTCGGCCCAGGGCAGTTTGAAGCCGTCGGGCCCCTCGGCCCATTTCCAGACCACCGGCATGGTGCGCTCCTATTTTTCCGTTTCAGAAGTGCGGCAGCACTTCTGAACCTCGTTGCCCACGGCCAGGGGGTCCAGCGACCAGGCGCTCTCTGGACTCGTCATTGAAATTCGAGACCATTACCGTGAGCAGGAGATCGAGAGCTCATAGGATCCCTCACCCTTGCCGAATGCATCGAGGTAATACGTGTTCCCAGGGACAAGTCGAGCAAACAGGGAAGTTCGCATGCCACTTGCCGCTGCGATGCTGGTCATGACCGCCTGACGGTCGTCAGGCTCGTAGAGATAAATCCCCACCTTGAGATTGGGTGTGGGGATCATCTCGACCTGAAGCTGACCGTTGCCATCCTTGGGCATGATGACCTTGTACCAATGATCCTTGCCATCGGTCATGCCTGTGCCAGAAATGGTGTAAGGCTTACCAGCCTGCAGTTGCAAAGCGTGAGCCTTCTCCACCTCCCCGAAATCGGCTGCAGGTGAAATCTCGAAGGGCTGCCGTTGAACCGGGTTCAGGACGAGGCGCAAACCCACGAGTTTGTCGCGGTCACTGGCTTTATTCCAGTTGCGGCTCGAGGCGCGGCAGACCCTGGCAGCGTCGCGCCAGAGGCCACCGCGAATCACGCGGCCATCGCCCGTTTTGACGCCAGCAGGATCAGCCGCAGTAACTACAGGATAACTCCCATAAAAGTCCTGACACCATTCCAACACGTTGCCGTGCATGTCGTGCAGGCCCCAAGCATTCGGCTTCTTCAGACCCGCCGGATGCGTCTTGCTGTCCGAATTCCCGTCAAACCAGGCATATTCCCACAATGGCCCATCACCGTCCCCGAAGGAATACCTCCGGTCCGATCCCGCCCGGCACGCGTACTCCCATTGAGCCTCGGTCGGTAGAGAAAATCGACCCCGCGCGGAAGTTTCCCAAGGCCTCAAAGTAGCCGTGTTCAACCGTTCCAGCAGGCCCTGCACATCGTCCCAGCTCACCATGTCCACCGGATTTTCATCCCCTTTGAAGTGGCTCGGACTTGTCCCCGTCACTGCCTTCCACTGTGCCTGCGTCACTTCGTACTTCCCCATGTAGAACGGCTTCGTGATCCGAACACGGTGCTGAAGCTCGTCATCACCGCGGCCATCCTCGTCGTTTGGGCTCCCCATCAGGAACTCGCCCGCGGGAATCAGCACCATCCGCATCTTCATGCCGCCTCCTAAATCCTCGTCATATTCCACCGGCCAAGCCAGGACTTTGGCCGTCTCCTCCTGCCTCCGTTTCGCCTCCTTCTCATCGAACGGCCACTTGGTGTAGACCTCGGGCTCTTTCGACTTTTCGACTCGAACTGTTGGACTGGCTGCGGGTCTCTCCGGGCTCGGCTTCTCCGCAGGTGTGAGGGGTTTATCTACGACGATGGGCGGCGGTGGTGGGGTCACCACGTGCGAGGATGTCACCGCGAAGACAAAATCGCCTTCGTCCAGCTCCGGGTCCCGAATCTTCCCGTATTGGGGCGTCTGGGCCGCATCGTAAATCTTCACCTTCTCGAGCAGGTAAAGCCCAAGCTCCGTCCCGGTGATGAATCCGTCCTTCGTGAGGTCGGCCTCGCCCCGCAACGCCTTGATGAAACATGGCGTGAACACGCTCTTAGCGGGCACTTCTTCGCCCGCGCTCCCCGCGGTGATGAACTGGCGGACCGGCTTGGCCGTCAGCGCCTGGATATGCGGAGGGGCTTCCGGCAGCGCCTTGCTGTGAAAAACCGTGCCCGAGAAACAGCTATCAAAAAGAAAGAGCGCGTGCCTGGCCTCCATCTTCCGGGACCAATTCAGGATGTCATTCATCGTCAGGGCTTTCCTGAGAAAAGCCTTTTCATCCTTTCGCGGATCGGGCGCGTCCGCAGGGACCAGATAGCCTTTCTGGCGATTCTCACGGGTGTAGCCGTGTCCCGAGAAGAAGAAGAGCAGTCGATTACTTTCCTCGTAGCCATGCTCCTGGATGAAGGACTTGAAAGCGCGTTCGAGCCCGTCACCGTCGGGATTGAGCACTTTCTGAACCTGGAAGCCGTGGAGGGAGAGCGCCTGTTCGACGGCCTCCATCTCGCTGGGGACCGCATCGAGGTCGGGCCACCCGCCCGTGTAATCGCTCACGCCGATCAGGAGCGCATAGGAGCCCGCGTAAGAACAACACTCGACGTCGCGGCCTTGCGAGTCCTTGTAGACGACTCGGAGGCCCTTGGCGTCCTCGGCATGAAGTACAGCGGGGAGGAGGAGAATCAAGCTGACGCCTGTGATGAGCTTAGAAACATCGGGGCACATGAGCTTTCCCTCGTCTTTCCGCGGAAGCGACAGGCTCTGAACGATCGCCTTAACTATCTCGGAATTTCAATCGCGTGGCCAACGATGTTCCGTCGCCGAATCCATTTCCGCAGGCTGAAGGCTGAAGAAGCCGAAAGGCCACTGATCGCCTGCCCTCCGCCCTACGGGAGCGGGGAGCAGGGAACAGGAAAGCAGTGAGCAGTCATCAGTCATCCATGTCGGAGACTTCAGCCTTCAGCCCAAGAAGGTTTTTCCCCGCTACTTTACCCGCCGAACTGGTCCTCCCGTACGTATCCTTATGGAAGGCATGCTCCCACAGGGATACGTGGGGACGTTGGGACTTTGGGAGGTGGGGCGGCGCGTCAGGGCTTGGCCCCCCCTGGATCAGCCGGAACATGGTTGAAGTTGCGGCGCGGCTTCACCGGATGCTTCCGGAAATCGTCCATGAACCGGATCAGGCGCTCGATCGTCGCCTCGGCCCAAATCCGTCCCTTTTCCGCGGTAGCCAGGAGGGGATCGCCTTCCACCCCCGTGGCGTTGATCCGCGACCAGTCATCGACCATGGTGACCGGGCCGAAACCGCCAAGGTCGACCCAGAACTGGTCGGACCAGCGGGGCTGGACGTCTCGGACGGCCTTCTGCAGTTGGACGCGCTCGGGGCAGATGTGGAGGTAGAGCGACGTCTCCAGCTCGCAAGCGTGCGCCATTCCACCGGGATACACGCTTTCCCGATGCTTGCGGATGACGTCGGCTATCAGGTCCCAGTGGCTCAGGGTCCCGACGTGGGCCTGGGTCTTGTTCACCACCTTCCGGCAGGCGATGGCGAGGAAGGGGGGATTCGAGCCGTGCCCGTTCACAAACAGGACCTTGCGGAAGCCCATGCGAACGAAGCTTTCGGCGACGTCGGCATAGAGCTCGATCAAGGTGTGCTCCCCGAGCGTGATGCAGCCCGGGAAGCCCATGTTGTGCTCGTTGAATCCGAATGGGATCAAGGGCGCAACGGTGCAGAGGTCCGGACGCCGGCGGGCGCACTCGTCGCAATAGTACTGAACGATGAGGTTATCCACGTCGCACGGGAGGTGAGGCCCGTGCTGCTCGACGGTCGCAGCGGGGATGAGGACCACCTGATTGGCCGCGGCCATCTCCTTCACCTCGTGCCATGTGTGATGCTCCAGTCGCGGGCTTCTTGGTGTCATGGCTCGCTTCTCCAGGATGAAAGATGAATTCATCGGGCACGGAAGTACGAGTGCACTTCCGTGCCCGATGATTAGAAACCATGGCTTTGCGAAGCGAAGCGCTTGCCGTATCCTATTTCGATTCTGCCCGCTCGAGCCCCACGGACCGGTTTGAGGCAGCGCTTCGCTAAGACCATCGGTAGAACTTGGCCCCCTTGGAGGCTTCGAGGGCAAATTCCCAGCGCCGGCACCACGCGCCGTAATCCGTCTCGAGGGCCGCCGGTCTCTGCCTACTGCGGAATAAGAACGCGGGATAAAACGGCCTGCCCGTCGGTTGATACACGTCGTGGTATCGCAGATCGAAGCTCCAGCGCACCTGGTCCGAAACGTTCGGCCGGGCATGATGCAGCGTGTAGTTGTGAAACAGGATCGCGCCCCCGCGGTGCACCGGGATCGGCATGGGTTCGATCGCCGGGCGCTCCTCCGCGGGCACCTCGAGCCCATGCGGGGTCGAAGCGTGTCGCTTCAGGCCGTGCCGGTGGCTGTCCGGCAACACCTCCAGGCAGCCGTTTTCGACGGTCGCGTCCACCAGCGGTATCCAGACCGTCAGCATGAAGTAGGGATCGACGTCCGGCCAGCACACCCCGATGTCCTGATGCCACGGCGTCGGCTGCGTGCCTGTCTGCCGGTGCGGCATGGTGGCCCGGATGTGCTGGATCGGATTGCAGACGATCTCGCCGCCGACGAACGATTCGGCCAGGTCCAGGATTTTCGGATTCTTCAGAAAGTTGAAGGTCGCCGGCCCCCGCGCCTGCATGATGTCCAGGTTGCCGGCGATCTCCGGGGCCTGGGCGGCCAGGAGAGCCAATCGGCGCAGAAAGGGCTGATCGGCATGCAGGTCCTTCAGCTTGCCCTGGGCCTGAAGCTGCCGCGCCCGCTCGTCGATGAGCCGCGCATATTCGTCCTCGACGGGCTGAAGGTCTTCGGGACCCAGTATGCCCTCGACGGCCAGATAGCCTTTTTCATGGAACGACTCGATCTGTGCAGGAGTCAGATGCATGGTGTTGTCCCCCCTCTGGATGATTTCGAGCTATTCTAACCTTCCCAGGCGGCGATTCTAGGCGTCTAAACGGTTGAAAACTGTGACAATGGAGACTAGTTCCAGGCTACCGTGTGTTAGCGTCCTCGTCGTCCTCGTTATCGTCTTCAGAATGGGCGCCCGCGTTTTGGGATCGAGTGGGATGCCGCCATGAAACAAGGCCAAGACGCCCCGTGTGCTGTCGTCCTCGGCCTGGGGAATCACGGCGTTTATATCCGCAAGGGATGGCACATGGCAATTGAAGCGCGATTTCTCCTCGTATAGAATGAACAGGGAGATGAAACATGGTCATCTATGAAGAACTTCTCGACAATGACTTGGGACTGGCTCTGAAGGAAGGCAGTATGCACTTTGAGAAAGAAAGCGCGGTTCACAAAACCCTGCGCAGACTGGCTCAAAGGCTCGAGGCTCTAGATATCCCTTACGTTCTCGTTGGCGGCATGGCGCTTTTTCTCCATGGATATCGCCG
Source organism: Planctomycetota bacterium (assembly GCA_016179685.1). GTDB lineage: Bacteria > Planctomycetota > PUPC01 > JACPCR01 > JACPCR01 > JACPCR01. The sequence continues at coordinate 212,753 of JACPCR010000064.1, read as the reverse complement.
CTTTACGGAGGACGTGGATATTTTGGTGACCCCGGATGGCCTGCACAAGATTCATCAGCAATTGGAAGGGCTGGGATACGTCGCACTTTTCGATGGCAGCAAGAGTTTACGCGATACAGAAACCGGCGTGCGTATCGAGTTTCTCGTGAGCGGCCAATTTCCGGGTGATGGCAAACCGAAACCGGTTTGCTTCCCATCACCCCAGCAAGTTGGAAGTGAAATGGAAGGAATCCGATGTATCAACTTGCGTTCGCTCGTCGAGCTCAAATTGGCTTCAGGAATGGCCCCTGGCCGGCGGAAAGACCTCGCGGATGTTCAAGAGTTGATAAAGATTCTGCATGTGCCGGCTGAATGGGCTCAGCAACTCAATCCGTTCGTGCGGGACTTGTTCGGACAAATTTGGTCCGAGACCCAGAAGACGCCCCAAAGTGATGGAGCGCGCAAGGATTGACTTCGGCGCGAAGGCCCGCGTCTCTCACACGTCGTGTGGGCGCGTCAGGCCCCATCCCAGGGCAGGGGAATGCCCAACCGCTGGCTCACCTCGCGGGCTGAGGCCTGTTCCATCTCGCCGTAATGGATGCCCTCCCGGCGATAGAGTTGCAATCGCTCCTCATCGATCGCACCCGGCAGCAGTGCCCGGTCCGTCCCCGGCATCGGCTCGTGAGTCGTCCGGAGGTCCCGGATCATTCTGTCCACCTCCGCCAGGAACGCCTGCTTCGGAACCACCGAATCCACGTGGATGGCCAGGATCATGCCGCCAAGGGTGCCTCCGGGCCACCGCTTGGCCTTCGCAGTCACCTCCGGGAGCATGATGCCCGCCAGGGTGCCCCCCAGAACGCTTGAAATTGCCGCCAGACCGAAGCTGCGATAGAAGGCCTCCGGGATGCGCTCAAACAGCTCCTGCACGTATTCGGGACTGTGCTGTACCTGGCCGAGGATATAGGTACCCCCGTCCAGGACCAGGGGCAGCTCCCGGCCGGACGGAATGGCGAAGCAAAAAGGCGGGTTGCCGAAGGAGCCGATCGAGGGCTTCGGCGTCCGTTCGGAAGCGTTTCCCATTCCCGGGTATCCCTGGGCCGAGAAGCCGACGCACCCCTGTTCCATGCACTGGCGCGTGTAGTGGCCCGCCGAGCCGTAGTGGCCTATGTGCCGGGCCAGCCCCATGCCGAGCCCGGTCTCCTTCGCCTTGGCGATGGCCAGCTCTGTCGCCCGTACCATGGGCAGGTATCCGAGTGTGCCGTCGCCGTCCAGAACGACCGTTGCCGGAGTCTCGTGGACCACTTGCAGATTCGGCCGCGGGTTCAGGTGTCCCTGCTCAAAGCCGCTGCAGTAGCCGTTGACCGTCTGGCTTCCGTGCGAGCGCACGCCTCGGAGGTCGGAATTCACCAGCAGCCTGCTGATGAGGCTGGCATGAGGCTCATCCAGCCCCGCCTTCTGGAAACAGGCGGTGGCGAAGGCGAGCAGGCGCTTCTCCTGGACGGGGACGTACTTCTGTGGCGGACGATTTCTACCTTCCGTGGGTTTTTTCATGGTGTTGGATTGTGGAGACAAGGAAACATTCTGACAGGATTAGAATCTTAACGCGTTGACCCTCCCCCGCAATACCTTTTCGGTTACTGACATCCCAAAGGAGTAGCGGTTGAGTCAAGTTTTCTAGTAAGTGCTTTTAATACAGGCGCTTCCGACGCCAACCTTGAAAACTTTTTCGATTTGCGCTGGTTCGCGGAGGAGGGGGACACGGTCTCCCGCACAAGGGATTCCCACGTGTTGTTCCCCCTGCGATCCAGGATGTGACGGACAATGTTCCAGACGAAGACGGCATTAATGAATGCATTGGCCCCGATGATATCCTGTTGGGTTGAGTTTCGAGGACGTCCCCGTCTCATGCGTTGTTGCGAAGCGCTGCTTCAGATGACTTCTTTGCCTTCAATTTGAGGCCCGCCCCTTGCGATCGAGGATCGACCGGGGAGGGCAGGCGGGGCCGCCTGCCACCACGCGCCCGCCCCTTGCGATCGAGGATCGACCCCTTCTTACTCGCACTCCCGGTCTTGGGCTCGAAGGCCTGGTCCTGACACGGCACGACCTACATCACCATGATACGGCAAACGGATGTTCACCTTCGAGAGATTCGGCAAGAAGGATTTGAGCCGCAAAGAAACGTAACCAAGGCAAAAAAAAAGCAGGAGGCCGATGGCCTCCTGCTGGGGGGCGAAGGGACTGCGAAGCTTACTTGTGGCGGCCGCCGGCGGCCTTCGCGGCGCCTCCTCCGCTCTTGAAACCGCCCGCCTTCCCTGCGGCGCTCTTCATCTTCCCAGAATGCCCGCCGCTCGAAGGGGAATGCTGAGGCTTCGTGTTCGGCTTCTTGGCACTTCCGGAGGAGCTGCCCGCCTTGCCTTGGGCCTGGCTGCCCGAAGGCTTGCTCATCTTCGCCGAGGTGGACGAGGAAGAGGGCTTCGAGGAGGCATTCTGATTCATGTTCGTCGCCCCTAGGGAAGAGGCCGCCGAGGAACTGCCTGAGCCCGAACCTTTGCTGCCCGTCCGGTTGATCTCCCGGTCCACCTTCGTGCCGGTATCCGTATGCTCGACCGTCTTCTTCCGGTCCGTCTCCCACTCGTGACCCTTGGAGTCCGATCCGGTCGTCGTGCTCTCACGGACGCGGCCGTCTTCCGTCTTGGTCACCGTTCCGGTCGTGTCCGAAGACCAGCTCGTGCCGTTCGCACGCTCACCATCCGTGTGTCCGGTGAACGAGGCGCCGCTGTCGGTCTTCTGGATCGTGCCGCTGGACGACCAGGTGCCCGTCTCGCCCTGGGCGTTCGTCCGGGAACCCTCGCTGGTGACTGCCCGGCTGCCGTCCTCGTTCTTCGTGACCGTCGTGTCGTGGCTCTTGGAGACCGTCGTGCCGTCGCTGTTGGTCCGCGTGGCATCGTGTGAGATGGTTTTCGAGCCGTCCTCGTTCTTCGTCACTTCCGTGTCCCGATCCGTGGTCCAGGAGTGCCCCTTCGAGTCCGACCCGGTGGTCGTGCTCGAAGTGGTCCTTCCACTATCCGTCTTGGTCGAGGTGCCGGTCGTATCCGAAGACCAGCTCGTGCCGTTCGCACGTTCACCATCCGTGTGTCCGCTGAACGAGGCGTTGCCGTCACCCGTCTTGGTGATCGTACCGGTCGATGACTTGTGGGCCTGCGATCCGTCCGGATTCGTCCTGGTCGTCTCGCCTTCGTAGGTCGCCGTGCCCTGTCCGGTCTTGGTCACCGTGTGCTCGTGGTCGATCTCGGTCGTGCCCCTCGGGCCGTTGATCGTCGTATCGCTTTCATAAGTGCGACTCTTGTCGCCTTCCGACACGGCCGCTTCGGTCGAGGAGGTCGCGCTTGCAGCCTTCCTCTTCTCCTGTCTCTCATGGAATGCCTTACGCCACTTCTCGAAGAGACCCGGCTTGGCATCATCGGCTGATGCAACGGAAGGGACGAGACCGATCAAGCAGAAAATAATAAGGAAAGCAACCCATCGGTTCATGGCATGACTCCTTAAACGTGTGTTCTCCAGTGGGATAGACAATTGACTGGTTTGAACAGAAAGCAGACAGCGTGCCAATCACTACATATAGCCATAAGTTGTTGTGAACAAATGAATAATAATCATACACGGCGGATAGAATGAACCGGCTGGCCTCTTGGCCATCGATTCCAGTTCCTGGATGTGTAGGGATTCCCGACACGGCGCTAAACTACTCAAGTCCATTCCCTTCTAGACATCAGATATCTGTGTCTTCCTGAAACCTGACACCGTTCCCTCCCTTTTGGAGTAGATGGCGTCGTCCGCGTCAACAAGATCAAGTTATCTCCCCTTCCGTGTTCTCGCAAGCCTGACCGAGCAGGTCAAGGGCGATGGAGACGTGGTCAGGCCCCACGGTAAGGGGGGGACAGAACCGGATGCCCGCGTCACCGCATCCCAGAAGAAGTAGGCCGCCTTCGAAGCAAAGTTTGAGTATCTCCTGCCGGCGGGCAGGCGACAGCTTGCTCCGGGTTTCATCCGTGAAGACATCCATGGCGGCCATGAGCCCCTTCCCCCGGACATGCCCGAGAAACGGATATTTTTTGGCCAGGTCATCCATGCCCTGCAGCAGGATTTCTCCCATTCGGGCCGCATTGGCGATCAGTGAAGATTCGAGAAGGCGGATGGTTGCCAGTGCGGCCCGGCAGGCCACCGGATTCCCTCCGAAGGTGCTGGCATGGGCGCCGGGCGGCCAGCTCATCAATTCCGCCCGGGCAATGATAGCCCCCAGGGGCAGCCCGCTGGCAATGCCCTTGGCCACGCAAAGAATGTCCGGTTGCACGCCGAAATGCTCGATGGCGAACATCCTACCGGTGCGGCCCATGCCCGACTGGATTTCATCGGCAACGAGGAGGATGGCGTGCTTTTCGCAGATGTCCTTAAGACCCCGAAGAAACTCGGGAGGCGGAACGAGGTAGCCGCCCTCGCCCTGAATGGGCTCGACGACGATCGCCGCAACCTCTCGAGGATCGATCTTGCGGTGGAACAGCTCCGCCAGTTGTTTCCAGGTCGGTTCGCAGTCCTCCGTCGGGAAGGTCACATGCGATACCTCCGGCAGGAGCGGCAAGAAACCCCGGTGCTGCACCGGTTTGCTGGCGGTCAGAGTGAGCGCCCCCATGGTACGGCCGTGGAATCCGCCGTAGAAGGCGATCAGGTGTGGTCGATGGGTGGCGAAGCGGGACAACTTAATGGCCGCTTCCACGGCCTCGGCGCCGGAATTGGTGAAGAAGACTTTCTTCGGAAAGTTGCCGGGTGCAATAGCCACGAGCTTCTCAGCCAGTTCGATCTGCGGCGCGTAATAGAAATCCGTGCCCGACAGGTGGATGAGCGTTTCGGCTTGTTCGCAGATGACGCCAACCACTTCCGGATGGCAGTGGCCGGTAGCGCAAACCGCGATGCCTGCGGCGAAATCGAGGAAAACGTTGCCATCCACGTCTTCGATCCAGACGTCTTTGCCTCGTGCTGCCACGAGCGGATAGGCCCGGGTGTAAGAAGGTGAGACCACATTCGCATCACGCTCGAGGAGCTGCCGTGCTCGGGGCCCCGGCAGAGGCGTGCGCACGCATGGCTTGGAATGGGAAGGCATGATCGATTCCCTTTGCTCTGCGAGGAGACAGGTCTCCGTGTTCAGGCGTCAGCTTAACCTGACGCTCCTTGCCGGTCATCGATTACTGCTCACGGCTCACTGATTGTCGGTCAGTCCATCTGGGCTTTCTGCAGCCGGCCGCTGTAATCCACGTAAACCGTCTTCCACTCGGAGAAGATATCGAGAACCGTTGTCCCGGCTTCCCGGTGTCCGTTTCCCGTATTCTTTATTCCCCCGAAGGGAAGCTGGACCTCGGCCCCGATCGTGGGGCTGTTGACGTAGACGATTCCAGAGGCCAGATCACGTATGGCCGCGAAGGCCCGATTCACGTCGCGGGTGTAGATGGAGCAGGAAAGTCCATAGTTCGTCCCGTTCGCGATCTCCAGGGCATCCTCGAAGCCATCAGCGGTGAGAATGGCCGTCACGGGTCCAAAAATCTCCTCTTGGGCGACGCGCATGCGCGGCTGAACCTCGCCCAGGACCGTCGGGGCATAGAAACACCCATGACCCAGTTCGCCTTCGGTCAGCGGCCGGCCCCCGCAAAGGAGCTTGGCCCCCTCACGGACGCCGATGTCCACGTAGCCTTGCACGCGCTGAAGTTGAGCCAGGTTGACCAGCGGCCCGATGTCCACCTTCGGGTCGAGTCCGTAGCCGACACGGAGCGCCTGCACACGTTCGAGGAAACGGCGGGTGAACTCTTCGGCTATGCTACGCTCCACGATCAACCGGCTCGTGGCCGTGCAGCGCTGCCCGGTCGTCCCGAACGCCCCCCAGAGGGCGCCCTCCAGGGCCAGGTCGAGATTCGCATCGTGGAGAATGATCTGAGCATTCTTCCCGCCCATCTCGAGCGAATGTTTTCGAAGCCTCCGGCCGCAGCTTTCTGCAATCACCCGGCCCACCTCGCAGGACCCGGTGAAGGAGACCAGGTCCACTCTCGGATGCTCCACGATGGCCTTGCCCACGGACTCGCCGAAGCCGTGAACGAGGTTCACCACGCCTGCCGGCACGCCCGTTTCTTCCAGAATCTGGACCAACCTCGTGGCCAGAAGCGGCGTGTCCTTGGCCGGTTTGAAGACCACGGTGTTGCCGCAGATCAAGGCGGGGAAGGTTTTCCACGCCGGGATGGCCATAGGGAAATTCCAGGGCGTGATCAGGCCGCAGACACCGACGGGGCAACGGACCGACATGGCGAACTTATTGGGCAACTCGGCGGGCACGGTCTCACCGGCGAGCCTCCGGCCCTCTCCTGCGGCGTAGTAGGCGGTATCGATGGCTTCCTGCACGTCCCCGAGAGTTTCCCGAAGGGGCTTGCCCATTTCCCGCGTCATCTCCCTGGCCAGCGACTCCTTGCGGGCCTTGAGAATCTCCCCGGCCTTGAACAGAATCTCGCCTCGCTTGGGCGCCGGCATCTTCCGCCAGCCCTCCAGGGCCTCCCGAGCCGCTTCGACCGCAGCTCCCACGTCCGCCCCATCGGAGGCGGGGAATTCCCCAATGACGTCATCAAGCCGAGCCGGGTTCAGGCTCTGGAAAATCTCGCCGGACCGCGCCGCTACCCACTGGCCGCCTATCCAGTTGAAATACCGTTCAGCCATAACGAACCCTCCCGTTGAAGTGAGAGACCGGGTTTGGTCGGTCCCGACGTTCCACTCCTATTATTACACCAAGATCGGGCCGTCGGATGTGAAGAAATATTCCCCCCGCAAAGAACTCGAACGGACACATTGCCGGTCGCCGAATAAACCCTTACCATTCGCAAGCTCCATCGAGCGGCTCCCAGTTGCCATTTCGAATCCGTCGGAGAATTTTTTCACATGATTGACACACACACCCACTTGGGTCAACTGCGCTGGGAAGACCCCGGTCTCAAGCCTTCCCAACTTTTGCGGTGGATGGACCGCAACGGCATCGAGAAGGCCATCATCATGGCGGTCGAGGTGCCCGAAGAGCTGGATTTTTTCGTGACGACCCGCGACCTGTTGCGGATGACAAGACCCCACCGAGACCGGCTCTTCCCCCTGTGTGCCGTGGACCCGAGACACCGCTACCCGGGCCACTTCAAGCCTCTGGCCATTCTCAAGTCCTACATCGACGAAGGCTGCGTCGGATACGGGGAAAACCTCACAGGTCTCCCCGTGGACGACCCGATGCAGCAGATCGTCTATGCCGCTTGCCATGAACTTCGGCTGCCCATCGTCATGCATTTCGACTACTGGATCAACCGGGATCGGAAAGGCCTGCCGGGCTTTGAAAACATGTTAAAAGCCTATCCCAAGGCACGCTTCATCGGACATTCACCCAATTTTTGGCGGGAAATCTCCGCCCGTTACCCGCCCAAGATCGGCTACCCCAAGGGGCCCATCGTTCCCGGCGGCCGGCTCGACAAGCTGTTCAAGAAATATGACAACCTCTACGCCGACTTGTCCGCCGGCTCGGGCTATAACGCCATCACCCGCGATCCGGAGTTCGGATACGAGTTTCTTCTGAGGTGGCAGGACCGGCTCATGTTCGCCACGGACTACCTCATGGTGGGCCAGAAGACGCCCATCATCGAGCACATCCGCACCGTGGGACTGCCCAGGTCGGCCTTCCAGAAGATCACCCGGCGCAACGCGGAAAAAGTGTTCCGGCTACCCCCATGACTCCTTCTCTCGTGGAATCCTGGAAATTCAAGTATGACGGCCTCGCGGGCTACTTCTGCGGCGGCCACGAGCACGGGATCGAACTGACGGCCGGGGCCGACGGCCGGCCCGTGACCCGCCCCATGGGCCTCAACCTCGAGCATTATTACGCCCGAAGCGCACGAGGGGGTCGTTTCGTGCCGCGTTACAAGGCGGAAGTGAAAACGGAGAAACTCGGTGACAACGGGATGCGCCTGCGGATCGCTCCCTGCGGCTCGTGGCAGGTCGGGGTCCAGATCGACTATCGGCTTCTGCCCAACCGCGTCATCGAGGCCCGCTTCGAGTTGACGTTCCATGAAGCGTTCCAGGCCTTCGAGGCCTTCGTCAGCAACTATTTCCACGAGCCCGTCGAGCCCTTCGTCCACGTGGGGGGCGTCTGGATGCGCCCGCAGCTCGGCGACCGAGAGCACCGCTACTGGGCTCGCAGCAATGCCGAAGCGAACGACATCCGCGATGGGCGGCTCGATGAGTTCCTCGCTGAAGTCAAGAACGATTATCGGATCAGCGTAGACCCGCAACCCTACGACTGCCCTATCCTCATTTCGCCCATCCGCGATACCGGATGGTCCCTCGTCCACGTCGTCGAGCCGGGGCTCTGCCCGAGCCTGTCCGCCAACCGCACCTGGCACGCCCACGATTTTTCTCTGGTGGGCCGGGATGTTTCGAAAGACGAGACCGTGTCCGCCCGGGCCTGGATGGCTTACCAGAAGCTCGAGTCCCTCGACGACGCCCTCAGACTTTTCGAGGGCTTGACGGGCGGGAAGGCATCCTGAATACTCGTATTCCTGTTCAGAAGTGCACCCGCCCTTCTGAACAGGAATACGAGTAGACGAGCTCGCAAGTGCGGGTGCACTTGCGAGCTCGTCTACTCGATGCTGCAAGAAGGGATACCCCGTTTGCTTGTCCCGCCGCCATGGCTGTCCGCATAAGGCATCGGACGGCCGGGCTCGTTCCGGGACGAAGAATCAAGCCTTCGCCGCCTCAGAGGTCCCCCATGGATTCGACCCCCATCCACCTCACCAGTCAGCAATTGTCTTTTTTCCAGACCTTCGGCTACCTCGGATTCCCGGGCCTGCTCTCGGACCGGATTGGCGAGATCATCGGGGAGTTCGAAGCGGTCTGGAGCGAGCGCGGCGGCGGACACCATGGCCGGCCCCACGATGGGAAGGCCCGCTCCTGCATCGTGCCCTTCCTCGATCAGCGCGAGAAGCTCTGCTCGCTGCTGGACGACCCGCGCATCCACGGAATGGCCGTCAGCCTGCTCGGCGAAGACTTCAACTACATGGGCAGCGACGGCAATTATTACGCCGGCGACACCGGCTGGCACTCCGACGGCTGGCATCGCGATATCCTCCACGTCAAGATCGCTCTCTACCTCGACCCGCTCACCCGCGACACCGGCGCCCTTCGGGTGATCCCCGGAAGCCACCGGATCGGCGACCACTACGCCGATGGCCTGCAGGAAGGCGTCCGCAAGAGCCAGGACCTGTGGGGGATGGGCGGGCGGGACGTGCCCGCCGTCGCGCTGGAGACCCGGCCTGGCGACGTCGTCCTGTTCAATCACAACACGAAGCATGCCTCGTTCGGCGGCAGCGGACGCCGCCGGATGTTCACCATCAATCTTTCCCAGCGCTATCCTGAGGATCGGATCGAAGCGCTGCGCACCTACATCAGCGGGGCCGCTCGATTCTGGATCGACCATGTTTACGGGGAGGCGATGGTACGGACCGCGGGGCCCGGGCGACTCCGACACCTCGATCAGGTGATGGCCAACGACGGCCATCTGGCGGAGCTTTCACGCCAGGCGAGGCTCAAGATGACTGAGCCCTCACGGGGCTAGCTCGTACACGCCTGCGAAGATGCACCCGCACTTCCGTGCTCGTGTACGAGTTCCGCACACAACACCCTGCCCGCAACGCGGACCTGCTCGCAGCGGCATCCCTGCGGGAGGGGGATGTCACGGGGCGAAAACCTGAATGTTGAACTTTCCAGCATTTCTGGCTCTCCTCACCCTCGGCGGGCTCATCGATGCCCTCCCCGGCGAGGAAGCTCGCCCCCTCCTCCTCGTTTTCGATTTTAGTTCGGAATATGACCAAAGCAGGGAAGGGAGACGGGTTGGAAGCATCCTTCGCGCCCGGGCCAGGAAGACGGGCCAGTTCGAGACCCTCGAGGACATGGACTTCGAGGAGATGGCCCGGAAGCATGGCTTGGGTGAGGGGGCCGGCATGGACTCTGCCGCTGTCGAGAAAATGGCCCGGGAGTGCGGCGCATCCTGGGTGATCTGGGGCGAGGTGCGCCAGCAGGGCGAGACCCTCGAAATCACTGCACGCATGATGGACCCCCGGGACGGGGGCGGCGAAAAGGTGCGCGAAGAGACCTTTCGGGCCGATGGCCGGCAGGGAGTGTCCGCCGCCTGCGAAAAGCTCCTGGCCGCCCTGCATCCGCCAGCCGCCCCGGCAACCCGGCGGGAGGGACTGCCACGCGAGGCCGAAGAGGCATGGAAGACCTCCGCCAATCTTTGCAGGAATGGGGACTTTGAACAGGGCGAACCGTTTCCGGGCTTCTGGCGTGTGCTGCGCGAGGACTGCGGGCCCTACGTCTCCGGCGTCCCTGTGCCAGGCCGGGTCGGCCGCTGCCTGAGATATGACTTGCCAGAGGCCATCGCCGCCAACCAGGGCATCATGGCCTTCAGCACGCCGATCCCGGTCGAGGTCGGTGGCACGTACCGCGTTCAGGTGAACGTCCTCACCCGGGGACCCACCCTGATCTTCTTCATCAAAGGCTACGCGTGGGTGCAGGGGACCGGGAACGAATCCTTCTCATGGCGCGAGGCGTGGAATCGCAAGCAGACGCTTCCGGCAAAAACGGGGGAATGGACCGCCTGCCAGACCGATCTTCACCCCGGGATGGATGTCCTTCGAAAGGGACAGCCGATGCCGCTGGCGCACCGGCTGAGGTTCATCCGCATCGGGCTGTACGCTTACTGGCCGAAAGGGGAGGTCTTTTGGGACGATGTGGTATTGAAGAAGCTCCTGCCTGCCACGCAGGAGTTTCGGACCCAGGTGCAGGCCATGCAGAAGGAAGACGCCATGGATCTGCCTGCCGTCCCGGAGGATTGAGCGAGTAGACGAGTTGGCAAGTGCTGGTGCACTTGCCAACTCGTCTACTCGCAAATCGATTCAGAAACGGTGCGAAACCATTTCTGAACTGATTTCCTAAGTCTGTTCGCGAGCACGTCCATGATGAATTTTCGTAGCGAAGAACTGCGGGAGCTGACACGGGCCATCTTTGCGGCCGCGGGGGCCCAGCCGGAGGAGACGACAGTGGTCGCCCAGGCGCTGGTCGATGCCAACCTGGCGGGCCATGACTCCCACGGCGTGCTGCGCATCCCGGAATACGTGCGGTGGATGGAACAGAAATGGATTGTGCCCGGAGCGCCTATTCGAGTCGTCCGGGAGACCCCGGCGCTGGCGGTGCTCGATGGGGGGTGGGGCTTCGGGCAGGTCGTCGGCCGCAAGGCCATGGCGGTGGCCATGGCGAAAGCCGAAGCGGCCGGGGTCGGCGTTGCCTCGGTCAGCCAGTGCTGCCACATCGGCCGCGTGGGCGATTATCCCCGGATAGCTGCGGACCGGGGCATGGCGGCTATCCTTTTCGTCAATACCCACGGCGGCGGGAAGCTCGTCGCACCCTGGGGCGGACGTGAGCGGCGGCTCTCGGCAAACCCGATTTCGATCGCCGTGCCCGGCCGAGGCGGCCCCCCTCTGGTCCTGGACATCTCGACCAGCGCCATCGCGGAGGGCAAGGTCAGAAACCTGATGTACCGTGGCGGACGCCTGCCCGAGGGCTGCCTGCTGGATGCCTCGGGCCAGCCTTCGACCCGTCCGGCGGACCTCTACGGACCGCCTCCCGGCGCCCTTCTTCCTTTCGGCGGCCACAAGGGCTTCGGCCTCGGTTTCATGACGGACATCCTCGCGGGCGCGCTCAGCGGGGCCGGCTGCAGCCGGCCGGAGACGGACCGAGTGGGCAACAGCTTTCTGGCCATCGTGCTGGACGTACGTCAGTTCCGGGAACTCTCGGCTTTCGAGGAGGACGTCCGCCGTTTCGTGGATTACGTCAAGAACTGTCCCCCGGCGCCCGGTTGCGAGGAGATTCTGATCCCAGGCGAGCCGGAGGCGCGGGAGCAGGCCCGCCGCCAGCGCGAAGGGATTTCGCTGCCGGAAGAGACCTGGCGTCTCATTGCCGAAACGGCGGGTCGATACGAGGTTCAGGTCCCTCAAGGTCTTTGGTAACTTCTGACCTCATAGAGGGATACGCCGGGAACGAGGATTTCGGCCCATGACGGTCCGCCACGGGGAATTCGCTATACGGGCTCAACATCCCCGGCAAGAAAATCGGGGTCTTTAGGAGACCATCGGATGAACGGCAAGGACCTTTTCAACTCCTCGCTGTCTTCGCCTACCCGGGGCTTTCACCGCGGCGGGGGACGGATGACGTTACTCCTCGAGGGAGCGCCGGGCGTCGCACCCGCGGCCTCTGCGCCGGCGTCGAATTCCGACCTCCTGCCCATCCTCCGCCGCATCGGCCACTACCTCGTCCACATGCCCGAGCCGGAGTACGATTACGAATGCTCCCATTGCATCGGGCCCCTGGGCTATCCCGCCGTCGTGCCCGTCGTCGCGCCATCCCGTCCCCGTTCCCGCGACGCCATCACCATCGGCCAGACGGACGCGGAGTGGTGTCGCTCCTACGATGTCGTCCGCGAGATGCTGGGCGTCGTGCCGGACGCGCCCGAGGTGGAAGCGGGCATCCGGCGGCGGCTGCTCAGTCTGCTGCGGGATGATGGTTGGGTGTGGATACCGGAAAAACTTTCACGGCGGTGGACGGGGGCGGCGACTGGCCAAACCCCTGGACCACGGCGGTGCTCATGGGGGTTCTGGCGCGGCGCGGCCGGACGCAGGGCCGCGAGGGGGACCGGGTGCTGGCCCGGAGGTGTTTCGAGGCCTTGCGCAGCACGGCGTCGTGGGACACGGGCCGGGCCTACTACGCGCACGGGATGATCCCGGTGAAGGCGACGGGCGAGGTGATGCCCACGCATCATTGGGGCTCGAGCCTGGTGGGCCAGTATCCTCTGGTCGCGCAGGGCTTGTGCGAGTACTTCGAGGCCACGGGCGACTCCGAGGCGCTCGAGTTCGGCCTGGCGCTGGCCGAAGGCGTCCTGGCCGATCTCCAGCCGGGCCAGGGCGTCATTGGCATCAGCGCCCGCGACGGCAGTTATCAGGGCCATCTCCACCACCACCTTTACTTCCTGGCCGGCCTGGCGCACCTGGCCGCGCTCTCCAGCGAGCCGCGGCGAAGCTCCGGACATAGTGGACCCCCGGATTCTGGCGCTTCCTCTCAATCCCTGCTGATGGTCCGATGACATTCTGGCGGCGGGGTGTTGAAGGTTTACGATGGCAGCCGGCCAGGGCGCGGATTTCGTTTCAGGGGTCGTTTCCCGTCACGCGAAGGGGGGCGGTCGGCCCCGCAGCGGCAGCGCTACTTCACGGCCGGTCGCGGCGTACCGTCACGCCAGGGAGGCGGGCCACTGGCCGGCTGGCCGGAGGGCGCTGGGCCGGAAGTCCGGCACCTTCATGAGCTTCGTACCCTGGTCGATGGATTCTGCTGCGAGGATGGCGGGCGCGGCCGTGTCCATCGCCTGGTAGACGTCGAATTCGAGGCGCTGGCGACCCAGCACCGCGTCGCGGAAAGAGGCGTGGACGTAGTAATCCGCGTCGCCGTGTCCGCTGCCACGGGCCTCGGCAGGCGCGTCGAGCCGCTCGAAGCGCCAGTCCACCTCGGCGACGTCGAACATCTGGGCATCGGCGAGCCACATCTTGGGCAGATCGCGGGCCGAGCGCTTCCACTCCAGGCACCCGCGCGTCCCCATCACCTGATACCAGTGGTGGCCGCGCTTCGGGACCGGCTGGGCGTAGCCGGTGGCCAGCCGCAGAATGGCGTCCTTGCGCGTCTTCATCAGCGCCACCTGGATGTCCGGCTGGCCGATCTCCGGGAACGAGTAGCTCGGGGCGCGGGTGCTCATCGCCGTCACCTCCACCACGCGATCGTCCAGAATCTTCAGCATCGGGCTCAACTCGTGCGGCAGATAGTGGATCGGCGGCATCTCATGCAGCCAGGTGGGCCGCGCCTCCGGGTGGTCCTTCAGCTCCTCCACGGTATAGAACCGGCCGGTCTCGGGATCACTGAAGTACCACCAGGTGCCGTAGAAACCGATGTACTGGCCTTCGGCGAAGGTGACGCGGCCCAGGCGGCCCTGAAGGACCAGGTCGCGCCAAGCGTCCACGAAGCCCCAGTAACGCGTCTGCTCGCCGAGGAGGTAGACGAGGCCGGTCCGTTCCGCGGCAACGACGATGCGCCAGCAGTCCTCGAGCGTGTGGGCGGCGGGCACCTCCGAGCTGACGTGCTTGCCAGCCTCGAGCGCCTGGGCCGCCAGAGCGCCCTGGTTGCGGGCGCGGACGCAGAGCGCCACCGCGTCCACGCCCGAGTCGGCGAGAAGGTCCTCGTATCTCGCATAGGTTTTCACCGAGGCCGGGGAGGTCAGGGCGGCCTTTGCCGCCTCGAGCAGAGCCGCCTGGCGATCGCAAATGGCCGTCACTCGGTAGCCGGCAAACTTCTGAAGCATCCGCAGCCAGTGCTGGCCGCGACCTCCCAGCCCGACCACCCCCACTCGAATCTCATCCATGTGTCCTGCCTCCTCGAAGCGTCTCCAAGAACCAGAAACTTTAACCACGTCGTCCCGGTTTGGAAAGCGGGGGCCGCGAACGTTCCGAGCAAGACGCTGCTTCAAACTGAGCAATCTTTATCTTGTAAAGCGGGTGTCCTCATCCTATCATCTGGTCGGAATTCTCACCTTACAAGTCCGGCAGGTGACTGATGCCCCATCTCAGGTTTGCCGCGCCCAAGGAGCGGCGCGTCGCGATCGTCACCGGTGGCGCAAGAGGGATAGGCCGCGCGTGCGCCCTGCGCCTGGCGGAAGAGGGCCGGGACATTGTCATCGCCGATCTCCTCGAGTCGGGGCCCGACGTAGTGCACGAGGTGGAAGCTTTGGGTCCCCGAGCGCTTTTCGTTCGAACGGACGTCACCGACGAGGCGTCCGTGCGGTGCCTGGCGGCCCGCACGGTCGAGACCTTGGGCCGCCTGGACATCCTCATCTGCTGTGCCGGCGTGCTGGGCCGGGAAGCCCCGTTCCTCGAGCAGACTGCGGCGGAGTTCGATCGTGTTCTGCGCATCAACCTGCACGGCGTATATCACGCGCACCAGGCGGCCATTCCCCAGATGCTCGCCCGGGGATGGGGCCGCTGCGTCACCATCACCTCCGGCGCACGCCTGGGGGCCACCAGCCTCGTCCCCTACGGCGTTTCCAAGGGCGGCGTTTATTCCTTCATCAACGCCCTCGGGAACGCCTACCCGCGCCAGAATGTCTTCGTCAATGGCGTCGAGCCCGGCCGCGCCCTCACCCAGATGGTCATCCCCCGATTCTCACCCGAGTTCCTCGCCAATCCTCCAGTCCCCATCGGCCGCTACTCCGACGCTGAAGAGGTCGCCGAGGTCGTCGAATTCCTTGCCTCGGAACGCAACACCTACACCACCGGTTCAGTCTGGAGCGTCAAGGGAGGCGCCGGTTAGCGGAGTGCTACCCTAAGTATTTCAGATGAATTCCGCGCTCAATTCCATTTTCAGGCCCAGCAAGTCCCGCCGGCTCGTCTCCGCGTGGATGGTCCGCGAGTCTGTTCCCGCTGCGCTGGTGAACGTCCGGGAGTTTCACGACCTCTTCGACCAGATCATCCTGATGTGCGGGAGTTTTCAGGCGGATGGGTCGCTTCCCCGGCAGTGGCCCGTCGAGGGACGCCGTGCTCTTGCGGCCGAGCTGCGCGGCCTGGGCATCTCGGTGCTTCTCGATTACTCCGGCCCATGGGAAGGCGCCGGCATGGCCCTGGCCCGCACGCCGGGTATCGCTTCCTCCTGGATTGCCCGCATGCTCGAAGAGTGCAACGAAGTCGGGGCCGACGGCGTGGACCTTGACATCGAAGGCTGGCCTCCGGAGGGGCGGTTTCCCTATGCTCGACTGGTCCGCGAGGCATCGGAAGCCCTCCACGAGCGCCATCTCATGCTCAGCGTCTGCGTCGGCGCGCTCAGCCCGGAGGCACGCCGCGAGAACGGGATCGGTTTCCAGGACACGTCCGTCCTGGCCCACCACGCCGATCATCTGCGGGCGATGGTTTACGACCTCTACTGTCCGCCTTCGTTATTCATCGGTCCGACCTCGACGGCGCCGTGGGGCCGGGAAACCATGGCCTATCTGGCTAGCCAGGCCCCGCGCCACAAGATCGTCATGGGGCTGCCGACCTATTCCGTGGACTGGAACATCACGGACCCCGCCCAGTCTACCCAGGTCAACGATTTCCGATGGATCGCCGAGCGTGAGAAGGAATCACCGATCGGACGCGGCTGGTGCTACTACTGGGACGTCAGCCTGATCCGATACACGGACGCGCGGGGACACGCCCATCTCCTCTGGGTGTCCGACGCCCGCAGCACCCGCAGCCATCTCCGCACCGTGGAGACGCTCGACCTCGCCGGCGTCTGCTTTTGGGTCCTCGGCGGTGAGGACCCGGCGATCTGGCAGGCGCTGAGGGAGACACTTCGGAGGAAGTGAGCCGGCCATGCCTGATGGGAAGCTCGTTTGACGGGGCACTTCGAGCTTCGCCGGCGGGATTGAATCCCATTCATGGCGGGCTTATAATCGCGGTGGCGGCTGGCGGATATCTGCCCGTAATCCCGGAAGCAGGGGTCGGCCATGAAGGTGTCCCGAAGGTTTCGATGGGCTGGCGCGGGACTTTGCTGTTTCGCGGCCGCGGGCGACATCCGGGCGGACCTCTTAATCCTTCAGAGCGGCATCACGGAAGGCGAAATCCTCGAGGAATCGGAGTTTTACATAAAAATGAAGACGGGCCTGGGCGTCGTCGAGGTGCCACGGTCCAGCATCAAGTCCATCGAGCGCGGAAAGGGCCTCATGGACCTGTTTCGGGAGAAATGGATGGCTCTGGACCCGAAGAGCGCCAAGGAGCGCATCGAACTGGCGCTGTGGTGCAAGAGGCAGGGGTTGGACCGGGAGGCGGAGGCCGAATTTCAGAAGGTATTGGAACTGGATCCCGACCATGCGGTGGCGCGCCGGCATCTGGGCTACGAAAAGTTCGGGGGCAAGTGGCTGCCCCTGGAGGAGGCGAAGGCGGCCCGGGGCCTGGTGAAGTACGGAGGCCGCTGGATGGCGCCGGAGGAACGCGATCGCCTGCAATCGAATAGCGATCGGGTTGTGACGAGCCAGAAGGTAGAGGAGATTTTCAGCCGGATGCGGCGTGCAAAGGCCTTCGAACGCGATGCCTTGCTGCAGCAGCTTCTGGAGGTGCAGTCGCCCCAGGCGGGCCACTATGTCTTGAAGCACCTGAATGAGGAAAGCCCGGCCTTGAGGGAGGCGGCGATCGTGGCCCTTGGCCGATTGAAGGAAAAATCGGCCGTTTCCGCCCTGGCAAGGCGGGCAATGGAAGACCCGGAAAAGGAGGTTCGACGTCAAGCGGGCGCAGCCCTGGGCCAGATCGGCGGCAACGAGGGACTGAGCGCCCTCGTCCCGTTCTTGCTGGACAAGGACAAGATCAAGCGTATCCGGGCGGCCCGGGCGCTGGGTGAGATGGGGGACCCGCGAGCCATTCCAAGCCTGATCCAGGCTCTTTACGTCAAGGTCAGAACCGTATCGGAAACGGACCCTTTCCTCAAGGACGAGGACGAGGAGAGCCCGAAGGTGAAGGTGACGGAGGGCGGGCAGGTGATCACCACGGCGGGTCCGCAGGTGCAAAAAGTTCCGGGCGGGCAGACCATCAATCTCACGACGAAGGAGTCGAAGGGAGAATTGACCTATGAAACGAACGCCTCGGCCCTCGAGGCCTTGAAAAAAATCACCGGTCAAGACTTCGATTATGACAAGGACCAGTGGCGGGCCTGGTGGGACAAGCATCGGGACGATCTTCTGGACGACAAGTAAGTGGGGACGGAGGGAAGCCCCACGCGACGGGATGCAAAGCATGTCGACATCCACGGCGACCGAGACCGGCCTCACGGCCCGATATGAACGGGCGTTCCCGTGTTCCCGCATCCTCTATGAACGGGCACGATGCGTGCTCCCGGGCGGGGTGACGCACGACGCCCGACTGCTGCGGCCGTTTCCGGTGTACGTTCGGGAGTGCCGCGGCGCCCGCAAGTGGGCCGTGGACGGGCCGGAGCTTGTGGATTTCTGGATGGGACACGGATCGCTGTTGCTCGGCCACGGCCGCCCCGAGGTGGTCGAGGCGGTGCGGCGGCAGCTCGAGAAGGGGACCCATCCCGGGGCGTGCCACGAACTCGAGGTCGAGTGGGCCGAAATGGTCTGCCGCTTGCTCCCCGCAGCGGAACGAGTCCGGTTCGTCAGTTCCGGGACGGAAGCGTCGCTCATGGCGGTCCGCCTGGCGCGTGCGGCGACGGGCCGGGGCCGAATCGTGAAGCTTCTCGGACACTTTCATGGTTGGCATGACCACACGGAGCACGGCGTCGATCCGCCGTTCGACGAGCCGATGTCGCCAGGCATTTTGCCGGAAGTGGCCCGGCAGGTGACCTCCATCCCGCCGAACGATTTGGCGGCCGCCGAGGCGGCGCTGGCCGCGGGCGACGCGGCCTGCGTCATGCTCGAGCCGACCGGCGGCGGCTTTGGCAGTTGCCCCCTGCAGGCCGGCTATGTCCGGGGACTTCGGGATTTGGCGCGGCGGCACGGCACGGTCCTGATCTTCGACGAGGTGATCACGGGCTTCCGGGTGTCACCGGGCGGCGCACAGGAGCTCCTGGGGATTCGGCCGGACCTGACCGTGCTGGCCAAGGTGGTGGCGGGGGGACTGCCCGGCGGGGCGCTGGCGGGCCGGGCGGACCTGATGCGGATACTCGAGGGCGGACCCGGCGGCCGGAAGGCGAAGATGCACCATCCGGGCACTTTCAACGCCAATCCTCTCTCCGCCGCGGCCGGGATGGCCACCCTGCGGATCGTGCGATCGGGGGAGGATATCCGGAAGGCCAACGAGACGGCAGCGGCCGTTCGGGCGGAATTCAATCGCATCCTGGCCCGCCGGGGCGTTCCTGGACTCTGTCACGGTCAGTATTCAGATTTCCACCTCTACCTGTTCCCCGACGCCGGGACGCTTCAAGGGAATCCCGGTCGGCTGGGGCATCACGATCCGGCGAGGCTGCGCGCCGGCGCGTCCCCTCCCGTGCCGGAACGGTTTCGACTGGCCATGCTTTTGAACGGAGTGGACATGCCGAAGCTGAGGGGGATGACCAGTTCAGCACACGGGGAAGAGGAGCTGGAGCGGACGGGGAAGGCTTTTGACGCTGCCCTGTCGCTCCTGAGGGACGAAGGCTGTTTTGATACTTAAGTTTGGAATGGCCCCCGCTTTTCCGAAAACGAGAACTCGAGGCGGCACATCGATCAGAGGAGCGTGTCACATGATCCGAGTGGTTGTCAACGGCGCGTGCGGGCGAATGGGACAGCGAGTCGCAACCCTGGTGCGTGAAGATCGGGGGATGAGGCTGGTCGGTGGACTGGAGCGCCGGGACCATCCTTCGCTGGGGAAGGACCTGGGGCTGGTCTACGGCCTGGGAGAGATCGGGGTGCGACTGACGGCGGACCTGGAAGCGGAGGCGGACGTTCTGATCGATTTTTCCGCGCCGGAATCGACGGTGCACCGGGCGCAACAAGCCGCGGCCCGGGGGGTGGCGATGGTGATCGGGACGACAGGCTTGCAGGACTCGCACAAGAGCCAACTCGCCTCCGTGTCCCAGAAGATACCGTGCCTCGTCAGCCCGAACATGAGCCTCGGGGTGAATCTGCTGTTCAAGATCGCGGGCGAAGTGGCGCGCGTCCTGGGCCGGTCCTTCGACATCGAGATCGTCGAGGCGCATCACAACTTGAAGAAGGACGCGCCGAGCGGAACGGCGGTGCGGCTCGCCGAGGTGGTAGCCGAAGCCCTGGGTAAAAACTACCCGGCCTCGGCGGTGCACGGCCGGCAAGGAATGGTCGGCGAGCGGCCACGGGGCCAGATCGGCGTCCACGCGGTCCGGGGGGGCGACATTGTGGGGGACCACACGGTGCTCTTCGC
Source organism: Planctomycetota bacterium (assembly GCA_016179685.1). Classification (GTDB taxonomy): domain Bacteria; phylum Planctomycetota; class PUPC01; order JACPCR01; family JACPCR01; genus JACPCR01. Next base: position 192,711 of record JACPCR010000064.1, on the reverse strand, counting down.
CGGACCCGGGGAGCGCCTCGAGCTGGTGCACCGGGCGCACAGCCGGGACACGTTTGCACAGGGTGCGTTGAGGGCGGCGCGGTTCATTGCGGGAAAGCCTCCCCGGCTGTACACGTACGCGGATGTCCTGGAGGCTGAGCTTCGAGGGTAGTTTTGGAGCTTGGCATATTCTGTTAGCGAAGCGTTGCCTCAAACCGAACAATGTGGCGCGAACGACCAGAACCGAAACAAGATACGGCAAGCGCTCCGCTAAAAGGCATTGCTTCGCAAAGCCGCACGTTCTAATGAGATACAGCCCTCTCCCTGTGAGTGAAAAAACTTGTTTAATTTATCACGGTTTTGACCCTTGGAGACTCCTGGTCCACGCGTCCGCAAGGTCGAGTGCACCTCCGTACGCATGGACTCACTCCTGAACTCGTGGATGCCAGCATGAAGCCCGAGAAGGGTGAAGCAGAGGAGGAAAGGGGAGACGGAATCAGCCGGGGGGCTGGCGGGGCTTCATGGCGGGGGCGACGGCTCTGGGCTTTGGGAGGCCTGGCTCTGGCTGTCCTTCTGCTGCTACCCGTGGTGCTGCGAATCCGCTCGGGCGTCTTTGGGGAGTACGTGACCCGATACGCCCCGAATCCGCAATGGGATGGACTGCCATTCCCGGCTGTGCTCGCGGGACTGATGGTGGTGGTGGCGGCGGCAGGAATCGCTCGAGGACCGGAGCTCGAGGCGGCCTCGACCGGGGCACGATGGGTGGGCCTGCTCCTCTCCGTGCTCGTGGCGCTCAAGTTCCTCCTCCACCTTTCGGCCGTGATGTTCCTTGGGGAATTCTCGCTCGCCGAGGCGGTGTGGCCGTTCGTCAATCCCCTGGGAGACGGGGCCTATCACCTCGAGGCGAGCCAGGTGGATGACTCGGGCCGCCTGTTGCGCGTCTACCAGCAACAGTTCCTGGATGCGCCCCGGCGACCGCAGGTGCCGCACGTGGAGACGCATCCACCGGGTCCCATCCTGTTCTTCGTGGCCTTGCATCGAATCCTGGAAACGTTCCCGGCCTGCCGCGAGGGGCTCGAGAAGGAAGCGGTGCGGGCATCTCCCATCCTCGAGGCCACGCTGGCCCGGGCCGCTCCACAATGGGAGAATCTGAGGTATCCGCTGGCGACGAGCTTGGCCGCGGCGCTCTTTTGCTTCCTCCTTGCCTCGCTCGTCCCGGTTGGCGTCTACCTCCTGGCGCGGGAAGGTGCGGGCCGGCAGGCGTCGTTCGCCGTGGCCACGGTGTCCGCTCTCTTCCCAGGGTCTTTCGGATATAGCCCTGGCCTGGACCAGGCTCTTGCCGTGCCCGCCCTTGTATTGGTTCTTCTGGGGTGGCGGGCCTTGCGGACCGGCAGCATCCGCTATGGACTTCTCTTCGGCCTCGCCAGCGCCGCTGCACTGTTCTTCACCCTGGGCTTCCTGGTGCCTGCCGGCATGGTCTTCTGGGCCGGCGTGGCTGCCTGGCGCTCCGCACGCGGTCGGGTCGGGCCAGCGGCTGGCCCTGGGCCCCTGGGGCCGAAGCCCCTCGGGCCTCCCCTCGCCGGCGCCCTCGCAGGTTTTCTCCTTCCCGTGCTTCTTCTCCATGCAACGTCGGAATTCAACCTCGTGAGCGTTCTGGCAGCCTGCCAGAGGAATAATGCGAGTTTTCTCCAGACCCACGGGGTAAACTACTGGCCCTGGGTCGCGACGAACCTCGTGGAGGCCGCCTATTCCATGGGAATGCCTGCCGCGGGCGCCATCGCCGTCCTCGGATTCTCCCAAGTCCGAAGGGCGCTCGCCGAGCGCTCCCTGGCGGTGGATACCCCCATTTTCTGGGGCGTCTTCTTCACGTTCCTGCTGCTCTGGGCACTCGGCATCAACCGCGCGGAGGTGGCTCGGATTTGGCTCTTCCTGTTCCCGATCCTCGCCGCCGCAACCGCCCGGGCCGCCGAGACATGGCTGCCAGGGACGGGAACGAGAACGGATACCAGGCGTGAACGGCTGGGAATCTGGGTCGGGCTGCTGACCGTCCAGGCTGCCCACGTTCTCTTGATCCGGGCCAGCGTCGACGCCCTCGAGACCGGAAAGTTCTTTTATTCCGTGATGCGAAAGTTTTCCGAGTAGACGGGTTCCTATCTGGATCAACAGGCCATGACCCCGAACGCCATCGACTGGAAAAGGTTCGAGATTTCCGGCAGACGAGCGGTTTCCCTGAAGGCATACCCGACTTGCATATCCGATGTTTACGCATCGAACAAGGATTACGAAATGAAGCTGGAAGACGCCCGTGAGGAACTGGGCCGGATGCAGGACGTTCTCTATGCGCACGATCGCTACGCGGTGCTCATCCTGTTCCAGGCCATGGATACCGCGGGGAAGGACGGAGCGATCAAGCACGTCATGTCGGGAGTGAACCCCCAGGGCTGCCAGGTCTTCAGCTTCAGGAGGCCCAGCGAGGAGGAGCTGGACCACGATTTCCTCTGGCGTACAACGCGTTGCCTGCCGGAACGCGGGCGGATCGGTATCTTCAACCGGTCCTATTATGAAGAGGTGATCGTCACGCGGGTCCATCCCGAAATACTCGAACGACAGAAGATTCCCGCGGAGGTTCTGCATCATCCGGATAGGCTCTGGAAGGCTCGATATCAGGACATCGTTGATTTCGAGCGCTACCTGGGTCGGAACGGGACGAGGATAGTGAAGTTTTTCATTCACATCTCGAAGGAGGAACAGCGGCAACGCCTCCTGGAACGCATCGAGAAGCGGAACAAGAACTGGAAATTCTCCCCAGCGGACGTGGAGGAGCGAAGGCATTGGGCGCGGTATATGGAGGCTTACGAGCAATGTCTGAAGCACACGAGCACGGACTATGCGCCCTGGTACGTCATTCCCGGCGATGATAAGAAGAATGCCCGCCTCATCATCTCGCACATCCTGGTGGAAAGGATGAAGCGGCTGAAGATGCGTTACCCAGAGGTAACGGAGCAGCAAGAGAAGATACTGGAGCAGATGAGGCAGGCGCTGGAGGCTGAGGAACGGGACGAAAAGCGTCGATCCAGATAGCGATCCCGACCCCGGTATGGATACCGGCGGCCAGCCGTAATCTTTACGGGTCAGAGGGAAACGCGCGCTGAATCGCGTCGAGCCGCATAGTCTATGTTACAGAGACCGCTCAATCGTGATGACCCAGAAAATCGGCTCGGCTCTAGAACAGCCCCCTACTTCATTCTCGGCCGATTTAATGGTGCGAGAGGTCTGTACAGCTCTTTGTGAAGGCGCATGCAGTATCGTTTCCTTCACAAGAACCGATGCCAGACCTCGGCGGAAGAGAAGTCTGGGCAAATTAGCGTCTCAGAGAATATGCCAATATGGCTTACTGTCATAACGGCATCTATATTATGTCATTCTGGCCTGTCAAATTAGCTGGGTTTCTAATTATGATTTACTGATTCTAATGTAAAGTATTTAGCTAAAAGTGTTAACGAATAAACTGTGAGATTTGGAACGGATTTAGCTTTCCAATAAACTGGAGTTTGGAACCGGGGTTCCGAAGTTCAAGTTCAGGTCATCTTATTTGGAAAGGAGGTAGATATGCATAAGCGAGAACTTAGCGGAGACTGGGCAAGGGGTCTCTGGCCTGACATGTGGCGTCTGCATCAGGAAATGGATCGCCTGTTCGGTGAGATGGACACGAGCGGCGTGACCAGTGCTTTTCCGCGGATCAATGTTTGGTCGGGTAAGGATGACATGGTGGTGACCGCGGAGATGCCTGGTGTCGCCCCGAGCGATATCGAGATTTCAGTTCTTGGCGACACCTTGACGTTGAGTGGCCGACGCCGGCCTGAAGACCTGAAGGAGGGGGAAGTTTATCATCGGCAGGAGAGACGCACGGGCAATTTCATCCGTACGATCGAGCTTCCCGTGCGTGTGGATCCCGAAAAGGTTCAGGCAGCGTACCAGTCGGGCGTCTTGCGCATCACGCTGCCGCGTGTCGAGGCCGACAAGCCAAGGCAAGTCCAGGTCAAGGCACTTTGACGCGCCGCCTCTTCATGGGCGTCGCCTTGGAATCGGAGTTCGACTCTTAAAGGAGGATCAAGACCATGTCAATGGAAACGCATGTTCGGAAGTATGGGAGCAACGCTCCAGCGGCCCCGGAAGCTACTCGAAGCTGCTCGACGTATGTGCCTCGCTGTGACATTTTCGAGCGCGACAAGGAACTGGTACTCCTGGCGGACATGCCCGGTGTGAATGAGAAATCCGTGGACGTGGAGCTGGAGAACGCCGTTCTGACGCTCACCGGCCACATCCAGGAGGAAGAATTTCCGGGCTATGAGTTGAAGGTCCAGGAGTATCCTCCGGGCAATTTCCGCAGGTCATTCACTCTTTCGGACGAGTTTGATGTGAACCGGATCGAGGCCTCGATGAGAAACGGCGTATTGCAGGTGATCCTGCCCAAGGCCGAGGCCGCGAGACCGAGGAAGATTGCCTTGAAGTACAACTAGCGAAGCCTTGTTGCCGGTGGTACGTCGAGCATCACCTAAGTGGGTGGGGCGCACTCACCGGATACGTGGGGCAGGATCTGAACGGTCGTGACAGCACTGCCTCAAACCGTCCCGTACACGAAATTGGAAGTGCGCATGCACTTCCAATTTCGTGTACGGGGGACAGGCTGACCACGAAGCCAGAGCGGAATCCCCCGCTCACCATTTCGCACCCTGTCATTCCGCAGACCGGTTGCCCAGAAGTTCCAGAATTTTCTCTTCGAGCATTCGATAGAGCAGTCCAACATTGAGGCCGCTGACGGGGCTCATGCAATCCGGAGGGAAAGGAATAGGGACGACTGCGTCGGGTGGTTCCCAGGTCTGCTCGATGAGACAGGCGGCGTCGGCAGCGTTATTAGCCCTATTCTGGTCCGGCACGTAACTGGCCACAAGCTTTGCACCCGTACGTCGCAACGCGCCGCCGTAATCTTCATAGATCGTGCTCATGCCCACGTAGCCAAACCAGATCATGAGGTCGTCACGGCCAAGATGTCTGGCGGTATTCGAGGACTGCCAGACGATCGGGAAGGGCTCGAGCGGGGTCAGGCGGTTCTGGAAGATCTCGGACATTAGAAAATGGGTGCAGGACGAAACCTTCACTCGTTTACCTGAATCCAGTGTGGAGCGGACGAGGTCTGCGGCCGCTTGGACCTGTTGTTGGGTCCGTTCGCCCGCAAGGGAGTCGGCCAGTCGCCGAACCTGTTCGAGGTAGACACGAGCGGCAGTCCCAGGGGGCATGCGGGTCCCGCATTCGCCCAGAAATCGGGTCCCCGGGTTGGCCCGGACCTTTCGATTATGTTCGTCGGAGCCAGCGACGGCGACGGACAGGAGGACGCCGGGGAAGCGGTCCCGGCGGGTGAGTGCCGCCGCAAATTCGGATGCCCAGAGGTGTGCGTGGAGCACATTAATCAGGGCGTTGACGGGGGCATGAGCGGCCGCGCCCGAACGCGCTCCGTTATCTACGAGGAAGGCGATCTCGAGGCCATCGGGCCGTCCGGACTCAGAGGCGAAGAGGATGACCATCCAGCCCCGCCGCCGGTATTCCTTGGCCAGTTCGAGAATGGCGGGTCCGTCGACGTTCCAGGCCCTGACACTGAGCAGCGCGATGTCGTGGGCAGAGGCGTGGCCTGGCCGTTCTTCTGCTGGAAGAGCGTTGGCCAAGCCGCCGGCGCGGTTCACGATCTCTTCCGCGAAGGACATTTGGACGGCGTACGGCACATTGATGAAGGCGTCCTCGTGCTCCAGGAAACGCCGGGCCGCCAACTCAGCCGCCCTGAGGATGATGGGAAGCCGCTCCTCCGTCTGTGTAAGCCGTGTGGCAAAGGCATGCAGGATGCCGGAGGGCCCGTCCTGGGCCTGACTCCATGAGGGTTGGATCAGCCCGAGCAAAGGCAGGGAAACGAGCGCGGTTCGGACGAGGCTACTTCGCGAGCATTGTTGAAACAAGGGAAACACGGGAAGGCCTCGCGGAACACTTGAGGGCGCAGGGCTCACGTGCGATAATTCAAAAAGCCGTGCGGTCCGGGCCTGCGAATCTGAACCGTCACGGGCTGGCGGGTATTTTCACCATTTTTCAGTTCTTTCGCAGGCGCTGGACGGAGGGTGACATGCCCGAACTCACTGAGGAACAGGCGGTCAAGAAACGCCAGGAGCTCGTCGAGCTCGGCTATTGTGTGGTCCCGGGGGTGCTCCGAGGCAGCCTGCTCGAGCGGATGCGCCAGTTCACGAACCAGCTTTTCGAGAGAAAAGCCGTTGACCCGCGGTATCGGTATCAAGGGAGCGATTTCCACATCGCTTCCAAACGGCTTTGGGAGAAACGAAAAAGCGGCGAGTATTCCGAGCTGGTGGACGAACTGGTCGACCTCCCGGAGGCCTGGGAGGCCTGCCGGCGGATCGGCCTGGAACATCAGAGGCCCGACGACACGATCATTGTTCTGAGCAAGCCTGCGTACGGTCCCCCGCTCTACTGGCATCAGGACCTGATGAACTGGAATCATCCGGAGAGCGCTTCCCCGTGGCCGACTCGCGTTTTCCTGTCCTACTACATGACCGATACGACGCTGGAGAACGGCTGTTTGCGGGCGATTCCGGGCACGCACCGCAAGCGCATCCCGTTGCACGATCACTTGCCGCCCGCCCATGGCCCTGAGATTCAGGCGATACGCGACTTGTCGCACCCGGCCTTCCAGGACCATCCGGATGCAGTGGACCTGCCGGTGCGGGGAGGCGACCTGGTGATCAACGATGCACGGCTGCTGCATGGCGCGCGGGCGAACCGGACGCCCCAGAGGCGGACACTGGTGCTTCAGTGGCACTCGATCTTCGAGTTTCCGAAGCCGCCGAGCTGGTGGGACGGGGAGATACCGGATGCGGTCCGGAATCACGACCCGGACGTGAAATATGAGCGCAGCCGCACGCCGAGCATGTATCTCAGGTAATGCGTAATCACGCGCCGCCCCTCCATGGGCGTCGCTCAGGAAACGTTTTCGGCAAGGCCTACTGAAGCACCCCCGGCCAGTCGAAGTATCCGATCTGTTTGAGGCGGTCGATCCACCACTGGCGATCGGGACTCCGGTTCGGATTCTGATACCAGGTCCTCGGGTAAAGGTACTGGCGTTTGCAGCCGAACTGTTTAAAGCTGCCCCGGACGTTGCCTTCGCCTTGCCGGCGCAGGCTTTCCTCTTCCTCTGCGTTACGCGGATTGCCGTAGTAGACCACCGTGCACATCCGCCGGTCCCGGCTTCCGCCAAAGGAGGCGTGGTAGGTCCGCAGATCGAAGGCCACGGCATCGCCAGGCTCGGACTGGAGCGCCTGGGCGGGCACGTCCTGCACAGCGAAGCCGCGGATGAGCTTGCCGAATTCCTCATCGTCGGGGTATCGATGAGAGGAAGGGACGACCCGGAGGGCCCCGGTCAAGGCGTCCACGGGATCGAGGTAGAAGGCGAATTTCACGCCGTATTGCAGGACGGTGGCCGTATCCCGATGCCAGCCGGTGTTGCCCACGTAGCGATTGGCATCGGTCCCGACGCCGAGCACGTCCTGGCCGTAGAGATGCTTGGCGATCGTGAGGAAACGCGGGTCCTCCATCAAGCTCGCAAAGAACGGCGTATCTTCTTCAAGCATCATGGTCCAGTGCCGGGCCGTGCCGTCGAACGGCTTGTGCGCGTACTGGACGGTCATGGCGTGGCTGACCTCACGCTGGATGATCTGAACCTCTTCCGGCGTGAAGAACCCCCGGAGGACGACGTAGCCGAAGGTCTTGTAGAAACGAAGCTGGTCGTCGGTGAGCCCGACCTGCTGGCCCTTGAGAGTCGAATCCGGCATGGTCCACCTCTTATTTTCTTGCCCGGTTTACGAGGGTCCATCGGCCCGGGATCGTGCTGCACAACACCCGAGCAGACGCGCTCGCAAGTGCACCCGTACTTGCGAACTCGTCTACGAGCCGATGGACTCCGAAGTGCCGTCTATCCTCCCGTGCAGAGTATTCTTAAAGCGGACGAAGCCCGCAATCCAACAAGGCTGGAAAAGGTGTCAGGCTCAGGGTTCAGGAATCAACGGACACCCGACACCCGACACCTTTCAACTTCTCCGCCGGGTGACCACGTAGTGGGCGCGGGCGCGGGGAAGTGACACCCGAAGACTCTAAGGTATGCCGAACATTTTTTCTTTCAAGTCGAGGTAATAGAGGTAGTCATCCGGGCTGACGTCGGGCGGGCATCGGTGGTCGCAGAAGGGAATGAAGCCGCCTCGGTCCACGAGGGGCACGAGGCTTTCCATGTAGGCCCGGATGGCCTTTCTGCCCTTTTTCAGTTCCAGCTTGTCGAAGCCCCCCATGATGAGAAGGTCTTTACCATACTGCTGAAGCGCTGCGGCCGGGTGTCCAGAGCTATTCACCTCGAAGGGAAACATGCAGTTAACCCCGGCCTCGAGGAAGCCGGGCAGGAGGGGCCGGATGTCCCCGTCGCAATCGATGAACCAGACGTCGACGCCGTGCCGGTGCAGCTTGTCGCCGATGCGTTGATATCGTGGGACGACGACCTTCTCGAAGAACGGTACCGAGATGATGGGCCCGTTCTTGAAGCAGATGTCTTCCCACCCGCTGGCGACATCCACATCGACGTGGGGCAGAATTTGATCGAGAGAGTCCTCCACAAGCTGGCAGCAGGTCTCGACCATGTCCTCCACCATGTTCGGGTAATCGTAGAGGGCGTAGGCGAGCCCTTCAAAAGTGAGCATGTCCCGCACCTTGCCAATCATGGAGCCGCAGCCCACCGCCAGCGGATAGCTCCGGTCCCTCGTGTGATCCCGCTTGAGTTTCTCGACGTCGATCCGTCGGGCCGGGTCGTCCCTGCGGAAGCGTTCGGCTTTGCATCGTTTCCAATCCTCGGGTGTCACGATGGAGGATTGAAGGTAGTGGGGAATCGTATCGTGCCCGTCCACGGGGATTTCGGCGAGAAGCCCGTCCCCGTTCTGGATGATCTTCTTGTCGCCTCTGACCTCGACCACCTTGTGCTCGAAAGGGGGGTTCATCCAGTGATGGCCGCCAACGCCGCCCATGAGATCAAAATTGAGAAAGAGATCGGCCTCACTGTTATTCCGGATGCCGTTTTCCACGAAGATCGGCCACTTCTGGAAGTTCTCGTTCCAGTATCCAAACTCGCGGTTGAAGCACCGGTCCACGGGTTTGAAATGCATCTGGTTATGAAACCGCTGGCGATCCGTCATGGTGCCCTTCCATTTGGGCCTGCAAGGTCTGATGGACATCGTGGCGTTCCTCGGCAAGGTGGTGGGAGGTAGGGGCAGACGCGGGTGAGGGAATGTTCATGACTCCGGACGGCTGAATTCTTGGAACGCGTCCGGGCACGGGTCGAGCCCGTGGCCGGGCATCTCCGGCGGGCGAGCGAAGCCCATCCCGAAGCGGACTGGCTGGCGCACGCAGCCATTCGAAGCCAGGCCGGGGAAGTCGGAGAATTCGAGGCGCTCGACCCTGGGCAGGACAGCAGCGGCATGGACGTTGAAGTCGAACAGGGAGTTTCCGAAGAGGGTCATTCGGTCAACCGGTAACGGGGATATTCACCGACACCCTCATGAAACCAGCCGGGTTTCAGCGTCGGGCTGCTGTGGTGGTAGCGGTTCTCCAGGTCGCCATCCTGACAGACGGCGAGAATCCAGACCTCTTTTCCGGCCAATTTCCAGGGTCCCCCGGGTTTCTGTTTGGGCTGCTCCCCTTCCTTTTCAGGCGGGACTTGCCTGAGGGTCTGGCAAGAGAGGGGAGCGCCAATCCCGTGCCAAGGGAGGCGCAGCTCTCCGCTGTAGCCCGTATCCTCGTCCTTCTCGTCATTCGGCGTGGATGGCTGGCCGTCAGCCCGGGGCTTGAGCCGGACGGCCATGGCGAGCTTGAACTCCGCTTCGTCCTCGACGTAGTCCCGGCTGCCGAAATAGATGCCCCAGCGGGCATAGACCGCCCGGTTGCCCTCGTTCTGCCAGAAGGGCAGGCCGCGGACGATCAGAACGTCGTTGAACTGGTTGAGGGCGTTATGATGGAGTTCCCAGAAGAAATGCTGGTCACCGAATGTGATGAAGAATTCGATCACGTCCACTTTGACCTTCGGGTCGGGATGCCAGATGTGGGCGGACTCCCGCAAGTTGTCCGAGGGACCCTGTTTTTCACCCTGCCCCAAGGCGATGAGGTTCTTGTCGAAGGTCTCGTAACCGACATAGAGGTAGTGGTCGTCCCAGGTGTACCGGACCCTCATGGGGCAGTTTGCGGCCTTGACGCCGACCTTGCCCAGGATATAGACCGCATCCAGCGCCTCCGCCTTTTGCCAGCATTCCTCATCGAGAACGCCGTCAACGGCGACGGGGACGGCAGACTTGGCGATCGCTCCGGCGGCACCGGCAACGGCAGGCTCTTCCGCCTGGCCCGCCAGTGCGAAGAGGACGAGCCCGCAGGCCGCTCCGGGAAAGGCGTTCAGCGCAGTGTAAACAGGCGAAAACTTCATGGGACAGAGGCCTCCTGGTTAAACTCGAGAAGCAAGGCGCCGAAGCCACGGCGTCCGTTCTTCACGCGGTCAAAGGGCCGCAATCCGATCAAAGCGTAATTCAAACTTAAGAACCTTTTCCAATTTGGGCGCCCCAGGCGCCTATTCCTACACGACCCGATCTACATGAGGAACTGACTGAGGTATTTTTTGGAGAGGATGAGCATTCTCTCGCGCAGTGCGCCCCGCGACCACTGGGCGCCGTGGGGCTCGAAGGAAAGCCAGCCGCGGTAATCGTGCTCATAGAGAAAGGCCATGACCTTGCCCCATTCGATGTCGCCCATGCCCGCCGCGGGCTGCGAGGCGAGCTGGCCGCGATGGGTGAGGTGCTCCTTGATATGAACGTGGCCGATCTTGTTGCCGTACCGCCGGACCACGTCGAGGTAATCGTCGCCATGGTGCTGCCAGTTGGCGGGATCGAATTTCATCTTGAGGTCCGGGAGATGTTCCCAGACGCGTTCGAAGGCCTCGATGCTGTCGAGGAAGCTGCCACCGTGCAGCGCATAGAAGGCGAGCTGGAGACCCGCCTTTTCGGCACGGTGGAAGAACGGCCGAAAGACTTTGAGGAACTCGGCGACCTTGCGGCCCGGGGCCTCGTTGGGAAGGTCGCCAGCGCCCGTGACGACCACGTCGGCGTGAAGGATACGGGCATAATCGATGGCCCGGCGGAGCATCTCGTGGGACTCCTTGCGGGCCGCGGCGTCCGGCGCGAGATGATTCCAGCCCCAGAGGCCGAGCATGCAGGCCCGTAGCCCGTGTTTCTCGTGCATAGCCCGTGTTTTTGAGACGGTCTCTTCGGTGAGGTCCCTGAAGCCGCCCCAGTAATTGTATTCGAGGCCCTCGAAACCGTGTTCGCGGGCAAAAACGCAGTCCTTCTCCACGCTTTCGAGACTGTTCTCGCCGATAAAGCCCAGTTTCATTTGAATGAGTCCTCCTTCGAATTCAGCGTTCCACTGCCTCTCTCGCCTGGCAGTACAGACAACAAGGGACCGTTCCAGGAAATCACAGGATAACGAAATCCGGACTCCAAAGAAAATCAATCAGCGGACACGCATTCCCGCCGCTGAAATCTAGCGGACGACCAGGAACTCCTTGAACCCCTCCCGGGCGAGAAGCCGAACCGCCTCGGCGATGTCTGCCGTCTCGGCGGAGAAGAGGATCAGAGGCTGCCGATCCCGGGGGATTTCATGAATTCGGGCGGGCAGTTCGCCTGCGGGTATCGGGAGCGCACCCTCCATGGGCTTCCGGCCCGACTCCAGGGAAGTCCGGAGGTCGAGCAAGAGGGCCCGCGGGTCCCGACGAATCCGTGCCCGGGCTTCATCTGCCGAGATGGCGGGAGCGGAAAGTTCCGCGGAGCCCGGCAGGGGAGACGCTCCGGCCAGGTCGGCCTCCATTCTCTCTAGACCGGCTTTCATTTCTCCGTGTACGCGTTCCAGCGACTGTTGCAGCGCCTGAAGCCGGCTTGCCATTCGTACCAGATCGGCCTGTAACCGGGAAATCCTCAAGAATATCTTGAGAAGATAAAAGGCGGCGAGGAGGAGACAGAAAAAGAGGAGATAGGGCATGAGAATCGCTTTCCAGGCGAGGAAACCGCGAAGGCCTAAACACGGAGAGCCTGTCGTGTCCGGGTGTCCGGTGTCAGGCGAACCCCGGGGCATGAACCCTTTCTACCATGAGTCATTAACCCTGAACCATCAACCCCAGAGGTGACAAGGAAGCCAGAGTCCTGCCGTCTCTTGCTCATCATCTTACTTCCAATCTCTGCTTTCCATTGCCGTGCGCGATGGGGCTTGTTAGAATCGAGGCACTCTCTGGGTGGTGATTCTCCCGCGCCCGCCTTCCTCCGGAGCCCGGTCGATTCCGGTCTCGAAGCCACGGCGATCTTCAGATGGCCAAGATTCCAATGCTCCTCGAAGCGCGGCCGCTCCGGGAGCAAGCGTGCCTCACACCGGGAGGGTGAAGCAACGCCCGGGGCGTGACGGCGGGCTGATGTGGATTCTTCTGTCGCATCGATGCTTCCATGTTTGAAGCGATCACTCAAAGCTTCAGTAAGGTTTTCAGCGGCCTGCTCCAGCGCCATCGGCTCACCGATGAGAACATCGATGAAGCGCTGAAGGAGGTTCGGACGGCGTTGCTGGCGGCGGACGTCAATTTCCGCGTCGTCCGGCAATTCATCGACAACGTCCGTCTGAAGGCGGTCGGGCAGACGCTCATCCAGAACGTCCGGCCCGGTGAACAGGTCATCAAGGTGGTGCACGACGAGCTGATCGAGTTGATGGGCCCGAAGCACTCCCCGCTGGAGTTCAGCACGGAGGGGCCTACGGTCATCATGATGTGCGGCCTCCAGGGGAGTGGGAAGACGACGACGTGCGGAAAACTGGCCTTGCGACTGAAGGGCCAGGGCCGGCATCCCCTTCTGGTCGCCGCGGACATCCAGCGGCCGGCGGCGGTCAGGCAGCTCCAGGTTCTCGGGGAGCAAATCAGCGTCCCCGTGCATGCGAACACCAATGGCACGGCACCGCCAGGCATCTGCCAGGAGGCCCTGACAAAAGCGAAGGGGGACGGGAAAGATGTCGTCATTCTGGATACGGCAGGCCGACTGCACATCGACGATCCTTTGATGAAGGAACTCGAAGAGATTGCCCGGGTCACGCGGCCCCACCAGATTCTCCTGGTCTGCGACGCCATGCTGGGACAGGACGCGGTCAACAGCGCCAAGTCCTTTAACGAGCGGTTGGCCATCCATGGCCTGATCCTGACGAAAATGGACGGCGATGCCCGCGGGGGTGCTGCCCTTTCGATCAAACAGGTCACCGGGAAGCCCATCAAGTTCATCGGCGTGGGTGAAAAAATCGAAGATATCGAGGTCTTTCACCCGGACCGGCTGGTTTCCAGGATGCTGGGCATGGGCGACATTGTCAGCCTGGTGGAGAAAGCACAGGCCACGGTGGATCAGGCGGTGGCCATCAAGCTCCAGAAGAAGCTGATGGACAACCGGGTGACGCTGCAGGACCTGCTCGTGCAGTTGGAGCAGGTGGAGCGGATGGGGCCTCTCAAGGACATCCTGTCCATGATCCCCGGCATGAATTCACTCATGCAGCAGCAGGACTTCGACGAGGGCGAACTGGGACGATTCAAAGGGATCATTCACTCGATGACGAAGCAGGAGCGCCTGCACCCGGAAATCATCGACGGCAGTCGCCGCCGCCGCATCGCCCAGGGGAGCGGCACGAGCCTCCAGGAGGTCAATCAGCTCCTCAAGGAATACCAGATGATGCGGAAGATGCTGGGCGGCCTCTTGAAGAAGGGCCCGCTCAACCCGATGGCCCTGCTGAGGGGCGAAGTTCCCATGAAAGGCAAAACGCATGAGAAGACCCGGGCCATGCTGCGGGAGGAGCGGAAGCGGCGAAAGAAGAAGAGGCATCGCTGACAAACCCGTTCGAAAAGAGTGCGGCACTCTTTTCGAACGGGTTTGTCAGCGGAAATCCTCCCAGCGGTATCCTGCGGAAGCCCCATGTTCAAGCGATTCGGTTACTACTTCGCGCTGGCGGTCTTCCTCGTGGACATGCTGTGGCTGGCGTCCGCGTGGGGTCTGGCCTACCAGGTGAGGTTCTATAGCGACCTCTTCAAGGGCTTTCGCGTCAGCCAGGAGATTCCGCCGACGGGGCCTTATTTCCGGATGACGGGCCCGCTCCTCGTCATTTTTGCGGTCTTTTTTGTCAGCTCCGGGCTTTACCGCACGCGGCGAATCTGGCCTCTCCAGCGTGAGATCTTCCATGTCGGCAAGGTTTGCCTGCTGGCCATGACCTTCTTCGTCGCCTTCCTCTACGCCACGAATCCGTCTGGCCAGACGCCACAGGTCAACCGGCCGTTCCTCGCCATTTTTCTTATCCTCGCACTGGCCGGGTTCTTGGTTCTCAGGATACTGCAGAGAGCCCTGCTCGAGTCGCTGCGGGCCGCGGGCTACTACGTCCGGAAAACCCTCCTCATCGGCGAAGGCGAAAGCGCTGTTCTCGTTCATGACCGCCTGACCTCCAACCCGGAGCTGGGCTTCCATTTTGTGGGAATGCTGAACCGGGACGGCCATTCCCATGCTCCGGGCCTTCCCCCGGTCCTGGGCGGCTATGACGAGGTGGACCGGGTTGTCCGGGAACAGCACGTGCAACAAGCGTTGATCGCGCTTCCATCGGAGGATTATCCCCAGCTCGATGCATTGCTGGAGCATCTCGGCCAGGAATTCATTGATGTGCGGGTCATTCCGGACCTCTTCAAGTACAACCTGTTGCAGCACTGGAACACGACGCTGGAAGGCATCCCGATGGTGTGCCTCAACGAGCCCGCGTTCAACAGTCGAGCGCTTTTCGTCAAGCGTGCGATGGATTTGCTCCTTTCGGTCCTGGCCATCGTGCTGAGCGGCCCCCTGATGCTGGTCATTGCCGTCGCGATCAAGCTGTCCTCCCGGGGCCCCATCCTTTACGTGCAGGAAAGAATGGGGCTGGACGGTCAGCGTTTCTTCATGCTCAAGTTTCGAACCATGCCCGTCAACGTTGAGGCCGAGACGGGCCCCGTCTGGGCCACGGCCGGGGACTCGCGTCCGACGCGCCTCGGCGCGTTCCTGCGCAAGACCAGCCTGGACGAATTCCCTCAATTCTTCAACGTATTCGTCGGGCATATGAGCCTGGTCGGACCCCGGCCCGAGCGTCCCGTCTTCGTCGAAGACTTCCGCCGCAAGGTTCCTGGGTACGTCCTTCGCCACAAGGTCAAGGCCGGCATCACCGGCTGGGCCCAGGTGAACGGGTGGCGCGGCAACACCTCCCTCGAAAAGCGCATCGAGCATGACCTCTACTACATCGAGAACTGGTCTCTCGTCCTGGATATCAAGATTCTCCTGATGACGATCCGGTATGGCCTCATCCACCCCCATGCCTACTGATCTCCCTGCTCAGAAGTGCGGGAGCGCTCCTGCGCAGGGAGATCCGTAGGCCCAAAACCCGAATGCCTCATGATCGTCGATTGTCGCGTCGTCGGTCCCTTTCACGAAAATGCTTACCTCCTGGGCTGTCCGGAGACTGGCGAGGCCGCGCTCATTGATCCCGGCGACGAGCCGGACGTCCTCATGGAGATGGTCCAGACGAGCGGCCTCAAGGTGGTGCAAATTCTCAATACGCACGCACACATCGATCACGTCGGCGCCGTGGCGGAGATGCAGCGCCGCACCGGTGCGGCCTTTTTTCTCCACCCCGCCGAGGAGTTTTGGCTGGACCATCTGACCCAGTCCGCCCTGAGCTTCGGCCTCGAGCCTCCGGCAAGGCCGGAGGGTTACGTTCCGCTGACGATCGGTGAAGGGGTGTCGTTGGGGCATCTGCGTCTCCGTGTGCTTTTCACCCCAGGCCATTCTCCGGGACACGTCGCCTTCTCGATCGAGGAGCATGAGACGGTATTTTCGGGCGACTGCCTATTCGCCGGCAGCATAGGTCGGACCGACCTGCCCCACGGACATCACGAGACTCTCCTTCAAAGCATTCAGAGTCAGCTTCTGACCCTTCCAGACGACACACGGGTCTTCCCGGGCCATGGGCCGCCCACTTCCATCGGCGAGGAGCGGCAATCCAATCCGTTTTTGGGACACATCAACAAGGGGTACTACTCAAGTTGACAGACTCTTGCCCAGTCGACTCCTAAGTTCTTAATTATTAGATTCTTATGGATATGGAGTTCAGAGCAAAGACTTGGGAGAAAGACTGCAACTATTTTATTTACAAATAGTTATGTGAAAAGTCAATCAGTTGTGCTTTAACCATTTGCCATTAACCATTTGCCATTTGCATCTACCCTTCCCCCCATGCGGATCGGCGTCGTTCACACCCTGGACTCTCCCTGCGTCTGCCATCGTTTTATCCTCTCGGCCATGAGCGATCTTGGCCACGATACGTTCGAAGTGGCCTCCGAGGAGATCGCCCTTCATCTCGACGGCCTGGCGGCCTGCCACGCGGTTTTCGAGCACGCCGATACGTACCTCCTGCGGACGTCGATGCGGAGCTATCCCCGCCTGTTGATGGAGTCCCATGGCGTTCAGCTCGTGGGGGCCTCAGCCCGGGCCTGCGCCCTCGCGGATGACAAAATCCGGACCAAGCGGCTGTTCCAAGGTCTGGGGCTGCCCACGCCTGCCTGGAGTGTGCTCCGACAACCGGGGCCGCCGGCAGGCCTGACGTATCCTTGCGTGCTCAAACCGGCCTTCGAGCATTGCAGCCGCGGCCTGAGCCTTGCTTCCAACCCGGGAGAGCTGGCCGAACTTGCCCGTGAGTTCTTGAGTCGATACCGGGAGCCGCTGGTGGTGGAGGAATTCATACCCGGCCGTGAACTCGCCCTCAGCATCCTCGGGAACGACGCGCCTCTCTGCCTGCCCATCTTCGAGGTCCGACCCCTCATCGGCCCATCCGGCGGCCAACCTTCTCTCTATACCTATCAAGCCAAGTTCGACCCAGCCAGTTCGGAGGCCTGGTCGTGTCCCCGACCCGCGCAGATGCCGGTGGAGATGGAGAGGTCGATCTGTTCCGCTGCTCTGGAAGCCTATCGGGCCATCGGACTGCGGGATTATGCCCGGTTCGACCTTCGTCTCCATCCCGACGGGCGCTATTTTTTCCTCGAGGCCAACGCCAAGCCTAGCGTGGAGGCGGGAAGCTTCTTGCCGATGGCCGCGGCGGAGATGGGGTGGTCGCTGAAGGAATTACTGGAGCAGATTCTCACCTGCGCGCTGGAACGAGCAGCGAGCCCGTCCGTTCAAACATAGGGCCAAACTATTTCTGAACGCACGGGCTATGGCACTTCGACGTGGTCGAAGATTCTTTGAACGATGTCATCGCTGGAGAGGTCCTCGGCCTCGGCCTCGTAGGTGATGATGACACGGTGGCGCAGGACGTCGGCGCCGATGGACTTGACGTCCTGGGGTGTCACGTAGCCGCGTCCCTGGAGGAAAGCGTGGGCCTTGGCGGCGAGGGCCAGGGCGATGGTGGCCCGCGGCGAGGCCCCGTACTCGATGTAGGCCTCGAGATCGAGCCCGTAGGCCTTCGGCTCGCGCGTCGCAATGATGATGTCCACAATGTAGTCCTTGATCTTGTCGTCGATGTAAATGGCGTCCACCGCATCCCGCGCCCGCAGAATGTCCGCTGGACTCGTCACACGCTCGACCCGAGGCAGGTCCCGGGTCGATGCCATGCGGTCCATGATCTCCCGTTCCTCCGCCTTGCTGGGATAGTCGATCCGGAGCTTCAGCATGAAACGGTCCACCTGGGCCTCCGGAAGCGGATAGGTCCCTTCCTGCTCGATGGGATTCTGGGTGGCGAGGACCAGGAACGGCTCATCGAGCGGGAAGGTCTGGTCGCCGATGGAGATCTGGTGCTCCTGCATGGCCTCCAGAAGAGCGGACTGGACCTTGGCGGGCGCCCGGTTGATCTCGTCGGCCAGGATGAGGTTGGCGAAGAGGGGGCCCTTCTTGACCGTGAACTCGCCGGTCCGTGGGTTGTAGATCAGCGTGCCGATCAGGTCAGCCGGAAGGAGGTCCGGGGTAAACTGGATACGTTGGAATTTCGTCTCGATGGCAGCGGACAGGGTCTTTACCGCGAGCGTCTTGGCGAGGCCGGGAACGCCTTCGAGAAGCACATGCCCGCGGGTCAGAAGGCCGACGAGCAGGCGATCGATCATATAGCGCTGTCCGACGATGACCCGCGCGACGGTTTCCTGGAGGGAAGAGACGAATCGGCTTTCCTCCTTGACGCGCTCGCTGATTTCCCGGACGGAAGTGGATGGTGACATAGCTGACCTCACAGGTCCATATGAGTGGGAATAGGCATGGCCCTATTCTTTCCGGAAAGCGATAGATTCTTTGAGTGAATCGGCCCGGCCATGGGCGCGTTGCCTCTCGAGGATTTCGAGAGCCACGGCATGGGCGCGCTGAACATCCGTGGGAAGGGGCGGCGCGCCGCCGAAGCGGACATTTTCGGCCAATTGGAGGACGGATTCCAGCCGCCGCGCCAACGGCGCATCGAGGGTTCGACCGACGGCCTCGACAAGGGCCTGGTCCGTGGGTTGTTCAAGGCCGTACTTGCGCATCCCGTAATCCCTGAGAAGGGCATCCAGGCGGGTAAAGTAGGCCTTGATGTCTCCTCGGACCCGCAGGCTGCGCAGCTCGGCCAGCTTTTCCAGCGCTGGGGTCTCGAGGTCTTCGATGGATTCCATCCGGGCCAGCTTGCGCTCGCGCCAACTCAGGGTGGCATAGAGAACACCACCGAGAAGCAGGATTCCGGCGACGATGGCCGCTGGCAGGGCCAGGGTTCGGGCCGCCGGAAGCGCCCGCGTGGCCTGGAATCGGAGCGGCGGCGAGGGTTTCCAACTCTGCCATTCTTCACTCGGCGATTCCGGATCACGAAATCTCACCTCCACCCGATCCAGAGTATATTCACCCTCCTTTTCCGGTTGGAGCGAACATTCCCAGGAGAAGGAGGCGGTCGGCGCCCCGTCACGAAACGTGACCGCGCCGCTGGCGGGCTGAATGGCCAGGCGCTGGACGCCGGGCGGAAGCCCGAGGAGGACCTCGCCCAGGAGGCAGCGGGAGGCATCGCCCTCCCAGGTAGCCGTAAGCGTGAGGCGGATTTCCTGTCCCGCCCGTACGGAATCGGCAGACCACCGGGCCTGGAATTCGGGCCTGGACGCGAAGGCCGTGGAAACCCGGGTAAGGAGCAGGCCGAGTGCGGCAATCCGAAAGTGCCAGGATGTTCGTCGCATCTTCGAAACCTAGCAGACGACCACGGAAATACTGATGCACTTCCGTGCCCGTCCGTCTACTAGCGGAGGCCCAGCACGGCTCGGCCGATGACGTCGCCTCGAACGATGATGACCTGGATGCGCGAGCCGGTCCGAAAATGGTGGAGAAGACGCCCCAGTTCTTCCGTGCTCTGGATGCGAAATCGGTCGATCTGGACGATAACGTCCATGGTCCGGAGTCCGGCGGCATGGGCGGGGCCACCCTTTTCCAGTTCCGTGATCAGAAGGCCTTGCTCGACTCTCAGGCCGAGCCTCTTGCCCAGTTGCGGGTTCACCGACTGAACCTGAAGGCCGAGCCGTTTCCGAGCCATCTCCATTTCGGACGGTGCCGGAAGAGCGGCCAGGGTCAACTGGGCTTGCTGGTTGCGTCCGTCCCGGACGTAGTCCACGGTGACGGCCTCGCCCTGTTCGTGGCGGAGGATTTTCTTGTTGAAGTCCAGGAGAGTGGTGACCGGCTGGCCATCGACGCGGCGAATGAGGTCCGAGGGGACGAAGCCGGCCTTCCCTGCCGGGCTGTCCTTTTCCACTTGGGCGACGATGAGGCCCTCTCCCTGGACGTCCATATTCCGAGCCAATTCAGGGCTGAGACGCTGGAGTTGGAGGCCGACCCAGATTTCCTTGAGAACCCGATAATCCAGGAGGGCTTCAAGAGTGGAGACGACCTTGTCGATGGGGATGGCGAAGCTAATTCCCTGGCCTTCGGCGTAAATGGCTGTATTAATTCCGATGACCTCGCCGTGTATATTCAGTAGGGGACCTCCGCTGTTACCCGGATTGACCGCAGCGTCCGTTTGAATGAAGTCGGAGTAGACGACCTCGCCATCGGCGATAATCGACCTGTTCTTGGCGCTGATAACGCCGACGCTGACGGAATGTTCAAGCCCGAAGGGGTTTCCCAAAGCAATGGCCGTCTCGCCTATCATGAGGTCCGACGAGGTGCCGATGGGTGCAGCCACGAGTTTCGGGGAGGGGGGAATCTTCAAGACAGCCATGTCGTTCTCGGGATCGGAGCTGACCAGTGAGGCCTCCACTTCGGTCTTGTCCACGAGCAGAATCCGTATCTGCGAAGCCTTTCGGATCACGTGCTCATTCGTCACAATGTAGCCGTCCTGGTCCAGAATCACGCCGGAACCGAGGCTGTGGGTCCGGACCTGCTGCTGATGTCCGAACCGGCTGAAGAAATCGCGGAACAGCGGTTCAGAGAAGCGGTCTCGGAGTCCATAAAACGGGTCGAACCGCTTGGTGACGATCTGCTCGGTACTGATATTGACAACGGCGGGCCCGGTCCGTTCGACGGCGAGAACGACAGGGCTCTTGCGAGCGTGGCGGGGGTCTCCGCCAGGGAGATCGGCACAAAGGCGGGAGAGGGGCAGGAGCAGGAGGAACAGGCCGTGGAGAGGGCTCATGCGTGCAGGCTCAGCGGGTCACGCCGCGGGTCAACACCAGGAGAATCCTTTTGGCCTGCGGCCTCAACGCTCTCAGAATTTCAATCGCGCCTCAGTTATTCTTGCCCAGCAAAGGCATTCCCGCAACACGAACAAGCATTCGAGATCGGAGGTGCACGCACATTCCCGAGCCCGAAGACGAGGAGCCAATGGGCTCAGAAAGAGTTTGGCCTCATTTCTGAGCCCATTTACTCATCCTTATCCCCTTCATCCTCTTTCTCCTCATCGTCCTTGTCCGTTTCGGTCGCCTTCGCGCCCGACTTTTCCTGGTCCCCCGCAGAAGCCCCCTCCTTCCCGGCGCCTGACTCCTCCGGTTTTTTCTGGTCCTGGCCCGCGTCAGAGGCCTCCTTGGTGAGGTCCTTCTCACTCTTGCGCAGGGTGGCGACCACGCCCTTGCGGACGAGGTAGACCGCGTCCTTGTCTGCGGCCCGAACGGCGTAATATTCTTCCGTGCCCTCCTTGACGAGGGCACCGATGTGAACCGTCTTGTCCTTGCCGTCCTTGAGGCCGACCTTCACGCTGAACTCGGGCTTGTCGAGGCCATAAGGGGCCAGTTCCGAGGCCTCCGTCGCCTTGTAGGAGGCAAGCTTCTCTCCCTTGAGCGGGTCCAGTTCGTCGAGAATATCCTCGACCTCGGTCTTCTTGGCGTCGGCTTGCCGGGGAGCGCTCAGCTTCCACTCCTCCTTCCCTTCTTGCTTTTCGCACGTCACCGTAACATCCGGGTATTGGAGGGTCACCTGCTTCACTTCGCTGCGGGTGATATCCACCACCTCGCGTTCGTGCAATTCCTTTGTCAGGGTGTCATATTTCGACTGGCTGATGATGAAGACCACGTCCTTGTCCTTGCCTTCCTCGAGTCGGGCGAAATAGGCATCCTCATCGGCCGCTTTGTTCCCAACCAGCAGCGTGACGGTCCTCGGAATCTTCTTCTTCGAGCCCTTGTCGTCCTTGTTCTCGTCTTTGTCTTCGTCTTCTTTCTTTTCCGCCTTTTCCGCTTCCTCGAGCTCCACAACGACCCGGACGCTGGGCTTGTCGAGCCCATAGGGGGCCAGGTCCGCCGGCGACTCGGCCACGAACCGGACAGCTTCGAGGCTGTTGATGCCCCATAGAATGTTATCCACGTTGCTGTTGTCCGCGGGGGCCGTCACCGGCTGAGTGAGCTGCCAGGTCCATTCATCCTTGCCCTTCTTGACCACGACGGTCCGGTCTCCCTGGGCGACCACGAGCTTTTGGACGTCCGACTTGGAGAATTCGATGACCTGTTTCTTTCGGAAGAGGAGGAGCCCGGTGAGGACGTCACGGTGGAAGCCCTTTTTCCGGAGAAGGAAGACGTTCTTGCGCCCGCTGCGCCGCGCATAAAACTGTTCGATGTTGGATTCATCGACCTTTCCCAGCTCGTAGGCCAGCGAACCTTTGTCGTCCTTGAGGGTGAGGGTGACGGCAGCGGAGGGCGTGGTGAGGCCGCAGGCCTCGAGCTCCTTCTCGCCGGGTTCCTCGTGGACGAAATTTTCGATCTTCAACTCGTCGAGCGCGTCGATGAAGCTGTCCACCGCCGATTTGTCCGCCTCTCGTTCCATGGGCTGCGTCAGTTTCCAGACCTTCTCGTCGCTCGAGCTGCCGCTTTTCGAGTCGCTCCCCTTCTTCTCTTTGGAAACCTGTTCGACGATGATGGGACCCGAGACCAGTTTGATCTCCACCTTATTCACGTCGTCGTCATCGAAAAGGGCAAAATCCGTGGAACGAAAATCCTTCACGTTCCCTACCTCGAGATCCTTGAGAATGCTATCGGACACCCCGAAGATGGTGGGCTCATCAGTCCTCTTGGCGTAAATCTTGCCCGACTTGCCCTCGACGGCCGAGCCGAGGAGGATCGTCCATTCCTGGCGGCCGGCGGGCGCCGCCGGGGTCTCCTTGCCCTTCTCCTCTTCTTTACCTTCCTTCGACTCCGGGGCCTTGACCTCCCCTTGCAGAGTGATCGCGAGCTGGGGCAGCCCGAGTCCGAAGCGAGCCGGGTCATCCATGTTCTCCGAATAGAAATCCTCCTTATCAATCTTGAGGTCACGCACCTTGTCGATGAGCCCCTCGAGCTTCGTCTTGTTAGCATAGTCGTCCACGGGCTGAGCGAGCTGCCACTCCGACGCGGTCTTCGAGGCCAAAAGGTCCGTCTTGTCCCTCCAATCCAGTTTGAGGGAGAGCACCTTATCGCGTTCTACGTCCACGACCTTCTTGTCGCGGTAATCCGTCAGGGACTTGTTCACCTTCTCGTAGATAGACTTGGGGACCAGGTACACGCGGTCTGAGCCGGAGCGACGAACGAAGATTTCGTCCTCATCGGAGGGTGAGGAATCGCCCACGAAAAGCTGGTACTCTTTACTGCCGGAGGAGAAGGAAACCTCGGCCCGGGGGCTCTCGAGTCCGTAATCCCCGAGCTTCAGCTCCTTGTCGGCGCCTGAGACGGCGTTCTTGATCTGGATGTCCTCGAGGGCGCTGGCGATGGCCTTCACCTCGGATTTGTCGGCCCGGGCCTTGAGCGGCTCCGTCATCTTCCACGGAGCGTCCGTGCTCGACCCGACTCGCTCGAAGCGAAACTCGGCGTCCTTGCGCTTGATGGCGATCTTCTGGACGTGATCGGAAAGGCTTTTCTCATCAGAGAACACCTTTTTTCCCTTATCTTCAAGCTCCGAGGTGGTCTCCTGTTGGGTCTCGACGACAAAGATGTAGAGACTGCCGAAGAGAACGATCACGGCCAGCGCTACGGTGGTTTTCCAGTTCATGACCTCTGCCTCTTGTTCTGAAGGGGCCGGGGGTATCCGGTAACCAGGGACCCGCGACCTCAGCCTCCGACCGAATTTCCATTGACGACGTTCAAGTCTACAGGTGTCAGGTGTCGGGTGTCCAGTGTCAGACAGCCCTTCTGGCGAATGAGCGTCCTTACCGCCTCCGCAGCACCCAGACCACCAGAGCAGGCATCAGCAATAAGCCGGGGAGGCCGAAGATGGAGAGGTAGAACGCGCCCTGGACGATCTTGGAATCCGGCTCAACGTGGATCGTCCGGAGGTCGATTTCCTTGGGTGAAATTTTGAGGTCCTGGGACGTTTCCTTGCCCAGCCAGCGGACGGCCTCCAGGATGAGCTTTTCGTTCCCCGGCGCCTCGCGCACCAAGCGGTTGCTGGCAAAGTCGGCGTCGCCGAATACGACGAGATTGGGACCCCGGCGCTTTTCTTTGGGGTCCGGCGGGGGGCCGTATGGCGAAGGTGGAGCGTTGTTGGGCTCGACCGCGACGGCCAGCGTCGCCTTCCCCTTCGTGTCCATTCCCTCGTCGAACTCCACTCGGTCCGACCCGAAACCCGTGTTGCGGTCGATCCACCCCCCATCGGAGCTTTTCACGAGCCAGGAGGTGTTCCACTTCTTGCCCGGCCCGCCGGGCGGGCCGCCGTACGGATTGCCCGAGCCACCGCCATAAGGGTCCTCCACGGCCTCCACTTGGCACGCCATGGCGAACTGGACCAGGCTGCCCTTCAACTCCTCTGTCGTCTTGTGGTAACCGTAGTCCGCTGTGGCCACCATCGGCGTGTAGCCCATGAAAGGATTACGGTCAATGATCAACGAGCGCTCGTCCAGTCGGACCGAGTATTCCTGCAACAGGCTCGAGAGCCCGGAGTTGACGCCTGTGGTGGCCTCCGGCTCGGCCATGACGAGAAGGCTGCCTTCTCCGGCCAGGAGCTCGCGAAGTATGCGGAGTCCCTTTTCGGAGTAGGGTCGTTTCGGCGCGGCGAGCACGAGAATGCTGCAATCGCTGGGCACGCTGTCCGCTTGATCGAGGTTCAGCGTCTTCACCGCGTAGTTGGCTCGCTTGAGCAGCTTCGCCAGTTCCCCGAAGTCCTCGTCCTCGAACGATTCCGGATTCCGCTCGCCATTCCCCGTCGAGAAGTACAGGGTGAGCTTCCGATCGCTGCTGACGGCGAGAATCGCCTCGAGAAAGGCCTGCTCGCCGACGAGCTTGGGAGGCGGGGGTTTCTGGAAGGACATCATCGGGTTGAAGGGCTCGTCGTACTTGACCACCGCGGTCACGGGCACGTGCCGCACGTTTTCGCGGCTCAGAAAAATGGTGGATGGCAAATCCTCCACGGTCAGCTTCGTGTTGAGCTGCTCCTGCAGCAGCTCGATCTGCTCCTGGTTGTCCTCGGAGGCGAAGATTTTCTGAACGCCGATCCGGCTGGAGTGGTGGCGGAACTCGTCCAGCATGTTCTCGATGTGCTCGATCGACCAGTGCATGCTCCCGGGAAGGAGCACGGTCGCCTGGACCTTCCGGTCCACCTTCTTCAGCTCCTGGATGGTGATGTCGCTCAGGGCAAAAAATTTCTTCTCCGTGAGGTCCGAACGATAATAGTGGCGGGTGGCCAGGTAGTTCACCATGCCCACGATGAAGAAGGCCAACAGGGCGGCAACGAAAAGATTGGCCCCGTACAGGGTCTGGCGTTTCCGGATGACTTCTCGCATCCACGCAGTATTCACGGTCACGCCGACGAGGACGAGAGCGAGGCCGAGGACGGCCGGGACGGTCACCCAGGCCGTCTCGAATCCCTTGGAATAGAGAAGCGCGCTGGTCCCGAGGAAAAGAAGGCCCAGAAGGATTCCGAACCGTAGAGCGAGGGCCAGCCGACCCGCAGCGGTGCTCGTGATGGTCCGGGCGATCCAGATGCCGAAGGCGAAGAGCATCCAGGCGGCGGGCAAGCCATAGAGGGTGGCGAACTCGACAATCTTCTCTCCCTTGCGCGTCAACTGGAATTTCTCGCTGGAAGGGTCGATGGGCGGGAGGCCGAGCCGGGTGGTCTTACGCCCCAGCCAGAGGATCGAGTTGAGGGCCAGGCCCAGGTTGCCGCGGCCATCGATCTGCTGATTGGAGCAGAAGTCCGCGTCGCCGATGGCCACGAGGCGCAGGCCAGCCTCTCCCCGGGCCTTGACGGCCACGCCGAAGTTGACCGGCGGCGGGACGTCTTTGCTCTCA
The DNA here is from genome assembly GCA_016179685.1 of Planctomycetota bacterium. Classification (GTDB taxonomy): domain Bacteria; phylum Planctomycetota; class PUPC01; order JACPCR01; family JACPCR01; genus JACPCR01. The sequence continues at coordinate 166,859 of JACPCR010000064.1, read as the reverse complement.
TCGAACTCCGCCGTGCCCTCCTCGTAAAGCCGGCGCGTATCGGTCTCACCCCATCCCTTGGAAGACCCCTGGAGGATGACGACAACCTCAGCGTCGGGGCCGGCCGCAGGACCCTCGGCCTGGACGGGAGTGAGCGTCATGAACTGGGACGGGTAACCCACAAGCTCCCGGGTGATCTCGTGATCGGGATAGTCTTCGACCAGACAGGACAGGCCGAGCTGCTGCTTGGCCTGAATCCCCTCAGGCGTGAGAAACGCCCGGGTCATCACATCGACCAGACGCACATTCTCGTCCACCTTGACGTGGTGCTCCTTGAGGAGCGGGCCGAGCTGGGAGCGCCGCGACTTGGTCGGGGTGATGGGCTCGAGAAGGACCAGCAGAGAGGGCGGCGGAAGTTCCTGGCCGCCGCGGCGGGATGCGCTCCGAGACAGGTACTCCCGAATGGCCTTCAACTCCTTCTCCGGGATGGCGGAACGCGGCCCGGCAATGACCAGAACCGAACAATCTTCGGGCACCTTTCCCTTTTCGAAAAGCTGGAGGGACTCCACCTTCAAGTTCGCTTTCTTCAGCTCTTTGCTCAGGTCAGCATATTCCTCCGGCTGCGAGCGGTCCGTCTGCCGCTCGCCGTGTCCGGTGAGGAAGTACACCACGGTCGGACGCTCGTCGAGCACCGCCTGGATGGCGGAGGTGAACGCATCCTCGCCCTTGAACTTTTTGCGGCCGCCGTCGTCGCCGGGCCCGGATCGAGAGTAATCCGTATGAACCATGTCATAAGAGGTGACGACCTTCGTTCGGAGACTCGGCCGCTCCCCGCAGGCAAAAATCACGGAATTATGTTCCAGCCTCTTGACGTCGAGGTCCTTGAGCAGCTTCTTTCCCGCTTTGGGGTCCTTCATGGGGTCGACGTACTCGAGCGCCAGCTTGCCGGAGGTGGCCTGGTATTCCTCGAGAAGGTCCCGCGCCACCTTCACGAAGGGGAAATCCTGGTACACCGACGCGTTTTCATTGAAAAACGCATAGACCTCCACCTTCTGGTCGAGGTTGCGGAGCAGGTTGAGAGTCTGCGGGCTCAGGGAGTACCGGCTCAAGTGAGTTGTGTCGAGCCGCCGGTAGTGCCGGCGTGAGTAATAATTCACGCCCACCAGGATGGCGCCGCTCAGAACAACCACGAGAAGCAGGTTCAGGTTGAACAGGGCCTTTTTCTGGAAAACGACGTCGGCGAGCCACGCCGCGTTCCACGCGGAGCAGAACAGGGTCACCACCCCGCCCGTGAGCAGCGTGGCGATGACCGGCTTGTTCCACTCGTCATAGATGAGCCAGAGAATACCGCCGGTGAGCAGCGTCGCCAGACCGGCCACGATGAACAGCCGAGTGGTCGTTTCCCAGGGGGTGGCTCGGCGGTGTCGGCGGTGCGCCATGGGGATCATCTCCATTTCCGGCTCTCGACGGAACGCACCGTCAAGAAGAGGAAGAAGAGGGTTGCACTGACGTAATACAGGATGTCTCGGGTGTCGATCAGGCCTTTGACGAAGGCGTCGATGTGTTCGAACATTCCGATGTACTTGATGACCTCATGGACGGGCCCGCTTTTGTCCCGCGAGATCATCCCGAGGACCCAGAGGAGAAGGAACACGGCCAGTGTAATGGCGAATGCAACGATCTGATTGCGGGTGAGGGAGGAGAAGAAGAGACCGATGGAGATGAAGAGTCCCCCCATGAGAAGCAGGCCGAGGTAGGCGGAGAGGATGGGGCCGTAATCGATGCCGACCTCGCCGGCGACGACCCGGAGGATGAGGATGTAGGCGAGGGTCGGGGCGAGCATGACGAGATAGAAGGTGAGGCCGGCGAAGAATTTACCGAGCACGACCTGGATTTCGGTCACCGGCGCGGTCATCAGCGTCTCGAGGGTTCCGCTGCGGCCCTCTTCGGCCAGCAGCCTCATGGTGATCGCCGGGGCGAAAAAAAGAAGGATGATGCCGATGTTCGAGAAGACCCATCTCAGGCTGGCCGTCTGAGCGTCACGCACGTAGACATAGAAAAAAAAGCCCGTGACGACAAGGAAGACGGTGGTGAAGATGTAGACGATGGGGGAGAGGAAAACGGAGTTCGTTTCACGTCGATAGAGGGCCCAAAGGTTCACCATGCGATTCTCCTCAACAACTCTTCAGCACCTTCTCGGCCGCACTTGGTCACGGTCGAGCACGCCGCAACTGGATTCACCCGGCATCTCCCGGTCCGGCGGGCGTACGGATATTCGGGCACGGAGGTGCGGGTGCGCTGCCCTGCGCGAATACTAATGCGTGGCGGTGGTCAGCCGGGCGAAGATTTCCGCCAGTTCCATCCGTTCCGAACGGATTTCCCGTAGGCCCCAGTTTTTCGTCAGCACGGCCCGGGCTACCTCTTCTCGAACGTCCTTCGCAGCCTCGGACCGAACCTTGAGAACGACGAGCCCGTCGTGTTCAGCGACCTCGACCGACTTGACTCCTGGGACGGCCTGTATGGTCTGTTGGACCTCGGCCCGGGGCCCGGCGACCTCGATCCGGAGGTGTCGCTCGGACTCGAAGCGCCGCGCAAACTCGTCGGGCGTGCCCGCTCCCACCAGCCGGCCCCGGTCGATGATGATCATCCGGTCCGCCACCTCTTCCACGTCTGCCAGAATGTGGGTGGAAAAGATGATGGTGTGTTTGCCCCGCAGTTCCTTGATCAGTTTCTTGGCCATCTGCTGCTGGTTCGGGTCCAGGCTGGCCAGGGGCTCATCCAGGACAAGGATTCTCGGGTCTGCAATCAGGGCATCCGCGAGGCCGACGCGCTGGCGATATCCCTTCGAAAGCTGCCCGATGATCTTGTTCTCCACCTCGGAAATGCCGCACAAGGAGACAATCTCGCCCACACGGCTTCGGCGTCGGGCCCGAGACACGCCCTTGATGGTCGCCCGGAACATCAGATATTCCCGCACCCGCATCTCCGGGTACAGCGGCGTGTTCTCCGGCATGTAACCGATCTGCCGGCGCACATCAAGCGACTGGGTGAAAACGTCGTACCCGGCCACTTTGACTACCCCGGACGAGGCGGGCATGAAACACGTCAGGATGCGAATGGTGGTGGACTTGCCCGCCCCATTGGGTCCGAGAAATCCCAAGATTTCCCCTTCCCGGACGTCAAAGGAAATGTTGTCGACCGCAAGAAAATCGACGTAATACTTGGTCAGGTCTTTGACTTCGATGGCTGCCTGGCTCGCCGAAGGGGAAGAGTCGGATCGCCCGGCCGCCGTGGACCCCTCCGCGGCCTCTGCTTTTTCAGCCATGGTGCTCACCTGTTCGCTCGAGAATGGACTTCCCGCAAGATACCATACGCAGAAACGAAATGAATGTTGGAAAAGCGCTCAACGGTCACGGCCGGCCCCCGCACAGATTTTCTCGAAAGCGGATTCTCATCTCCGATTCCTCCTCCGCCATCTCCCCGTCTCACCCTGGGTTCGGGGCGAGCGCTGAAGCGATTCCTGAAACCGGAAAAGGAAACCAGTGGCCCACCTCCAGCCCGGAGGCAGGCCACTGGTCTGAAGTCCTGCACGTTCCTTCCATCACGGACCAGCGGACTAGTACGGCGGGGGCGTCGGCGGCCCGCCGGCCGGCTTCTCTTCCGGAATCTCGCTGACCAGCGCATCGGTAGTCAGGAGGAGGCCCGCGACGCTGGCGGCGTTCTGCAACGCGGTCCGCACCACCTTCGTCGGGTCAATGATCCCCGCATCCACGAGGTCGCCATAGCGGTCCGCCGCAGCGTCGTACCCGAAGTTGTAATCGGAATGATCGTTCACCTTCTGGACGACGATGGCCCCGTTGATGCCGCCGTTCTCGGCGATCATGCGCATCGGGGCGCCCAGGGCGCGGCGCACAATGTCCACGCCTACCTTCTCATCGGCGCTCGCCTTCACTTTCTCGAGACACCCGATGGACCGGAGAAGGGCCACCCCGCCGCCCGGAAGAATCCCTTCCTCCACGGCGGCCCGGGTCGCATGAAGGGCGTCCTCGACTCGTGCCTTCTTCTCCTTCATCTCGACTTCCGTAGCGGCGCCGACGTTGATCTGGGCCACTCCGCCTGCCAGCTTCGCCAGACGCTCCTCCAGCTTCTCACGATCATAGTCGGAGGTCGTCGTCTCGATCTCCTTCCGAATCTGGGCCACTCGGCCCTGGATGGCGGACGTCGCACCCGCGCCCTCGATGATCGTCGTGTCGTCCTTCGTCACGACAATCTTCTTCGCCCGGCCGAGGTCCTCGATCTTGATGTTGGAAAGCTCGATCCCCAAGTCCTCGAAAATCGCTTTCCCACCGGTCAGCACGGCAATGTCTTCCAGCATCGCCTTGCGCCGATCACCAAAACCGGGCGCCTTCACGGCGCAACACTCGAACGTCCCTCTCAGACGGTTGACCACCAAAGTCGCCAAGGCCTCCCCCTCGATGTCCTCAGCAATGACCAGGAGCGGCTTCCCCGCTTTGGCGATCTTTTCCAACAGGGGAATCAAATCCTTGATGGCCGAGATTTTCTTCTCATGAACGAGGATGTAGACGTTCTCGAGCACCACCTCCATGCTCTCCGGCTTGTTCACGAAATGGGGGGAGATGTACCCCTTGTCAAACTGCATCCCCTCGACCCAGTCCGTGGTGGATTCGAGGCTCTTGCCTTCCTCGACGGTGATGACCCCGTCCTTTCCCACTTTTTCCATGGCGTCGGCGATCATCTTCCCGATCTCCCCGTCGCCGTTGGCGGCTATCGTGCCCACCTGCGCGATTTCCTTCTTGTCCTTGATTTTCACGCTGTGGCTCTGCAGCTCCTTCACAACGGCCTCGACCGCCTTGTCGATTCCCCGCTTCAGGTCGATCGGATTGGCCCCGGCGGCCACGTTGCGGAGACCCTCCTCGAAGACCGCTTCGGCGAGAACCGTGGCCGTAGTCGTACCGTCACCAGCGACGTCGCTGGTCTTCGAAGCCACTTCCTTGACCATCTGGGCGCCCATGTTCTCGTAATGGTTTTCCAGCTCGATCTCCTTGGCCACCGTCACTCCGTCCTTGGTGACCGTCGGAGCCCCGAAACTCTTCTCCAAAATGACGTTACGGCCCCGCGGCCCCAACGTAATCTTGACGGCACGGGCGAGTTTCTTCACTCCGTTCCGCACGTGCTCCCGTGCTTCCATATCAAAGGCCATGCGCTTGGCAGCCATACAACTCCCTCCAAACAGTTAAAAAGCCTCACTTTTTCCAAACCGGTTACAAGACTCCCCGCGGCCACCGGACCCCGGGGACACAAGTCTCGCTGAAGAAAACAGACCTTCCGAGACCACTATTTCACAATCGCCAGCACATCCTCCTCCCGAAGAATCAAGTAATCTTCGCCGTTCAATTTCACCTCGGTGCCGGCATAGGAGCCGAAAAGAACTCGATCGCCCTTCGAAATCTGCGGCTTCGCCCGCTCGCCGCTGTCCAGGAGCTTCCCGGACCCCGTGGCAATCACCTCGCCTTCCTTCGGCTTCTCCTTAGCCGTATCCGGTAGAACGATCCCGCCCGCGGTTTTTTCTTCGGCCTCCACTCGCTTCACCAGAATCCGGTCCGCTAGAGGCTTAATCTGCTTGGACATGGTCTTCAACTCCCCCTCTGAAAAAAAACCCAAAGGATCGATTCCAGGGCACGAATCACCCGCTCCTTCGTTAATGGCTTGGTGACGACCACAAAGGCCGGTTCCTCAAGCGATTGAAGACGCGTTGCGTGCCAACTGTCTCCAGTGATAAAAACACAAGGGAAATCCCGGCGGCTCTCTTCCTTGATCCTTTGCCATGTCTCGAGCCCGCTCATGCCGGGCATGTTCACGTCCAGGATAGCAACGTGAATGTACTCCCTCCGAATGACCTGGAGAGCCTCGAAACCGTTGCTCGCCAGATAAGTTCGGTATCCATCAGGCTCGAGAATGGCTTGCAGAGACGTCCGGCAGCCCTCATCGTCGTCCGTTATGAGCACCGAATAGGGTGTCTTCGACTTGGCCGGGACGACTGAGGTCATTGCTCTTCCTGTATCTCCAGCCGGCCTCCCTTCTCTCCTCGCTTCGAGAGTTGAAAAAAACAATCGCAAACCTGATGCCATCCCTCCAGCTTCTGAATTCTTCAAAAATCACGCTCCCAAGGGAAGCTCTGAGGTTTGAGTAGTTGGAAGCATGCGTATTCTCGCACTTCATCGCAGGACTGAAACCGGCAATTTTCGCAGATAAATCTTTTTACAGAAGATGTTTATACCTAATAAGCTCTTTCTCTTGCGCCCTGATCGCAGACGCCGGTTGAAGTGTTTCAATAGTTCTTGTGATACTGGCAAGATCTCTCCCCAACGCCTTCCAGGTGGTGTATCTCATGCTGTCAATCTGGCAGAGCTTTATTATGTCCGCGGTTGTTTTGACAGGCGTTTGAATCTCCTTCTCCGGCATCATGCAAAGGTATTCATCAGAATCCCTTCATGTCCTCCGTGTCCTCCGCTGTTCACCTTTGGGTTTATGTCCTCGCTATGATGAAAGTCTCTCCTTGGCGGGTAATGAATACTCCCTGTTGGAGGCACTCTCAGCCGATAACCTGGGAAAATGGAAAAGCGTAAGTGATGATTTGGAAGGGTCTTGTCTGGTTGTTTCTTGGGAGTTCTTTACAGCAACCTTATAATAAGTTACAAAATTTCGCATCGTGCCTTGCCCGGACAATCTTTGGGTCTTATGAAAATTCTTATCTACTACCCGGTCATTGACGAACTCTTGTTCGAACAGATTCGAGAAGCGGCCGCTGGCTGCGACTTGGTGATAGCTCGAACGCTGGAAGAGGCTCAGACGATGATCCATGGGGCTGAAGTCCTCTTCGGCCACTTCCCGGCGGAGCTCTTCGCCCAGCGGAAAGGGCTGAGGTGGATTCAATCTTACAGCGCGGGCATGGACAATTTTCTTTATCCGGCGGTCATCGAGAGCGACGTGATCGTGACGGGTGCAAGCGGGTGTTATGGGGCCGCCGCTGCCGACAGCGCCTTTGCCATGCTCTTGGCCTTTACGCGGGGACTGGTGACGCGGCTTCGTTCGGTGGACGGGAACGAACGACCCGCCAGGCTCGTTGAGCTGGAGGGCATGAACCTGGGCATTCTGGGTCTTGGCGGCATTGGACGCGAAATGGCGCGACGAGGCAGGGCCTTCGGTATGCGCGTTCTGGGCATCGATCCCGTCGCCCGTGATCCTCTCGAGAATGTGGACCGGCTTTTCAGGCCGGAACAGCTCGATGAGATTCTTGGCGGACTCGACGTCTTGATGAGCGCGTGCGCTTTGACGCCGCAGTCTTACCACATTCTGGATGAGACGCGGCTGCGCCGGATGAAGCCCCTGGCCTACTTGATCAACATCTCTCGCGGGCCGATCATCGACGAAGCGGCCCTCCTCCGTGTCCTCGATGGCGGACACCTGGCCGGGGTGGGGCTGGACGTGACCGAGGTCGAGCCCCTTCCTGCGGACAGCCGATTGCGGCAGATTCGCCGGGTGCTCCTGACCCACCACACCGCGGGCGCTTCTCAAAGCCGCAATCCAAAGCTGGTGCAAGTCTTTTGCGAAAACCTGGGCCGATACCAGCGTGATGAGCCGCTCATCAATCTTGTAGATAAAAAGCGCGGCTACTAGTAACCCCTCCCGAAGGAATCCCGCTGAGAGGCGAAATTCAAGAGTCATTCCAATTTAACCACTTATAAATTGGTCACTTATGTGACATCGAGTTTCTTTACTTCGCCTCTCCGCGGGACTCCTCTCAATGGAACGAATCCGGGAGGGGTTTCCTAAAGTAGACGAGTGAGCAAGTGCGGGTGAACTTGCTCACTCGTCTACTAGTAGTCGACAGCGGATCGGACCGCAGCACCTCTGTTCAAGGAGACCATGCAGCCATGGCTTTTAGACTTGGATACAGCAGTCTGAAGTGGAGCAACCCGGACTTGGAACGCGTTCTCGCTCGAGTGAAGGCCGCGGGCTGGGACGGCTGGGAGTTGCGGCAGCCTCTGGATTGGCTCGGACCGGTCTCGCGGGTTCGGCGCATCTGCCGGAATGCAGAGATGCCGGTTGCCGTGGTCACAGGAACGGGTATTACTCTGGACAACGATGCCATGATGAAGGAGCGCAACAAGAGGCGAATCGACTTTGCGGCGGAGCTGGAGGCGGACAACTTCATGTTCATGGGAGCGGGCAGGCCGCGGGATCGGGCGACCACTTCAGCGGACATCGAAGCGTTGGCGGCCCTGGCGGACGAGCTGGCGGACTATGCGGCCCAGTACCGCCTTGACGTCTGTTATCACATCCATACCGACACGACGGTGGACTCCAGGGCCGAGTGGGAGCTGCTGATGGCCCGGATGAAGCTTTGCAAGCTGTGTATTGACGTATCCCATTCTGCTTTATGGGGTTACGATCCTTCCAGGTCGATTCACGACTTCTGTGACCGACTCATCTACGTTCATCTGCAAGATTGGTATCGCTACCACTGGGTTGAACTGGGCGAGGGTGAGCTTCTCGATTTCCCAGCGTGTCTTAAGGCCTTGAAGGATGTCGGTTTCAGCCGCTGGGTGGTCACTTGCCCGGGCGACACCGGCCGGAGCGACGAGGATAAGATGAGGATGAACCGCGAGTATCTCCGTAATATCGGNNNNCCGGACTTCTCACAAACTGAAAGGGTAAGCGCAATATCCGCACGAAAACTCGTGAAATGCTGACTCATCATGGATGATAAAATCAGGCGGGGCCACCTCCCCGAACTTATTGAGAAGTTACGGTTGTTTCTCAGGAGTCTCGGTGATGGCAGTTCCGAGAAGGTCCCTGACGGCTGCGACAATGGCTTCCGCGCCGAGATGGTAGTGACGCCGGAGGCTTTCCCGGCCGCCGGTCTTCCACGCAAAGACGTCCGGCAATCCCACTCGGCGCAGGGGCACGGGGCAGGCCCACTCCGCCATCACCTCCGCCACCGCTCCGCCGAGGCCACCGAGGATCGAGTGTTCCTCGACGGTGACCAGGCCGCGGGTCTCGCGGGCGGCGGACCGGATGGCCTCGACATCCAGGGGCTTCACCGTGTGCATGGAGAGCAGGCGGGCGGAGACGCCTGCCGCGGCCAGCGTCTCCGCGGCCTCGAGCGCGCCCGCGGTGGCCACGCCGGTGGTCACGAGGGTCACATCCCGGCCGGGCCGCAGCAGCTCCGCCCGGCCCACCTCGAAGGTCCGGCCCGATTCGTCCAGACCCACGTCGCCGGACGCGAGGGATAGATACACGCAGCCAGGCAGGGACGCCGCCGCCCGCGCCGCTTGTTCCGTCTGCCACGCATCCGCGGGCATCAGGACCGTCATGCCCGGGATGAGACGCATCAGGGCGATCTCCTCGATGGCGTGGTGAGTGGGCCCGTAGACCCCGCCCGTCAAGCCGGTGCAGGCGGCGGAAACGACCTTCACGTTGCGATGGCCATAACCCAGGTCGGTCCGGATTTGTTCAAAGCTGCGCATCGTCAGGAACGGGGCCATTCCGTGTGCGAAAGGGACCTTCCCGCGGATGGCGAGGCCCGCGGCGACGCCGATCAGGTTCGATTCGGCGATCCCCAGATCAAGCGCCCGATCCGGAAACTCGCTCGCCAGAGACGCCAGGCAGCCGGAGCAATCGGCGGCCAGACCGACCACGGCCGGATTTTCCCGCGCCAGTTCGAGCAAAACTTCCGGGTAAGGCCTTGCCGACATGGTGGATACCCTACCAGCGCTGAATGAGCACCAAGGATCGAAACCGTAACCCCTGTGCCAAGGGTTGAACCATCTGAACAAGCACCGGGAACTGGCTGCTGCTGACGGCCCCAACGCAACTCAGGCCCGCAATTCGGCCAGGGCTCGCGAGGCCTGCTCCGGCGAGAAGCGGCCAAAGTGCCAGCCGCCACCGGACTCGACCCAGGAGACGCCCTTGCCCTTGACCGTGTGAGCCAGGATGACCGTGGGTCTGCCCTTGCGGCAGGGGACTGAGCGGAAGGCCCGCAGAAGCTGGGACACCTGGTGGCCGTCCACCGATGCCACGCCCCAGCCGAAGCTCGACCATCGCTCGCTCAACGGCTCGAGCGAACAGAGTCGCTCCGTCAGCGCGCTCGCCTGGTAGCGGTTGCGGTCCACCACCGCGATGAGGTTGTCGGCGTCCAGATGGGCCGCGGCCATCGCCGCTTCCCAGTTCGAGCCTTCTTGCAACTCGCCGTCTCCGAGCAACACGTAGACCCGGCTCGGGCTGCGGTCCATTCGGCAGCCCAGGGCGATCCCGAGCCCGATAGAGAGCCCGTGTCCCATCGAGCCGGTGGAGACCTCGACCCCGGGCGTCTTCGTGCAGGCGTGTCCCGGCAGGCGGCTGTCTTCATCGAGGAAGGTTTTCAGCTCGGAGGGCGAGAAGAAGCCGCGCTCCGCCAGGGCGGCGTACAGCGCGGGCGTTGCATGACCCTTGCTCAGAATGAAATGGTCCCGGCCCGGTTCATCCGGCTGTTCCGGCTGAATCCGCAGCACGTGGAAATAGAGCACGGCGAGAATCTCGGCCATCGACAGGGAGCCGCCGATGTGGCAGGGCTGCGCTTCCGCCATCTCGACGATGCGTCTCCGAATCGCCCGCGCCCGGGCCTCCAGTTCAGGGACCAGGACCTCCGACGACCCGATCATGTTGGTCTTCCTTTCTTGGTTTCCCCGGGCTTCTCCACTAGAATGGCGAGAGGGACTGCGACGGCGTGCACAGACGGAAATTGGACGATGCCTCCACTCCCTATCGTCAAAGTCTCTCAGTTGAGCAAGCGTTTTGGGCCCATCCTCGCCCTGGACCAGGTCGAGCTCGAGGTCAAGCCCGGCGAGATTCTCGGCATTCTGGGGGCCAACGGCGCAGGCAAGACGACCCTGCTGCATATCCTCCTCGGACTGACGACGCCGACCTCTGGACGAGTCGAAGTTTTCGGTCAGAATTTCGAGAACCACCGTTCCCAGATTCTCCAAAAGACGAATTTCTCATCATCCTACATCGCCCTCCCGTTCAATCTCAAGGTCCGGGAAGTCCTCCACGTCTTCGCCCTGCTCTACGGCCTTACCGACTCGCACCCCAAGATTGACCAGCTTCTCCAGCTCTTCGAGATTTCCGAGACGCGTGACACGGCGGTGGGCAAGCTCTCGTCCGGGCAGATCACGCGGCTGAACTTGTGCAAGGCGCTTCTCAATTCGCCCGGCCTGCTCCTGCTCGATGAGCCAACCGCGAGCCTGGACCCCGACATTGCGGAAAAGGTACGCCATCTTCTGCGCCAGGCGCAAGCCCGGGATGGGCTGACGATTCTCTATACCTCCCATAACATGTACGAGGTCGAACAGCTCTGCGACCGCATCATTTTCCTGCATCGTGGCCGCATCCTCGCCTCAGGGTCCCCCGACTGGATGAAGCAACAGTTCCAGCAAGCCACGCTGGAGCAGGTTTTCATCCGTATCGCCCGCAGCGGGGACGTCCTTGCCCCGGAGAATTCGGGCTCCCATCAGCAGCCTACTTGACGCGGATTCCCGCCTTTGGCCCTGGGATTCTCCCTGAGCCCTGGACCCGGACGCTGGACGCCCCTCTTCCGGGCTGGGAGGGTGACGGGTGCTTTCGGCTCCGCGCAAGGGTCATCCTTCGACTTCCACCACCATTTCGATTTCGACCGGGATATTGAACGGGAGCGAGCCCATGCCCACGGCCGACCGGGCATGCTTGCCGCGTTCGCCGAAGAGCTTCACGAGAAGGTCCGAAGCTCCGTTGATCACTTTCGGATGATCCGTGAAGGACTCGATGGCGTTCACCATTCCCAGGAGCTTGACGACGCGTCGCACCCGATCGAGGTCGCCAATCTCGCCCTTCAGCGAGCCGAGGAGTCCGAGGGCAACGCGCTGGGCCGCCTCCTGGCCTTGCTCGATCGTCATCTCGCGCCCGACTTTACCCGTGATCAGACCGCCGTCGGGCCGGCGGGGGCCATGACCCGATACGAACACGAGATTTCCGGTCCGAACCGCCGGGACATAATTAGCAACCGGTTTCGCCGGCTGAGGCAGGTCGAGCCCTAACTCCTTGATCTTGCACTCGATATGCATGGACATCTCCTTTTCGGAAACAAGGGGCTTCCGTCACGCCAAGTCGCCCGCCCGCGTCCGTCGGGCGGGAGGAAGTTTTCCGTGTGCCAATCCCAATGGTCGAACTTGTGCGATGTTAGCAGCGGGCGAAGGGGGAGTCGAGTAGACGAGTTTGGAGGTGCGCCCGCACTTTCAAACTCGAATACTATGTTCCTCGGCCCCGCGGCGGGCTGAAGCGGTATCGGTAGGTGCCCGTCTCCCAGAAACGCTCAGCGTTTTCACCCAGCCTCGTCATGTAAATCTCGACGTCCAGCGTCTCTCGATCCTCCAGCACGGTGAAATTCGAAAGACAGAGGCGCTCCGGCTCGTTTTTTCCCCGGTCATCGACCAAGACCAGGCTGCTCCGGAGCACGGCCATCCTCGGCTCGTCAATCTCGGCGATGTAAAGGGGATGCCGCGGCCCGTTCCCGGACGGTGGACTCGGGCAGATGTTCGCCAGCCAGTAGAGCACGCCATTGCGGGCCGAGCGGAAGAACCGGTGGATGCTGGAGGGCGAGTAGAACCTCGAGCCGTCGTCGTATCGGAACTCCTGGACCGGGGCAAGGGTTCTGCCGCCGTCCGTGGAGAACGTCATCCATTTCCGGCCAGGGGTCGTAGCCGTGTTGCTTCCCCGGCAGACGATCAGGAGGTTGCCGTTTTTCAGGAGCGCAACGTCAGGCTCGAGCAGGCCCCTCGAAGACCATTCGGGCGGGATGAACTGCAGGGTGGACGGACTCCAGACGCCGGTCGCCGGATCGCGCCGCATGAGGACCACGCCGCCGCGGTTGAAGCTGTATTCCCTGCCGCGGCGATAGCACACCACGGGGTAATAGACCGTGCCGTCCGCAGCGAAGGCCATGCTCGTGCCCGGGTAGGACCGATTCGCGTCTCCATAGGCGGGGTCGAACGGGTTGTCGGGATCGAAATCCGGTCCCTCCTCGTACTTGAGGCTTTTCTCCACCGTGCCGTTCTCGATGAGGGTCGTGTGGTCATGAAACGGGTGCTCGTGGTTTTTCCAGTTGTACGTGTAGAGCGGCATGCCCGGCCAGCTCCGGCGCAGCCGGAGCTGGTAGAGGACTTGGAGGCGGGGCTCGAACTGTCCGCCCCAGGTGGAGGTGGCGAGGCCGCCGCCGGGCAACTGCCGGTTGACCTGGTCCTCGATGGCCTCGAAGGGCGACCAGGTCCGGCCGTTGTCGCGGGAAATGCGTTTCTGATGATCTCGGGGGGCGTCGTCTCCGCCCTCGGTCTCGGTCGCCCAGAGATCCTCGCGGGTGAGGCCGCCGTCGATGTAGCTGACGGAGCACGACTGGCACATATTCCTGCCGGGCGATGGGGCGTAGATCTCTCGGGGCAGCATGGGTCTCCTCTTAAGAAACGGAATCGGAAGGAGTCCTCAATCCCTCCAACTCCTCCTGGGCACTCAGCCAGCGAGCTTCCTCCTCCTGGACCAGCCGGTTCAGCTCCTCCAGGCGAAGGGCATGCTCGCGCGTCGCATTCATGGGACGGTCGATAAAGAACTGGAGAAGCGCCTTCCGCTCCTGTTCATACCCGGCCATCCTTTCCTCCGTCTTCCGAATCTGTGAATTCAGTTTCCGAATTCGCGATTGCCGTTCACGGTTCACGTGATAGGCGCTTTTCGGTGGGCTCGACCCGTTCACCCGGCCGACCCGGCCGCTTTCCGTGCCGGTCTCCGGATTCTCTTCTATCTCCCGGCAGAGCGTTTCCAGGTGATAGACATAGGATTCATAGCTGTCCGGATAATGAGTGATCGAACCGGCCTTCACTTCGAGGATGCCTGTGGCCACAAGCTGGACAAAGGTGCGATCATGGCTGATGAAGAAGAGGGTTCCCTCATATTCTCGGAGGGCCGAGCCCAGGGCCTCGACCGTTTCGAAATCCAAGTGGTTCGTCGGCTCATCGAGCAGGAGGACCGGGTTCTTGGAGAGCAGGAGGCCCGCGAGGCAGAGCCGGGCACATTCGCCTCCGCTCAACACGCCTATCGTCTTGGCCAAGTCCTCGCCGCTGAACAGGAAGCTGCCCGCCAGGTCCAGAATCTCCTGGCGGGTGACATCCGAAGCCGCCTGCTTCTGAAGAAAATCGAACACCTCTTCCCCCGGATCGAGGGCCGTGTGGACGTGTTGTGCGTAATAACTCGGCCGGAGGCCGTGCCCCCAGCGGAATCCTCCGGCCCTGGGCGGCAGCTCTCCCGCCAGGGTCCGAAGAAAGGTGGTTTTCCCCTCGCCATTATCGCCAAGGACCGCAATATGTTGGCCGCGCTCGATCTCCAGAAATATGTCCCGTGCCACGCTTTTCCCCGGATACCCGATCTCCAAATTCGAACAACTCAAGGCCGCGCCCCTCTTCGGCTCGATCCGGGGGAGGCGGATACGGACGGTCCGTATCGCGTGCTCGATCTCTATCTTTTGCTGGCGATCCAGCAGCTTGATCTTGGATTGGACCTGCGCCGCTTTGGTGGCCTTGGCCCGGAAACGGTCGATGAACCGTTGAAGCCGCCTCTGCTCGCTTTCGAGGTTGGCATTGTAACGTTCGGCCAGGTCCCTCTCCTGCTGCCTGAACTGGAGATACTCCTCCACGTTTCCGGGATAAAGAAAGAGGCGGCCATGGCCGGCCTCCAAGGTGTGGTCACAGGTGCGCTTGAGAAATTCCCGGTCGTGAGAGACCAGAAGAAACCCACCCTTGAATCCGAGAAGAAACCTTTCGAGAAGCAGAAGAGTCTTGAGATCAAGATAGTTGGAGGGTTCATCCAGGATCAGGTAGTCGGGTTGCTGGAGCAGCACCGCGGCGAGCTTGACGCGGGTCTGGTAGCCGCCCGGGAGGCTCTCGATCCTGGACTCCAGTTCTTCCTGTTTCAGTCGAAAGCGGGCCGCCATCTTTCCGCACGCCCATTCCTCCCTCCCCGTCGTTCGCTCGAAGAACGCCAGAACCGTCTCTCCTGGCTGAAAGGAGTCGCGCTGTTCCAGACAGCCGATGGTCAGACCCGGGCTTCGGCGGATTTCGCCTTCGTCCGGCTCTTCCTGGCCAAGGATGAGCCTGCAAAGGGTGGTCTTACCCGAGCCGTTCCTTCCGATGACACCGATCTTCTGCTCATCTCCGAAGAAGGCATGGGCGCGTTCGAATACGACCTGGCTGCCGTAATGCTTGCTGAGGTTCTGGAGCTGGATCACGGTGATGAAAGGAGTAACGTTGCAATAGGTTCGGGGAAATAGAGGCTGCCCTATCTACTAAGTCAGCCCTCGGCGCGTCATGGATTCCCAGGGGATGCCGTCCGGCGGAGCGTAGCCGGGTTTGCCGTCGAGCCAGGACTCCCCGCAGAGGCGTGAGATGACGGCCCATTCGGACTCGGTGAGATGGGTATGGCTGTGGTAGAGGAAGCGCTGGAGGCCGGCGCTGGCCGCCGCCTCGAGGATGCGGTAGAGATCGCCCGCCGGGACGGGATCGCCATCGTGAGGCTCCCGGCCGGCATCGATCCAAGGGACGACTCGCGAGGGGTCCGGCGCGGCGGCGAGGGCCCGGCGCGTCTCGGTCACGACCACGCCTTCGAAGAACTCGGGCGGGAAGCCCAGGTCGAGGTCGAAACGCGATCGGACCCAAGGCATGCGAATTCCGAAGAGCGACTCGACGACCCTCATGGCCCGGTCGTCGGAGAGGCCCGGATTCCACGCCGTCAGGGTCTGAAGGGCGCGGCCGACGGTGCCGTAGAGTCCATCGAAGCCCCGGTGATAAAAGTAATGCTTGGGCAGGTGAAAATCGTAATGCCGGTGGACTTCGGCGAAGTCGTATCCGTTGAGCGGCGCGAAGCAGGCGGTCCGGGAGCTGAGCCCCATGCGGACGGGCCTGGAAATGGTGCGGAGAGCCGTGCGGAGGCGGCGGAAGTAGTCCATGAGGGCGTCTCGGCGGAAGGCGAGCCAGGCGGCGAGGCCCGGGTCGTGGCCGAAAAGCAGGTGACCGCCCAGAAGGCCGCCAGCGCCGTGGAGATCGATGTCGGAGGGACGTAGGGACTGCAAGCGTTTTTGAAAGCGGTCTCGGGCGGCAGCGACAGCGTCGAAGTCGATGCCGAGCCGATGAGCGAGGGGCCGGAGGCCTTCGGGCAAGTCCTGAAAGATATTCGAGCGGTGTCCCGGTGCAATCTCGTAGCCGAATTCGGGCCCATCGAGGATGCCGCCGTCGACCTCGGGGAACTGCTCCATGACGTCGCGGATGCGGGCGGCCTCAGCGGCCAGGGTCCGCTCATCCACCAGAGGGTGTCCGCTCCCGCCGGGGCCCGCGCCCGCGCTGGGGCAGAAGACGTATATTTCGAAGCCGCGGCGCTTGGCGTCCCCGAGGGCCGCATGGAGCTTCCGCCGCTTCTCGGGCAGGTCCTCGGCAGGCGGGGCCGGTGGCTCGACGCCCAGGTCGCGGTAGACCAGCGGGTTCGGCGTGAAGGCGGGGATGGAGACCGGCCTGCCCGCGGAGGACGTGAAATAGAGGCGGCCGAGGGCGACGCCGCGGACTCCCCCGGCCTGCCAGCCGTCGAAGATTTCAGTGTAACGCTCGAGCACGGGCTCGAGCGGCTGGCCGAAGCGCATCCAGAGGGAAAGGCGGGCGGACCGGTTCATGAGTTGTTTCTCAGGATTCATGGGCGGGACTCCAACCGGAACACGCGGGTGGCCGGAGCTTTGATCTCGAAGCTGATTCGGTCCGACCGGCGCGCTACGACGCGGCCGGACTCGAGGTCGGTGATTCGGCACGGGCGAGGGAGGCGGAGGGATTTCCGGCCCGGCCGCAGGGAATGGAGGGCGACGACGGAGTGGTCGGCCATGAGGAGGTCGTTCGTCTCGCAGTAGACGTGGGCATCAGCGAAGCGCGCCAGTCCGCGCCAGAGACTGGCCGGAATGGGAACGGCCGTGGTGAAGACCGAGGCGTAGTCGCCTGGGCCGAACGGGCCCGGTCTCTCGGGCGATCCGAGGGCGCCCCGGCCGAAGGTCTTGACGGAGAGGCCCGACTCGTTCATGCCCTGCTTGGTCCAGGCGAGGCCGAGGGAGAGGCCGCCCTTCGGATAGAGCACCGGCCCGTAGGCCAGGGGCCCCCCAATGATCGTGTCCGCAGCCAGGTCCCGAGTCGCCGGGTGCTCGAAGTTGGATATGAGGGTCCGGCGCGGATAATTCACGGCGAGGAATTCGAACTGGAAGCCGGTGAGGCGTTCGGCGGACTCGGGCCCGATCCGCTGGCCGTCGGAGATGCCGCTGCCGGGCCCCCAGAGAACGACGCGTCCATCCCGGAAGACCTTGTCGTGGAGAATTTGGAGGCGTGCCTCGTCCACCCGGTAAAGATTCGGAAAGTAGAACAGCCGGTGGGCGGGGAAGTCCGGGCGCTCGAGGTCCTCGAACAGATAGATGCGGTACGGCACGCCGCATCGGGCCAGTCCCATTTTCTGTTCCCACAGGATGGTTTCGTTGAAGACGTTGCCGCTGCCGCTGGTCTCGAGGACGGCGGAATCGTCGAGGACCATGGCGATGCCCGGCGGCGTCTCATGCGGCCAGTCGGCGGAGGCCTTGAGCACCTCCACCTGCCGGCCGATGATGCGGTGCATCGACTCGGTGGCGAACCAGTCGGTGCTCAGGTCCATCCAGTAAGGGGTGAAGCCGCGAGTGATGGCCGAGGCGACATTCCGCCAGGTGATGGCGGCGAACTCGGCGTCGTCCCGGGCCTCGCCGTAGCCGCCGCCCCCGGTGTAGGTTCGTGTGTCCATCTCGCACAGAAAGAGCTTGCCGCGCAGCACCGCGGTGTCCGCGATGCCCTCGGGCTCGAATACCCCGCCCATGCCCCGGGCCTGGTAGTCGTGCGGGGTGCACAGGCCATCGCAGCCCGGCACGCCAAAGAGGCCGGCGACCTGCATGTGGCCGGACCCGGCCATGAGCTCGGGATAGGCCAGGGGCCAGGATACCCGGGGATCGAAGAAGCCCGAATTCGACCACCCGAGCATCGTCTGCTTGAGCGCGTCATGCACGAAGAAACGATGCCGGCCCGTCGCGGAATACAAAGCTCCGGCCAGTTTCTGAAAGCCTCGATGGTAGAGATCGCGGGTCAGCAACAGGTAGTCCCGGAGGCGCTGATTGTCCCGCGCCGGCTGCCAGTAGAGGAGACGAGAGACCTCCGGGGCTGGACCGCGCAGCCGGTCTCGGGGTATTCCGGCGGTCTCGAACGTCACATCGACCTCACCGTGCGCCTCCCGAAGCCGGTCCGCCGTCCCATATTTCTCCTTCAGGAAGGCGCGCCACCGGTGGGTCATGATCGCGCTGTGATCGGTGAGCCAGTGATGGATGAGCGGCTCATGCGTGCCCTCGACTCGGTGGAAATGGGCGTATCCGATGATGGAGCGCGACCACGGCCGGGATTCGCAGTATCGGACCACGGCGGCGGAAAATTCGGCCGCTTTCTCCCAATAGAGATCAGAGGCCAGGGAGGGAATCTCCAGGCGTTCTCCCTCCTCGGTCACCACGAGCTGGTCCGGGTGCAGGTCGCGCCAGCTCTTGGGCTCGTAGGTGCCGAAGCGCACGATGAAGAACGCACCCGGCTGCCCCGCCTGGATGAACTCCGCCTGCTCGTCGAGGGAAAGGTCCGTCTCTGCCATCGGCTCGCTGCGGACCTCATCTCCGGCCCAGAAGGGAGTAGCGAAGAAGTCGCCGCCCTTTGCCGGTGGAACGCAAAGAAAATAGGCCCCCATGCGGTGGGTGAAGAAGCGCGGCACCTGGCGCAGGAAACCCTCGCGGCTCCAACCCCGGGGGCTGTAAGCAGGAAGGGAAAGAGGCCGGCCGCCCACGAAAACCATGGGGCGGCCGAGGTGCAGGCGAATCTCGGCGGAGACCGGCTCATCAGCGGCGATGGGCATGGCCAGGCAAGTCATCACAAGACCAGCAACCCGGGTGCAGGCCCCCACGCAGGTGGTGCGGTGCACACCCGGCGGACACCTGTGCACGGCTACCCCGTGTCTGCCTTCAAGTGTCAGGACGGTCATAAGTGCCAAGGGCTTGGAGAGCGGCCTTCGAAGGCCATGAATTCCCGCTGAAACCTTCAACCTCTCTCCCGTTTCGTTGGGCTGCGGCCCACATCAAGGAAGGTAAAGGAGGCGGCCGCAGCTCTGGCACATGACGAGTTCGCTGCCCTTGCGCACCAGGAGCATCATCTGCGGGGTGAGTTCCATGTAGCAGCCCTGGCAGTGATTGTCGAGGACCTCGGCGAGGGCGATGTCTTTCTTGCCCTTGAGAATACGTTCATATCGGTTGACGATCTCCTCGTCCAGGTTCTCAGCGGAGGCGGTGCGCTGCTGTTCGAGGGCCTCGACCTCCAGTTGAAGGGTCTTGATTTCCGCCTCGATAGCGGCCCTTTGCTCCTCGAGGGCATCCCGGGCCGAATCGACGCCTTTCTTCAGCTCCTCGACCTCCTTCTGAACCTTCTCCAGTTCCGCATACATCTGCAAGAGGACGTCCTGGAGATAGGAGGTGTTCGCCTTCTCCCCCTCGATCTCGTGGCTCAGGGCCTGAAACTCCTTGTTCTTGATCCCGCGTGTCGCCTGCTGGGCCTTCAGCTTCGCTATCCGGGCTTCATGGTCCTTCAGATCGTCTTCCTTGAGCGCAATCTTGACCTGCTGATCCTTGATTTCCGAGTGCTTCTGATCGAGCCGCTCCCGCTGGCGGGCCACCTCCTGCTCCCCCGAGGCCAGCGCCCGAGGCTTCTGTTCCAGCATCTCTTTCAGACGAAGGATGTTCAGATCGGTGGACTGAAGCTCGACCAGGGCCGCGATCGACGGGTTCATGGTCCTCCTGAGAGATCAGCTCTCTTCAAACGGGTGCTCCAGAAAGCCCTCGAGTTGCCGGCTTCGGATCGGGTGCTGGAGCTTGCGAACCGCCTTGGCCTCGATCTGCCGGACTCGTTCCCGGGTGATCTTGAATCGACGCCCGACTTCTTCGAGGGTGTAGGTCATGCCGTTGCCGATTCCGAATCGGAGCTTGAGAATCTCCTGCTCCCGGTAGGTCAGGGTCTTGAGCACTTGATGGATACGCTCCTTGAGCATGACCACGCCGGCGGTCTCCTCGGGCGCCTCCATGCTCTCGTCCTCGATGAAGCCTCCCAGTGTCGCATCATCGCCTTCGCCAATCGGCCGATCGATGGACGCCGGATGCCGGGAAATCTTCAGGACCCGCTGGGCTTCGTCGAGAGGCACGCCAGCCTTTTCGGACACCTCCTCGATGCTGGGCTCGCATCCCGTATTCTGGAAGAGTATCCGCCGGACGTTCCGCAGCCGGGTAATGGTTTCGATCATGTGGACGGGGATGCGGATGGTCCTGGCCTGGTCGGCAATGGACCGGGTGATCGCCTGGCGAATCCACCAGGTCGCATAAGTGCTGAACTTGAATCCGCGGCGATACTCGTATTTTTCCACGGCCTTCATGAGGCCCGTGTTGCCCTCCTGGATGAGGTCGAGAAAGCTGAGGCCGCGGTTTCGATACTTCTTGGCGATGCTGACGACCAGGCGAAGATTGCCATTCGAGAGCTTCCGCTTGGCCTCCTCGTAATCGCGAAGCCGCTGGTTGATCGTGAGGATACGGCGCTCGAGGGTGTCCACGTCCTCCATGGCCGTGTCTCTCAGCTCCTGGTACTCCTTCATGAGGGAGAGGAGCGGGGCCTTGTTATGCAACCTGCGGCGGCGCAAATCCCGAATACGCTGATCCAGGTCCCTCATGCGGCCGTGCATCTCCTGGATCATCTCGAACATCGGCATGATGCGCTGCGTCTGAAGGCTCAGCTCCTCGATCAAAATGGCCGCTTTCCGACGCCGGCTCTCGATCCGCGCCGTCAGAACGTCACGGTCCGGCCGGTCGATTCCCGACTCGTTCACCTGCCGGTAATCCGCCCGGTTGCGGGCCAGCAGGTCCCGGACGGTGGCCAGGTTGCACGGCATGCGCTTCATCACCTCTCGCTTGCTGATATCGACCACGGAATCGACCTTCAGCAGACGGTCCGCAAGCGCCTCGCCACGGAGAATCTGCTCGAAGACCTCGACGGTGCGGCGTAACGCGAGATCGGATTCGAGAACCTTGGTCCGGAATCGCTTCCGGGTGATCTCGATCTGCTTGGCGAGCATGATCTCCTCTTCGCGGCTGAGCAAGGGAATCTCGCCCATCTGGGAGAGATACATCCGGACCGGATCGTCGATGCGGCTGACCTCCTCGCCGTCGTGAGAGTCCACCGACCCGTCGCCGTCCCCGTTCGAGGAATGGAACGGCTCGACCGGCTTGACCTCGGTAAACTTGCTGCCGACGTATTGCGGACCGTCGTCCACCAGATCGATCCCGTGTGTCTCGAGAAGGTGGAGCACGTTGTCCACCCGTTCGGGTTGGGAATTGTCATCGGGCAGAAGCCGGGTCACTTCCAGGAACGTGACAGAGCCCTTCTTACGGCCTTTCTCGACCAGCTCTCGAAGAGCAGTATCCATCGTTTCCATGAAAGGGTCTCCTGGGTGGCAGAGAGGGAACAACTAGGGATGATGCAACTCGGCAACGATCTCCCGGTTCGTCAGAACGGAAATCCTCCTGCGTTCCCGCTCTGGTAGACGAGCAAGGATGTCCCTGCGGGATCGAACGCTTCCGCGTCAGGGCCGTGCGGCCGGGACAGACAGGCACGACTGAACCTGCCGGAGCAGTTCATCGAGCCGATGCGAGTCGCCCCGCGCCTGGGCCTGTTTGAGTTCCTCCTTGAGGTCCATAACTTTTCTTTCTATGCGTTTCTGAGAAAACCATTTCAAAGACCCTTCAAGCCTCCGGGGCAGGGTCTCATCCGCCTGCACTTCCAGCATTTCAGCGACGATGCGTGCAGCCCCCGCGTCGGCCTGCCCCCGGGTCTCCAGGGCTCTCATGACCTGACCGGCATCCAGGCGTCCTTCCGATTCATGGATGTCGCGCAAGGTCTGATAGATGGTCCGATAGGTGTCATCTGAAAATTCCTGGACGGAGACCTGCTGGAAGACGGACTCAGCGGTTTCCGGGGTCCCGGCCGAGTGGAGCAGGAAGGTGAGTACGTCCTGCTGCGCGATCTCGGCAGCCGTGACATTTTTTCTGGTTTCTTCAGGTGATTCGGGCGAGACGGGCCGATTTGGCCGCCGTGCCAGGGAAAGCGCCCGGGCCCGCAGCGTCGATTCCGAGACGCGAAGCGCGCCTGAAGCGGCCTGGAGAAAGAGGTCCCGCTTGACCGGGTTCGCGATGTGCGCCGCGAGCGCCAGAATCTCGTCCGTGGCACGACTCTTGTCGTCCATCAGGTCGAAATTGTACCGCGATCGGACGACCTGGAGCTTGAAGGCGAGAATCTCACAGGCCTGCTCGATGCGCTCCTCGAAGGCCCGGACACCGTTCGCCAGCAGGAAATCACAGGGGTCCTGGCCCGCGGAGAGCGTCGCCAGGCTGACGTCCACATCCTCTTCCAGAAACAGCTCGAGGCTGCGATCACTCGCCTTCTCGCCCGCAGCATCCGCGTCATAGACCAGAACCACCCGGCGTGCATACCGCCTCAGCAAATCCAGATGTTGGCGGGTGAGGGCCGTTCCGAGCGTGGCGACCACGTGGCAGACGCCAAGTTGGTGGGCCGCCAAGACGTCCGTGTAGCCCTCGACGACGATGGCCACCCCCTTCTCGCTGATGGCGACCTTGGCTCGGTTCAGCCCATAGAGGCATGCACTCTTATTGAAGACTGGCGTCTCCGGCGAATTCAGGTATTTCGGCCCATTCTCGCCTTCGTCCAGGATACGGGCGCCGAAACCTATCACACGATTTCGTACGTCCACAATAGGGAACATCACACGGTTGCGGAAACGGTCGTACTGGCTTCGGCCCTCAGCTCCCTGGGTGATCAGTCCGGCCTTTTCCAGTGTGGCACGGGAGATGCCTCTGGCCTCGAGGGCTCGCAGAAGATTGTCCCACCCTTTGAGAGAGTACCCAAGCTGCCATAACTCTATGGTAGTAGGTGAGATACGACGACCCTGCAAGTATTCCCAGGCCCTGACGCCTGCCTCGCTACGGACCTGCGAGGCAAAATACAGGGCGGCCTGACCCAGCGCCCCGTATATGGCCTCGCGCTCGCCCCTCTCCTCCGGCCCATGGCCCGGCTCATCCGGTATGGTAATACCTGTGCCCTGAGCAAGATGCCTAACCGCCTCCGGAAAGGAGAGATGCTCTTGAAGCATGAGGAACTTGAAAGCTGTCCCACCTTCCTTGCAGCCAAAGCAATGGAACATCTGCCGGTCAGGATTGACCGTGAAGGAGGGGGTTTTCTCCTTGTGGAAAGGGCAAAGGCCCTTATAATTCCGGCCCGCCTTCTTCAAGGGAACGTATTGGGAGATCAGACCGACGATATCAACCGCAGATTGGACCTGCGCGAGGACATGTTCGGGTATGTGCCCAGCCAAATCGTGCTCCTCTCGAAGAAAACGAGGGCTGGCTTAGGAACGGACGACAATGAGGCCCAGACTAGGCCTGACCGGCCCCTCACAGCGATGCAAGGTGATGAAATATCCCAGCTTACGTCCTAAGTTCCGTCTGAGAGCTGTTCGGCACATCCCGCGCCTAAAATGAAAAAGATTCGGTCTCCTATGGTGGTTGCCCAAGACCGAATCTTTTCATGCCCTCAGCCGTTCATTCTCGGTTCTATTCCTTAGAGAAGCGAGGGGTTAAGAGTATATCAAACATGACCCGTGGTGTCAATCCCCGGAATCAGGTTCTTTAGCCCGGGTTTCTCACAAGCGCGATTTGCGAAGCTTGCGGAGTCGCTTCGCTGTGACAGAGAGAAACAGAAGCTTCCAGTTAGCGAGGAATGGCCAAGAATAGACAATTGTTGACTGGCTTTAAACATACGAGTTGCCCTTGATTCCGTGTTTTCCGCAGGTCGCCGGCCATGCCCCCTGAACTCTCCTGGAATCCGATTCGCTATATCCGAAGCATGCTCGAAGATGGCCGGCCTACCCTCGACGATGTCCTCGCTCAAGCCCCGGCCTTCGGCCTGAAACACTTCGAGCTTTACAACCCCTTGTTGATGTCCCGGGCGCCTTCATACCTCGAGGCGGTGCGAGAAGCTCTCACCAAAAACGGCCTCACCTTGTCTCAGCTCACCTGCGCCCCTGACTTCACCCATCCCCAGGAATCGGAACGCCAGCGTCACTTCGATGACATGCTGCTCAATTTGGAGACGGCTCATCGCCTGGGCGCCCCGAACGTACGCGTGACCACCGGCTGCGAGTATCCTGGTGTTCCGCGAGACGATGGGGTGCGCTGGTGCGTCGAGTGGCTCAAACGCCTGGCGGAGCGCGCTGAGCCGAAGGGGATCGTGCTCGCCTTGGAGAACCATTATCGGGATCGGCGCTGGACGAGCAACGACTTTGCTTTTCACGCTGATGTTTATCTCGATGTGTGGAAACGACTTGAGGATACGCCCGTCCGAGCCAACTTCGATGTCTCCAACCAGATCATGGTCAATGAAAACCCTCTCCAGATTCTGCATGCCGTTAAACACCGCCTCGCGCATGTTCATGCGAACGACCGCCTGACCGGCTCCTACCAGCACACGGTGGTCGGGGAGGGTCGGGTGGACTGGGAAGCCACCTTTCGCGTGCTGCGCGAGGTAAACTACACCGGATTCATCAGCCTGGAGGATGGCACCGGAGCAGGCGACGAAGGCACAAGGAAGAGCCTCGCCTTTCTCCAGGCCAAAATTGCCCAATTTTATGGTCAGAGAGTGATGTAGTTCCTGTGTTTGAAATCCATAAATGGGGAGCGCTTTGATGTCCAAACCTCTTTCTCGGTCTCCCGAAGAAGTCCGCACCCTCCTGGAAGGCCCGGTGAACTCCATTCCAACGCCGTTCCTCCGTGACGCGTCGATCGATTGGAACGGCGTGGGCAACATCATCGAGACCGGCATCTCCGGCGGCAGCCGCGTCAGCCTTCTGACCGTTGGGGACAGCCAGTTCCTGAGCCTTTCCGGCCAGGAGATCGCCGAGTTGACGCGTTATGTCGTGGAGCGCGTCTCGAGACGCGCTCTCACCGTGGCGGCGACGGGTCTCTGGCCGACTCGGCGAGCCGTCGAATTCGCCCAGTTCTGCCGCGATCTGGGAGCGGACTGCCTGATGACCCTGCCTCCCGCCGGCGCCTCGGAGACGGAAGGCCTTGTGGGCCATTACCGGGCCGTCGCCGCGGTGATGCCGATCATGCTCGTTGGCGCCCCGGCCCACGCGATCCTCGACTCCCTCCAAGACGTGCCCAACATCTGCTGCTTCAAGGAGGACGGCTCGGAAGCCTACGCCATCATCACTCTTCACAAGTATGGGGAGCGCTGGAAGATCATGACTGGCGGATGCTTATGGAGGCATCTGCTCGAATGGCCCTATGGATGCCGCAGCTTCATGGCCTGGGATACCTGCTTCGCGCCCCGCGTGAGCCAGGAATACTGGCGGCATCTCCAGGGCGGGAATCTCTCCGACGCCGTGGGCATCATCCGCCGGATCGAAATCCCCCTCTTCACCGTCTCGAGTGAACAGCCAGGGGGCGGACTCGCCGGCGGCGGCCGCTTCCCCGGAAGTTGGCAAGGAGTCTGGCGCGCCGCGCTCGAGCTCCATGGCATCGCCGCACGCCACCTCCGCCCCCCGCTCCGCTCCGCAAGCGACGAAGATATCGAGCGCCTGGCCGGAGTGCTCAAACAGGTCGGGCTTCGTCCCTAGTTTTCAGCGGCGATAATGCGTGTCCGCATTTCCACCGCTGGAAACTATCGGTGGCGGATATAGAGATTTCTATTCTGCACCGGCAGAGCGACGCGAGGAACGCCGAGGTGGTGGCACTCGGCGATGGCAAAGAGGATTTCCGTCGCGTGGTGGGTGACCTCGATGTCGCTGCGGGTGGGCCGGCCTTCCTCGTGGGCCGACACGAGGTCATCGAGCATGGTGACCGTCGGGCTGCGCGGCAGCGCCGGCGGGGGCAGGACCGTCTCCAGGTACGGCTCGAAGGACTTGCTCACGGGCGTCTTCTTTCTGAGGGCGATCTGCAGGCCGTCGTTGGCCACCTTCAGGACGCCTTCCGTGCCGTGGACCTCGAAGTCCCAGGCCCCGCCACGGACCGTCTGGGCCTCGATTCCGCCCTCGAACTCGACCTGGAAAACCGCATCGGGGTCCCTCTCCAGCCGGCCGCTCTCGAATCGCACCTCCCGGGGCAGCAGCTCCCCATGCACGTTCAGCGCACGCGGATCACCCAAGAGGAGCAGCACGGTATCCAAGGTGTGCGAGTGCCCGTGCAAAAGGTTCGTGCGGCCGAAGTGCACAAGGGCCTTGGGCTGGCCGATGTCCCCGGCGGCGATCCGCTGCCGCGCCTCCTGGTAGGTGGACTGCCACCGCCGGAGCACGCCGGTAAGAAACTTCGACCCCGACTTTCGGACCGCGTCCCGGACAGCGTCGGCCTCAGCCATCGAGCACGCCATCGCCTTCTCGCAAAAGATCATCGGCACGCCCAGCGAGGCCACCTCGACGGTCATCGGCGCGTGGTGCTCCCCCACCGTGCAGATCGCCACGACGTCCGGACGCTCGCGCTCGATCATCTCCCGGTAATCCTCGTAAAGGGCCGCCACGCCCCATTTCTCCTGGAAGGCCCTCCGCTTCTCCGGAAGAATGTCCGCCCCAGCGGCCAACTGAAGCCGCGGGATGAGCTGGCAGGCCCCGGCGATGGAATACGGCAATGGGTAAGCGGGGTAATCGACCACCTCGGCGTCGATGGTGCTCCCCATGCGCCCCAGGCCGACGATCGCCAATCGGTAGGTTTTCATCATTTCCTCTCTCGCTCACTTGCTTTCCCGGCCGCAGGATGAATGATAAGTGAAGACCACGGTGAAAGGAAACGCCGATCATGAAGAGCGACCTCCGACGGCATCGCAACCTGTACAACGGCGACTGCACCTTTCTCTTCGGCCAGGGCTACCGGCCGGACACTGCGGGCCCCTACACGGCCCAGGTGATGCACGACTTCATCGACCTGATTGCCGACAGCGGCGTGGACACCTTTCTGTGCAATCCGAATGCTCAGAGGGCCTGGTATCCCAGCAAGGCCTTTCCTCACATCCTCGAAGGCTATACCCGCGGCAACCGCGAGTTCTTCCGCCGGCATTATCCGCCTCCCAACGAAACCGACTTCACGACGCCGATGCTGGAGTCCGTCATGACGCGGGACGCAGAGTTCCTGGACCGTTACCTGGACCTCGCGGAAGCGGGTGTGGACTGGGTGGCCGAAATCTCGAAGGCCTGCCGGCGGCGCGGCGTCTCTCCCTGGGTCTCCATCCGCATGAACGACATGCACGGGGCGAACGATCTCCAAGGCAGCTACATGAACGGTCCGGAGCTGCGCAACCCGCAGCTCCGGCTGCGCGGCGTCGAGCCGAACCCGCGAGACGGCGTGAGCCGGGTCCTCATGGCCCTCAACTACGAAAAACGGGAGGTCCGGGACTCGATGTTCCGCCTGGTCCGGGAGCTGGTCGAAGACTACGACTTCGAAGGCATCGAGCTGGACTGGCTGCGCTGCCCCTATATCTGTGAGCCGCCAGCGACCGAGGAGGCCATCCAGACCATGATCGCTTGGATCGGGAGCATCCGGGCGCTCACCCGGGCGCGCTCGAAGGCCCTCGGGAAGCCCTATCCTCTGGGCGTCCGGATACCCTGCCGCCTGGGCCTGCTCCGGAGCGTGGGCCTGGACGTGGCGGCTCTGGCCCGGAGCGGCCTGATCGACTTCGTCAGCCCGAGCAACAGTTGGCAGACGAGCTGGGACGTGCCTTACGAGCGGCTGAGGGCGGACCTGGCCGGCGAGGTGGCCATCTACGGCGTCATCGAGGACGCTCCGAACTGGCTGGACGCCTTCTGCCCGGACACGGGCGCCCGCGGCTACCGCCTGCTGTCCGCCAGCGGGCCGCTCCTCAGGGCCAACGCAGCGGGCAAGCTCGCGCTGGGCGTGGACGGGATCGAGACCTTCAACTTCTTCTGCACGGACGAGGAGGGCATCCATCCGACCGCGGCGAAGAGGCAGGCGCTCTATCCCGAGCTGCGTGGGCTGGATGACCTCGGGGGCCTGAGGGGCAAGCCGAAGCATTATGCCCTCGCCCTCAACCACGGCCCCTTTAATTTCCCCCTGTTCGAATTCGCCGAACAGGTGCCCGCCGTCGTCGAGCCTGCCTTCCGCCATGCCTTCCACCTTCCGATGGCCGCCGAGCCCGCCGGCCTCGAGCTGACGGTGCAGACCGTCGTCGAAAAGCCTGAGCACATGCCGGACCTGGGCGTCAGCTTCAACGGGTCCTGGCCCAACTTCAGCAGCCGGCTCACGAGCCAGCTTCTGTTTCCCACGGGGCAATATACCCATCACGTGCCGGAGCACCAGGCCCTGGATTACACCTTTCCCGCTTCCCTCATCCGCGAGGGCTGGAACGAGGTGCTCCTCATCCATGGCGGCCGCGAGCGCGCGACCCGCGAGCAACGAGCACGTCATTCCGTCAACGTCGTCAGCGTGGAACTCGCCGTCCGGCAGCCTGAATGAAAACGCGATTCGTCCTCTCACCCTGGCTCAGAAACGAAGGTTACTCCCACTGACCCAGCCGGGTGCGCCACGCGTCGAGCCTCGCGTTCAGGGCCTCGGGGTGCGTCTTGTAATAGAGGGCGCCGAAAACCAGCGCGGCGCCGATGCCGAGCACCAGGCCGCCGACGGCCGTCATCCTTGAAGTGCGCTCCATGTGGGCCAGCATCTTCGTGGTGAGCGAAGCCAGATCGGTGATCAGGGCCGTGAATCCCAGCACGAGATAGAGCCGGACCTTGAACAGGCTGCCCATCCCCATGGCCAGGAGGCTGAGGAGAATAAGCGTCAGATGGAACACCACGGGATAGCGATCGTCGATGAGCGCAGAGGTGCCGGCGCTTCCCAGCATGGCCAGGAGGGTCACCAGGCGGATGCCGTTGCGGCTTCCCGCCTTCATGTGCCCGCCAAAGAGATGGAGGAGGACGAGCACGCCCACGCCGACGGGGATGACGTAGGCGTGCAAGACCTCGAATTCGAAGTGGCTGCGGAACACGATGAGCACGAAGGCGACGAAACCCGTCACGGCGGCGGCGTGATAGGGTGATTCGCGGTCGTCCCTGCCCAGATACGTGAATAGGACGCCGTGGAGGCCGGTGACGAGCAGCGCCATGTGGGAACCGAGGTGATGGACGAGCACCCAGGTCACGGCCATCGCCGGCAGCCCGAGGAGCGTGGCCAGCAGCGGGATTCGGTTGGCCCGCGGCTGCAGGTCGAGGGACTGCTTTGCGCCGGTAAGGCAGAAAGACGCGGCGAGGCTGACCCACACGTCGTATTCGTAGTTCCAGGCGTCAAGGGCGAACATGAGCTGCCGTCGAATGACCGAAAAGAACCCCAAGGCGCAAAGCTGCATGAGGTAGCCGGAGGCCGCGGAAATCCCCTGCTTCCACTGGAGATACCACGTCGCGGCCAAGGCGGCGTATAGGCCGAGCATCAGGGTGAACTCTCCCTCGGCAAAAGGGGCGTCGTAGTGAGAGAGTTGCACGAGCGCCGCCAGGACGAAGGCGAGCCCGAGAGTCGCCCGGTTCAGCGATTCACCCGAAGCCCCTGCCCAGGCCAGTGCGTGGTCCCACCGCCGCGGCCGGGGTCGGACCAAGCGATCGTACGCGGAAGCCAAGCGGCGCTGAAATTGCCGGGCCAGCGCCCCGACGGCGAAGAGGGTGGCCGCGGCAGAAAGGACGGGACCGGAACGCGTCCACTCGCGGTCGATGGGTTCGCCCCACTCCATCTGTCCAAAGTAGATCAACCAGACCGGAGTGAGCCAGACGGCAAAGGCCGCCAGAAGATCGGAGTCGGACTCAGCCCTGCGGGCGGGACGCGGGGTCATGGCGGCCAGGAGGATGCCGAGCGCCGCGGCGATCAGCCCGGCGGGTGACCGCGGGTCATGGTAAAGGACGTGTGCCAGGACCAGGGGCGGAAGCCAGGCGATGAAACTGTTCCAAGGGATGGCCGCGGGAGTCGCCTGGAGGACCTCGGCGGCGACGAGGCCCGCGGCCCAGAGGCCGAGGAGCACCCAGACCACCTGTTCTTTCGGGACATAACTTTCGATGAAGAAGTCCGCGTGAAGCGCGATGGCGATCTCCACCGCCGCCAGCACGAAATAGGGCCAGGATTTTCGGGCCACGCCATGATGGATGAGGAGGGTCGCCGCGCCGGCCAGCAGCGGCGCAAACGTCCTGGGACCCATCCGATAGCTCCAGAGCCCCCACAGCACCGCGGCGTGCGCCGCCAGCACCAGCCCATACCCCCACCATCGCCGAAACCGCATCCAGTCCGATTCCCCCATCGCCGCTAGCCGCTGAATGCCCGTTCCGATCGGAGAACGCTGGTCGCTGACCAGAGTCCAGAAATGGGCGAGGCCTACGGCGCACCAGGCGGAGGCCATCGGAAAATCGAACGGGCTCAGTCCCGGATACCACGTCAGGAGAAAATAACTTGAGGCCATGAGCGCCAGGCCGCCGCAGAAGGCCACCAGTCCATCCGTTTCCCCGAGGGCGCGCAGGCGCAGCAGCATGAGGCCGACGAGGGCGGCGACGGGGGCATTGAGATGATAGTGCTGGACCGGTATCGGGAATTCAGGGAACAAGAGGCTATGGAAGGCGGCCTTGAAGACGTAAAGAGCGAGAATGACGAAACCGAGCGTAGCCGCCGAGTTTCGATATCGCTGTGTATCCGTCCGGTTAGGACTCGTTCCCAGCTCCGCCCGCAGGTAGAAGTAGGCCGCTGGAAATGCGAGTGCGGCGAGGGCCGTCGCCGGCGTCCTCAGGTGGGGAAGGAGCAGAGCCGCGCACCCGATGGCCATGGCGATGCCCAAGTGATAGACGCCCTCGCAGACCCGCACCCAGGGTTCTTCGCCCTTCCCCGGATGGCGCGCTGCCCAGCGGAAATAGAGGCCCGCCAGAAGCGCCATCGAGCCGGAGACAGCGAACCGCACGGGCGATATCCCCGGGATGTCCGGGTCTTCCAGGTATTTCACGCAGAGCAGGCCGAGGACGAGGCCAGCGAGCACCAGGCACGCGCGATTGAGAATCGCCGAGAGCGCCTCGCGGCTGGAGAAGAGGCGGACGGCGGAGGCCTGGAGCAGGGTGAGGGCGAAACCGAGGCCGAGCAGATGAGCTTCCGACAAACCTTGGGCGCGCAGCGGCTGACCGGCGAAGAGCCGGACCGCGTGGACGTTGCCGAGGATGAGGAACAGGCCGGCCAGGCCGTGCAACGCGTTTTTGGACCAGGACAGGGCGATGAGGAACACCGCCGCTGCGCCAACGTAGGGAGCGAATAGCTGGCGCGGGGCTTCCCGAAGCCACTCGATGCTGGTGTGAAGCCATGCAGCCAGCACGACCAGGGCCACCGCCGGCACGTAGAGCCATCCGACGGAAGGAAACCGGAAGCAGGCCAGGGCGTAGGGTCCCTGCAGGAGAAAGCGGCAGCGCCGCGAGACCGCCCGGCCGCCCGCTCCGATCACTCCCAGGGCGAGGGCCAGCGCCGCCAGACGCCACGGGCTGGCCATCAGGGCCACTCGGGTGCCCACGCTCGGGGCCTGGCGGATGAGGTCCATCTGCGCCAGAACGTAACCGAGGACCACGGCGAGGAGCGCCAGGGGG
Source organism: Planctomycetota bacterium (assembly GCA_016179685.1). Taxonomy (GTDB): domain Bacteria; phylum Planctomycetota; class PUPC01; order JACPCR01; family JACPCR01; genus JACPCR01. Next base: position 134,969 of record JACPCR010000064.1, on the reverse strand, counting down.
GCGGCCCCGTGCGCCCTCGCGGTCACAACCAGCAGGACCAGGAAGAGAAGGAACTGGCTGCTGGAAACGGCGTTAGGGGCCCCGAGGACAGCGAATGCGGCGACACTCATCGCCGCCGCCGCAAGAGTCGCCAGAAACAGGAAGGGCTGAAGAAGCGGACGCAGCTTTTCCCCCACCTCCGCCTTCAGCTCCAGCAGGACGTGAAGCACCTGAATGGCCAGCAGGAATTCGAGGGCCGGCGTGAGGCTTCTCTCCGCGGAAAGCCTCCGGAGCAAAGCTCTCTCCCCGGGCGCGGTCCAGTCCAGGAGCGCGACACAGGCCATGAAGAAAAGGAGAGCCCCAAAGGATTTTTCACGCGTGGCCAGTCCGTGCCATGCAAGTTGAACTGCCAGAAAAAGCATCAGGGGGCCGAGCCGGAGAATGTCATCGCCCTTGACCAGCAGGAAAAGGCACACGACGGTCAGCACGCCGGCGGAATACCGCAGAACTCCTCGCACCGGCGCGGTCAACAGCTTCTGCGCCCAGTCGGCGCGAGGTTCGAGCACGAATCGATAGGCAAAGTAAAGCGTCTGAAGCATGAGCAGCGCCGTCAGGGCCGGCCAGGTCCAGTGGGGCACAACCGCCGCCCTCCAGTGTCCGAACCCTAAGCCGGTCACAACGCCGAGCCAGCCGAGGTGTACGCCGAAGACGGCATCGGGTATTCGGCGAAGGTAGACGGCGAGCAGCGTCCAGGTAACTCCGGTCATCCCCACGGCGGCCGCGGTCTTCAGTCCCACCCCGCCCCCCAGGAGGTTATGAAAGAGATTCCAGGTGTCGACTTTGGCATTGAGGAAGAAGGCGCTGGCGATAGCGGGAATGGTGAAAAGCGTGCAGTCGTGCCGCCGGAGCGGGAAGGGAATCGTGCCCAGGTAGAGGTCGCCTTCCCCGAGTTGATGCAGGAAGCGCCACCGGCGCAGTATGAAGCCGAGGAGCGTCAGGACCAGGGCAGCAGAGGCGCTGCCGATTCCCGAGCCCCAGGTGAACTGCGGAAAGGCGGCCCGAAGGACGGTCTTCATCTCCGGGAACAGGACGACCAGCATGAAGACGGCCATGCCTGCAGGGACGAGGGAACGTGAGAAAGTGGTCGCCAAGATCAGGGGCGGCAGCATGAGGAGGGGGCCGCTCCATTCCATGAAGAGCCTGGTGGAGAGGGGATGCACAGCCGCGTCCTGCTCGACGATCACGCGCACCACCATGCCGACCACGGCCAGGCTTCCATAGAGGAAAAGCACGGTGGACCTCGCCCCTCGGACGAGTCGAGCGCTCGCGCCCGCGTTCAGCCCGAGCCAGAGCAGGGAAAGCACCGCCAGGCCGAAGACCATCGTGTTGCCGTGAAGGCTCCTCCGGTCAAGGTCCGCACATCCCAGGTAGGGCAGAGCCAGGGCGACGATGGCCGCCGCGGAATGGACCCAGCGCAGGCCCTGGTCCAGGACAGCCCGGCAGGCGAAGAGCGCCGCCACCGCCAGGAGGCATCCCGCGGTGGCCAGGGGCACGGAACGGAAGTGCCATTGAGCGAGCACGGCCACCACCGAGGTTAGAATCAGGACGGCGATCTGCATCCCGGCGCAGGCCTCCGAAAGCATCTGCTGGCCGCATCTCAGGGCCAGAGCGGCGGCCAGCCCCAGGAGGACCGACAGCGCCAGGCCGATGCCCGGCAGCCAGGGGCCTGGGAAGCCCTCGAGGAGACCGACGCTGGCGCCAGCAAGTGCCAGCAGCGTCAGGCCAATCCAGAAGTGCAGCGGGTGCCGGCGTGCGGCCGCCTGGTACAACCATACCGTCCCGGACAGGGCGAACACGAGGAGGCGCATGAGCGGGTCGCTCGCACCCATGAGAACGCCGCAGATCACGAAGGCGAAACCGAGGAACGATTCCGCCCCGTGAGCTTCCTTATCGTCTCGAAGCTCCAGGCCGCGCCGTTCCACGAAGAGGACCAGCCAGCCGGTGAGGATGGTCATGGCCGCGTAGGCGGAGGGGCGCGGGAAATCCCGGAGCGTGGCGTGGACCCAAGCGAAGACCTGGATGAAGGTGGCGACCAGGGTGGCCCCGAAGAACCAGGGAACGGTCTTCTCTTCGACCAGGTCCCGGGTCAGGACTCGCCGCGAGAATCGCACGACGGCCCAGGCGAGCCCGGCGAATCCGAGGTGGAAACCGGCGGTGATCAGGGCGAGCTGTTCCCCGCCGCTCGAGCTGCTGATGGCCCGCGTCAGGGGCCCGACGGTGACGAGGCCGTTAAGGAGGAGCAAGATGCCGCCGAGCAGCCACCCGAGTGCGGGATGGACTGCGGAACACCAGGCTTTCAGGCCCCAGCCGAACAGCAGGACATAAAGGACGCCCATGAAGGGGACGGCGAAGACGCGGTGGGAGACCTGCTCGTCATGGGCGAGGAGCGCGACGGCCATGAAATTGATGGGGAGGAGTCCGATGGCCGCGCCTCGAAGCGTCGCCGCAGTGCCGCGGAAGCTGGAATCCTTCCGCTCAATCCAGCCGCCGGCACGGGCCAGCGAGGCGGTGAACAGCCCAAGCAACGCGGGCATGACCGTGTAACGGACCAGCCAGTGCTTGTCCCATGTGTAATAGGCCAGGAGCGAGCTTCCGACGATCACCATCGCGATCCCCGCGACCATGTACCAGTTCTCGACGAGGAACGGCACGATGTGCGTGTCCCACAAGGTTGGAACGGGGGATGGCGGCGGCGGGGCCCCGGAACGGACGGGCGGAGCAGGGAAATGGGCAGCACGCGCCTGGTCGTGAACCTCGGGCGTCGACACGGACTGCACGGCCGCGATCGGCGGCGCGGGCGCGCTGGCCGACGCCGCCGGGTGCATGCGTTGAGGCGCTCCCGTCAGCGCGGTCCGCTCCTCGGAGCTCAGGGCCTCGCCCCAACGCCGCACAAATTCTCCGACACTCATCGGCTCGCCTTCTTCCCGACACCACCTCTCCAACCCTCGCACCAGCGCCGGACCACAGTCCGGCCGTCCATGACACCAGAGCAGGAGCGCTTCGCCGGGCCGGGAGCGGACGAGCTGCTCCACGGTGTCCATCCCTGCCTTGGCCTGGAGGACCTGCTCCCGCAGCCACGATTGCCAGGCGTTCCACCCGACGATGGCCGGCTGGCCGAAGCGCAGGGCCAGAATGAGGGAGACGCGTTCGTCCGCCCAGGTCTCTTGCGCTCGATCGAGAAGAAGGCTCGCAGCATGGCTCGTCGGCCAGGTGCAAGCCATATCCAGCAACTTCTTCTGCTCCTCCCGGCCCTCCGCCTTCTCCAAACGCACGCGCAAAGCCCTGAGAACGCTTTCTTCGTCCAGCGGCTGAGAGAGCCAGGCCTCCGGGCGATCCAGGAGCGCCTCGGCCGAACCGACTTGCTGGTCCCCCGAGGATGTGGTCCTGGTGGAGAAAATTTCCAGCGCTTGGCGGAGGTCGGGCCGAGTGTCGCCGATCTTCAAGGTGAGAGCTGAGGCGAGCTCCGGTAGTGAAAGCCCGAAGAACACGGAAGGCGGCCGGCTCAAAGCCTCCATCGCTTCAAGGAACTTCTTTTCGACCGTGCCGGTGATGCGGGGAGGCGGCTGCTCGCGTCCCGAAAGGAAAAGATGGTCGCGGAGCAGGGAAAACGCGGTCTGGAATGCCCGGAGAGAATCGGCCGAGGTCTTCCAGCCGAGAGGCGCGTCGAGCGGGAGGTCCCCGATGACGATCTGGAACTCTGCCGGCTTTGCGTTGCCTTCCCTGCGGAGGCGATTGAAGCGAAGCGCTTCGATGCGGCGAACGTCATGCAGGTGGCGGACGAGCTTCTGGATGTCGGGGTCGGAGTCGCCTTCGAGTTGGCTCAGGAGCGCGGGGATGGAGGCCGGCGGCGACTCCTTCTGGCAGAGCCTTTGAATCGCTGGAAGGACGTGATGGGCCTGAAGCTGGCCGGAGGCGAGGTGTCGGACCAGGGCGTGAACGAGTTCCTCGGAGCCCGCATCAGGCATGTGAATTCATCCGCTATCAATACCCCCCCACTCCCGGGCCGTCGCTCTGCCGATCCCGCGCTCGATTGCTCTCGCTGTAGTAGTTGTTCGCCACCATCTTGCCCGGCGGAAAATCGAGTATCCAGACGTCCCGGAACAAGGTCCTCTGCAGCGGGGTCAGCGCCAGAATCGTCTCAGGGGACGGCGCGGGGCGGTGAAACCGCATCCCGTAGTGCATGTAGTGATAGAAGATGGCGGCGCGCTCCGTCTCGCGGTTCAGCCACGGCCGGCCGAAATGCAGCAGACCTTCGGAAAAGAGCAGCGCGGAACCCGCAGGGCACTCGTAGTCCTCGTAGAGCGGGCAGTCCTTCTTCATGAAGGCCTCCGGGCACGCAAAGGGGCTGTGGTGGCTGCCCACCAGGAACATCGTCGCGCCGTCGCCGCGGCGCACCGGGTTCAGCTCCCACACCACGCGCACGGAGGGTGCGAAGATGCGGTCGTACTTGACGTGGTAGGCGTGCGTCGCGCCGGTCCCACGGTGGGGCCCCTGCGCCGGGCCCTCTCCATGCTTCCGGACCGCCATGAAACCGTTGTCGCAGCGAAAACCGTAGCTCTCCGGCGTGCTGCCTTCGATCACCTCCTCGAGAATCCCAACGATCGCCGGATGGTCCAGGAGCTGCGTGCAGGGTCCGCTGAACACGTTCCGCTGGTGCTCGGGAAGCGATGCCGGATTCCCCTTGAGGGTGTAGAGGAAAGTCTTGATCTCGCCGGCCTGACTCGCGTCCAGCACCGAGGGAAGGATCAGAAATCCCCGGAGGTCGAAAAGATACCGCTGCTCTTCGGTCATCCGGAACTTTTCAGCAACGAGGGACGTGGGAACGCTCATGGGGGTCGTCGGGGGTCGAAGTGGAGGGGAAAGGAGTCGGGATTGACCCGCATTTCTCATCCCGGTGAGATCAGAAATCCAGCAGAGTCGTGCGAAGCCACGACTCTGCTGCCTTCTTCACGTTCGCATCAGAGGATGCCCAGTTCGAGAAGTTTCTCGCCCGCGGGAACGCCGGAAGGCGACCAGCCCCGCGCCCCGTAGTATTCCGGCAACATGGCCTCGAGGTTCACCGTCACGCCCTTGGACGGACCGCTCCGGTGGCCCTCCTTCAACAGCCGCTTCGGCAGCGTGTCATCCGCCGCGGTCAGGCCCGCCTTCAGATTCCAGAGCCTTTCGATATTCCAGATGCGTTCGCCCACCTGGACCAGCAGGTCGTCGGTGTACCGGACGCCGGTGGCAGCCGCGAGCAGGCCACGGAGATTCTCAAGGCCCGCCCCGGCGAATCCAGTGAACAGGCAGACCCCCGTCGCATCATGGGCCGTGCTGCGGTTCTGCTCGGTGACCACCCATGCGGCCTTGCCCTCGGTCGTGTGGGGTGAGACCTTTCCGGAAGTTTCGATGGCGGGCGTCCAGGCCCGGAGGTGGCAGGCCCCGCGGTTGCAGGTGGCATAGGCGACGCCCATGCCCTGGAATCCGCGGGGATCGTACGCGGGGAACTCCTGCCCCTTGACGCCCATGAAGACCTCCGGGTGGCTGAACTTCTCACTCATGCGCTTGCTTCCCTCGGCGAGCTCGTTGCCGAAGCCCTCGCGGTATCCCGTGGCCTCGATCATCCGGATCAAGGCCTCGGCGCTGCCGAAGCGCAGGGGCATGCCGGTGACGGCGTCCCCGAGGACCCCCTTCTCGTAAAGCTCCATGGCCGCGGCCAGCGTGGCCCCCATGGAAATGGGGTCCAGCCCGAGATCGTTGCAGAGCCAATTGCCCTTGATCACCGCGTCCAGGTCGCCGACGCCCGTATCCGCACCGAGGGCCCATCCGGCCTCGTACTCGAAGCCCTCACCGGCCAGCTTCCAGTTCCTCGGATGCGTGTTCACCAGAAACTTGTTCCAGCCCTCATCCAGCCGCGTCACGCGCCCGCACGCGATGGTGCACGCGAAACAGGCCTTGTTGGCCACGAGGCGTTTCTCCTTGAGGCTGTTGCCGTTGAGGTTCTCCGCCTCCTCGAACTGGCCCTGCTGGAAGTTGCGGGTCGGCAGCCCGCCAAACTGGTTGATCAGGTCGATCGTCGGGGCCGTGCCCAATTCGCTCAAACCCTGTCGGCCCGGGTTCGCCTGCATCCGCGCGTGCATCTCGCGGACGAGCCGCAGAAACTCCCCAGGCCGGGCCACCGGAATGCCCCGCGTCCCTCGCACCGCAATCGCCTTGAGGTTCTTCGAGCCCATGACCGCGCCGACGCCGGAGCGCCCGGCCGCCCGGTGCTTGTCGTTGATGATGCAGGCGAACCGCACGAGGTTCTCCCCGGCTGGCCCGATGCCCGCAACGCGGGCCGCTGGGACGCCGATCTCCGACCGGATACGATCCTCGGATTCCGAAACGACCCGGCCCCAGACGTTTCGGGCGTCCCGGACCTCCACCTGGTCGTCCGAGATGAAAAGATAGCAAGGCCGGGACGACCGGCCCTCCACCAGGATCAGGTCGTATCCCGCGAAACGCAGCTCCGGCCCCCAGTGCCCGCCGGAGTTCGAGGTCGTGATCGCACCGGTCAGCGGGCCCTTCGTCACCACCATGTACCGGGACCCGCAGGAGACCGGGGTGCCCGTCAGCGGACCCGCCGCGAGAATGAGGATATTCTCGGGGCTCAAGGCATCCGCACGAGGGTCCATCTCCTCATAGAGGTATCGGGCCGCCAGGCCGCGCCCGCCCACGTAGTCCTTCAGCCAGGCTAGGGGAATGTCCTCCACGGCGTGCTGGCCCGAGGAAAGGTTCACCCGAAGCAGTTTTCCAGTCCATCCATACCTCATGGCAACGGTCCTCCGGCGGGCCTGCCCCAGCGCGGCCGGCGCAGGCGGGGCTATTAGCGGCGTACGGAGGTGCACTCGCACTTCCGTGCGCCGGCACCCCGTGAATCTCTATTCTCGGCGGCCGCCGGAGAATCGTCAAGCTGGAAGAGTCCTCATTTCTCACCCGCGAACGGAAGTGCACCCGCACTTCCGTTCGCGGGCACTCGAGCGGCGTCTCTTCCATCGTCTTGACTTTCCCCTCGCTGAAAACTTATAATACATCATCGGCGGAAGGGATGGTCGGGCCCTGGCGGAGGCCGGCGGCTTCACGAGGAAATCCCGAAGCCGCCGGAGCCAAAAAGAAGCTGCTCGTTCTCCGGAGAGGAAGTCACCCTCTACTTCCTTTCCGCAGAATTTCCCGTCCTCATCACAACAGGGAGTGCGGTGTGCCGGAACTCAAGCTGCAAACGTCCCAGGAAAACCTTTCGGGGATCGCGATCACCCGCCTTCGGCTCGCCGGCTTCATCAATTCCTCCACGTTCCAGAATTTTCAGAAGACCCTGGACGTCATCCTGCAGGCCCCGCCCAAGGAGCTGGTACTGGACTTCCGGGAAGTCCAGTACATCAATTCCACGGGCATGAGCACCCTCGCCAACTACCGCAAGGCCTTCCTCAAGGCCGGCACGGAAATGGTTATCGTGCACACCTCCGATCCGGTCTACGGGATCATGTCCCTGATCGGTCTTCCCGACATCATCCCGATCTTCAGCAAGGAGGAGCCTCTGGTCACCTACCTCCGCAGCGGGACGGTAGGCAAGCGCCGGACCGACACATCGGCGGCTCAGCCTCAGCCGAGGTGGAAGCCGAAGGGCAAGGCCGAGCCGCGGGGCGCGGAGGAGATCGAGACGCTCAAGCCCGAGGAATCGACGGTCCTCATGGTCGTGCCCAAGAGAGACCGATTCACGGAGATCACGAGACGGCGGCTGGAGACGCCGAAGGGCCGTTTTGAATTCGCGTTCGATTGCCGCCAGGCGCTCGAGATGTTCGACCAGATCACGCCGGACCTGGTCATCTTGGAGGACCAGCTCGAGGGCTCCGAGGATTTCCTTTCCACCATCAAGGTGCAGAAAAGCAAGAGCATCACGCCGATCATCAAGATTTATTACCAAGGGACCGACCTGAACCGCCGGAAGCAGTTCAAGATTTGGGAGGACGCCTATCTGATCGAGCCGTTCGAGATGGTGGAGCTGTTTGCGCTCTCCGAGGCGGAGTTGCGTCAAATCCCGAAGAACCGGCAGATTCTGCTGCACCTGACGCATTATGAATTCGAGGGCGGCGGCGGCCAGGTGGAGAAAGCCAAGGAACTTTCGCAGAAACTGCTGGCGGTTTCGGGGCTCAACAAGAAGAAAGCGGCCACGGAGCTTCACGCGGCCTTCTCGGAGGCGGTGGACAATGCCGTCCTCCACGGCCTCAAGGGGGACACCAGCCTCCACGTCGATGTCGTGTTCCTGATAGACCGCGACAAGATCACGATCACGGTGGAAGATGAGGGCAAGGGCTTTGATTACCAGACTCACCTCAAGCGCGTCCGCGAAAACCCTGCGCCCGCTGAGGAGAGGACGAGCGTCGGACGCGGCAAGACCGGCGGACTGGGCATCCACCTCATGTCTCGCTGTACGGACCAGCTCGAATATCTGGGGGCAGGGAACTGCGTCCGGTTGACCAAATACATCCGTCCCGGCGCTGAGTAGAGCGTCCCACAGATTCTTCCCGGGTTTTTCGTAACGGTTCAGGTGGATGGGCTGAAGAGGCACGAACAACAGGTTCATCAGCATCCCCCTCTCCCCTGGGAGAGGGCCGGGGTGAGGGGCGTAAGCTCCAAGAACCCCTGACAAACTGATGAACCGATGCACGGAGTACCCGGGACCATCCCCGCGCGCCAGCTTTCGGAGCCTATACGGAAAATCGATCGAAATCAGAGAGAGGGGCGGCCTTCCTGCCCGTCCGTGCGCGCCGACAGGCCTGCCTCTGAAATCCGCGAGCCCGAAGGGCGCAGCGGATTTCCAGTGCCACTGATCATTCGGCAGGTTATGAGGAAATCGCTTTCGAATGTTTCGCCGGGGTTTCCTTTCGCATGGCTGAACGGAAGTTCGGGCGCATTTCCGTTCAGCCATGCGAAGATCGGCCTCTTCGCCCGGGGATACGCGGCGGCGCTGATGGCTGCCCTGGCTCTTCTCCTGCCAACCGCCCCCGCAGAGGAGCCCACGGAAGAGGACATCGAACACCTCCGGTTCGACCTGGAAGAGGCGGACGCGGAGAAGCGTGACGAGATGGTTCGGACCCTCGCGCGCACGATGAGCGCCCTGGCCGCTCCCGCTCTGCTGACCGTGCTGGCTTCCCCGAACGAGGAGGACTTGCCGCCGACTCTCCAGCTCGCGGAACGCCATGCTTGCCGCCTCGCGGATGCCCGTGTCGTGCCCACCTGCCGCGATATGCTGCAGTCGAAGGACCCGGCGGTCCGGCGCTCGGCCTGCCGCGTGCTCCCGTTCGCTGGGTCGCCCGAGGCCGTAGCGCTGCTGAAGCGAGCCATGGAGGACCCGGAACTGCGGGTACGCGCTGCGGCCATCGACGGCCTCGGCTGCACCCAAGACCCCGATCTCATCCCCTTCCTGAACGGCTTGTCCCGATCGCCCGACAGTGCGACCGCCGGTGCTGCTCAGGTGGCTCTCCGTACCCTTTTCTGGCAGACGGGCCGGAGGCCCCGAGAGGACTTCAGCCAGCGCGTCTGGCCCATGCGCAGCATTGTCCTGGTCGGCAGCCAGCCCTTCTGGTCCGCCTGGTTCGGGGCCGATCGGCTGCACTGCCGGCTGCTCGTCCAGTCTTTCAGCCTCGCGGGCCTTGAGGCCGGACTTGTGCCTGCCCTTTCCCGGACGCGCCTTCTGATCGTCAGCCAGCAGGGCGACGAGGCGCGCCGAGAAATCTTCCGGTCGCCGCGGTGCCGCGAGGCCATCCAAGACCTCTTGAAACGAGGCGGGACGCTTTTCTTCGATGGCGAGACGGTCGGCGACGAGGCGGCCGCATTCCTCGCCGAGCTGGAGGTCACGCTCCCCGAGGGGGCCAAGAGGGACGTCTATTCCGCCGTGCCATCCGCCGAGGAGGTCCATTCCTTCACCGCGTGGCCCTTCCGCCTCGATGCGGAATCGGCCGGCCTCGACGGCAGCATCGCCTGGCAGGCCTGGGGCAGGAATCAGTGTGCGCCGTACCGCAGCCAGGCGAGCCCGGCCCTCGCGGCCCTCGTGGTCCAGGAAAACGTACTCGGGTCGGGCCGCGTGGTCTTCAGCGGCATCACGGGTCTGTGGGACACGAACCAGAGGCACGGCGACCGGGTAGAGAACCTCCTCGCCACGGCGTTCGATTCCCCGGACCGCACCCTGTATTACTTTTTCCGCCTGCGGCATGATTTTCAGCTTCCGGCATGGACCTTTGCCCGGCCCTGGGCGGGGCCGAAGCTCAAGGCGTTGTTCATCGGGGACTCGTATCTCAAGCGCGACCTCGTGGAGCTGTGCCAGCGGACGGACCTTCTGGACATCGAATATGCCTGCCTGGTGGAGCGTCGGGAGGGTCCCTACGAGCGGCATTCCAACGCGCTCGAAGGCGCCTCCGTGGTGGACGTCCAGCAAAAGATTGCCGGGGACTATGACGTCTACGTCGTCGCTCGGCGCGGGCGCGCCCGCATGCGCAAGCACTGGGAACTGCTCCCCGAGGAAATCCGCCGCCTTGTCCTTCGCCGGGTGCGCCTGGGGGCCGGGTTGATCGTCCTCGGCAGCGGGAGCGGGTTGGAGAAGGAAGGCAAGCCGGACCGTGAGATCGGCGAGCTGCGCGACCTGCCACTCCTCGAGGACGATTTCGCCTTCACTGCGGCGGCGTGCCCCTACCCGACACCCGAGCGCCGATCGGGCCGAGAAAGCGAATCGACGCTCCATCTTCGCCGGGCCGGCCTGGGCCGCATCGTCCTGATTGACGATTTCCCCAAGCCGGGCCCCGAGCTGGCCAGCCCGGGCCTCACCGGCCCCTTCCTCCGCTACCGCCACCACGACGGGACCTATTCCTTGTTCCTCCGTACCCTGCTCTGGGCCGGCCGCAAGATGCCCGAGATCGAGGTGCAATCCCTGTTGGCCAAGCCGGCCGCCGCTCCCACGGACCTGGGCCTCGTCCTCCGGAACGCCTCACCAGATGAAAAACGCCTCACCCTGGCCCTCGAGGTCGTCAATACCAGCGAAGAGGTCCGGGGCCACAGCCAGGAGACGGCCTCCCTCGCGGCCGGAGAGGAGCGCGAAATCCGGCTCCCCCTGCCGCCGGGCCTGCCGCCGGGCCTGCTCGTGGCCCGCGTCAGCCTGCGCCTGCCCGACGGCCGCGCGGCCAACTGGGCCGTCACCGCGTTTCACCGGCGCTCGGAGGAGGACCTGGCGGGCGTCGCATTCGACCGGCCCGCCTACGGGCCCGGCGACACCCTCCAGGCACGGGTCCGATTCCAGAAGGCTCTGGCCGAGGACGCTCAGCTCGAATTCCAGCTTGTGGACACCTATGGAAGGCTCATGACCGGGGGGCGCTCGGCCGTGTCCGCGGGCCGGAGCGAGATGGATGTGTCGTGCTCGATGCCGGAGCCCCTGGCTTGGCTCGCCGACCTGCACCTTCGGTTGACCCGCGGCCAGACGGTGCTCGGGGAGGAGAAATTTCCCGTCGGATTGGCCCAGCCGCGCCGTGACCGCGAGGACTTCAAGTGGTACGTCTGGCGCAGCGCCGGTCTCGGCGAGGAGCGCCTGGCCACGGTCCGCCTGGGCGTCGACTACGCGCACGGCGGCCCAGCAGACGCGGAAAACTCCTTGCGCTACAACGGCGGCATCACGGTCTTCAGCTTCGATCCCGCTGGCAACCCGGGCGGCTCCGAAGGCCTGGCCCGCCGCCCCTGCTTCCAGAACACGAGCTACCACGACCAGGTCATAAAACGAGTGGATGAGGCTGCGGAGTCCTTCTTTCTCAAGTGCGGCGTCAAGGACATCATGCTCGGGGACGAGCAGACCATCGGGGGCGCCTACTGCTTCTGCCCCACCTGCCGTTTCCATTTCCGCGAATGGGCACGCCGGAGCTACCCGAGCCTCGAGGCCATGAATGCCGAATGGGCAACGGCCTTCAAGGACTGGGAAGACGTGCGGGCATGCACCCTCGAGGAGTTGAAGGACCCGGCTCGGCCCGGCGCCTGGCTCGACCACCGCCGCTACATGGACAGCGTCTTCAGCGCGCGGGTCCGCCGATACCGGGAAGCCATCCAGGCCCATGATCCCGGGGCCGCCGTCGGCCTGTCCGGCACCCAGAAGGACTCCCCGTTCGTGAACTATGACTGGTGGCAGCTCGCCCACGCTGGCAACTTCTGGCTCGCCTACGGGGGCGCCCAGACCAAGCTGCGCCGGTCCTTCCGCACCCCGGACACCATCATGGCCCAGTGGGGCGGAGGCTACGGCCGCATGGACAACAACGAGATCGGCACGCGCCAGGCCATCTGGTCGTTGCTCTTCAACCATTACGACGCCTTCGCCTACTACTGGGGCGGCAGCGACGCTTTCATCATGCTCGAGCCGGACCTCACTCCCATCAACCGGGCCGTCTGGACCGCCGAGGAAATCCGGGAAATCCAGCAAGGCTCGGCCCGCATGCTCCTTCGGTCCGAACTGGACACCTTCGGGATCGGCGTCCATTACTCCTTGACGAGCCACTACTCGGCCGAGGCCGCGGCGAAGATTCAACCGGGCCGGCCCGACTTCACGGACAACCTCCTCAGCCTCGGGATGCCCGTCGAGGACCTGCGATACCAGTTCACCTACGTCGCCTACCAGGAAATTGAACTGGGGGAACTGCGCCGCCGGCACTTCAAGGTCCTCCTCCTGCCCGATTCCGAGGCGATCTCCACTCGAGAAGCGCAGGAGATTCGCCAGTTCGTCGAGGAGGGCGGCATCGCCGTCGCCGACTTCGCCGCCGCACAGCGCAACGAGCACGGAACGTGGCAGTCCCCCGGACTCCTCGACGACCTCTTCGGCTTCTCGGTCGCCCGGCCCGCATCCGGCTTCCGGAAGGCGGCCCTCGAGGTGACGCGGGAGTTGGCCGGCCTCGAGCCCGGACCCTATGGGGAGTTCCTCGCTCCTTCCGACGGCGGCCTCGCACTGGCGGAGGCCGAGGCGTTCGGAGTCCTCCGGGCGGGCGACCAGACGGCGCCGGCGCTGCTTCGCCGTACCCTGGGCCGAGGCCAGGCCGTCGCCCTCAACTTTTCGCTGTCCGGCTACGGCAGCCTGCGCGTCGCGGGCAGCGGCGGAGAGTTGACCGAGATCGAACGAGCCAAGGTGCAACAGGGCGCGAAGACCCGGGCCATCGTCGAGGCCATCCTCCGCCTCGCCGGCGTGGACCGCGGCTTCGATTGGCTCGACGCCGAGGGGCGCGGCGATCTCAGCCAGGCCTTCCTCTACCGCCGCGGCCCCCTCCGCTACCTCGGCGTCCTGCCCGCAAGCACGCAGCCGGACCCGGTGAACCGCGAGAAGAAAGATGCCTATCAGCTTCTGCTGCCGGGAAAGGCATTCGTCACCGACTGCCGCCGAGGGGAGCTGCTGGGCGAGGACCGCACCTTTTCCGTGCACCCGGTCGCTGGCATGGCCAGTCTCTTCGCCATCCTTCCCTACCGCGTCCAGGCCATCCGCGTCGCCGGCGGCCGCTTCGCACCTGGAGCGGAAGCACGCCTGGTCCTCGAAGTAGAGACCTCCGGGCCGACCCCGGCCGAGCATGTCCTGCACGCCGAGGTGTGGGACTCGACTGGCCGAGTCCGTGAGGAATATGCCCGGAACGTGGTCGCCGAGGATGGCCGCGCCACCTTCGCCTTCCCCCTGGCGCTCAATGATCCGCCGGGCGAATGGCGCGCCGAGGTCAGGGACGCGGCCACTGGAGCCCGCGGCCAAGGCGATTTCGCCGTCTCCCCAGCGGGAGAACCTTAACTGTATTGAGAAGTTGCGTTGTTTCTTAGAGTCTTCGGGTGTGATTTCTCCGCGCCCCGCGCCGCGCCCACTACGCGGGCACCCGGCGGAGAAGTTGAAAGGTGTCCCGCCAGACTTGTCCCAGTGGGAGGCGGGTCAGGTGCCAGTTGATGCCTGAACCCTGAACCCTGACACCTTTTGCACCCTGGACGGGTTGCGGGCTTCGCCCGCCTTAAGGGCCTGTCAAGAAATAACCCGTGCAATTTGGAGGCCTAGATTTGAGCCGGATGCGAGCGCTTCTGTGCCTTCCAGGCACATCACGCTCCTCGCTCCTTGTCTCGCGCCAAAATTACCCTGGCAAATTGCACAGTTTATTTCTTGACAGGCCCTAAGAGGAGTCGCCCGTGATCGAAGCCTACAGTCTACTGCCTGCGGCCCACAGCCAGCAGCAAGGGTTTTCCCCGCTGCCAGGTGAGTGGCCACGGAACGCCTCTGCTCCACATCGTGCCCGCCGCCGCGGGTCCATCCTCATCAGGCTGCTACTTGCCTTGCTGCTCCCGGCAGCCTTTGCCCCGCCCGCGGTCGCCCAGGAGGAGGAAGAGGATCTCGAAGGCGCCCTGATGAACATCGAGGAGCTTGAGGGCGAGGAACGCGCCGCGGCCCTGCGCGAGCTCTGCCGCTCCTCGGACAGCGACGCGGCAGCAGCCCTGGTTACCGTGCTTCTCCGGCCCAAGCCGGAAGACACGGAGGAGATGCAGGAAAAGGTCTTTCAAAAGCTCCTGTCCCTGCGCAGCCGGGAGATTCTTCCCGAATTGAAAAAGGCCATTGAGGGCGAGGAGGCCCAGCCGAAGGTCTATGCCGTCCGGTTGATCGCCCGGGCACTCGGCCCCGAATCCTTCCGCCTCGTGCGCCAGCAGCTCGATTCGGAAAGCCTGGTGCGCACCGCGGCCATCAAGGCCGTGGGGGACTGCGGCCATCCGGACGCACCCGCGCTGCTCCGGCAGCTCCTGGCGGACCCCAAGACCACCGGTGACGACCTGGTCTTCATTCGGATGAGCCTGGTGAAGCTCGGGGACAGCGCCGAGCTGCCGCATCTTCTCGCCGACTACCAGCGGATCGTGTCCGAGGCTCTTCAGCTCGAAGACTTGGCGAAGTACCTGGACACCCCTGCGGCCAAGGCGCGCAACTCGAGCCGTATCCGCTTCCTCTGGCAACTGGAGAAGGAACTTCGGACCTATTTCGGGGAGCTGCCCGATGCGATGATTCCGGTGCTCGTGAACACGCTCGAAACCACGGCCTCGGAGGAAGGCGTGCAGCTCGTTTTCGATCTGCTGCCGCGGCTCATGACGCCTGAACGATGCCCGACGTTCGCGCTGATGCTCGAATCCCGCTTCATCGGACTACGCCAGCTCGCCCTCTATTACTTCTTCAAGTGGGACCGGCCCGAGCTGAAACAGGAGGCCCTCGCTTCGCTTCGAAAGCACCTCGCCAGTTCCAATTGGCGCGACCGCCGGATGGCCCTGATGTACAGCGCCTTCTTCCCCGATGCCCAGCGCTGGCCGATGCTTGAAGCGGCGGCGCGGGACCCCGTGCTCTGGGTCCGCATCGAAGCCGTGCGCGAGCTGGGCCGCTGGGGCACGGCCCAAGCCCTCCAGCTCATCGATGCCATCAGCACGGAAACCTCCGACGAACAGCTCCGCTTCACGTGCCGCGTCGCCCGGGCCGGGTTGTCCGAGGACCTCCATGGGCTGAGGTAGGGACATCCAAGATGCCTCACACGTTCTACAGGACGGGTCCCGTTGGGAGGAAAACCCACGGATAAGAAGACAGGCCGGAGGAATGTCCTTCATCTGACCGCGACGCTGATCTTGCTCCTATCCGCTGCGCCGGCCGAGCCCGAGCGGCTGTACCGCGGGCTCAGCGCAGGGCCCGAGCACGTCGAGGACCTCCACCTCAATGCCGTCTTTCACTGGGGCCTTCCCGCGGTGGGCGATCCCCAGTTCGAGGCCGTAGTCCAGCAGATCGAGAAACTCCGGGAAAAAGGCGTCACGGTCTTCGTCAACGCCGCCTTCCCCTACACGTCCGAACCGCGATTCTACGCCGAAGGGAAGATCGGAAAGCAGCTCGCTGTGCCTTACGATCTGTTGGGCCGCTACGCCGATATCTGGAACGAGCGCTTCGCCGGGGTCGCTGCCCGAAAGGTCCCGGCCGTCATCAATCTCGCCTCGGATGAGATCACCTGGAACAACGCCCACATCGGCTACACCTACTATGGCCTGAACGGCATTGACGATTCGCTGCCCTACTACCCGGATGCGCCGCCGCTCCGCGACGAGTTCCGCCGGCGCACGGGTCTCGAATTCCCCTCCCTCGGACCCTCCCGGCTGCTCCAGGCGAACACCCCCGCCCACCGCCAGTTCCTTCTCCTCCGTTACCGCGTGTTCGCCGAGGCCATGGCTCGAATCCAGGAGACCGCAAAAAAGTCCGACCCGCAGTTCCAGTCCTCCCTCATGCTCAACCTGGCCCCTGTCATGGGGCTGGAGCGCTACCCGAGCGGCGTGGCCCTGGACGTCCTTGGCGAAGCGGTCTGCCCGGATTTCCTCTTCTCCACGGTCTTTCACCTTGGCGAGGACTACCGGGGAGAGGAGACGCACTATCTGGCGGCGGAGACGGCGAAACACCTGGCCGCGGCTTGCCCCTCGGCCCGTGTGATCCCTTTCACCGCGGCCAAGAAATGGGGTGAATCGTTCAACATGGGGCGGAAGCTGGCCCGCGCGCCACAGGACACGATCGGAAAAATTCCTTACAACTCCACCCTTCGGCCCATGGACGTCACTCGCATCAGCCTGAGCGCCGTCGGGCACGGCGCAGACGGCGTCTGCATGTTCGGCAACGCTGCCAGTCTCGAACCCCGGGTGCGCCGCGCGGTCCGGCGCGCCTTTCTGGCCATCGAGAAGGCCGAGCCGTGGCTCGCTGGCTCGCGTACGCCCCCGGACATTGTTCTCCTCTACTCCCGCGCCGGCGAGGATTTCTACGGCCTGTCGCACGAGGATAAGTCTCTCGACCCCGTGTCCGACGGCTCGATGGCCCTCCGCGAGATGGGTGGATGGGTCCAGCCTTGCAATGCCCTGACCGCCTTCCTCGGCCGAGCCGCTCCCCGCACCCTCGGTTTCCGAGCCCACAAAGCCGCCATCACCTTCCTGTTCCGCAACGCCTTCCCGTTCCGCATGCATTACTTGGACAACCTGCGGGAGGAGGAACTGGCCGGGGCGCGCCTCGTCCTTCTCCCCTTCGCCCATTCCCTGAGCCGCGAGGCCATGGCGCTCCTGGAGGCCGCTCGGAATCGCGGCGTCAAGTTCGTCTTCCTCGGGCCCCTGGCCGAAGTGGACCCGCAAGGCGAGCCTTACCCCGAACCCCTGTTCAAGCCGTGGGGCCAGGACCTTCCGGCAGCCCGAGGGCCCATCCGCACGAATGGCCGCATCGCCTTTCTCCCGTCTCTTGACGATCAGCAACTGGCGCGGTCCGCCGAGGTGGCCATCCAGCTCAAGACGACACTTCTTGAAATGCTCCATCCGCATATCCCGGTCGTTCTGGAGAAGCCGGAAGAGGCGGAGATCGAGGTCGCCCTGCGTGTCCAATCACCGCTGGACCAGACGGCCATCGTGATCAACTGGGAGGAGGAGTTCGAGTCCGTCCGGCTGGGCCTGTGCCTCCCGAAGGGGGACTATCGCGTGGAGGTGTGGGATGTCCTCCGGTCCGAATTCCTCACCCAACCCGCTGCGATTACTTCCGCAGAGGACCTGCAATCCTGGCCCATCGAGCTGGCGCCCGGCGGGGCCCAGATTGTGCACGTGACGGCCGTGTCGGGGGCGAAGCGCTGACCTTCTTTGAAAGGGAGCTTCCCTTGTCCCTTGGCGCCCCGCGGCGAGGGGCTGAAGACCGTAAGGCTGAATCCCGAGCTTGTCCTTCCGGACCTGTCCCTGTGCTGTCGCTTCGACACAGGTCATACCGTGGGTTCGCTTTTTTTCTAGCCGGGCTCTGGCCGGGCTCTAGCCGGCTTCCCGTTTGCCACCAGTTTTGAAATAAATTGCCGGCAGCAGCCGCGCCCCATCGCATTGCGCCCTTCTCGGGTCGGGCTTATAATCCGCTCCGGTTCGTTCCCTCGCGCCCGTAGCTCAATTGGACAGAGTCGTGGGCTTCGAACCCAAAGGTTGCAGGTTCGAGTCCTGCCGGGCGCGCCACCGACCACCAACCTCTGACACTTGGGTTGCGGGCCTCGGCCCATTTTATGTTATTGAACGTTGACTTTCTCTCCTAACCGCGGATTTCATCCGCAACCGAAGAAGAGTTTCCCCACGGATTCGGGAAAACCGCGGATGGGAAACGAAAGTACACGCTCATAACGCAAACTTTCACCAGTAAGTCTCTACTCCACCCGGAAAGGTTCCGCGATGAAGACCTCGCCCCTGCTCTTAATCACCCTTCTTTGTAATCTTGCGAACTCCCAGTCAGCACAAGATTCGTCGGTCGGCCAAACTGCTATAGTCAGCGTGGAACGAGCCAATGTTCTGGTAGGCGATCAGATCGTTGGAGTCGTCCCAAAGGGTCAGGAACTATTGATCACCGATAAGCAGGGTCCCTGGCTTGGCGTTACGTGGAAGAATGAGCAGGGACAAAAGTCCGGCTGGATTGCCCAGGACCAGACGACTGTCAAACCCCTGTCCGCCCCCACAAAAAAGCCTGACGAGATAACCCAGAAAAAGGACACAAGCCAATCAGAAGTTTTTATCACGAAGACGGGAACAAAATACCATAAAGCAGGCTGTCGATATCTCTCTAAAAGTAAACTCCCCATTTCTTTGCAAGAGGCGGAGTCTCACTATGGTCCGTGCTCAGTCTGTTATTCACCCGTATCAGGTTCTCAAGAAAGGCGCTATCAAGCCCCGACTTTGACGACAGACGGCTCTGAGAAAAATCAGGGTTTCGGGTCTGGGCGATGCCAAGCTACGACCCAAAAGGGCGCCCAGTGTAAACGCAGTGCACAACCGGGCCGGAACTTCTGTTGGCAACACTAAGCGGCTGGAATTTCATTAGGTTTCCCCTTGCAGCTTCGACGACGGCGACGGCCTCCTCGTAGCTCTTCCCGGAAATGCCGACAGCGTGCCCCACACTTGTAGGTCACTACAATAGCTTTTTTTCGTTCGCTCATGGCGGCGACCTCCCTTCGTTTGCCAATGAAAGAGCCCGAACACCGTGATGATGCGACCATCACGGACCGGGCTTTGTGGCCGTTGTAGCCTTGAAGCTTCCCGCCTTCGAGCCGCATTCGAAAGCGGTCGGGTTGTCTTCCCTCTCGCGCAGCTTTCCTATGGCGCGCTCAGTTCGTCTTCCGAAGCGGAAGCTCTTTTTGCCAATTCTGTCAGGCCGCTTCCAACTTCTGCCGGAAGATTTCCACGGCCTTCAGCCATTCGGTAAGTTGGCTCCATTCAGCCAAACCACGGCGCGCCAGAGTCCGTGGCTGCAACTTCACCGCGCTGCGCCTGCGTAATCGGCGCAGTGCACCGTTTCCTCCGCAGGAGCCTTCCCCTGAGGACATGCACCAGCGGTTTGAGTCTAAGGGTTTCACTTCTCCGCGCCCCGCGCCCACTACGTGGGCACCCCGCGGGCACCCGGCGGAGAAGTTGAAAGGTGTCCCGCCAGACTTGTCCCAGTGGGAGACGGGTCGGGTGTCAGTTGATTCCTGAACCCTGAACCCTGACACCTTTTGCACCCTTGTTGGGTTGCGGGCTTCGCCCGCCTTGAGTCTTGGAGAAGCGACGCCCATGGAGGAGCGGCGCGCCGGGTCCATGCAGAAGGAGAACGGCACGACAAGTTGGATCGCCGCCGCCAGAGTCCCGGTGTGCGTCCATGTCGTCGTGCGACGGAAGCGAAACCCGGCGGCCATCGGAAGCGGGAATGCAAAAAAATTCAGGGATCGGATTTCAGCGCTGCGCCACACGCCGCGAGGTGTGACCGCGTGGGCGCGTGGTGGTCCGGCTCCAGGCAGCCCTGACGACGCTGCGCTACACGTCGCGAGGTGTGACCGCGTCGCCACACTCGGCAGTGCAAGGTAAAACGATGTAACGAAGCGCTGGCCGCCTGCTGTTTGGGTTCTATTCGCTCGTCCCACAGCCGCCTCATTTCCGCCCTCGAGGGCCATGACCGTAACCATGCGCCCAGCCGTCCTTGCGCCCGTAAAGGATGTCGGGCCGGATGCAATCGAGGTGGGGGCCGGGATGCCATTCCCACGGATTCAGGGTGGCGACGGCCATGCATTCGGTCTTGCGCCGGGCCCGCGACGAGGAGAGGACCTTGCCGTCGGGTCCGAGGATCAGCGCCCCGCCGCAGAAGGCCAGTTCTTCCTCGTCCGATTCCGGCCTTTCGGAGAGCCCGGCGCTGTTGCAGGCCACAACGAAGAGGCGGCAGTCCGGCAGGAAACGCGGCCACGTTTCCAGCCGCCAGCGTTTCCAGCCGCCGGGCGAATTACCCAGGCTCTGGAGCGTATTGGCGTGCGGGGCGAAGAGGGCGTGTGCGCCCCGGAGGGCGGGGATTCTGAACATTTCATAGAAGCTGGCGTCAGCGCAGATGGCGACGCCGAATTTCCAGCCAGCGACATCGATGACGGTTATCCCGCGGCCAGAAGTGTAGAAGTTGGACTCGGCCGGGATGCAGTTGATCTTGCGCATGATGCCCGCAAGCCCCCTTGGGCCGAGCACCGCGCAGGTGTTGTAGATGAGGCGGCCGCGGCGCTCGTTGAAGCCCACGGCGACAAAAATCCGATGTCGGGCCGCCAGCTCCGCCACGTGCCGGACCGGCGGGCTGTTGAGCCGGATCGCTGCGGCCGCGTCCCGCACATACCCCGTGAGCGAGGCCTCCGGGAAGCCGACGAACCGGGCGCCGGCCCGGGCCGCCCGTCGAATCCACTGCTCGTGATTCTCGAGGTTCTCGGCCAGCCGGCCCGGCAGATTCTTGCTGGAAACAGCGGCCACAGTGAGTGCCCGGGCGGGCTGAGGATTGGCTTCAACCATCACAGGATTTTCTTCACCAGGCCCCAGATCGCCGCCTGCACCTGCGCGGCATCCGCGCGCGCATCGACCACCCGAACGCGGTCGGGTTGTGAACGGGCCAGAGCGAGGAAGCCCAGCCGTACTTCTTCCTGGTATTCCCGTGCCTGGGCCTCCACACGGTCCGCTTTCCTTGCGCCGCGCCGCGCCGTTCCCGTTTCCACGTCGACATCCAGGATGACCGTCAGATCGGGCCGTACGCCGCCCACGCAGAACTCGCCTACTCGGATCACCTCCTCCATCCCGAGGCCGCCCGCAATCCCCTGGTAGACCACGGAAGAGGAGAGGAAGCGATCGCAAAGCACCACTTCCCCTCGATCCATGGCCGGGGCGAGCCTTTCCTCCACGAGCTGGGCCCGGCAGGCCATGTAGAGGAAAAGTTCCGTGCGCCGCCCCATCTCGCCAAGGGCGGGGTCCAGGAGAATCGCTCGGACCCGCTCGCCGACCCGTGTGCCGCCGGGCTCCCGAACGGTCAAGACCTTCCAGCCTTCGCGTTCGAGCGCCTCCCGCAGAAGTTGAATCTGCGTCGTTTTGCCTCCCCCATCCGGTCCATCGAGTACGATCAGTTTTCCACGCACGGCGAGCTCGTCACCTCGAGTCTCTTAATCAACGGAAGCAGAAGAGTGCAAGCCCTTTTCAAGAATCAGAAGCGATTGGAGCGATTCCAGCGTCACGCCCGGCCGAACTTCGATGTCCAGGAACAGGTCGCGCCGAGCGATCCGGCCCACCTGTCCCACCCAGAGGCCTGGCGGGAACTGACCGTCCAGTCCCGAGGTCACGACCGTATCACCGGGCTGCACGGAGGCGTCGCGAGGAACGTATTCTACACGGCACAGGCCCGGCCTGACGCCCAGGAGAAGTCCGTGAAGCGCCGAGTCCGCGGTCTGCTGTCCGCCGTCCGGGGCCCGGGCCGGTTTCTTTCCCGGGATCAATCGCACGGCGGCCCGAAAGGAGGGGTCCACCAGCAGGAGCACGCGGCTTGTTTTCGAGCCGACGGCCCGCACGCGTCCGACCAGCGCGCCGCCGGCCGTCACGGGCGATCCCGCCTCGACTCCGTGTTCGTTTCCGCGGTCGGCAAGGCAGGAATAGCGGTACGAGGAAGCATCCGATGCCACGGCCCATGCGGAGATTCCGACCGACTGCACGGGCCGCGCCAGGGTGATGAATTCCGCCTGGGGCGACGCCCCGCGCTTCTGGGCCAGGAACTGTTGCAGGCCGACCAGCTCCTGGCGCTGCTGCTGGGACCGCGCCTCCTGGGCTGCCAGTTCCGCCCGCAGGCGGTCCACCTCGGCCTCCAACTCGCGGACCCGTCCCCCGCGCTGAAAGAGGTCCCGACCCGCGCGGCCCGTATCCGAAAGGAAGGCCGTGAGCGCCGCGCCCGTCCTGGCCAGCGGGGCGAACAGCCCGTCCGCGGCCGTCTGGGCCGGGCCGTGAATCCGGCCCGAGACCAGCATCAGGGTCCCGGAAATCGGCAGCAGGGCCAGCAAGGTCAGGCGTGCCGACCGCGAGCCTCGCACCCTTCTCAATCTGGTGGAAATCATTCCGGCAGGCACGGTCTAAACTCGGTTCGAAACTCTAATCGTCCGAATCCGCAGTCTCCAGAATCTCCATCAACTCCGGATGCTCCAGGATGATCCCCGTGCCCCGGGCAACGCACGTCAAGGGATCGTCCGCCACACGGACCGGAAGACCCGTCTCCTCGGCAACCAGCCGATCGATCCCCCGCAGCAACGATCCCCCGCCTGCCAGCGTCATCCCGTCGTCCACCAGGTCCGATGACAACTGCGGCGGCGTCCGCTCGAGGACCCTTTTGATGGCATCGACGATCTGGCCGACCGGCTCGCGCAGCGCGTCCCGGATTTCCTCGGACGTGATGGTCACTTTCCGCGGCAGATTGAGGGTCAGGTCCCGGCCCTTCACCTCCAGGGTCATCTCCTGCTCGAGCGGGAAGGCTGAGCCGATCCGGACCTTGATGTCTTCGGCGGTGCGCTCCCCGATCAGCAGGTTGTACGTGCGTTTCATGTGGTTGACGATGGCTTCGTCCATCTCGTCGCCCGAGACGCGCACGCTCTCGGAGGTCACGATGCCTGCGAGGGAGAGGACGGCCACCTCCGTCGTGCCGCCCCCGATGTCCACGATCATGCTGGCGCGTGCTTCTTCCACGGGCAAACCCGCTCCGATGCCTGCGGCCTTCGGCTCCTCGATCAGATAGACGCGGCGCGCACCTGCACGCTCCGCGGAATTCACCACCGCCCTCTTCTCCACTTCCGTGATGCCCGAAGGCACCGCAATGACCACGCGGGGCCGGTAGCCCCACTTCCGGTGATGCACCTTGCGGATGAAGTACTCGATCAGAGCCTTCGTGATGTCAAAGCTCGCAATCACCCCGTCCTTCAATGGCCGGATCGTCTCGATGGACGCCGGCGTCCGCCCCAGCATCTTCTTCGCCTCCAGCCCCACCGCATTCCCGTCGAGAAGCACCTCCGTGGTGCCTTTCTTCACCGCCACGACCGAAGGCTCGTTGAGGACAATGCCCTTCCCGCGCACATAAACCAGGGTATTGGCCGTCCCAAGGTCAATTCCCATGTCCGTGGAAAACAAACCATAGATGAGATTCTGAATCATGTTCGCTCTCCCCTTGGCTTGACGGTCAGTTCCGCAAAATGACCCGCGTCAACACCAACACCGGGTCACGGTGCGGAATCCACCCGTCTGCGTAATGAAATCGTTGAAACCGTCCGGCCCGATGGCCGAAGGCTTCATCATGCCCAGCCTGCCCGTCAACGGGCGATATTGAGGCGTTCTGGCGGCTGGGCCGGGGTAGAGCGTTATGGCGAGACGTGGGGGGAATAGGGTCACTCCCCCCATCGCAAATCAGGTCACGGTAGGCACAGTAACCCGGTTCTCGTACACACGTATGGAGGTGCACCCGCACCTCTGTACACGTGCACTAGCCGGGAGGGAGGCCACCGCCCGGGGCGCCAGATGGCGGACCTCCTGGGGCACCACCCGGCGCGCCTGAGGGCATTCCACCACCCGGGGCGTTCCCCGGCGCGCCTGAGGGCATGCCTCCTGGGGCGCCTCCTGGCGTACCCGCTGGCGCACCTCCCGAAGGCCCACCCGGGGCGCCTCCTGGCGCACCCGCTGGCGCGTCTCCCGGAGGCCCACCCGGGGCGCCTCCTGGCGCACCCGCTGGCGCACCTCCCGAAGGCCCACCCGGGGCGCCTCCTGGCGCACCCGCTGGCGCACCTCCCGAAGGCCCACCCGGGGCGCCTCCTGGCGCACCTCCCGGAGACGCTCCCGGAGTTTCGCTGCCAGGCGCTGGCGAAGCCGTCGCCGGGGCCTCAGGGGTCACTGTGGAACTGGAACCGTCCGACGCCTCCGAAGAGGTCGGCGGAGAATATCCGGAGACGCTCCCGCCCAGGTTCTCACGAACCTGTTGAACCATCAAGACACAGGCGGTCACCAGAAACACGAAGGAGATGGCAACCAGCAGCGTGTAGAGATCGCCTGCGCCTTCTCTTCTGTTGCGGGCACTCCCGAAGGTCTGAAGCATAGGATTCTCAGTGGGCACAGTCTCAGCAACGCCAGTTCCGTGTTCGGCTCATGCCGTCATTGCAGTCGATTGGCGATCTGGTCGCCTTGCTGAATCGAAATCTTGGCGTTCGTGATCTTGGCCGAGGAATACTCCCCGATCACCTTCTCCACCTCGATATGGCCGACAAACTGGTCCGCCCGGTAGACGATAAACCGCATGCCGGGCTGGACCTTATCCGGGCCGCCCTTATCGATGATAACCAATTTCAGGTCAGGCTTCACGGCCAGCACGCGGCCTCGGATGATGGGGCCCTCTCCTCCCTCCGGCCTAGTTCCCCCGCCGGTGATGGTTTCTGGAAACCGTTCATGAATGAATTTTAATTCGGTCTCCAGTCGCTCGATTCTCGTCTGGGCCTGTTTGCTCGCCAGTTCAGCTTCCTTGACCTCCTCGTCGAGCCGAGCCGCCTTGGTCGTCAACTGGAGGTGCTGGGTGTAAAGCGTGTCATGTTTGCCCCTGAAATCCTTCAATTCCTTCTCGGCTGCATCTCTCGCTTCGCGAAGCTCGTCCATCCGGGCATTCAGATTCTGATAGTCCGTCAGCAGCTTCTTGCGCTCCAGTTCCGATTCTCCGAGCTTCTGGTCGGAAATCTGCCGCTTGGACTCCTCATCCTTCAGTTTGTTCTCCAAATCCGAGATTTTCGATTCCAGAAACTTGCCCTGGTCCTTGAGCTTATTGACCTCGATCTCGTGCTTCTCGAGCAGGTTCTTCAACTCCGAGCCCACGTTCCGCACCACGGTGATATAGTCCGGAATTTCGTTGCGCTGCTCGATGGAGCCGACGGACGCGGTGCTCTTGTACTCCTGCTTGTTCATGAAATCGATGAACTTCTGGCGCTGTTGCTCCAGGGCCGATATTTGCGCCTTGTAGTCCACCCGCTGAGTGTAGAGAACGGCGCTGATGCCCGCATAGATGACCGCGAGAAGCAGGTTCAAAATGACCAATACCTTGCCTAGGAAACTCATGGTAGTCGTCTGCCTTCTCGAACGTCAGGGCGTCGGACCCGGCCTCGATTGCCCGGCTTGCTTAACGCCGGCCTGCCACTGTCTTGCTCGAGATCAGCTCGGGTCAAATCTCATCTCGCCACAAACCGCACAGGATTATATAGATAGGGTGGATTTCGTCAAGGAGAAAGCCCCACGCTTCGAACTTCCAACGCCAGGGGGAGAAATTCAACCACATCGCCTCTCCTCGGCGCTTCCCTGTCCTCCGGAATGACCACCAACCCATCCGCATGGATGATGGATATCAGGTCGCCCGACCCGTGCGACAACACCGGCTGTGCTATGCACTCGGGCCCATCGAGCCTCAGGCGAGCGGGAAGATATTGCCGCCGGTCCAGAGCCTGCACCGGCCCCTCCCCGAGTCGCACGTGCCAAATTCTGGGTTCAGGTTGGGTCTGGCCCGCCAGTCTCCTCAAGGCAGGAAGCACGAATAGCTCCGCCGTCACCATGGCGGAAAGTGGGTTGCCCGGAAGCCCGAAGACCAGCACTCTGCCCCTTGTGCCGAACCACATCGGTTTCCCCGGCTTCACCGCTACGCGATTGAAGCAGATTTCCACCCCTTCCTCCACCAGGATGCGGCCAACGAGGTCCTTTTCACCGACCGATGCGCCGCCGGTTGTGACCAGGACGTCGGACTCAAGTCCTTGCCGTACAAGCTGTTTTAGCGTCTCTGGCTCGTCACGGCCGATGCCCAAAAACCGAATCCGCGCCCCTGCCGCGGCGCACTGCGCCGAGAGGCCATAGGCATTGCTGTTCCGAATCAGGCCGGGCCCGGGCTTCTCTTCCGGTTCGACCAGCTCGTTCCCGGTTGACAGCACAGCACATTCAGCGGCCCGGTAAACTCGTGGAGAAGCCACCCCGACGAAGGCGAGAAGGCTCACGTCCGCCGGTCTCAACACCTGGCCCGGAGGAAGCAACCGCTCGCCTTTCCGAACGAACTGGCCCCTGACCACGAGATTTTGCATCGGTCTTGCGCGCCCGCGTACGCACACGTGCCCGGGTCCCGCTGATCGAGTCTTTTCCACCATAACGACGCAGTCCGCTCCCCGCGGGATGGGCGCCCCTGTCATGATCCGGGCCGCCTCGCCGCGCCTCAACGCACGCCGGGGTAGCTCTCCCGCAAAGAGGTCTTCCACCACCGCCAGCACCGTTTCTCCATTGACCATGTCCCCTGAATTCGCGGCATACCCATCCATCGTCGACCGATCGAAAGCCGGCACGTCCTCATCGGCCACCACTTCCTCTGCCAGGGTGCGTCCCTGAACATCGCGGAGGGGTACGGACTCCACAGGAAGGGGCAGTGCCCGTTCCAGGACCATCCTCAGCGCATCGTCCACAGTCACCATCATGTGTCCGACTCCTTTTGCGGCTGAGGAAGATAGGGGAACAACCCATCCATGGGCGACTCGCTCAGTTCGACCAGGAACTGGGAGAGGCGGCCCGCAATCAAATCCAGGAAACGCTGACCCTTCTCCGCCGTCGCTTGCCGGGGGTCCCCATACCCGCTCTGGGTCGTCAGCCGATCCCAGGGCCTCGGAATCCACGCCCAACCTCGGTTCAGCGCCTCGAAACGCGTCCGGCGCACCTTGCCCTCATCGGCGTCCTCCAGGTGCACCAGGTCTGGAATCAGATGCAGGCAATTGCTCGTCTCCATTTCGTCGGCATGCTCCCCCGTCTTCGAAAATATCGTCTCTCGCGAATCTTGCCCCATCTTCCACCAGTCCACCACCGCGATGAAAACTCCGGTCTGCCCGTAAAGATCGCGCACGCACGGCTGAAAATTGTTGCCCCCGTGCCCGTTCACCAACACCAGCTTCCGGATTCCGTGCCGGTCCAGCGAGCGTACCAAGTCACCGACCAAGGTGTCCAGGGTCGCCTGCCTCACGTGCATCGTGAGCTTGAAGGCCTGGAGGTTGGACTCGACGCCATACGGAATGCCCGGCAGGCGCACCACCTTCGCTCCCGCGGACGCAGCGCGTTCGCACGCGAGATTCGACACGGCCTCCACTTGGTAAAAATCTGTCCCGTAAGGCAGGTGCAAATTGTGCGCCTCGGTCGATCCGATCGGCAGCAGCGCCACATCCATCGGGGTCTCCCGTACCTGCTTGTAAGTCATCTCTTGCAATTTCCAGGGTCTCATGTTTTCCCTTTCCGGCATCCTGAGCTTTCCTTCGGGCATGTGAGTCCACGCTCAGGGAAGTGCACCCGCACTTCCCTGAGCGTGGACTTTGGTTTCCCGTTTCAGAAATGCTCTTGCACTTCTGAACCGGGGAACTAAACCCAATGCGACCGGGCGACCGCCAGGAGGCCGGACAGCGACGGGATCACAAAGTCCACCACACCGTCGTCCATCTTCTCCGGCGATTTCGGGTGTCGTACCCAGACCGTGGTCATCCCCACGTTTCTGGCTCCCACCATGTCCGTATGATAGCGATCGCCGACGTAAGCGACCTGTTGAGCCGGAAGCCCCAGTCCTTGCAGGCCGGACAGGAAGATTTCGGGCCGCGGTTTACTGATGCCCGCCAGCGCGGAATCCACCACGACCTTCAGGTAGGGAAGGAAACCGTGTTCTTCGCACCAGCCCCGTGCGTTACCCCAATTATTGGAGACCACTCCGAGCTGGAAATTCTGCGCCAGGTTCCTGACCACCGCCAGATTCTCGTTGAGCCACGGCCGGCATCGGTCGAAAAAATCTCGGGAAGCCCGGCCAGGCTCGAGGTGAAAACCGAAATTTCGTTCGAGTCGCTCACCCAGCGCCTCGAATAATCTCGTGACCGTGCCTTCGTGGCTTAACCTCCGGATATCTGCATGCCGGGCGATCGCGCCTCCTGCCGCGTGTGCTTCCTCTTCGAACGCCGCGCGGTCCAGCCTCAGTCCCTGCTCCACGCAAAGCTCGTGGAATAGGTCATACCAGTAGATGCCATCGGAATCGAGCGTACCACCGAAATCCAGCAGAATGCCTTCTATCTTTCCCATGGGGATGCGCGGGCCCGTACACGTCCTCGTGCTCGTTCTCGCCCTCATTGATTACATATGCAACCCACCGTCAACGCAAAGAACCTGTCCGGTGATATAGGCCGAACGGTCCGATGCCAGGAAAACGACCACCGAAGCGACCTCCGAGGCGTGCCCGAACCGGCCCATGGGGATGCGCTCCTCGTAGGATTTCCGTTTGGTTTCCGGCAGACGGGCGAGAAGGTCCGTCTCGATGATTCCGGGCGCGACGGCGTTGACCGTGATCCCCTGGCCTGCGGCCTCCCGCGCGACCGCGCGCGTGAGGCCGATGAGGCCCGCCTTGGATGCGCAGTAGCTCGCCCGGGGCACGTCTCCCATCAGCGCCGCCACGGACGAGATGTTGATGATCCGCCCGTAGTGCTGCCGGCCCATCTGCCGGACCAGCGCCTTGCAGAACAGGAACGGGCCCTTCAAATTCGTGTCCACAACCTCGTTCCACTCCGTTTCCTTGGTGAACGCCAGCAGTTGTTCCCGCAGAATGCCTGCATTGTTGACCAGGATGTCCACGCGGCCGAAGCGCGTCAGGGCCGCATCGACGGCCGAGCGGACCGACTCGGCATCGCGGACGTCGCAGCGGACCGATCCCGTCTCCGACGCCGAGGGCCGCAATTCGTCTTCGAGCGCCTTCGCCTCCGACTCGCTCTGGCGGTACGTGAAGAGCACCTTCGCCCCTGCCTCGGCCAGCGCGCGGACCATGGCACGGCCGATCCCCCGGGACCCGCCGGTCACGAGTGCACTCCGGCCGGCCAGGATGCGTCCGGCGACCGCGGCCGGTTCAGATGTGGCAACAGATTCCGTTTCTCTTTCCATTCGGTTCGGGTCGTTCGGCCACACGCGTCGGTTTGAGGCAACGCTTTGCTAACCCTCGGCGACGGCCTGCGCCACGGCATGGGTGTCACTATGAGAAATCGAGATGTGAATGTGCTTTACGCCCAGCTCCCGGGCCCTCCTCTCTGCACCGCCTCTCAGGACCGCCTTGGGCGACCCCATCCTCTCGGACAATACCTCCACGTCCTTCCACGTGATCCCCGACTGGATGCCCGTCCCGAGGCACTTGAGGACCGCCTCCTTGACGGCGAACCGGCCGGCGAAATGCTGCCACGACTTCTTCCGGTCCAGACAGTACGAGATTTCCGAATCGCTGAAAACCTTGGTCAGAAAGCGAGCGCCGTATTGTTCGATCATATCCTTCATGCGCTGTAATTCGATGATATCGATTCCACAGCCGATGATCATGCTCGCACCTGTTTACGGTCTTTGGCGCACGAAGGCCTCGACCATCTCCTGCGTCACCGGCCCGGCCGCCTTCGCCCAGGCCTGTACCGCCGCCAGGTCCACACCCTGCTCCTTGGCCACTCTCCGGGCCGCTGGCGTGGCCATCACGCGGACGCCGGAAGCCGGGGAAGGACTTGCAGCCCGGACCGCCATGGGCGCTGCCGGCTGCCCGGAGGCGGGAGGGGAGGCTGCAGGTCCGATTCCCCTGCCGCCGCCTTCGCCCACCTCTCCCGAGGCCGGGACTCCAGCCCCTTCCGGCCGCTTCTGCCCAGCCGTGCCCGACGACGGCGCGGGCGAGCCCGTCGCCAAGGCCGCGAATTGTTCCCGCGCTTCGCAGTTCATCCGTTCGTAATCCGGCAGCGCTTCGCCGGGCGTACCGATCAGGCCCACGACATAATTCACCGGCACGCTGCTCTTCTCCGCTGCCACGATTCGCAGCAATACGCCGTTCGCTTCCGCTTCGATCTCGAAATCGGCCTTGTCCGTGATCACCGAAAGCAGGACATCGCCGGGCGTGACCACATCGCCCTCCTTTCTCAGCCATTCCACAATCGTGGCCTCTTCCATATTCTCGCTGAACTTTGGTATTCGAATCAGATACATGACGCATCCATGCCCGTGACGCTGCCAACGGGTAGAGGCTGACTTGTAAAAGTCTGCGTCTCGAATCCTAAAGTACACGCGTCTGGAGGTGCATCCGCACCTCCAGACGCGTGCTTTACTCGATCGCTCATCGGCCCCATTTTATCCCGGCTGCCAAGGTCCCTCAAGCCGGTTCAACGCCGCGCCGCCGCATCGATCGCCAGCACGTTTTTCAGAATTCCCTCAAGGTCCTCGATCGGAATCATGTTGGGGCCGTCCGAGGGCGCGTGATCGGGGTCCGGATGCGTCTCGACAAACAGCGCATCGCAGCCGACGGCCGCAGCCGCGCGCAGGAGGTAAGGGACCATCTCGCGCTGGCCCCCGGACTTCGTCCCTTGTCCCCCGGGCATCTGCACGCTGTGCGTTCCATCAAAGATCACCGGGTATCCGAAGCTCCGGAGGACCGGAAGCGCTCTGAAGTCGCTGACCAGGGCGTTGTAACCGAAACAGGTCCCTCGTTCCGTCAGCAGCAGTCTCTGGAAGCCCGTGGCCTCCACTTTCTCGACCACGTTCTTCATGTCCCAAGGAGCGAGGAACTGGCCCTTCTTCACGTTCACCGCACGGCCGGTCCTCGCTGCCGACTGGATCAAATCCGTCTGCCGGCACAGCAGGGCCGGGATTTGGAGCACGTCGAGGACCTCTGCTGCGGCCGACACCTGCGCCACTTCGTGAACGTCGGAAAGGACCGGGCACTCGAAGTAGGAGCGGACCGCCGCCAGAAGCCTCAGGCCCTCTTCCATCCCGGGTCCCCGGGGACTGCCGCACGACGTCCGGTTCGCCTTGTCGTAACTGGACTTGAAGATGAAGGGAATCTCGAGTCGGCCCGCCACCTTGACCAGTTTTTCGGCGATTCCAAACACGCGGTCACGGTCCTCAAGCACGCAGGGGCCGGCGATGAGCCCCAGCGGCCTGCCTGCGCCCAGGTCGATCTCTCCAATCTTCACCGTCGGCATGTCTCGAAAATCCTGAACAGTCTCGGAATCTCAATCTGTTTTAGTGGGGTGTGTCTTCGTTCAATATCTCAACAAGGACCGGACTGTTTCCAAGCGCCAGCGTGAGCAAGCCATTGACCACCGGCCGCTGTTCATTCCTGAAGTATTCCGGATACGTCTTTTGCCTCAAGGCGACCCCCGATTCAGCATGGGGCAACAGTTCTGTAATGATCGCGCTCCTGCCCGTTTCAACCGCAACCCTGACATTTTTTTTCTCAATTTCCGGTTCGTTAACGTAGTCCCACCAAACCACATAAGAAATCCTCGCGGTCTTCTTTCTCCTCAGACGATAGGCGTAGATATTGTCCTCACCTTGCATGATATTCTGAGCCGCCGTCCAATCCACTTCCCGGAGATGATCCATCAAGAATTTCATCGCGTAGTAGGAAAGCTTTTTGATTCCTTTGCCCGGGTCAACGGATTCTCGATGCCTGTCAGCTTTTTCCCTTGTGGGGGTCCCATTGTACACGAGGCCGTCTTGGCTGAAGGTGCCGTGGAGACTGCTGTCTTCGGTGATGGTGCCCCATAGGATTGTCTGTACGCCGTTTGCGGCATGGTAGACAAACCGCTTCACAAGATACTCCGCCTGCTGCGCCTCAGTCTGGGGCCGTTTCAAACGACGATTTTTCGCTATACGGTCTACTCCGGAGTGAGTCCCGCCAGCTTTGATCACGATGGGTTTCTCTGTGAACCCCGACTCGGAAAGCGCCTTCCGGAAATAGTCCAATCCCTTGTTGCGAGCATTGGTCTGATAGCCTTCAAAAACGTTGAAGTTGTGATAGTCGAAGAAATTGAATCCGCCGCTCGCATCCTTTTTCTTCAGCCACGACAAGCACTTCCAATAATAAAGCTCGTACTCGATGTCGGGAGTCCCGCCACCGGGACCGCCGAAGACGATTTTGGCATCCGGATCGACCTCTCGGATCACTCGGGCGGAATACAGGAGTAGATCCGCATACGACTCTGCCGCGGCGGCCGCACCTTCCGCCGCGGAGACTTTCGGCAATTCAGCAAGCTCAGCCTTGCAGAATACCGGCAGGAAAAGGCTGGCATGTTCGTTGTCGATACTCCAATAGCGAACCTTCCAGCCGGGCGACCTGCTGTTGATATAACGCACCGTCTCCTGGAGAAACCGCCCATACGCCTCATAGGATTTCGGCCCGTGTGGGATGAACCTGCCGCGGCTGCTCTTCTTCCCCCATTCTGCCTGACGACCATCCTCAAACTGATACGAGCTCTCGATATTGAGGATCAACCAAGCTTGGCAATGACTCTCAATACCGTACTCGCGGATTTTGCCGTCAATTTCGGAGAAATCGTAGCGAACGGCCCCATCCTTCAGTTGTTTCTCTATCGCCCGCCTCGGAATGTGATCCGAAATCCAGGTCACTCCCAAGTCCAGCAGGTAATCGCTTGTCCGCTCGCCGGAAGCAGAATAGGCATCGTTGATGCCGAAAGGACTGCCGGAAGTTCCATCGGAAACATCATCCGCTCCCTCAGCGGCTGCCCCGAAGAAAGCTCCCACCATCACAAGGACCAGAGCCCGCAGTTCAATGAGATGACGTCTGTATTCCTGGTTCATGTTCTTTCCCTGCCGGACGGGCCGCGAGCTGAGGGGCATCGGCCTTGACGGTAGCAAGCCTCCTGGCGGACGGCAAGGCCGGCGCCCGCGCCAACGAGTAGCCCGTTCGACGGACGGCGGCAGCCGTCCAGCGAACACTCGCCTTCTCGGGTGGCGGCTTCCGCCGTACCGAGCAAGGCGTGGTTGGACCCGTTCAGTCCCAATGAAAGGCGCTGTGCTCTCGCAATTGCATCTCCTGGTCAATGGCCAGCGAGTAGACCCCAACAACCCCCTGCATGTTGGCGTTATCGTATTGTTTCGCGACTTCACGGGCCTTTTGCCCAGGCCGGACAATCTCGATTGCTCTTTGCAGTGTGCTCATCGTTTCTTCCGGTCGAACGCACCGGCCTCGGGTTCAGCGGCGGCGGAACGCCGTCCGCTTCGCTTCAGCCGGTTGTTCGTGGGTCTGAACCAGGCATGGACCCGGGGATGGATCGCAAGGATTCGGCGGCGATGGGCCCGCGTAGCGGCATTCAGGTCGTTAGCCGCTTGCAGGTTGAGCCAGTACTCCGGCGACTCTGCGAAGGCCCGGCCAAAGAGCAGCGCCCATTCCGCCGTCACCGGCCGTGTGCCCCTGATGACGTGGGACACCCGCATAGGCGAAACACCGATCGCGCGGGCGACCTCCGCCTGGAAAGTGCCGATCTCCTCCAAGGCTTCCCGGAAATACTCCCCCGGGGGGGATCAGCGGCAAACCGCTGACGACAGCCATGGTCACTCATGTGCCTCCTCAGTGGTCATCGACGATCGCCACATCAAACGCGTCTCCGGCGCCTGCGGAGTGAGGTCTGAGGTCCCTCGTCGCCTGAGGACCGGGGGAGCGTCCCTGGGAGCGCCGCCATCCTGGCGGCCCCGGTCCCTCGTCGCCTGAGGGCTGGGGACTGAGGACTCCTCTACTTGGAGAGTTCCCAGCAGCCCTTCCGCCGCCTGCGCTTGATGACCTTCCGCCCTCCTGGCGACTTCATCCGCTTGCGGAAACCGCTCTTGCGCTTCTTGGGCAACCGATTCAACCGCCGTCCCATCTTCATGGGAGATTTTCTCCTTCTTTTTGTTCTCGTCCTCGACGGGGATCGAAGGATACCCGCGCGGACGCAGGTGCGCAACCCGAAGCCGGGTGGGAGGAGCAGACCGATCCCGAAGGCGGCACTTCGCTACAGATCGATGAACTTCCCCGTGGCCAGCGATTCACTCGCAGCCAGGGAAAGGGCCGCGCTCTTCGCCCCTTCTTCGTACGGGGCGCGGATCGCCGAACCGTCCCCGTTCTTCACCGCCTCCACGAAGACCTGGTCCTCTTTCAGCCCGTAATCATTCGCCACGCGGGTCTCCTCCGTGATCGGTCCGTGGGTGATCTTGATCGACGTGCGTTCCTTGTATTCCACGGTGTAATCCCTGCCAAAAATGTCGATCCCGCAGCGGCCGCCGGTCTGCAAGCAGCAGGCGCTGAAGATGGTGCCGACCAACCCGCTGTGGAACTCGAGGTTGACCGCGCTGCAATCCTCGATGTCGTATTTCTCGACCTCTGCCATGAGCCCAGTGCTGGCCACAGCGCTCACCCGTTTCACCTCGCCGAACAGGTAACGGGCCATGTCAAAGATATGGGTCGTCTGCTCCACGTGCTGCCCGCCGGAGAGCTTTCGCTGCCGCCACCACATCACGCCCGGCATCCCGCCCATCCAGTAACCCAGGATCAGGCCGGGCCGCCGGCCCTCAAGAAATTTCTTCAGCTTCTCGATGATATCGAGATAACGATCCTGGTAACCGACCGCGGTGATCGCCTTCTTTCGTTTGACCGCCGCGGTCACCTTCTTGAGCGTCTGAAAGTCCATCGCCACGGGTTTTTCCACGAACAGGGCAAGGCCCTTGGCGAGCACGGCCAGCTCGGGCTGCCCGTGGGCGAACGGGGGAAGGCAGACGTACACCGCCTGCAGGTCTTCCCGGTCAAGCATCTCATGAAAATCGGGGTACGCCGTCGCGCCCAGCTTGGCCGCCGCTGCATCCGCTTTCTCCTTGACCACGTCGCATACGGCGGCAATCTTTGCATCCGGAATCTTCGACAGATTG
Source organism: Planctomycetota bacterium (assembly GCA_016179685.1). Classification (GTDB taxonomy): domain Bacteria; phylum Planctomycetota; class PUPC01; order JACPCR01; family JACPCR01; genus JACPCR01. Next base: position 99,839 of record JACPCR010000064.1, on the reverse strand, counting down.
TTGATGTGGAATCCGGCGATGCCGCCGGTCCCAATGAAGCCGATTCGAACAGCCATCGTCCACTCCTCTCGCCTTCGAGTCCCTCCGCCTGAAGCTCGCCAGGGGCCAACCAATCGGGGCCGACCGACGACCTTTCGCGGCGGAAAAAGTTGAGTTTCATACCATCCTGCGTCCGCCTCGTCAAGTCTTGATCTCCCTGTTCAGAGGGGCTGCGCCTTCTGAACTGGGATATCGGAGTCCTGCATGTAACTTCTCCGCGCCCCGCGCCGCGCCCACTACGTGGGCACCCGGCGGGCACCCGGTGGAGAAGTTGAAAGGTGTTCCGCCAGACTGGTCCCAGTGGGAGGCGGCTCGGGTGTCAGTTGATTCCTGAACCCTGAACCCTGACACCTTTTGAACCCTTGTGGGGTTGCGGGCTTGGCCCGCCTTAAGACTCCGGTCGCACCGGGTGGCGGTTTTCTTCGCGGGTCAGGAATCCCCACTCGAGGGCCTGGTCCTGGCGGTAGTCCTTGTGAAGGGCGAGGGCGGTCATGGCCTTGGCCATTTCGTAACCCAGATAGAAGGCGTGCGAGGAGTCCTTGACGGGCATCTGCCGGAAGAGATCGAAGGGGTCCGTGCCGTGCAGATATCCTTCGGAGTTGAGGACATGGATTTCGCCGCGCTCCCCGAAGATTCGGTAATTTCTGTCCCGGATTTGGCTCGCGAGCTCCTCGAGTCGGGCCGCGCCGTACTCGTGGACCTTCGGGTCCCGGAGCAGGACCAGACTCGGGCCGAGATGCTTCGGAAGCACTCCATGCCGGCAGGCGTGGTAGACCATCCGGCGGGCGACGTCCATTTCCCGGACGGAGCTCCTCGCCCAGTTGATGACCTCGGTCGTCAGCACGCTGCGGATGCCCACCTCCTGGCAGAACCCGGCGAGAAGCAGGTTGATGCCTGCACTGTCCACTTCCGTCAGCTCCGAGAGGTTGCCGATGCCCATCATCAACTCCGCGTGCGGGTAGCGGCGGCGCACGTCGAGGTAACGGCCAAGGGACTCCGCGAAGCCGAAGGCGATGGGCTCGAGGATGGGGTCCATGCGGAAAGGGACCTTCCACGCATCGAGACGTTCGACGGTGGAATCGAGGCCACGGAGGCTCTTCGGATCGTCGGGGATAGCGACGACTTCGCAGCCCCAATCCCGCGCCGCATCGAGGTTGGTCGAGTTGACGCTGAGCACCAGCTCCGCTCCGGCACGCACGGCGGGTCCGACCTCGCCGGGGTCCAGGCTGTCGATGGAAACGCGGAAGCCTTCGCCGCGGAGGGCCCGGACGGCCTCCGGGAAGCCGGGCCATGGCTCGCCCGGCACGCCGCCGAGGTCGATGACGTCGGCCCCGCTCGTGCGATAGTGCCGAGCCGCCTCGAGAAGCCGATCGAGCCCGAGCTTCGGGGCATGGTTGATCTCCGCGAGAATCTCGATGTCGAAGCCGCCGATGCCCTCCAGCCGCCTCGCCGATTGCCCGAAATACTCCGGCAAGTCCAGCAGGTCCTTGGGACCCCGCTCCACGGGCAACCCCGTGCGATCCCCGATCACCTTCAGGTCGCCCGTGCAGTAACCGGGCAGGAGGACGCGGTCGATGCCCGCGGGCGCTTCGAGTCGCGCCGCGACCCATTTCGGGGTCATCAGGGCCGCGACGGTGATCTTGAGGACCGCCACCTCCGGCTCGAAGCCGGCCTGCGGCCCCAGCTCGCCCACCATCCGCCGCAGGGAAGGCTCGGCAAGTTGACCGGTAACGAACAGGATGCGGGGAAGTATGTCGGTCATGGAAGAAGGTTGTGCCGTTTCGGTGTTTCCGTTAGGAATCGGCGTCCGCAGCGTTTCCACGCTTCGGACGCCGATTCCTAACGGACGGCCCCACCGTTGATCCGGAGGACCTGGCCGGTGATGAACCGGGCCGCGGGCGAGGCGAGAAACCGCGCCGCGGCGGCCACGTCCTCCGGAGTGCCCCACCGGCGCAATGGCGTCTCTTCGAGCACCCTCCGTTGCCAGGATTCAGAAGCCTGCTCACCCCAGGCGGTGCGAACCCAGCCCGGGGCGAGGCAATTGACCCGGACCTCAGGCGCCAGGGAGAGGGCGAGGCTGCGGCTGAACGCCATGATGGCCCCCTTGGCGGCCCCGAACAGCTCGCCGCTGTCGCCCTCCATCCCCTGCTCCGCCTGGTCCCATCCCATATTGAGGATGAGGCCCTTTCCGGCGGCCTTCATGCGCCGGCCCGCGGCGCGGCCCAGGTGGACCGCCGCCGTCACGTCGATCCGCAGCAGCAGCTCGAGTTTTCGCTCGAAAGACTGGTGGCTGGCGGGCCCCGTCAGGAGGTCCGCGCCGGCGTTGTTGACCCAGACGTCGACGTCTCCGAAGGCGTCCCAGGCGGCCTGCACGAACGGATCGTAGGACGTGGGATTCTCAAAATCCGCCTGGAGCACGCTGGCCCGGACTCCGTGGCCAGAGGCGGCGCGGGCCGCTTCCTCGGCGGCCGGAAGGGACCGGCGGCAGTGGATGACGACGTCGGCGCCGCCTTCCGCGAGGGCAAGGACAATGGCGCGGCCGATGCCGCTGCTGGAACCGGTGACGACGGCCTTGAGGCCTTCCAGTTCTCGACGATTCGATTCTGAAGACATGCGCTTTGCATTATATGCGTTGAGTCGGCGCGGGGAAGTGCGTCCGCACTTCCCCGCGCGCCGACTACCAGGTCTCGTCCAGAAGAAGGTCTTCGAGGGTCACCCCACGGATTCGGTCGGTCTCGAATCGCTCCGTGCTCACCACGGTCAGCCTGGCTCTTGGAAACACCGATGGAAACCAGGCGAATTCGATGGGGCTGGTTGGGCCTCGCTTGACTTCCAAAACATTTTCGGGGCCGAGAACAAAGTCCAATTCGTGCTTCGGGGTCTTCCAGAAGGCCATCATCTCGGGGAATTCTTCGCCCCGGAGGGCGGCCCTGCGCCAGACCTCCTGCGCCGCCATCCATTCGAGCCATCGGCCCTGTTCTTCGGCAGGGAGTGACCGGAAGTCGGCGACCGTGCGCAGCCTAGTGGCGTCCCAGGCCACGGCGGTGAGTAGATGGATGAATGGAAATTTTGCCGGTCTTCGCGCCAGCCGAATCCCGCGGGAAGCATCCCATTCCTGCGCGATGCCCACGCTCATCAGGTCGGCCAGTAATTCAATATAGCCGGCTGCCACCGTATTGTTCGCCAGCCCGGCCTCCCGAGCCAGCTTCGCCTGCCCCACCGGTGTGCCTCCATGCGGAAGGGCTCTGGCTTCACTTGGCACCTCTGCCCCCATGCTCCCAGACCCCGACACTCCACAGCCCCACACCTCGGTGGCCGGCGCCCGTGGACCTCGGACACTTTGCTTGTGCGACCCTGAGTTAGTATCCTGAAGTGAACGGTGACCGCACGGAGGCCGAGACATGATTCGGATAGGATGGTCTTCGAGGGATTTCACGCCGCGGCGGCCGGCCCTGATCCAGGGCCAGATGCACCGCCGCATCGGCCGCGAGGCCATGGACGCTCTGACGGTGACGGCGCTGGCCATTGGGGGCACGGAGGCGACCGACTGCGCCGTCCTGGTTTCTTGCGACCTGGCGACCATCTCCGACCCGCTGCTCCGGGCCGTTCGCAGCCGCCTGGCCGCGCTTCTTCCCGAGGTGCCGAGCGAGAAGATCGTTCTGTTCGCGACGCATACGCACACCTCGCTGGTGATCGAAGACGGATACTACGCTCACCCGGGCGGCGACGTCATGACGCCGGCGGAGTGCGAGGCCTGGGTGGCCGGCCACGCGGCCGACGCCGCGGCTGAGGCGTGGCGGTCGCGGCGTCCGAGGCTTCTCGGCCGCGCCTTCGGACACGCCGTCGTCGGACACCATCGCTACGCCCTTTACGCGGATGGACACGCTCAGATGTACGGCAAGACGGCCCGCGAGGACTTCGCGGCTATCGCAGGCTACGAGGACCACGGACTCGATGTGCTGTTCACCTGGGAGTCGGACGGCAGCCTGGCCGGCCTGGCGCTGGCGATCCCCTGCCCCGCTCAGGTGGACGAGGGTCTCGAGCGCTTCTCGGCCGACTTCTGGCACGAGGTCCGCCTCGAGCTGCGCACACGATTCGGGCCCGCTCTGTCGGTCCTGCCCCTTTGCGGCGCGGCCGGCGATCAGTCGCCCCACTTCCTCCTCTACCGCCGCGAGGAAGAAGAGATGCGACGCCGGCGCGGCCTCACGGAACGGCAGGAGATCGCCCAACGCGTCGCCGACGCGGTCGAGCGCGCTCTCCAGGCCACGACGCCGCCACCTGGCCCGGATGCCGTCTTCGCTCACCAGGTCCGAAATCTGCAACTGACGCCGCTCCAAGCGACGCCACGGGATGCGGAATGGGCCAGGGCCGAATATGAGCGCTGCGTCCAGAGAGGCGACGTGGACTCCTGGTGGCCCCGCAGACTTCGCTCCGTGATGGATTCCGCCGGCGGGCCGATTCGACCGGCACCTTACTCGGCGGAGATTCACGTCATGCGCCTGGGCGACCTGGCGGTGGCGGCCAATCCCTTCGAGCTTTTTCTCGACTATGGGCTGCAGATCAAGGCTCGCAGCCCGGCCCCGCAGACGTGCGTGGTCCAGCTTGCCGGCCGCGGATGGTATCTGCCCACCGAGCGGGCGCTGCGGGGAGGCGGCTACGGCGCCATGCCCGCGGTCTGCTTCGTGGGACCCGATGGCGGCCGCGAGCTCGTCCAGGAGACGCTGCAAAGCCTCCTGGACCTGTTTCCAGGATCGGCCTGAATATCTCTCCCCATCAGACGGGACATCCTCGAGGCCCGAACTCTGTCCAAAGCCGTCGAGAAGGCGCACGCGGCCGACCGCGTCATGCTCCCGCTCACTCAACCGGCTCTACGATCCCGCCCTCGCCCTCGCCCTCGAATGGGCCCGGAAACAAGGTCCCGGTCCCATCCGCTATATTACCGCTCACGGACGAATTCTGAGCTCAACATTCAAACAACTTCGTTCCGGGCCGGAGGTACTTCTTCGCCGTCTCCTCGTTCAGCTCGACGCCGAGGCCGGGCTTGTCCGGCACGCGGATGTGGCCGTTCTGGATGATCGGCGCGTCCGTGATGACGAGGTCGTTCCAGTAGGCCCGGTCCTTCCAGTGCCACTCGATGACGAGGAAGTTGGGGATGGTGGCGCAGGCGTGGCAGGAAGCGATCGTGCCCAGGGGGCCGCAGACGTTGTGCGGCGCCAGCGGGACATAATAGACCTCGGCCATGTTGGCGATCTTACGGCACTCGGAAAGCCCGCCGCACTTCGGAATGTCCGGCATCAAAATGTCCGCCGCCTGCTTCTCGAGGATTTCCCGGAAGCCCCAGCGCAGGTACAGGTTTTCGCCGACGCAGATGGGCGTGCCGCTCGAACGCTTGACGTCGCGCAGGGCGTCGATGTTCTCCGGCGGGACGGGTTCCTCGAGCCAGAGGAGGTTGAAGCGCTCGAGTGCCCGGGCCACCCGGATGGCGCTGTGGGTGTCGTATTGCCCGTGCATGTCGATGGCTATGTCCATCTTCGGGCCGGCCGCCTCCCGGACCGCCTCGACGCGGTCGATCATCGTCTGCAACTCGCCCGGCGAAATCGTGTGGTTGAAGCGGTCCCTCTTGTCCGGGTGCGAATGATCGTCGATGTCGAATTTGAGCGCGGTGAAGCCCTGGGACACGAGCTCCTTCGCCTTGCGGCCGTAGGCATCCGGCGTTGGATTCTCGCCCGCGTGACAGTCGCAATAGAGACGGATCGAGTCGCGGAACTTCCCGCCCAGCAGCCGGTAGACGGGCAGCTTCAGCGCCTTGCCCGCAAGGTCCCAGAGCGCGATCTCGATGCCGGTGATGGCCGTGACGATGTTCCCCGCAAGCGCCCCGTCGAAGATCGTGTGCCGCCTCATCGTCTCGAAGTGCCGGTCCACGTCCAGCGGGTCCTGACCGATCAGACTCCGCTTGAAATTCTCGATGATCTTGGGGCAGCCCGCGCCCCCGTGAATGCACTCGCCCGTGCCCGTCAGGCCCTCGTCCGTGTACACCCGCACGTAAGTCGAGTAGCCGTGCCCGTAAACCTCTGCCGTCCGGATATCGGTGATCTTCATGAAGACTTCCTGGTGGCTGACGATTCCTTGAATACGTTGAACCAGACTACAGGAGAAAGAAGCTACAGGCTTCAGCCCGGGTGTCAAGAATGCAATTTCGAATGGGCGCTTGGGCGCTTCCGCTGGAGTGAGCGCTTGTTCAACGCCTCAATCCCTCCCAAAGGGGTCCTGCGGAAACGGGTTTCCCAGGGGAGGCGTCACTCCAACTCCCTGCGCCTATTGCAATCCGCTGCACGTTCCGGGCTCGCGGATTTCAGAGCCCAGGTCACTAAGAGCGCCAGGGAAAAGAGATTGAACAGGGCTCATGAATGCTTTCCTCAGCGTTCTTAGCCTTTTCGCGGCAAGAAAATAAGTCATTTTCATGCCGTGACTTATCAAACATCTTAAGTGCAACTCAAACCCAAAAAGTCCTTCCAGGTTTGACGCCCCAAACGCCCAAAATCTGAGAAGCCCGTGCGGCGCGGGAAGCGCCGCACGGGCTTCTCATGGGCGATACTGGACTCGAACCAGTGACCTCTTGCTTGTAAGGCAAGCGCTCTAGCCATCTGAGCTAATCGCCCGCGGGCATAAAGAGTCCGCGCCGGAAACTCCAGTGGAAATGGCCCTCAGAATTCAAGGAATTCTCTCGGGTAATGCGTGAGGTCAAGCCGCTCGTTCTGCAAGTCCAGCCGGATACCCCATTCCTGCATGGCCAAGGCCCCGAATAGGATTTCGATGGGCTTGCCCGACTCATCCGTGCCGATCTCGTCGAGCACCCTGGCGTTGGTCTGGACCCAATGGTCTTCGATCTGGCCCACGAGCGCACACATTTCACTGACCAGGTGGGCCTGCCCGCCGAGGACTGCCGTCTGGCTGAAAGGCAGCTTCCAGGAGAGGAGAATCCTGGCCACGTCTCGGGTGACATAGCTGTTCCTCGCGCCGGAATCGAAAAGCGCCCAGCACTGGCGTCCGTCCACCTGGATGAAACCCCGGATGCGTCCCATCTTGGCCTCCGTGAAGTCTGATGCACACTACTCGACCAGGGAAGTGCTGGTGTATTTCCAGGGTCGAGTACTCATTATAAGGAAGCCTGGCCTCCCCTCAAGATTGCTTTATCGACGGCCCCCTGGTAGTATCCCCGGACGTTGCCCTGGAATTCGGGGACGGAGGCACGGATGCATCTCCGTCCCCGAATTCCACTCAGAGGAAACATACCCCCATGAAAGGCGTCAACCCTTTTCGCACCGCGGGCCAGTGGTATCGCGGGAATACGCACAGTCACAGCACCGTGTCGGACGGGCGGCTTTCCATCGCCGACCGTTTTTCGGCCTACCGGGATCGGGGCTACTCGTTTCTCGTCCTCACGGACCACGGGAAGGTGAGCGACGTATCCAAGGAGAGCCGTACGAACTTCCTGGCCATCTCGGGAAGTGAGGTTCACCCGGAGAACCCTTACAGCGGCGAGTTGTATCACATCGTGGCCATCGACATCCACGAGCCGATCCGGACGGAACGGGTGCATCCGAACGAGGCCATCGAGCAGATTCGGGCGCAGGGCGGCGAGGCGGTGATGTGCCATCCTTACTGGCTGGGCCACACGATCCTGGACCTTCTGCCGATCCATGGATTCTTCGCGGTGGAGGTTTACAACGACACGTGCCAGCAACTCATCGGCAAAGGCTTTTCGGAATCGACTTGGGACGAGGTTCTGGAGAAGATCGGCCCGAAGTTCGGGATTGCCGCGGACGATTCGCATGGAGTGGACCACGACGTTTTTCACGCCTGGATCAACGTGAAGGCGCCGGACCTCACCATGGGGTCCATCCTCCAGGCCCTGAAGACGGGCTGCTTCTACTCCTCCCTGGGCCCCGAGATCCGGGACATCGAGATCACGCCCACGCAGGTGAAGGGACGCAGCGGCGAGACCATCGATACCCACCGCATCCACGTGTGGTGCGATCCCGTGAAGTCCATTTCCTTCAAGGCGCAGCGCTACCGGGGCTCCTACGTGCCCGCGAAGGACGGCGGCTGGGTGACGGAAGGCGAGCACGTGGTGCAGCCGGGAACGAAATACCTGCGTGTCGAGATCGCCGGTGCGGACGGCAAGAAGGCGTGGTCGAATCCCTTCTTCTTCTGAGAAGGCGAAGCGCTTTCTCAAAATGTTCATCGCCTCCATCAGCTTGCTCCTTTGTCTGGCGGGCTGGCTGCTCGTCCTCGCCCGCGCCATCCTTTCGCTCCGGGCGCACCGGGAGTTCCAGCGCTTCGGCCTGCCCGATGCCCCGGCGGAGTGGCCGCGCGTTTCCATCCTTGTCCCGGCCCGCAACGAGGAGGAAATCCTCGAGACCTCGCTGCGGTCCCTCCTGGCGCTGGATTACCCGGATTTCGAAGTCCTGCTCGTCAACGATCATTCCACGGACCGGACGGGCGAGATCGCCCGCCGGATCGCGGCGGAGGACAACCGTCTGAGGGTGATCGAGGCGGCGGACCTGCCGCCGGGATGGGTGGGCAAGCCTTGGGCGCTGCACCAGGCGGCGCAGGCTGCCCGGGGTGATTGGCTGCTGATGACCGATGCGGACATCCTGCACCGGCCCAATTCGGTCCGCAAGGCCATGGGCTTCGCCCTGGCGCGCAGGATTGACCTCTTCTCGCTGCTGCCCGGCCTCGACTGCGAGAGCTTCTGGGAGCGCGTGGTCCTTCCGCCCATCGGGCTTCTTTTCGCCGCCCTGTTCCCCGTCTATCGGTGCAATGACCCGCGCTCGAACTTGGTCCTCGCCGCCGGCGCCTTCATCCTCGTCCGCACGCGGGTCTACCAGGACGTCGGCGGGCACGAGTCCATCCGCAACGAGATGGTCGACGACGTCGGCATCGGCCGGCAGGTCAAGCGCAGGGGCTACAAGATCTGGCTGGCCTACGACGAGGGCCTGGTGCGTACCCGCATGTACAGCTCCCTGGCGGAGATTTGGGAGGGATTCAGCAAGAATTTCTATCCCGCCTCGAATTTTTCCGCTCCGAAGATGCTCGGCGGCATGTTCCTCTGGACCAGCATGGTGCTTCTCCCCCCGGCGTTCCTGTGCGTCGGGCCCTCGGCGGGCATCCCTTTTGTCCTTGCTGCGGCCGTGACTGGCCTCATGGCGATCCTCTATGCCGGCACGCTGCTCCAGTTTCGACTCCCGGTCCGCCACGTCTTCACCTTGCCCCTCGGTACCGTGATGCTGCACGCCATCGCCTTCAGCTCCTTTTATCGATACCGCTTCGGCCGGGGCCTGGCCTGGAAAGGGCGAACCTACGCGAACCTGGAGGAACCTCCCACGAGGTAGCGAGAAGCGGGAAGTCAGAAGCGGGGAGAAACGGGCCAGAGGGCCAGAGAGCCAGGGCATCAGGGGACCAAAGGAAAGTCTCAGGAGCTCTTTCGATCCCGATTCCGATGCCGACGTGCGCTCAGTCGGGATGATCCAAGCGAAACCAAGAAGCAGGAAATTTGAGTTAGAGACTTCTGCTTGCCCGCCAGGGTTGGGCCGCCGAAGCCGGGCCGATCCCGGCTGTGAAATCCGCGAGCCCGAAGGGCGCATCGGATTTCAATCGCTCCTTGCCGAGCGCGCCCGGGCCCCTTACAATCATCCACAAGTTCTTGAGCCGTTAGTCCGATGCCAACCCGGAGGTGAACTCATGAGCGCCGCCATTGCGGAAAGCAGCCGCGTCCTTTCATCCGAAGAAATCGCCGCCTACAACCGCGACGGTTTCATCGTGGCCCGCAAGCTCTACGACCCGGAGACGATGCTCCAATGGAAGGCCGTGCTCAAGGGTGTCCTCGAAGAGGAGAAGGCATCCGGCAAGCTGGATGCCCGCGGCCTGGCCGCCAGCGGCGTGCGCGTCTGGGCGCGGGATCGCCTGCACCCGACGCTCCTGGAGGCCATGCGGGATCAGCAGGTCACCCCCATTCTCCGGCAGGTCGTCGGTCCCAACGTCGAGTTCCTGAGCGGCAAGGCGGTATTCAAGGACAACGCCACCAGCTTCAGCTCGCCCTGGCATCAGGACTGGTTCTATTGGGAGGGCTCGACGAAGACGTCCGTCTGGATTGCTCTGGATGACGCCACCCCGGAAAACGGCTGTCTCAAGTTCGTGCCCGGGTCCCACCGCCGGATATTCCCCAAGAAAGTGGTGGGAGAGGCCTTCGGCAACCGCATCGACGAGAAGGACCTCGAGGGCTGGCCCGTCACGAGCGTGCCGGTCCAGCGCGGCGACTGCGTCTTCTTCCACGATCAGGCCGTGCACAGCTCGCATCCCAACCGCACGGGCGCTGACCGCTGGTCGTTCATCTCCACCTACCGCGAGGCCTCGGTGAAGGACGCCTCGGGCCTGAGCCAGAATCTGTGGAAGTGGCCCCTGATCGTCTGCGGCACGAGCGTCAACGGCGGCTCTGCCTAGAGGGCGCAGCGAGAAATGGCCTCGGCCTTCGGCCTCTGCCATTTCTTGATCTGAAATCCGCGAGCCCGGAGGAGAAATGCCGCCGCCCTTCGGGCGTCTGCATTTCTTGTGAAATCCGCCTGCCGGCGAATTTCAATAAAAGCTTCCGCTTAGCCGCCAGGGTTGGGCCTGAAGTTCTGGGCAAGGCCATCGTGAAGGAGGGAGCAGACGGAAAATGAGCGAGCCATCTGCCTGGACATAGGCGCTACGCGCCGTTCCGCCTTCCCCCCGCTTCGCTCAGGGGCAGGCGGCGGATAAATTTTGGTTATCGGCCTCGTATTCCCGGCCATCAAGCGCCGATTGTGACGGAAAACACTATAGGGCCGATGAGAATTGCCGTAACAGGCCTCCAATTTCCCCAAGCTATCTTTTCTTCTTCCTCAACCACAGCTAACGCTGGCGGTGAGCCGCGCCCGAAAGCTGAAGCGAGGAACGAGCGTAAGCTGTAGGGCGTCGGCTCCAGTGCCTGGTTCGGCCCCGCCTGGGTACAGAGCCTTGGCCCCGCCTGCTGCCCCCCTTGGTTCGGGACCTCAACACATCGCGGACCTCCTCTCATGGTCCCGTTGTGCAGGAGTATCATAAATCTTCCGGGGTCAAACCTGTGCGTTTGGCTATGCGTGCAAGCATCCGTGGGCCGATTTCGTCGTTGTCGTGGAAGGCAAACACTGGCAGGCCACTGGCTCACGCGACCACCGCAAAGACATCCCCCATCGCGGGGACAGGTTCGCCGTGTTCGAGACGGTCGGCTAAGATGCGTAACGCTAAGGTTTGCACGTGGAGAATGGCCTCTTCGCGGGTGGCCCCATACGCCAGCACCCCAGGAAGTGCCGGAATTTCAGCGAGCCAGCGCCCATCGTCTTCTTGCTCTATGTCAATCGTGAAGGGCATGGTGATGCATTCCTTGGTATGTTGTTGCTCACGTCATCTCTTGTGGGTCTGCGAAGACCTCATATCGGTCATTATACTCTATCACGGGTTGAGGGCCTAATGGCCATCTGCCTTGTCTTGGAGTTCTCTGTCTTGGGGTTGGGTCTCCTTGTCTTGGGAGTTTGCCTTGCGCCCGCAGGGCCGAACGATTCATCTCACCGATGGCGGCCCCTCCGTGACTCCCGAATTGCCGAGCTGCGTGGCGGGGCCGCCATTCGGTGCAGCGCATGGTTCGGCGTTGTCATTCGATACTCCATGCCCCCGCCGCCACTGCCTGATGACGTAGGCTCGACCGAGCAAGTAAACGCCAACCCCGCCCGCCATCGCAACCAAATGGTATCCGGTGAACTCGCTCTCCCATGACAACGGCTGCCATCGTGCAAGCGAGACAACGACTGGCGGACCAAACGCAAAAGCAATGCGCAGAACCGCGTCCAGAACTCTCCATAGCCAGGGAACTGTGGCACTCGGTGCCAACTCCTCCGCAACCTCTGCATGCTCGCGTAGTAACTCTGCCCGACTCCCGTCGTCCATGCGCTGAACGGCCGCCCGCAAACGTCGACGCATGATGAACAGACAACTCCCACGACGCCGTAAAGCACAAGCATCCCGATGATGAAATACAGTTTGGCATTCCCACCCCAGAGTACCCCCGTGGCGTGATACACCGCGAGCAAGGCTACGAAAGCGAGTATGTGTGGGATGCTTTTCACGACGTGCTCAATGACGCCGAACTTGTTTTTCTACGCCGATTACCAATTGTTGGAGACGCGTCCAACATTGCGGAAGTTATAGGCTTGCGCGCAGGTACGGTTAAGCCCTTTCTTTCCAAATGTTGACGGTAAGGGGCTTAGCGATTCCCATAGCAGCCGAAGCCCCGGTGTTATGGGAATCTGGGTATAATCAAGGACGACGCTCGTGGCGCAGGCAGGGCAGGCAGGCGCTCGACCTTTTCCGTGCCGAGGTCGGCGGTCGAGCGGAAGTCAAGCCCTGGCAAATTCAACAGGCACCCGATGCCGTACGCATCTATCGCTACCAGTACCCGCGGCCGAAGTGACGAGGACATCCGTGGCAGAGTCCCCTTGAACCCTGCCCTGCTAAAAGGCTCTTGCAGGCCTTTGAAAAAGATTACGATCGAGCCTAAAGATGGGACCCGCGAGCCCGGAGGGCGCAGCGGATTTCATTGGGCATAGATCACCGCCGGGCGGACCAGCCCACCCGTTCCCAACTCGTTGATCGGGGTGTTATCCACCGCCACGACCAGCACGTTCCGGCCCGCACGCCGGACCGCCTTCGTGATATCCAAATCGAGCGGACCGAAATTGGCCACCGGGTGGGAGCCCAGGTCTTCCCCGTTCAGGTAGACGTGGGCGATGGCATCCACGCCGCCGAGCCAGAGGTGGAGAGCACCGGCCTGGGCCGAGGCCCGCGGCAACTCGAAATCGTGCCGATACCAGATTTCCCCCCGGAAAAAGGGAAAACCTTGCTCGTCCAGGCTCGCGGAATAGGTCCGCAGTTCGATCCACGAGTCCGTGCGCACCTCGGGCCGGTAGAGCCCCAATCTCGATCCGGCCTTCATGTCATCGAGGAACGCCCGCCAGCGGTCCGGGAACTGGTAGATGACCTGGCCGGTCCGGGCGACGCGGCCCGCGTCCTCGAGGGACCGCAGGTGGAACTCCTTGAAATACGACTCGATGTACCCGCAATAAAAGAAAGGGAAACGGGCGTTCGATGCCCGGTAGTGCTCGATGAAGTCCCGGCCCCCGGCCTCGGCCTCCAGAAACCGGAAGCGGTTCAGCGCCTCGCGAGCGGCGAACCACAGCCGGGCGAACTCAAGGCTGCGGCGGGCGATTTCGACCCGCCGCGCGATCAGCGAGAAGTCCCGCGCCTTCTTCTCCGCTTTTTTCAAGCTTTCGTCCAGCTTTTTCATCACGGCCGGGGTCAGGATGCGGTGCATGGACCACAGGTTGCCCGCGTAGGCCGAGGTGGTCTCGTAGGCCGTTTCCAGGGTCTCGTTGTATTCTCGCATGAATGGCGCGACGGGCCCGTAGAAGCCCGGGTAGAACTCGTCGAGCATCGCCTCCGGGCTCTCCCGGGTGTTCCACAGCAGGCGCGCCGCCACGAAGTTGCCGGGTATCATCGTGTGCCAGTTGAGGAGCGTCTCGATGGTCGCGTACCGCGCGCCCCAGGCGTATAGGTTCGGAAAATCCTTGGACCACGCCAGTCGGCGGGTGAACGGCATGGCCGTGTCCGCCAGATTGAAGTTGTAGAGATAGAAGCCCAGGTGCGGGCTCTTCGCCGACCATCCCAGGATGTTCTCCTTGAGCATCAACGAGGTCGGCGACGCCGGGTTGCCGATGCTGCTGTAACGGTTGAAGGCGATGGGCGCCACGATCGGCACCAGCATCGGATGCACCGCCATCCGCGCCGGCGGCAGGTTGTAGTTGGCGTAGACGTAAAAACCCAGCAGCCGCCCCGGAAACTCCTTCTCCAGCCTCCGGGCAATCTGGTTGCCGAAATTCACCAGGCTCTCCGTCATGTTGGGGACTTTGAACAGCGGGTCCAGCCGGCCGCCGTCCAGCACGAGCGATTCCGGCCGCTCATCGAGCAACAGCCCGTCGTCCGGACAGAAGGAGGCGGAGGAGATTTCCGGATGGCCTCGAAAGATATTCCCTATCCCCTCGGCAAAGATTTCCACCACCTTCGGATGCGACAGGTTGGCCTGGGCCTGCAACGGCTTCCCGCCCACGATGGGGTAGTACTCGGGGTGCTCCTTGAAATACTTTCCGTTCCCCATGTAGGAGTCCCAGGCGTGCCCCTGGCCGAGCATGGGGCCTCCCAGCCGGTTGCGGAGCACCCAGCGTCCGACGTCGCCTTCCCCGCCGCCCAGGTTACGGGTCCAGTAGTCTGGCGCGCATTCGACTTTGCTGGCGGCCAGCTCGATCGTGGACCGGAGAGGGACGACCTCGCCGGTCTCGCCGGGGGCGTACCATCGCACGCCCAGCTCGTGGAGGAGCTGCGCGGCCGCGTAGAAAGTGGCTCGACCCGACTCACCCACGAGGGTGACTCGTTCGGTCCCTACCTCGATCAGGTATCCGTCGCCAAACGGGGTCTTTGTGCTCAAGGCGACCTGGCCGGCAGCGGAGCCAACATAGATTGGGACGAGCCCGGGGGTTGGCGATGACCCGATGCCAACCTCCGCCCCGCTGATCTTCTTGAGATAGGTCGCGAGGTCTTCCCCGGCCCAGCGCTCGTATACGGCGTCCGCCTCCGCCCACCACGCCTGTGGTTGGGCCTTCCGCGCGGCCTCGGTCAGCACCACGCAACACGCCGGCTGCCCCCCCCGCACCAGAGTCACCGTTTCTGCACCGGCATCTCCGGCTGACCCGAGAAGCGGGGCCAGAATCCCTACGGCAAGGAAACGCATCATCGATCGCACCTCCGAGGCTATAGGAACGGGAGCACCTTAAGGGGGCGAAGCCCGCAACCCAACAAAGGTGCAAAAGGTGTCAGGGTTCAGCGTTCAGGAATCAACGGACACCCGACCCGCCTCCCACGGGGACAAGTCTGGCGGGGCACCTTTCAACTTCTCCGCCGGATGCCCACCGGGTGCCCACCGGGTGCCCATGTAGTGGGCGCGGCGCGGCGCGGGGCGCGGAGAAGTGACACCCTAAGACTCTAACGCTTCCCCCTGGAGTCTAGAAGAAACTCCGGCGAGATGCCAAGGCAGAAACGTATTGGAATAACGCTTCATCCATCGGGCGATCTTAACGCGGCTTGACTCCCAGCGGCATCCCTCCCGCAGGGACAGGTGCGGGAGGCCGCAGCGAAAGTTGCAGTGACGGCTTTAGCCGTTGTCCAGACGCCCCCACGCCTGAATCCCAGCGGGACCCCTGCCACAGGGACAAGCGCGGGAGGGACAAAGTGGGGAGGGCAAATCTGAAATCCGTGAGCCCGAAGGGCGCCGCAGATTTCATGGAGGCTTTTCCTTGCCTGTTTTCTGGTAGAGGACGAACGTGCTCTCTCGGGCGACGAGCCGGAAATCCGGGCGCTTCCTGAGCGTCTCGAGGATCGGCGGCACGAGCTCGTTCTTCGGATCGCCCCAGGGGTCGTTCGTGTCCAGCAGGATGTAATCCGCCTCGTAAATGATGTCGGGACGAAGGGTCGCGGGAAGCCGCAGGACGTAGAGCTGGCGGCGGTCGGTGAAATGCGCCCCCGCCCGGTGCGTGGTGGCCACCGAGGCGTCGAGTCCAATGCGGTCCTTCATGCGGGCGAGCGCGAGGCTCTTGGGGGTGAGGGTGACGAGCTTCGATTCGAACGTCTTGGAGAGCGGGGTGGGGCCGAAGTAATAGGCATGGAGGAAAGAAGCGGCGAGGAGGCCGAGTGATACCGCGCACAGGACAGCAGCGCGCCGAGCCCCGGCTTCCGGGCGCAGGCGTGCGATCAGCGAGCCGGCCCAGCCGCGGCCTTCGAAGGCGAAGCGGACGCCGATGGCGGCCGCAAAGAAGGGAACAACGACGAGGGCATCCTTGTAGTGGTGAAAGATGGAGAAGAAGTGCGGCTTCTGGCTGAAGAGCATCATGAAAAAGTTCGGGAAGGCCATGAGAAGAGCGGCGGGCGAGAGCAGGCTCAGCAAGGCGAGAGGAAGCAGCATCTGGGCCAGGAACATCCAGACCTCTCGATGGAAGAGATTCCTGGCGGTGTCGATCGGGGCGGTGGCGATCTGCTTGAAGATGGTGGCGAGGATGTCCGAGAAGCTGCCGCCGAGGTGTCCGTAGAAGTGGGTGAGCTGATAATAGTCGCCGGCGCCTCCCTTGAGCCAGGGGATGAGGCATTTCGTGACGGCGAACAGCCAGGCGACGGCGATGGCCATGACAGCGAGGCCGCGCCGCCAGTCGCCCTGGAGCACCCCGAGGCAGAGCCCGATCCCGAAGACGACCGCGGTCAAGGTCTCCTTGCAAGCGAGGGTGAGGAGGAGAGCGAGCCAGAAGGACTTCCATTTTTTTTGCCGGAGACTGGAGCAGGACCAGGCGAGGAAGGGGATGGCGACGACTTCCGCCTGGAAGCCGTAGCTGTAGGAGGAGACCTCGTGCTGGGCGCCGGGGAAGAGGAGGAAGGCGATGGCGAGGCAGAGCGCGGAACGGTCGTCCTTCCACTCCCGGCGCGCGAGGACGAACAGGGGCACGGCGGCAAGGGCGATGGCGACGGCGCTGGCGACGATGAGGGTTTCGTGCCTCGGCACGAGGGCGTAGAAAGGGAGCAAAGCGAGCCAGATGGGCGAGAAATGGTCCGCCAGCAGCATGGGAGGATGGAAGCCGTGGGCGTAGAGAAAGCGCCCGTGCAGCGTGTTCCAGAGCGCTTCGGCAACGAAGCCGGAATCGGCGTAACCGAGGTTGCCGGCGTGGTACTGGAGGATGGTCAGGATGGAGAAGAGGAGGATGAAAGCGATGCAACCGGCAGCCAGGATGGCGATGGTTTTCCGGGACGGCGGGGGCAGGGCGTCAGGGGCCTGGTCTCCGGGCCGGGATGCGGCGTCCTGCGATGCGGACGAGACGGGTCTCGGTCGCCCGGGCCAGAAAAGGCCGAGAAGCAAGGCGGACAGCGAGGTCCAGAAGATGAAGGCGAAGAGCCAAGCCATGTTGGGCGCGCCGCCAAGGAGGTAGGAGGCTGGAAGCAGCCACAGGAAATGGAATGGCCACACGGCTCGAGAGAGGCAGGCGAGGATGGAAGCCATCGAGCCGGGTCCGCTGCCCGCGCCGGCGAAACGGGCGAGGATCAACGCGGCCGCGGTCGCCATCGCGGCGGGCGTCGCCGCGGCGAAAGCCAGGAACCTAAAAGCCTCGAAACGCGAAAGGCCGCCGGGTCCCACCCGGAGGGCGTCAGGGAAGTGGTAACGGGTGGGCCAGGCGTTGTAGCCGTCGTAGCGGCCGAGATGGAATAGGGCAAGAAATACGGCGGCGGCCGCGGCCGCGCTGGCGAGGCTGAGGGCCCGCAACCCAGGGGACGGATGTCGCGAAGAGACCATGGTAGGCGAGGTTGGCATGGCTGCGGTTGCCGCCCCATCCGAAAAAAACTTCTTCCGCCGTCTCGTTGGCCCTGCATCTTAGGAGTCCAGGGCCCGTGGACAAGACCGAAAGATGGAAGCAAGGAGCGGGGAGCAGGGAGCTGTCTACCGTGGTCGGAGTCCCTTGTCCCCTGGCCCCCTGGCCCGCTCGTCCTCTGGTTTCCGGGTCCCTTTCTGCCCGCTTCCCGCTCCTTGCTTCTCGCTTCAGAAGGCACGTTGCTGGCCGCGCAGTGTTCCGGTACGATAAAGGGGTCACGGAGGGAATCCGCCATGCCCACAACCACCTCAAAGCCTGTCACATCGGATCGTTCATCGGGTGAAATTCTACCTCTGGTCAACCGCGATCGCCTGACGCCGGATGAATTTGAGCGCCGGTATGCCGCGATGCCCCACCTGAAAAAAACGGAGCTGGTCGAAGAAACCGTCTATGTGCCGTCACCAGTAAATCTCCTGGCCGGGGACACGGCCCCGGTCATGAAGGGGCTCGGTGAAGGCCTGGCGTCCCGGCGGCATGGCGAGTTCGCGGGCCACCTGAAAAAACGCCTTGAACAGGCATGAACGGTTTGAATTGCAAAAAGTCCGCTTTTGCAATTCAAACCAGGAATCGTTGCGGGCCAGGGTCCTGGCCATTCATCGTGCATCAGAAAAACTGCATTCCATGGCGCTTCCAGCAGCCTCTTCTATCGATCCTCAATCCCTTCGCGCGGTGCTGGCGACCGATTGCGGATCGACCACGACGAAGGCGGTGCTGTTCGAGCGGACGCCGGGCGGATGGCGTCAGACGCACCGGGGCGAAGCGCCGACGACGGTAGAAGCGCCGTTCGAGGACGTGACGGTAGGGGCGCGGAACGCGGTGACGGAAGTCGAGGAGCTTTCAGGCCGCCGCCTCTTGGCGGGGGACGACCGCGGCGTCGGTTCTCTTCGTTTCCGCCGGCCCGCGAGCGATAGCGACGGCATTGACCTTTACGTTTCGACGTCCTCCGCGGGCGGTGGCCTTCAGATGATCGTCGCTGGCGTGGTCCGGTCCATGACTGCGGAGTCGGCCCAGCGGGCCGCCTTGGGCGCAGGGGCCATTGTCATGGACGTCGTTTCCATCGATGACGAACGCCGGCCGCACGAGCGTGTCGCTCGAGTCCGGCATCTCCGGCCCGATATCGTGCTGCTCTCCGGCGGCGTCGACGGCGGCACCGAGTCCCACGTGATCGAGCTGGCGGAAATCCTGCTCAGCGCTGACCCGCGCCCGCGGTTCGGAACGACCCTCCGCCTTCCCGTGGTCTACGCGGGCAACCGCAACGCCGCGGAACCCGTGGGAAAGCTCCTGGCAGACCGCTTCGGCTACCGGGTGGTGGAGAATCTCCGGCCCGTGCTGGAGCGGGAGAACCTGGGACCTGCGCGTGAGGCGATCCACGAGGTTTTTCTGAGCCACGTCATGTCGCACGCCCCGGGCTATGACCAACTGATGGCCTCGACGTCGGTGGAGATTCTGCCGACGCCGCATGCGGTGGGCCTGATGACCCAGGCAGCGGCCCGCCAGCGCGGCACGGACCTTCTGGCGGTGGACATCGGAGGCGCGACCACGGACGTCTTCTCCGTCTGCGCGGGCGTGTTCAACCGCACGGTCAGCGCCAATCTCGGGATGAGCTATTCGGTCTCCAACGTGTTGCGGGAGGCGGGGATCGAGAACATCTGCCGCTGGCTGCCTTTCGAGGCGAGCCGTGCACGCATCAAGGAGTCGCTGCGAAACAAGATGATCCGGCCGACCACCATCCCGGAGGAGTTGAGCGACCTGCTGGTGGAGCAGGCCGTGGCGCGGGAGGCCCTGAGGCTCGCCTTCCGGCATCACCGGATGCTGGCCGTGGGCCTCAAAGGGGTGCAGAAGGAGCGGACGATCGCGGAATTTTTCTCGCAGGAAGGCCCGGGCGGGTCGCTCATTGACATGATGAATATAGGAATGATCATCGGGTCCGGAGGGGTCCTCTCCCATGCGCCGGACCGCCGGGCCGCGGCGCTCATGCTCCTGGATGCCTTTGAGCCGTGCGGAGTTACGGAGCTGGCCGTGGATAGCATTTTCATGATGCCGCACCTGGGCGTGTTCAGCCAGGTGCATGAGAAAGCGGCTCTGGAAATCTTCGAAAGAGACTGCCTCGTGCCCCTGGGCACGAGCCTGTGCCCCGTTTACCGGAGGTTGAAGCCGGGCACGCCCGTGCTGGAGTTCGACCTAGGCGGCCGCGGGCAGGCCGGAATCCTGAAGGCGGGCGAACTGCTTCGCTTCGAATTGAAGCCCGGCGAGGAATCCACGGTCCGACTTTCTCCTTGCCACCGCCAGGTCGACATCGGAGCGGGTCCCGGCAGACCCCTCGAAACCCGGGCCCGTGGAGGACACGCTGGGATTCTCCTCGATGGAAGGGGCCGGCCCCTCGCCTTCGAGGTCGATCCGGCAGGACAGGTGATGGCCAACCGCCGCGCCATGGAAGCGTTCGGGCTGCAAGAACCCTGAAGAGGCCCATGAGATGGCGACTGCCTATGCACCCGGGCTGACCGTCAGCCCCGACCAGGTGGTTCTCAAGCGACGACGGCTGCCGGTGGCCGGTCAAGTTCTCGTCGAGCGTGGCCAGTGGGTGTCCCACGACACGGTGGTGGCCCGTGCGGAACTGCCGGGCGACCTCGAAACGGTCCGACTGGCGGAAAGAATGCAGATGGAGCCGGACGAGCTGCGGGGAAAACTGAAGGTGAAAGTCGGAGACCGGGTGGAACGAGGCTGCCTGCTGGCGGAAAGTGCCGGTCTCTTCGGCCTGTTCCGGAGCGAGGTCCGGTCGCCTCTTTCGGGCACCGTCGAGTATATCGCAGAGGCCACGGGCCACCTGGGAATCCGAAGGCCTCCCTCACCGATCGAAGTCACCGCCTATGTCTCGGGCCGGGTCGAGGAGGTGGAGGCGAGCCAGGGCGTCGTGATCCGCACCCGGGGGGCCTTGATCCAGGGCATCTTCGGGGTGGGCGGGGAGCGTCAGGGCGAGATTCGGATGGCGGTGGATTCGCCGGATGACGGCGACCTCCGCGTGGACGCGCTGCAAGGAAGTCTAGCGGGAAAGGTCCTCGTGGGTGGGGCTTGCCTGTCGGTGGACACGCTGCGGCGGGTGGGGGAGATGGGCGCTGCAGGGGTCGTCGTCGGTGGCATTCGGGACGAGGACCTCACGGCCTACCTGGGCGAAGAGATCGGCGTAGCGGTCACCGGGGATGAAGACGTGCCGGCGACGCTGGTGGTGACCGAGGGATTCGGGAGCATCCGCATGGCTCGAAGGACGTTCGAGCTATTGCGGCGCCTGGAGGGCCGTTTCGCCTCCCTGCATGGGGCAACGCAGATTCGGGCCGGTGCGGTCCGTCCCGAGATTCTCGTGCCCCATGTCGCCAGGGAGGAAGGAGAAGCGGCCGCGGCCGAGACGCCGGGCCGCCCGGCAGCCAAAATTCTCGCCCCGGGTATCCGGGTCCGTGCGGTGCGCCAGCCCTATTTCGGTGAACTGGGGATGGTTACGGAGATGCCGCCTCAGCCGGTGCGGGTCGCCAGCGGCGCTGTGGTCCGCATTCTCAAGATGAAGACGCCCGATGGGCGGGAGTTCGTGCTGCCGCGTGCCAATGTGGAAATCCTGGAATCCTGAGGCGACTGAAGCACGGCCTGACGGCCGTCCGACTCCATCCTCTGAAAAAAATTTAATGCCTTGACTTTACCAGGTGAGTTTTTATATTTTAGAGATTTGTAAGGTGTTGTAACGCATGGGCCATCCCTTTCTTCCTCTCGGCGAGTCGCACCCATGAATCCAGGATTCTCGTTTGAGCGAATCTCGGAGTCCCTCAAGGCCTTCTTCCAGGCCCTGTGGCTCGCACTGTCGTTCCGCACCGCCGACGTCAATCCTCGCTCGATCACGTACCGGATCGTGCAGAAGGTCAAGTCGATGCCCTGGTACACGTTTTCCATCGCCATTCACGTTCTGTTGGTGCTCATCATGATGACGTTCCGGATGAACTGGGGCCAGCATCCGGAGGAGGACTTGATCATCGAGACGTCGATTCTGGAGAAGGACGAGAAACCGATCGATCCGAAGAAAATCGAGGAAATCTTCGCGAACGTTGCGGAGGTGACGGAAGCGCAGGTCTCTGAATTTTCGGCGCCGGCGGTCGCCGAGGCGGACGCGGTGCCGGCCGGCACGACGGCGGAGCAGGCGCAGGACTTTGGAGCGATGATGGAGGAGGAAGGGCAGGCGGCGGTGGAGGCGGCCGAGGCGGTGCTGGACGGGATGATCACGGCGCCCTTGGGTGAGGGAGCGACGATGATGGTGAAGGGCGACGTGGGCGGCCCGGGCCGGAACGTCGGCGCCTTCGGGCTCAGGAAGACCGCCGCGGGCCGGGGACGGGCGCTCAAGGCCGGCGGTGGAAACAAGCAGACCCAATCGGCCGTCGAAGCGGCCCTGGCGTTCCTCGCGCGGGTGCAGCAGAGCGACGGCCACTGGTCCTCGTCGGCGGACGGCCAGTTTGAAAACGGAGCAGCCGGCCCTGCGGACCTCGCCGTGACGGGCCTGGCCCTCCTGGCCTTCGAGGGCGCAGGCTACACCGAGGTCACCGGCAAGTACCAGAAAAACGTGCAGAAAGCCGTGAGCTGGCTGCGGCAGCAGCAATCGCACGACGGCGCCTGGACCCACGGCGGCGTGATGTACGGACACGGCATCTGCACCATGGGCATGTCCGAGGCCTACGGGATGGCGGGGGAGCGCTCGCTCGCCCGCGACGCGGCCCAGGCCGGCGTGGATTACATCGTCAAGGTCCAGGCCCCGGGCGGCGGGTTCGGCTACGGCGGCCCGGGGAACGATATGTCCGTCTCCGGCTGGCAGATTTTCGCCATCAAGTCCGCAAAGGTCGCCGGGCTGAAAATCCCGGAGGAGACCATCGAGAAAATGAAGAAGTTCGCCGATGACATGCTGGACCCGACGACGGGCGTCACGGGCTACAGCGCCCGCGGGCAGGGGAGCAGCGCGATGACCGGCGCCGGCCTCTGTTGCCACGTCTTCCTCGGCATGAGGTCGCCCGAGGATGAGGTCATGCAAAAAATCGCGGACGTCATTTCCACGACGGGACCCCAGATTGGAAGCGAATATTACTTGTACTATGGCACGCTGGGCATGTACCAGATGGGCGGGAAAAGATGGGAGACCTGGAACGCCGGATTCTCCATGCCGCTGGTGGACCGGCAGGTGCGGCAGGGCAAGTACGCGGGAAGCTGGGAGCCCGCAGGCACGCAGTTCGGCGGCCATGGCGGCCGTGTTTACGTCACCTGCATGTATACCCTCTGCCTCGAAGTCTACTACCGCTACCTACCCGTGTATCGATAAGCCGCATCCTCCCCGCGGCTGTTGCCAAAAGAACGTTGGCCGTGCCGATCCTTGATCGGACCGTTTTTTCCACGCTTCAGGGCCCCAGACAAGTATACGCCTGGCGGGTTCTCGGCCCGATCCTTCTCATCAGACGTTCGGCACTGGTCATGAGGAATAAGGAGATACACCATGGATGCAGCAATGCCCTGCACAGAGGGTTACATTCCATTCCGCGGCTATAAGGTGTGGTATCGTATAGTCGGGGACCGCGAAGCGCCGGGCAAGCTGCCGCTCCTGTGCCTGCATGGGGGACCTGGCATCCCGCACGATTACATCGAGTCGTTGGAGAGGATGGCCGCTACCGGGCGTCGCGTCATCTTCTACGATCAGTTGGGGTGTGGGAACTCCGATCAACCCCATGATCCATCGCTGTGGACCGTCGACTTGTTTGTTGAGGAGGTTGGGGTTGTGCGGAGGGCGCTCGCCCTCGATCGGCTGCACCTGCTCGGGCAGTCCTGGGGTGGGATGCTGGCGATGCAATATGCCTTAACCCAACCAGCGGGCTTGGTGAGCCTCATCGTCGCCAGCTCGCCCGCCAGTATGCCGCAATGGGTGGCCGAGGCGAACCGTCTCCGTGCGGCCCTCCCGCCCGACGTGCAACAAACGCTTCTGCAACACGAAACAGCGGGAACGACCAGCGAACCCGCCTACCAGGAGGCGATGATGGTCTTTTACCGCCGTCACGTCTGCCGCCTCGATCCGTTTCCAGCGGGCGTGCAGCGTGCGTTTGACAAGCTCGCACAGAATCCCGAAGTTTACAACACGATGAACGGTCCGAGTGAGTTTCACGTCATCGGCGTGTTCAAAGACTGGAATATCATCGACCGCCTGGGGGAAATTCGTGTCCCGACGCTCGTGACCTCCGGCCGGTACGACGAGGCAACCCCGGCCATTGCCGAGACCGTCCATCGCGGGATCATTGGCTCGGAATGGGTCCTCTTCGAGCACAGTTCGCACATGGCCCACGCCGAGGAAGCGGATCGATACATGGCGATACTGGCGCAATTCTTGCACCGCGTCGAGAGGCGGACGTAGCCTCCCTGTGAGACCGCGCCTCGCCGTGAGCTGCCTCGGACGCGTTAACTGCTTGTGAAGCAATTGGTTTTAGAGGAATTCTGAAGCAGTCTTGGAGGCGCATGCCATTCCCGTTACGATTGCGCGGGAGGCTTTCACCGAGGGTGAGATGCGCCACCTCTGCCGCGAAGCGGCTTACTTTGAACTACCGCGTTGGGGCGGACGGTCGGCTTCGAGGCCCGCCGCTGAAACGGATGGCGGGTTTCAGATAGGCTGAAGAGTCACCCTGACATCATTTTCACCTCTTGAGCGGCAAACTCGCCGCGGTCCGATTTCACGACGCGCCCCATGCGCCAGAACGGCTCATGCGACCAGACCAGCCGCCAGCCCCCGGCCTCCGCCTGCGCCAGGATGTCGAGTTTCCGCGTCATCGTCTCCTGGGGATAGAGGTCGTACGCCATGACGTAGGGGCCGCGCAGATGTGACCGCGTGGGAATCAGGTCCGACGTGAACAGGACCGTCTCGCCCCGGGACTCGATCTGCACGGACATGTGATGGCGGGTGTGGCCGCGGGTGACCAGCAATCGGATGCCCGGGCATAGGTCCAGATCGCCTTCGACGAGCCGGAGTCGTCCGGCCTCGCGAATCGGCTCGAAGTTTTCCGGCCGGTAGGTCGTTTTCATCACTCCGAAGTTGTTCCGAGCGTCCTCCCATTCTCCTCCCTGCACCACATAGGTCGCCCGGGGAAAGGTCGGTATCACCCGGCCTGAAGCGTCACGCTTCGTCGCCCCGCCCGCATGGTCAAAATGCAGGTGCGTCAGCACCACCAGGTCCATCGAGGCCGGGTCCACCCCGCGCCGCCCGAGTGCGCTTTCGATGGTCACGCCCGGCTCGAACTGGTAAATCTCCCTCTCCTTCTCGTTGAACTTGTCCCCGCATCCGGTTTCGATCAGAACCTGCTGGCCGCCCGTGCGCACCAGGACGCAACAGGTATCCAGCTCGATCCGGTTTTTCTCATCCGGCGGGATCAAGCGTTCCCACAGGGGCTTGGGAATGATGCCGAACATGGCCCCGCCATCGAGCCGGTATCGCCCGGCGCTGAAGACATCGAGCTCGAAGTCGCCGACTTTCATGCGGGAATGATAGCTGTGCCGGGCCGCCAAGTAAACGGAGCGAGCCGGCGCCGGCGTTAGGAAAGACGCCGGCTTCGAGGGTCACGTAGCCGATGCGCTTCCGCGCTTCGGCAGGATGTCGGCGCCGGCTTCGAGGTCGCTCCAGGAGGGGCGAAAGCCGCGCCTATCCCGCGAAGGAAAAGGAGGCAGCGCCACGGACATCCACTGCCGCGTGGAAAAGGCAGCCCGCGGTGGCCTGTTCCTTGAGCGCCTCCGGGCTGAGGCCAATGCTCGCCGTGGTGATGTAAAGGTCCTTCAGGCCGGGGCCCCCGAAGGCGCACGAGGTCACCTGCTTCGCCGAGGGTGCCGTGATCTTGCCGATCAGCTTTCCTGTCCTCGGATTCCAGCGGGCGACCTGACCACCGCCCCACAAAGCGACCCAGAGCATGTCCTCCTCGTCGATGGCCATGCCGTCCGGACCGCCCCCGTCGCGCGGCAGCTCAACCGCAACTCGGCGTCGGCTGATGTTCCCCGTCTCCATGTCGTAGTCATAGGCCGCCACCTGGTAGGTCACGGTGTCGATATAGTAGAACGTCCGGCGGTCAGAGGTCCAGACCAGCCCATTCGATATGGTCACGCGCTCGATCATGCACCGCACGGTCAGGTCCTTTTCAAGACAGTAGAGGCTGCCCGCGCCCTCCGTCCCCTGGTAAGCCATCGTTCCGGCCCAGAATCGGCCCGCGGGATCGCACTTGCCGTCGTTGAATCGAACGCCCTCGATCTTCTTCTCCGCCAGGAGCGACACCTTTTTCGTCTTGAGGTCCATCGAAGCGAACCCATCGCGGACGGCGAGCATGAGGCCGCCGGACTCGCGGGTGACCACGGTCCCCACGTCGCTGCCCGCGGGCCACGCCCGGTTTCGGCCCGTCTTCGGATCGAAGGCCATCACTTTCTGCTCCATGATGTCCACCCAGTAGAGCACCTGGTCCCGCACGCTCCAGAGCGCGCCTTCTCCCAGATTCGCCCGGTGGCGCAGTACGGGTTCCGCTTCCAGCTTCATGTTTTCCTCCCAGGAAAGTCATCGGACCAGTCGGACCAGTCGGACGGAGACGCCCGGCAATTATAGTGGCCAGCGTCAGATGGGTCTAATTTGCCGGAGCGGCAGTGCGAGCGCGCTTCCGCTCTGGCAAACGGTGAGGGCGCCTATTACCATCGGACTTCATGCGGAGGTCCAAGTGGAAATCTCTCTGGCTGGCTGGTGTCCTGGCGCTGGCGTGGCCGGGTCACTTGGCGCATGGGCACGGGAGTGTGCCGCCGCCGACCCCGGAGGAAGAGGCGGCGCTGTCAGCACTTGGAGAAGGCACGCCGGTCGCCGACCTTCTCCGGCAGGTGTCTTCCGGGCGCTACCATCTGGCGCTGAAGGCGGGCGAGCTGTTACGGGCCCGCCGGGATGCGACGGCGCTGCCCGAGCTTCTCGAGACCGCGGCGCGGCCGCCGACTCTGGAGAATCGCTTCGCCGTCTTCGCTGCGCTGGTGGCGTTGAGCGGCATGGACGAACCTCGCGCTCGTGAGGCCGTCTTGAAGCATGCGCCGGAAGCGGGCCAGAACTTCCTGGTGGAGATGATCCCTTTGGCGCGGGACCAGGCGCTGCTGGCCGAGCTTCGCGAGTCCTACCGGCAGGCCGCAACCCGAGGCCTTTCACCTCGGGAGCAAGCGGAGGCTCTGGCGGCCCGTCTCGAGGATGCGGGGGAATGGGTCCGTGAAGCGCTCGTCGCCCTCGGCGAGGATGCGGTCCCGGCTCTCGCCGGGCGAGCAGGCGATCCTGGCGTATCCGCTCCGGTACGCGTTCAAGCGCTTCGATGCCTGGCCGAACTGAAGGGCGGCGCAGCGCTGCCTCTGCTCATCCGCATCGTCCAGGCTCAACCCGGCGATGCGCTTCTCGGGGGCTCGGACCAGGTGCTGGGTGAGGCGGCGGCGGCGCTGGTCGCGTCGAGCCCGGCCGAGGGCCTGAAAGCGGTGCAGGCCTGCTTCGAGCGTCACCGGGGCTGGCTGGCGCGACTTCACGTGGTCCGCTGCCTGGGCGAGGTCCCGGACCCGGCGGTGCAGCTCTGGCTGGAGGAGATAGCGAGTCGGCCGGAGGCGACCTCGGATACGGCGGCGACCCGCGACCCGGAAGGCAAGGCGCAGGCGGTGCGGGACCATGCCGCACTGGCCGCGGCCCGGATCGAGGCGAGGCGGTCGGAAGACCCCTCGGCCGCGCGGATCGGGCTTCTGGCCCATCCCCATGCGTGGGTGCGGGCCTTCGCCATCCAGGGCCTGGGCACGGCCCGGGACGCCCGCGCGCTCGAGCACGCCGTCCGGGCGCTCGAAGACCCGGACGACAACGTCCGCCGATTCGCCATCGAACTGCTCGGAGCGTTGGGAGACCGGCGGGCCGTCGAGCCTCTCGAGGCGGTCCTGGAGGGACACCGCGTCGGCGACCAGCTCCATGCCCGTCTGGCGCTCGAAGCCCTGGGCCAGCGGGTCATCTTCTCCAACGGCGTCTACCGATCGTTGGACCCTGAGGATCCTCTCGTTCCGATCCTGCGACAACCTGCGGGGACGCCCGGGGAGTCGGCGCGGCTTCTTGAGGCCTTGCTCGACCGCGGGGCGGATGGCGGGCGGGTCCTGGGCGCTGCGCTCCAGTCGCCGGACCCCGCCATTCAGGCATCCGGGCAGGCGTATCTCGAGGCCCTGTCGGCCCGGCTGAATGATGGAGACGAGGCTCTGTCGGCCCGGGCGATCCGGGTCCTTCAGGGGGCCGGGACATGGGCCGTTCCGACTCTCCTCCAGGCCGTTCGCGGCCTGGCCAATCCGAGGCTTCGGGGTCAGGCGGCCGAGGCGCTGGGATTGCTGGGACGCCAGGCTGCACCCGCGCTGGCCGCGGCGCTCGAGAGCGACCCTCCTCCGCCGGAGGCCTGCCTTCCCGACCTCTTCCACGCGTTCGTCTTGTCGGGCCCCGAGGCGGACCTCCTCCGGAGTCAGGTGGAGCACGAACAGCCGCTGCGACGCCGCCTCGCGTTTCGGGCCCTGGCGCAGTCGGAGACGCCGGAAACGCTCGCACGGACGGTCCGAGGCCTGGCGGACAGGGATGCGAGCGTGCGGCGCGAGGCTTTCCAGATTCTCGCGGGATGGCGCGGCCCGGAAGTCGTTCCGGCCCTCGATGCGCTGGCGCACAGCGACGCGGAAGCGCGTTCTCGAGCCGCCGCGGCCCACCTGCTCGCACGACGCTGCCCTACCGCAGGCCTCGCAGAGATCGCCTCCCACCTGGCCGTACAGCACCAGGGAGAGAACGATCCGCAGGCCCGATCCGATGCCATCGCCACACTCCGGCTGCTGCGCCTGCCCGAGTGCGTATTCCCGCTGCTGGAATGCACCCGGGACATCGAAGCCTCCCATGCGCTGGAAGCCGATGCGGCCCTGACCTCGTTGGACGGGGAGATTCTCATGCAGGCGCTCCAGCAGGCCGGGGTATCCGCGCTGGCGGATGCCCGGGCCTCGGCCGATGTCCGTGTCCGCGCCCTTTCAGCCCTGTTTCCCTACGAAAGCGTTGAGGAACGGACGAGTGCGGCCGGCCGCTGGATCGAATGGTCGCCGGAGTGTCCTTATCCGACGATGCCCGCGCACGCCCTCGGACACGCCGGTGGCGATCGGGCCGCCGCGTGGCTGGTCCAGCAGCTCGGCCATCGCTCGCCCGCCGTGCGCCGCGCCGCGGCGCACGCCCTCGGCGAGACCGGAGTGACCGAAGGTCTTCAGGCGCTTGAAGGGCTGCTCCACGATCCTGAGCCGACCGTATCGTTCACCGCGCGCCGGGCCATCGCGCGCCTTCGCGGCCGCGAGCCCTAATCGACGCGTTCGGAAGTGCGCGTGCACTTCTGACGAGGGGCATTTCTGGGCGTATGGCGCCTGTTTGCCCGGATTCTTCGTGATGTTTGGCAAGCGGATCAAGGTCTGGAGCTTCTATCTGCCGGGGAAACGAACTGGTCAAGTTCCCGCATCCAAAGTGTTTGCGCGGCCCGTCAGGCATGAATAAAATCTGCCCGTAAGCGTGCAGGGGAGACTTGCCATGAAAAAAGCCGTGATTCAAGCGCCGGAAATTCATTATCCCGAATCGGATGGGAAGCCCATGGCCGAGACGGACCTTCACCGAAGAGTCATGGTCGACTTGCTGCATGCGCTCGAGGAATGGTTTCTCAAAGATGACGAAGTCTACGTGGCGGGGAATCTGCTGCTGTACTACGAAGAGGGCAATGCAAAGGCCTCCTGCGCACCGGATGTCTTCGTGGTCCGAAGCGTGCCGAAGAGGCTGCGGCGCATCTACCAGGTGTGGAAGGAGGGGAAGGGGCCGGACCTGGTGATCGAGGTGACGTCGAGGAGCACGAAGTGGGAGGACCTGAGAAAGAAGAAGGCGATTTACGCGATGTTGGGCGTAAAGGAGTATTTTCTGTTCGACCCTTATGAGGATTATCTGAGCCCGGCGTTGCAGAGCTATCGGCTGGTGGCCGGGAAGTATGTGCCGATGGAGCCCTCCTCGGAGGGGCGGATGAGAAGCCAGGTGACGGGCCTGGAGCTGGGGCTACGTGAAGGTTGGTTGCGGCTGTTCGATCCGGTGTCGCGGCAGTGGCTCCTGACACCGGAGGAGGAGGCTCGGGGGCGGCGCGAGGAGGCCCAGGCGCGGCGGAAAGAGGCCCGGGCCCGGAGGGCCGCGGAGGCCATGGCCCGGGAGGCGGCCGAGGCCCGGGAGAAGGAAGCGGGGGCCCGGAAGGCCGCGGAGGCCATGGCCCGGGAGGCGGCCGAGGCCCGGGAGAAGGAAGCGGGGGGCCGGAAGGCCGCGGAGGCCATGGCCCGGGAGGCGGCCGAGGCCCGGGAAAAGGAGGCGGAGGGCCGAAAGGCCGCGGAGGCCATGGCCCGGGAGGCGGCCGAGGCCCGGGAAAAGGAGGCGGAGGGCCGAAAGGCCGCGGAGGCCGAAGCGCGTCGGCTCGGCCAAGAAGTCGAACGCCTGCGCGGGGCCACGAAAAAGCGCGGGCCGTAGCGAGCACGAGGATGAGGAGACAACAAGAGGAGACTGACCATGAAGTTATGCTTTGCGACGCTGGGCTGTCCGGACTGGACGGTCGACCTGATCGCATGCCGTGCGAAGGCCATGGGATTCGACGGAGTCGAGCTTCGAGGGGCTGCGGGCAACCATATCGGGCCGGACGAGCCTGCCGAGTCGCGGGCGCGCATCCGGCGTGTGTTTCAGGAGCAGGACTTGAGCATTGCCTGCATCATGGGCTACACGAACTTCGCGACGGCGGACGCAGCACAAAGGGCCGCGAGCCTGGAGACGGCTCGCCGCCTCATCGACGTGGCGGCGGACGTCGGCTGCTCGACCGTGCGGGTCTTCGGCGGCCAGATGGGGGACACTCAGCGGGCTGAGGCCCTGAAGCGGGTGATCGAGGGGCTTCGAGCGGCGTCCCAGAAGGCGGTGGAGCGTGGCGTCCGGCTGGCGATGGAGACGCACGACGACTGGTGTCGCGGCGAGAATCTCCTGGCGGTCATCGAGGGGGTACGGTCGCCGGCCCTGGGCGTGTGCTGGGACATCGGCAACGCCTACTTCGTCGAGCCGCTGGACCGGACGTATGCGGCGATCGGCCGGCACGTCTATCACGTGCACTTCAAGGATGCCGCACGGGAAACGGATGGCCGGGTCCGCAGCCGGCTGCCCGGCCAGGGCGAGGTCGACATGGAATGCGGCCTCAATCTCCTGCACCAAGGGGGCTATACCGGCTGGCTTTCTTTCGAATGGGAGAAGAAGTGGGAGCCCCGGCTCGCGGAGCCCGACGTTGCCTTTCCGCATTTTCTGGAACATGCCCGGCGGCTGATGTCGAAGCTGGGAGTGCCCCGCGGCTAGTACACGCGTCAGGAAGTGCGGATGCACCTCCTGACGCGTGTACTAGCGGAAGTGAATCTGGCCATCGGGGGTGAATTCGAGGGTGCCGGCGGCAAGATGGGCGAGCGCGTCCTGGACGCCATCAAGGAAGGATAGGGCGCGGCGCGCGCTGCGGGTGGACAGGAGCTGCTTGACCGGCAGCTCGGACAAGGGGATGGATTGGCTGCCGAGGGGCGGAGGCAGGTTGATCCGGACCTCGCCGGCGAGCTTGCCGTGCCGGAGGTCGAGCCGGACCGAGCTGGGGGCGCCGATGGAGAGGGCTTGGCGGATGACGTTCATCTGGGGATCGCTTTCCTGAGGGTCGGCGACGCGCAGCAGGGCGAGAAGACCGGGACGGTCGATCCGGGTGAGGTTGAATCGGCCGGAGAGGTCCGCAATGGACGCTTCCTCGCTTCCGCGGGATTTCTGGAGGGAGAGTTCGAGGCGGAGATTGCCGTTGATACCACGCTGGGCGGAGGTTTTTGCGCCTCGGGACGCTGGTCCGCCTCCGATGCCGGCGAATTCTGCGGCGATTTCGAGGCGAGGCCGCCCGTCTCGGGTAGCGAGGGCCACGTGGCCGAGGACGTCGCCTTCGAGGAGCATCATCCGGAAATCGTCGATTCGGAGGGTGTCCTCCTCGAACTGAAGTGCGAAGGAGAGGTTGCGGATGAGGGGCCGCCCGCGGAAGAGGACGGCTTCGAGCTGGATGCGCCGGGACTCGGCGGTGTATGACCTGAGTTGGTCCGCAAAGGCATAGGATTCTGCTGGAAGGGAGGGCCGGGTTTCGAGCCCGGCCTGTTCCGTGAAGGCCTCCGGCGCGGGTCCGACGCGTCGAGCGGCCCGGGCATCCTCTTCGGGCGAGGCCATGGCGATACGGTAGGTCTTGAGGAAGGGGAAACTGCCTCGCAGATTGACCAGCTCCGCCAGGTCGCCGTATCTCGCGGTCAGGGAAAGCATCTCCAGGTCGCCGGCGACTTGAAGGAACTGGGCTGGCCGTAGCCGGAGGCGTGAGTGAAGCCGGACGCCGCCCCGGACGGAGAGGCCCGGCGCGAGCTGGCGCGGCTGCGGCGCGAGGAATTCGAGCTGGCTGGCCAGGCTGGCCCGCAGCCGGCCGGCAAGGCTCTGCGCGTCCAGGAGAAAGTCCTGGCCTTGATGAAGGGAGGCAAAGCCGCCCACGGAAGCGTCCAGCCCCGAGCGGAAACCCCAGGCAGGCAGGTCGAAGCGGCTGTGCCACTCGAGCTCGTCGAAATCCTTCACGCGGGCCTGAATCTCCCCGCCGGGATCGATGGGCTGGTCGCCGGTGAGCGGCGCGAGCAGGATTCGAGGCACGTTCAGCTTTCCGGAAAAGGCGAGGTTCTCGCCTTGGACGCTGGCGGAGGCCTGAAGGGTCATGTCCCGAATCTCGAGGCCGCGCTCGGCGCTTCGCAGGGAGCAGGGAGGCAGGTGGAGGCCGGCCTCGAGCGTGCCCGGCATCCATGCCTGTTCGGGCCCGAGGAGCGCCTTGAGAAAGGCCAGGCGGTGGCTCGCAGCGAATGCTTCGGCAGCAGGCGTGGACACGGACACGGAGAGCGTCGCCGTGGCGGGGTCGCCTTCGAAGGCGAGGTCCGGCGGGAGCGTATTCGGCAGAACGGCGGCGAGAAGAGGAAGCGCCTGGGCGAGTCGGGCCGTGACGTTTTCGAGGCGTGCTTCGAGCACTTCTCCCCAGTGGCGTGCGGAGAGAGAGAAGGGATCGAGCTGCAGCCAGTCCCCGAGGGTCAGCGCTCCGCCGGCCTGCAGGTCGCCGGTGACCAGGTGGAGGGAGGGAGTGAAGCGGATGCTCGCATCCTGTTCCGGAAGGGAGAAGGCGTCCGAGCCGAAGGCCAGGGCATGGATTCGGGCGTCGAAATCGGCCTGAAGCTCGTCCAGCGTCTTCTCCTTGAGATCGAGATGAAAAGAGATGGGCACGGTGGAGGCGGTGAGCATTCCGCCCAGGAGAGTGAGGCCATCGATAGTCACGGGGCCCGAAAGGGAGACCTTGCCTATTTCTCCCTTCAGAAGAGAGTAGGAGGTCGTCAGAGTCAAGTCGGCGTTGAGCGCGCCCGTCTCGAGCGTCGATTCGAGAGCGAAGGATTCGAGGACGGGCTTGGCCGTGATCGTGACGCCGAGGTCCGGAAAGGCGGCCTGGGAATCGGCAGCGCTGGCAATTCGGATGCCGATCTCGCCCCGACCCGCCGGGGTCATGCCCCTGGAGAGGTCCGCCAGGAAACCGGTTGATCGATTCTGGAGCAGGTCGGGCAATTCCGTGAGGTTGACCTGGAGCTGGACGTGGAGGTCCGTTTCACGAAGGTCGTAAAGATGCATGCGGCCCCGGAACGTTCCGGTGAAGGTGCCGCCGGAGGTGAACGGGAATTCCTCGAAAAGGGCTCTTCCTGAAGTGAGGTCCTCGATATTCAACCGGATGGGAGCGGAGGTGGACAAAGGGGGGCGAATCTCGCCGAGTGCCGAGTCTGCGTACCGGACATCGGCGTCCTGGAAAGGAGCGATCTCGATCAGGAGCTTGCCCTCGGAAGCGGGATGGTGGACGGCGAATCGTGTGGTGAGGCGATTCAGTTCGATGGACAGCGAAGCCATCTGAGGCTGTGCCGGTGCACTGGCCGGCCGTTCCGGTCCTGAGGGCCTTTCGGCTGCGCCAGAAGAGGCGTTGGGCCCGGTCGGGTCTTGAGATGCGGTTTTGGAATCGGCCGCGGCCGGCGGGGAAGGAGTGGCGGGCGGCGGCATCAAGCCCTGGGCAAAGTAGCCGAGTGTCCCATCCTTGAGGTCGATACGGGCCTCCAGCTCGACGGGCAGACGGAGGGCTGCGAGCTGGCCGGCGTCCGGCAGGCGTCCACGGGCGTCCGCGACGATCTGGGCGGGCCCCTGTGCGAGAAGGGCCGTGCGACTCTCCGGTGTCCCAGGCCCGAAGAGGAAGTTCGAGAGCCAGGGGGCCAACTTTTCCAAGGGGAGTGCATCGGCCTCGAGATGCGCCTCGAAGGTCTCGGCCCAGTTCTTCAGCCGGGCGTCGGCCCGCATTTCGAAGGCCTCGCCCATCTCGGGGAAACGCGCGGAAAGCTGGGTGCGAATCTCGCCGGCAGGGAGGACAACCTCCGTTTTTTCGGAACGGAGAAGCGCCTGACCCGCCTCGAGCCTCAGCCCGGTGGCCTCATAGCGGACCGCAGCGAGGTCCGCGCTGAAGCCGGCCTCGATCGGCGAGTCAGGCCGGGGAGAATCGGCACGGAACTGGACGTCCGCGGAACCGAGGGAGACCTGACCCAGCAGGGCGAGACCAGAGGCCCGCAACCGTCCACTCGTCTTGAAGCTTGGCGCAGGCCCAGCCGGAATCAGCCTGGACTCGAAATCACACTTCAGGTCGAGGCTCTGACACTGGCCCGGAAGCGTGCCCTCGAGCGAGAGTCCGCTGGCTGCGGCAGCGGCCTTTCCCCGGATGACCGCTGGGCTCGAGAGTGGGCCTGCGGTTGCCTCGGCCTCGAGGTGGAACTGGAGCGGATCGAGCGCCTGCATCCGGAAGGCTTCACCGTAGGCGGCACGGGCGAGGGCGAGGTCCGACCGAAGGCGCAGCGTCAGCGGTGAGTCGGGGGCCTCGTTTGAAGGGGGCCACGAGCCGGAAGCGGCAGCGTCGAGGGACCATTCGCCCGAGAGGTCCAGGGGTTGACCCGGCACTGGGCCTGGGAGGCAGGCGAGAAGCCGCGAGCATTCATCGAGGGAAAGCCGGACCCGGCCAGCCCAATCGAAGCCTTTTCGAGCGAGTTCCCGAATGTGGAAGCTGGCCCGCCCGTCCAGCAGCGCGCCGACCCGAAACGTCACGCCGTCCCCCGTAGTGGCCAGCACCAGGGCATGCGGCTCGATCCGGGCAGGAAGCTCAAATTGCAGTTCCGGAAGACGGTAACTCCTGGAGGCTTGGCCATCCGCAGGGATGGCGACGAGTTGCAAGGGACTGCCCAGGAGGCGCAGGGAGGCCTCCAGACCTTCTGTGGCATCGGACGCGGGCTGGCATCGGACACGGGCATGGAATTTTTCGAGGGAGGCCTCGAGGGCGGCGAGGGACGAGGACGGGTGATCCAGCCTACCGGTTATCCCTGTCAAGAGAGTTGCATCCAGGGTGACGGGGAGAGAAAGGGACTCGAGTTCAGAAGCGGAAGGGACAGGGGCCGAGAGGCTGACCTGGATGGAGGGTGTGAGGTTGAGCTGGAAGTTGGGTAAAGGCAGGGACTTATCGGGGAAAAGCCTGGAGACTCCAGATTCTGAAGCCTGGTGGAGGGCGAGCGTGCCGGGCGGGACCTCGAAGGCCAGGTTGAACGGCCCGCTGTGCTCGCGGGCGATGTTCAGGCTCAGGCGGGGGAAACGAGCTTCCAGCCCCTCCCCGGAGACCCGGAGGTCCGTAGCGGAGGTCTTGAGGTCCACTTTGGCGCAGAGGAGGGCATCAACCGGGTTATCGGCCAGGGGCATAGGGCCCTCGATGGAGGCGGTGGCCTGAACCCGGCCCTCGAGGGCGAGGCGGGCAAGGGCGGGAATGCGGGCGGCAAGTCCCATTCTTTGGAGCGCGTCCAGGTGGAATTCATGAACCTGAAGCGTAGCCGAGTACGCCTTCCCCGAGTCGGTCGGCCCCCCGGCGAGGTCGAGGGAGGCGACTTGAGGGATACGGACGTGGCCAAGGATGAGCCGGCTTCGGCCGCCCTCTCGAGTATCGAGGGTCAGTCGGAATTCAGCGGAACCGGGCAGGACGCTGCCCAGAGCCTGGGCGTTCTGCACCTGCACCTGAAGGTCTGAGTCATAGGGCCGATCGAGTTCCCCGGAAGGAAGGCTGACCTGGCCCGAGGCCTTGAGGTCGGCGAGGAGGCTCTCCACCCGGGCCTCGTAGCGGCTGGCCTCGAGGAAGGGCAGTTCCAGGCGCGCCCGGCCATCGACCCTGAGCGAAGTGGACGGGTGGGCATCGGAAGGAAGCTCGCCCCTGGCCTGGAGATGGACATCAAGCGTGCCCTGCAGGGTAAGGGGTCCCGACACGGTCTGGAGGACATCAGCGGTCCTGACGGTCAGGGCCTGGAGGTCCAGGTTGAGGTGGAGGTCGGAGAGCTCGAGGTTCTGTTGTCCAAAGGCCTCGGCCCGGCCCGAAAGTTCCACGCTGGCCAGGCCAGGAATGGCGACTCGCCCGTGTAGCATCGCCAGGTCACCCGTGGCTAGGTCCACCCTCAGTTCCAGGGTCTCATCGAGTGGAAGCTCAAGGGGAGGCCGGCCGTTCAGCGTGGCGACCCACCTGGGAATCTGGAGCGTCTGCGTGACGCTGAGGGTGGCGAGGGGGCCCACCAGGGAAGCATGGGCCAACATGCTGGCGGAAGGCACTTCGATCCCGCTGCCGTCCTCGAAGTTGAGCCGGGCGCGAAGGTCCCTCAATTCGAGCCGATGAAGAAAAACATCAAGGGGAAGGGCGGGCGGCCGGCTCGGGGCCGGTGCGACCGCCGGTGTCGGCGTCGC
Organism: Planctomycetota bacterium; assembly: GCA_016179685.1. Classification (GTDB taxonomy): domain Bacteria; phylum Planctomycetota; class PUPC01; order JACPCR01; family JACPCR01; genus JACPCR01. The sequence continues at coordinate 63,266 of JACPCR010000064.1, read as the reverse complement.
CGGCGGAGGGCACAGGGCCTGAAAATTCCACTGTCCAGCCCGCTGTTCGAGCTGCAACTCCGGCCGTTCAAGGATAACGTCCTCGAGAACGAGCCTGCCGCGGAGAAGAGGTAGAAGGCGGAATCGGATTCGAAGGGCATCGACCTGGAGGATCGGCGGCCGGGCGTCAGTGGAGGGCTGCCGCAGCTTGATGCCAGCGACCTCCAGATAACCCGTGAGACGAAGGCGGACTTGTGTGATCTCGAGGACGCCGGGCCGACCGAAGGCCTGTGCGGCAGCATCGAGGGCCATCTGGCGCAGCCGCGAGTCGGAGAAATAGAGCCTGAGGCCGCCCAACAGCAGGAGGACCAGTGCCAGAAGGATGCCTGCACCTGCGGCCGCAAACTTCAGGATTTTCTTGAGCTTCACTACGAAGGTCCTGCTTCAATAGAATTGCAGGATTCCAGTTTTCAGCGGCGAAAATGCGTGTCCGCATTTCCACCGCTGAAAACTGGAACAGAAACCGGCTGGTGCAGAGGGCGGGTGATGGCGCAAGAAGACCATTTCTCTCAACCCATTTAAGGGATGGAAAGTCCCCGGCATATCTTTCTGGCCAAGAAATGGGGAATCTCGACTTGCCGGGGTTCGGCCACAACTTCGCCGGGTCGGGAAACCGTCCCCAGGAAGTGAGAAAGTCCTTCCCGCTGCGTCTTTTTCAATGATTGCGGTAAACTCCTAGGTGACGAGTTGGCACGTGCGGGTGCACTTGCCAACTCGTCACCTAGCGTATGCCGGAATCCTTTGACGAATGCCATCTGTAAGTGACATTATTGTTCGGAAACTGACTCTTTCAAGTCCACGAATCCTTTGCTCATAACAGCCTTTGGCCAGGACATTCTCTTCATGGCCTCCCGAACGGTTTCCATCATCATCCCCGCGTTCAACGAGGTGAAAAGACTGCCCCAGACGCTCGATCGGCTGTCGCGCTACTCTGAGGCCGCAGGGCTGCGGGCGGAAGTCCTGGTGGTGGACGATGGAAGCTCAGACGGGACGGCCCGGGCGGTGAGTCCACCGGCAAAGGTGCTTCGGAACGAGTCCAACCATGGAAAGGGCTACGCCGTCCGGCAGGGAATCCTCGCGGCCACCGGGGAGTTCCGGGTCTTCATGGACGCTGACCTCTCCGTCCCGCCCGAGTATCTGCAGCCCCTGTTGCGCATGCTGGAAGAAGGTCACGACGTGGTGATCGGCTCGAGGAGCGTGTCCGGCGCCCGCGTGGTGGCCACCTCACGGGGATACCGGAGGACGATGGGACACGTGTTTAATCGGCTGGTCCGGATATTTGCCGTCGGTGGGGTTCATGATACCCAGTGCGGATTCAAGGGTTTCCGCGCCTCGGCTGCAACGAAGCTGTTCTCTCGGCAGAAACTCGATGGCTTTGCATTCGATGTGGAAATTCTTTACCTGGCTCAACGGATGGGGCTGCGCATCGCCGAGTTGCCCGTCGAATGGTTGGACTCGGAAACCACGAAAATCCGGCCGGTAGTGGACTCGGCGAAGATGCTGGTCGATCTCTTGCGAGTGAGGTGGCTTCATCGGAGTGAGGATGGCGCATGACAACGACTTGAAGACGAGAAGGCTTTCTGGAGAGGACTCTTTCAAGGCGAGTCATACCCGCCACCCAACAAGGCATTGTCTCTTCCTGGCCAGTCCTCGGTAGCTGAAACCACCTGTTTCTCTCTGTCACAACGAAGAGAGCCCCCAAGCTTCGCAAATCACGATCCCTCCCGGACCTGTCCCTATGGGAGGAATCCCGCCTCCCAACGGGATTCCTGCGGAAGGGAAACGGGACCCCTCCCAACGTCCCTCCCATAGGGACAAGTCCTGGAAGACAAATCCGGGAGAATCCGCGGGAGGCTCTCGGTATCGGCGGCATCCCGCTGCGCTGGGAAGTGCTTGGAGAATCCCGAGGCCGCCTTCGGTCACGGCCGGGGGGGGTGGGCGGAGATGGCGGAGCGATGAAGGATGCGGGTTGAAGGCGTGAGGGACTTGATGGAAAATAGGCCATCCCTGAAAAAGGCGCTTTTTCGAAGGTGGTGCTGTCATGAAGCGAGTGGCATGGGAATTCATCTTGGCGGTGGCCTGGCCTCTGGCGCACGTCTCCGCGGATAGTCTGCAGCTCAAAGATGGCGGAAAGCTTGAAGGGACTTTGGAACAAATCGTCCTCGCCGATGGAGGCAAGTCGCTGGGCGCGGCGGACCTGGAAAAGCTCCAGGACATCCATCTCAGCGCGGAAAAGGACCAGATCGTGCTCCAGGGCGGCCAGGTGATCACGGGCCGAATCCAGTCCCTGGTGCTCAAGACCGTTGGAGGCCGGCAGACGCTGGCCCGGGACCGGATTGCGGCGTATGAACGCAAGGCATCGAAGGCCAACGAGGCCGTGCAGGAGCTTCGGAAACGCCAGGCGGCTCTGGCCGCCGACGATGCCGAGGGGCACTACCAGCTCGGCGTGTGGGCGCGGTCCGTCAAGCTGAGCCGTGAGGCGAACGGCCTGTTCCAGAAGAGCCTGGAAATCAACCCGTCGCACCCCTTTGCGGACCAGGCCCACGGGGCCCTCGGGCACAAGAAGGTGAACGAGGAGTGGGTGGCCGGGGCGGCAGCCGCTGCGGCGACGTCGGCCGAGACCAGCGCGAAGCCGTCGGGCGGGGAACTGAAGCCCGAGGTGCTCAAGCGGGTGAAGATGGTGGAGATCGTGGAATCGGCTTTGAAGCAGGAGATCGAGGACTCGGTGGCCAGCCAGTGGGTGGACGCGGAGAAGGAGGTCAGCCGGATCCAGGAAGCGATCTCGACCAGCGAGGAGACGAAGTCGGCGGAGCAGAATTCCCTGGCGGTGGACCGGTTGACGAATGACGAGCGGAAGGAGAAACATGCGGCGATTGAGAAGCTCGGGAAGGAGATGGCGAAGCTCCAGGAGGAATTGAAGGCCGCGGAAGGCTCGCTGGCGCGGCAGAAGGCCAAGTTCGCTGCCCAGACCGCCAATCAGAAAAAGGAATTGAAGTCGGCGTCAACGGCCATGATCCGCCGGTTAAAGGCTGGGGAGGCGGTGGCGGAGGACGAGATCGAGGGCGTCTTGCGGCGTGAGGCGAAGATCGAAGGCGAGGGGACCAAGGCGACAGCCGAGCGCATCGCCAAGATGAAGGAGGAAGTGGAGGCGGGCCTGGAATCCGGCGGAGCGAAGAAGGCCGAAGCGACGGCGGACCGGGTCAAGGAAAAGCAGGAGAAGGAAGCGAAGCTGAAGCGGGACATGGAACTCCTGAATTCCCGGATCGAAAAGCTTCACGATGAGGCGGACCGTGCGCATCCGAGCCGGGTGGAGTACGTGCTGATCCAGGAGGAGAAATCGGAAGTCAAGTTCTTCAACGACGGTGGCAAGCAGTGGCGTGACCGGACGAAGAAGTGCCAGGAGGCGGCCCAGAAGTGCCTCGAGCTGGTAAAGCTGAAGGTGGCGGCAGTGAAGAAGAACCGTGAGTTGTTTGCCGATGAGATGAGCTCGACGGAGGCGCTCTACAAGGAGTTGACCGAGTTGCAGGAATGGCTCGAAAAGCACAAGAAGGTGACTGCCCCGCCATCGGAGCTGGACCGATAAGCTTCAAAATTTTCCACACCCTTGCGGAAGGGGCATAGGCCGTTCTCGACGGGAAAATCGGTGGGCCGGATGGGAATGTCGGTTTCTTTACAGCGGACGAGGTGAAGCACTTTCATCGTTTCGAGACGAAGATTCGCTGTTCCCTCGATTGCATGATTACCACGGACGTCAGCCCCAGCCCCTGCTGGTATCTCAGCCATGTGGGCGTGATGGAAGACCGACTGCCGCTGGCCAGCGGCCTGCATCCCGTGCTGGTGGCCCTCGGACGCAAGTATCCCTACTGGCTCGTCGCTGCGGCCGCCGGCGATATCCTCCGGCCAGCCGGCGGCCTGCGCCAGAAGACGCCGGCGGTCTCCCTGGCGGCGGTCGAAAGCGTCGCGGCCCATTTCCGACTCAAGACCACCGGGTTCGATTTTCTCGGCCAAGCTGGCGTGGAGGCCTTTCAAGAGGACCTGACTCGAAGCATTGCGGAGTCCCGGCCCGGGCTGGCCTGGTGGCCCCAGGAGCATGAGGGCTGGTGGTATCCCGTGATCGGACATGACAGCGGCTGCCGTCACGTCTTCATCCGGACCTGGGGCCAGCGCTTTCACGAATACGAGGCGCTGGAGCTGGAGGTTGTGCGCCGTGTCGGGGCGCGCCTGTGTCTGTTCGAACCGGTGTCCCCACCTCCGCCGGAGGCGCTGCTGGCGCGTTTGGCGCTCGAACAATGCGTGCAGGTGGCACGCGAATACGAGCACGAAGGGGCGGCGGGGGCGACGAGCTTCGACGGCTGGTCGCAGGCTCTCGAGGCACTTTCGGACGACGAGGCCGCTGATCCGGACGTGGCGCGCGAAGTCGGGCTGGGCTTCCTGGGCATTTTGAATTCCAAGCGCGGCGCCCTCGAGTTCTGCGTCCGGGCCACTCGCTGGCTGCGTCAGGAGGCAAACCACATCGAAAGGGCGCGCTCCAGCTTCGCACGCGTCGTGACGCTCCTCCAGCCAGCCGCCGCCGATTTCGGCGGATGCGAAAGCGCGGCCGCCATGCTCCGTCGGCCCGAGAAACGACAGGCCCTGGCTCGGACCTACCGCGCCGCAGGCCGGATGGAAACGCGGGCCATCCGGGAATTCGAAGCGGCTCTCGCTGTGTCCAGCGAACCTTGGGACTGACCCGCATTTCTCACACGGTGTGCTCGAAATGCGCCCTGCGGGCTTCGACAGGGATACTCAACCATGCCATCCTCGCGGGACGCCACGCCGGTCCGGCCTCGCGCCTTCCTCATCAGCCTCCTGCTGATCCCCTTCAACGCCTATTGGATCATGCAGATCGAGGCCGTGTGGTACTCGGGACACCCGACGACCATCTCCCTCTTCTTCAACGTCATCCTGCTCCTCTGCGTCCTCATCCTCGTCAACCATCAGGTGCGCCGGAGGTGGCCCCGCCAGGCCCTCCATCCCGCCGAGATTCTCGTGGTCTACGTCATGCTCTCCCTCGCCTCCGCCATGGGCGGGCACGACATGCTCCAGGTGCTGACGCCGACCCTGACCTATCCCTATTACTATGCCGGCCCCTGGAACGGCTGGCCGGACCTCTTCATCGACCATCTCCCTTCCGCGTTGATGGTGGATTCACCCGAGGCGGTGAAGAACTTCTACGATGGCCGTTCCAGCCTCTACCGGCCCGAGAATTTCCGTCCCTGGATTTTCCCCGTACTCGCCTGGACCGCCTTCCTTTGCATTCTCGTGTTCACCACGGTGTGCCTCAACATCCTTTTCCGGAAAGAGTGGAACGAGAACGAGCGCCTGGCGTTCCCCGTGGTCGAGCTTCCTCTGGCCCTCGCCACGAGGCCCAAGGTGCTCTGCTGGAATCGCACCTTCCTGCTCGGTTTCCTCCTCGCCGGCGGCATCAGCCTGATCAATGGCTTCAATTACGTGTACCCGGACGTACCCGCAGTGCCCGTGTGGCCGCATGACATCGGGCCCCTCTTCCATTCCATGGGACATCCCTGGAACGCGGCAGGCTGGTTTCCCATCGCCTACTATCCGTCCGTGGTGGGCCTCAGCTACCTGATGCCTCTGGACATGCTCTTTTCCGGGTGGTTTTTCTTTTTTTTCTGGAAGGCCGAGGCGGTGGTTTTTGCCTGGTTGGGCTACCAGGAGCGCGGCCACCTGGGTCCTCAGATGGTGAACCAGCAGGCCGCGGGCGCCTATCTCGGCATTGCGGCGGCGGCGCTCTGGATCGGACGCGGCCACCTCCGCGAGGCCTGGAAGAGAATCCGCGGCCTGCCCTCGTCCGTGTCCGACGAAGGCGAGGCTCTGAGCTACCGCGGGGCAGTCCTGGGCGCGGCGGCTGGCCTCGCCGCCCTCGTCCTTTTCTCCTGGTGCGCCGGCCTTTCCCTCCCTCTCGCCGTTCTCTTCTTCCTGCTCTATCTCGCCATCGCCGTCGGGATCGCCCGCATGCGGGCCACGTGCGGGCCGCCGGCCCACGACCTCCACTTCGCGGGGCCGGACTTCATCCTGCCCTCGGTGCTCGGGACCCAGAACCTCGGCGGGAACAGCCTGGGCGTCCTCAGCGTCTTCTTCGGCTTCAATCGGGCCTACCGCGGCCATCCCATGGCGCACTCCCTCGAAGGTTTCCGCCTGGCGGATAAGACCCGGATGTCGCAGCGCATCATGCTCCTCGCCCAGATGGCGGCCGTCGCCGCCGGATGCATCGCCTCCTTCTGGGCGCTTCTGCACATCTGCTATGGAAGCCCCACGGGCGCCCCTGGGCTGATGCCCGGATTCGGAGGCTTCCCCTACCGCCGACTCGAAAAATGGATGGAACACCCCGAAGGCCCGGATGAACGGGGCCTCTTCTTCTACGCCCTCGGCTTCCTCATCGTGATCCTGATGCCCCTGCTGAAGATGCTCTGGCCGGGCGTCCCCTTGCACCCCATGGGCTTCGCCATCTCGACGAGCTGGTCCATGCATCTCATCTGGTGCCCCATCCTCGTCGCCTGGTCCTTCAAGGCCGCCATCATCCGCTACGGAGGCGCCGGCAGCTACCGGCGCTACCTGCCTTTCTTCATGGGACTGGTTCTGGGCGATTACCTTTTCGGCGGCCTGTGGTGTCTCACTCCCCTCTACACCGGTAGAGCCATGTACGCCTTCTGGCCCTACAACCTCCGGTGAGGATGGAATATCGGGTTTCCTTATTTCGCTGGGGTTTCTTATAGTAGACGCGCTCGAAAGTGCGGGTGTGCTTGCGAGCGCGTCTGCTCGATTGGGCGAGACCAATGGCTGGGCTAATGCCTTATCCCGTCGGTTTTTAGGAGGAACATAAAACGTGTCCAAGATTCATGAACGCTACGGCCTAAACGGATTGGAGGTCCAGATCGAAGCTCCCGTCGAGGTGGGACGTGCCGCAGGGCACTTCTGGTTCTCCACCCTGCATCCCATGAGCCCCGGCCATCTCTTCTGCGAGGTGGTCCGCTCGGCGGACGTGGCCCAGGGCAAATGGCCGTCCTCCCTGTTCCACTCCAGCGATGGAGGAAGGTCCTGGAATCATGCGCTGGACATCGAGAGCTACGGGGCGGCGTCGCTTCCGCTCTCGAGTGATTCGCTGCTGTTCATGCCCTACGAGCTTTGGCCGATGACGCCAGGCGACAAGCGCAACGCCCGGGCGGACGGGACCCTGGTGGAATCGGATGGACGGGGCGGATACTCGGCAACACCCGCTCCCATGAAGTTCCTGGGATTTCCGCATGACCTCGACGATTACCCCGTCCGCGAGGTCGCCGAAATCGCGCTGTTGACCAACGGGAACATCCTGGCCACGAAGGATGGGAGGCACTTGACGACCCTCTACGGCAAGGCGGCAGGCGATCCGAAGTGGAACGTGTATGCAGTGACGAGCCCAGATGGCGGCCGGACCTGGGAATTCCTCAGCATGGTGGGCGAGTGGAAGGACGTGCCGGAGCAGCCCGAGGGCCCGGACGAATCCAACACGGCCCGTCTGCCCGACGGGCGCCTGCTGTGCGTCTATCGCGTGGGCAGCGGCCGCACGCATCTTTATCACAAGTCTTATAGCCGCGATGAGGGAACGACGTGGACGAAAGCGACGCCGGTCCAGGAAGCCTGGTCCGTCGAGCCCCAGCTCGTCCGCCTGGAGAACGGGCTGATCCTGCTCACGGGCGGGCGGCCGGGCCTCTTCTTGTGGGTCTGCGGGGACGGCGAGGGCAACACCTGGCAGCGGGTCAACCTGGCGGAGCATCACAATGCCATGGTCCGTGATCCCGCTCTGCGCTATGACCCTGCCTTCTGTGAAGCCTCGGGCAAGGAGAAGCCTGCCCTGAGCACGTCCTATACCGGCATGAAGGCGGTGGGACCCGATGAGGCGCTGGTGTCTTATGACCGTCTGGGGAATGGATGGTCGCCGGCCCCCGGCCCCTGGGGGAAGGAAAGCGTGGTTTTCACGGTGCGCATTCGGGCCACGCGCTGAATCCGATCCCATGATTTCGAGCGTATGGACCTGTACGAAGAACTTCTTGGCGTCATTGATGTCCTGACGGCAAAACGGATCGATTATGCCCTCTGCGAAGGCGTTGCGGTCGCTTTTCACGGTTATCCTCGATTCACGAAAGACATTGACCTTCTCATCCTGTCAAAAGACCTTCCGAGGGTGCAGAAGGCGCTCCTTGAACGAGAATTCATTTCTGCAGGCAGTCCCCTGAAGTTCGGAGCAAGGGGGCGGCCATCCCGAGTGACTCACCGCATCACGAAGTTCGCAGGCGAGAATCTGTTGATGCTGGACCTGATCTTGGTAAATCCAGACCTGCAGGACGCCTGGGATGGCCGAGAAATCTATGACTGGAAGGACAGGAAGGTTTCCATCGTTTCCCGCCAAGGCCTGGCCGTGATGAAGCGCCTTGCCGGCCGGGACCAGGACAACCTGGACCTCAAACAACTGGGGCTTCTCGAACATGGAAAAGATAAAAGGGAAGAAGAAAGGCAGGAATCCTGAGAATCGGCCCGTGAATATGAGTCCCGAAGCGATTGATCGGCGGATGCGGGACCTGGCGCAACTCTACCGGCTGGGAATCGCCATTCTCGATGCACGCCGCGTTGGCAGTGTGCGGGAACTGCGTGGCCGCGGGCATGTTGCGGCCAGTAAACGAGGAGGCCGACTTCACCGCTCTACTCGTTTGCTCGTAGGCCCGTAGATGGACCCTACTCAGCATCCACCACGGCGATGGCACGTACCGGCGAGCCGTCTCGACCCAGGATTCGAAGCGGGAGCGCCGCCAACTGGAACACCTCCGAGCCGATCCGGTCCAGACCCGTCAGGTTCTCCAGAATGACGGCCCCGTGTCCGAGAAGCTCCAGGTGCGCCTCGTAGGGCGGCCGGTCCACCGAAGGGGTGTCCACTCCGACGAGGTGAGCGCCCCACTCGATCAGACGCCGCGCCGCCTGGCACGTGATCACCGGGTGCTCCCGGAAATAAGCCGGATCACCCCAGCGGCGGTCCCAACCCGTGCGCAAGATGACTTTCCCGGCCTCGCGAATCCTCCTCTCATGCCCTTCCAGGTGGCGCTCCTGAATCTCCGGGTCGCACGTTGGCCGAGCCAGGTCGATGAGCACGGCGGGGCCCAGACACTGCTCGAGCGGCACGCGGTCGATCGTCAGCCCGTCACCGTAGAAATGGAACGGCGCATCCATGTGCGTCCCGAGGTGGATGCTGAGGGCGATGCGGCTCACATTGAGCGACCGCTGGCCCGGGGGCGCGGCCCGAGCGGTCGAATCGACGACGGTGATCTCGATGGGCGGGTCCCCGGGGAAGGGCGGCGTACGGCCGTCGAGTCCGTGACTGAGGTCCAGGATGGTTCTCGCCTTCACGAGATGGATTCCCCCATCTTATTTCGGTTCTGGTCGCTCCTGAGAAACAACGCAACTTCTCAATCAGTTCGGGCAAATCGCTCGCCCGTTTTCTCTAACCATTTGCTTTACAGCAACTGATATATACGACTGTCTCAACTTACCCGAACTTATCGAGAAGTTCGAAACAACCCGACAAGACCCTTGACCGGGCCCCGAATTTCATGGAGTGACCCCGGGGTTGCGGGTATCACCCGCCTTCCGTTCATCGCTGCTTCGTGCCGCCGCGGCGGCCTCCAAGGCGTCGCGAAGGGACCGGATCAGCAGGGTGGTGTCGGACCCGAGGCCGATCAGATGGAAGCCCTGGTCGCGGCGGCGAATGAGGTCCGTCAAGCCGCGGCTCATGATGCCGGAGGCAATGCCCCGGGCGGCTGCGCGGGCGCGGACGTCCAGGATGCGGTCCGCCACTCCTGTCCCCTCCCACTGGCCCGTGTATCCCAGGCTGGCGGAGAGGTCAGCGGGACCGAAGAAGATCGCCTCGATGCCCGGGACGGACAGGATGGCGTCGGTCTCCGCGATGGCTTCCCGGGTCTCCATGAGCGGCACGATCATCGTTTCGCGGTTGGCGTCGCGCAGATAGCCTTCGAAGTCGAGGCCCCAGAGAACGGCGCGCTCGCCCCCGATGCCCCGAATCCCTTCCGGGGGATAGCGGCCATAGCTCAGGCCGCGCCGGACGTCTTCAGCGCCCCGCACCAGGGGCAGGATCACCCCGTGTGCGCCGAGGTCGAGCACGCGCTTGACCGCGCTGGCCTGGATGCCGGGGACACGGACCAGCACGGCGGTATCGGAGCCCCGGGCCGCCCGAAGGTGGTCCATCACCTCGCGAAAATCGAGGTGTCCGTGCTCCATCTCGACCACGATCCAACCCAGGCCGAGCGTCGCGGCGATCTCCGTCACCGACGCGCTCTCGAGCGTCACCCAGAGCCCGTAGACCGCCTCTTTCCGGCGCAGTCGTTCGAGCAAGGGATTGCGAAATGGCATGGCAACGGCCTCCTTTCATCCTTCCAGCCGCCCGTCCACCAGTTCCATCCGGCGCGCGAACCTCTCGGCCAGCCGAAGGCTGTGGGTCACCAGTACCAGTGCCGCCTGTTCCTCGGCGCAGACCTCCAGGAACAGCGACCCGACGGTCTCGGCGCTGACGCGATCCAGGTTGCCCGTTGGCTCGTCGCATAACAGGAGATGGGGCCGGTTGATGAGTGCGCGGGCGATGGCGGCCCGCTGCCGCTCGCCGCCCGAGAGTTCCGCGGGACGGTGGTCCAACCGGCCGGAGAGCCCGACACGCTCGAGAATCTGGCGGGCCCTGGCGGGCGCATCCTCGCCAGCATCGCGGTTCACCAGGGTCGGCAGCAACACATTCTCCACGACGGAACACTGCGGCAGGAGATGGTGGTCCTGGAAGACGAAACCGACGTGCCGGTTTCGGAAGCGGGCAAGGTCCGCCTCGCCTAATTCGAAAGGATTGCGGCCCGCCAGAAGAACGCGGCCTGAGGTGGGCCACTCGAGCGTGCCGAGGATGTGCAGCAAGGTGCTTTTCCCGCATCCCGAGGGGCCCATGATGGCGATGGATTCGCCGCGCCCGAGTCGGAAGGAGACCCCGCGTAGAACTTCGAGGCCACCTCCCCGAGTGGCATAGGCCTTGAACAATTCTTCCACAACAAGACAGTCCGTCTCCATCATCATGAGTCTTCGGTTCTTGTTCCGCCGCGCCGGAGAGCCCTGAAGTGGCGCGGCGCAGGGTGGCGATCCCTTCAGATGATAGTGCAGCCAGGTTTCACCAGGAAATCAAATGTCTCCCAAAATCGATCAGGCCATGGGGCGGGTCCATCTCCCCGGACTGATTGAGAAGCTGCGAAGGCCTCAACCCCAGTTGGAGTGGCGGCCTGCCTGCCGCGCCGCTTTGCTGCGCGGCGCAGACAGGCTTTAGCCGTTGTACGAGCACCGCCACGCCTAAATCCCTCCAGCAGGGACAACTGCGGAATGATGACGCCGCTCCCACGCACCGGCGAACGAGGGACCAGCAACTAGGATGACTGCTTCTCGCCGTTCGCCTCGTAAAGGGCTTCGCCGCGGTGCAGGCGCAAGGCGATCGTCGCGGTCTGAAGCTGGGCGCGTTCCGTCGGGGCATGGGCGGCAAGATACCGCGCCGCAGCAATCAGGATGTGGCCCGCCTCGGGCCGACCCTCCCATTCCCCGTGCTGCCGGACCGCGGCCTCGATCATCTGAAAGGTGTGGAAGTTGGCGTCCTCCCGCACCACCGAGAGCACCAGGACCCGGAAGAGGTTCTGAACGGGATGGCCCAGTCGCAGGTAGCGGGTCACCAGGCTCGCTGCATGGGAAACTTCCTGCCTGCGGTTCAGCAATTCGAGGAACTGCTGGCACAGGTCCTCGGCGGACCTGCCCTCCGGAGCGCCGCCGCCGGTCTCGACCGGCAACGGAATCGGGGGAACGTTCAGAAACCGATCGAGCCAGACGGAGATGGCCCCGTGGAAGATGCCGCGTGCCACCTCCGGTGAAGATGACCTTTTCAGGGTCTGATGCAAGGCGTTGCAATAGGTGAAGGTGTGGAGGGCGGTGATCCAGTCCCCGAATTCGTTGGTCGGGCCAAATTGGGCGATGCGGACCGCGGCAACATAAGCCAGCACCTTCGCGAGTTGGACGGGCCGCGCACCGGCGGCAGCCGCTTCCCGAAGAGCGGTCAGGATGGCCAGGGGATTCTCCCCGAGGAGTGATGCGATGAGAGCCTGCTCGCGGTCCCAGACCCGACCCGAGCCCTCCTGGAGCAGACCCGGCAGCTCCTCGCCAATCTTCTGAAGCGGAGGCACGAGGTCGACGGGATGACGCCAGGCGTTGGACTCTTCGCCGCCTCGGGCCGAGGCGAGCTGTGCAACGACCGCCGGCAAGACGGCTTCCGCGTGCTCCCAGCCGATGAGATCGAGCATCTCAAAAGCCTTGTTGCACGCGTCCAGCACGTGGCCCGTATCGGCGTAGAAACGGTCCGTCGCCGCACTGAATAATAGGTCGGACAACGCGGCCGGAGACGCCCCGCTGCGGACCGCCGTGAGCAGCGTGCGTTCCGCAGCTTCACGATGCCGGACCAGAATCCAGTAGCGAAACCAGCGCTTCAGAGTCTCCAGGCGAATGTCCGCACCCTCGAGGGCGTAACGATCACGCCGGGGCGGCTGACCCGCACAGTCGCCCGCCACCCGGCGCACACCCTGGCCCAAGGCCAGATAGGCGGTCTCCTCGTCGAGGCCGGGGAACAGGTTCGCCATCGCCGTCAGGATGGTCAGGCCAGAGCCCCAGCCGTCGCGGTATCGCGCCCCGAACAACGCACTCTCCCGGACCACGTCCCGGTAGTCCACACCCGATTTGAGCAGTCCAACCACGGACTTCGCCTGGACGAGCGAGATGTTCTGCTCCATTCCCTGCCGGAGACGACGGAGAAGATGCTCCCGATCGAGACCGCGCCGGGGCGTCGTGCAGGCATAGACGTCACCTTCCCGCACCTCGACATCGTAGGCCGGCACGTCGTCCGCAAACAGGTCGAACGTGCACCCGCTGCAAAGGTCGAATCGGGCATGATGCCAGGGGCAGGTCAGGATGCCGTCTTTGACCGTTCCCCGGTGAAGCGGAAAGCCCATGTGCGGACAGCGGTTGTCCACCGCAGAGATGCCGCCCTCATGAGCGAAGACGGCAATGGGGCGGTCCGCTCCGTGGGCCACCACCAGGACGCCTCGGGCCTGGAGGTCCTTGAGCGTTCCCACCCGGACGAACTTGTCGTTGCTGGTGTTGGACATGGCGTTTCTCCTTTCACGAAAAGTTTCAAAACATAATCATTTCGAAACTATTGTAGCTTGCTTCTTGACTTTCGCAACACAAAAGTTTATAAATAAAGCGTGAAAACCATGAGGGAAGGAAGACGCCGGGAGTCTGCCCGCACCCGATACGCGGTCCTCGAGCTGCTCAAGCTGAATGGCGCCATGGACTCGAGCAGTCTGGCCGCCTGCCTCCACCTGACTCCGATGGCTGTCCGCAAACAGCTCTACGAGCTGCAAGCGGAGAAGCTGGTGGACTTCAAGCAGGAGCCTAGAGCCATGGGCCGGCCGGCCAAGCTCTGGGCGCTGACACCCTCGGCCGACCGGCTGTTTCCCTCGGGTCATGCTGACCTGGTTGTAGACCTTATCGGAACGGTACGGAAGGCCTTCGGGGAGGAAGGTCTTCTCAAGGTCATTCGCGAGCGCGGCCGCAGTCAGCTCGAGGCTTACCAAGCGCGGCTGCAAGCGATCGAGTCGCTTCCCGATCGAGTTCGTGCTCTCACGGCCATTCGGCTCGAAGAAGGTTACATGGCCGAGTTGGCGGAGGAGGGGGACGGGCGCTATCTTTTGATCGAAAATCACTGCCCCATCTGCGCGGCGGCACGGACCTGCCAGGGATTCTGCGACGTCGAGCTGGACCTTTTCCGCAGGGTCCTGGGGCCAGCGGCCGAGGTGGACCGCACGGAGCACATCCAGCAGGGCGCCCGCCGCTGCGTCTACCGTATCCGACACAAGGTCTGACTTGATGCAGATCGACGCCAATTTCCCTGCCGGCAATATCCTCGTGGAAAAGATCGAGGGGGACACGGCCTACATCCGGCACGACCTCCGGGACACCCCGCGTCCCTGGTTTTACTGGTGTTTCCGGGTCCGGGGCGCTCCGAGCCGGAAGATCAACTTTCAGTTCACCGGCGGCGACGTGCTGGGCGCCCGGGGACCGGCGGTGAGCCGCGACGGCGGACGAACGTGGGAATGGCTCGGCCGCGACCCTCTGAACGCGCAGGCGGCATTCCGCTACCGCTTCGATCCCGCCGAAGAGGACGTGCTGTTCAGTTTCTGTCCCACCTATCACAGCGGGCATCTCATTCCCTTCCTGCTGGACCGGCTCGGCCGATGTCCCCTGGAAGTCGCCGAGCTTTGCAAGACGGCAAAGGGCCGTTCGGTGCTTCGTCTCCGTCTGGGCCGGCTGGACGGACAGGCCCCGGAGGCGGTGCTGTTGGCCTGCCGGCATCATGCCTGCGAGGCCGTGGCCAGCTACGCGCTGGAGGGTCTGATGGACGAGGTGGGGTCGGACCACGCTGCGGCCCGCAGCCTGCGGGAACGTGTCGAGTTCCTGATCCTGCCGTTTGCGGACACGGACGGGGTGGAGGAGGGAGACCAGGGAAAGTATCGCCACCCTCACGATTATTGCGTGGATTATGCCGAGCCGAGCCTGTATCCTTCCGTCCGTGCACTGAAGGCCTTTGTGCCGGGCTGGGCCCGTGGGCGGCTGCGGGCCGCGCTGGACATCCATTGCCCCTGGATGCGAGGCGGCGATCACGAGCAAATCCATTTCGCCGCCTCGCCCGGCGCGGACGATTGGGACGCTCTGTGCCGGCTCTCCAACATCCTGAAATCCGTGCAGTCCGGTCCGCTGCTCTACGAAGGCCGCTGCGACCTTCGAGCGGGCGAATCGTGGAATCATGAGCCTCCAGGCCAATTGCGTTTCGCGAGCTGGGCCGCACAGTTGCCCGGCGTGCGCCTCACGGCCACGGTCGAATTGCCTTACGCCAGCGTGTCCGGTCAGGCCGTCACGCCGGACACGGCCAGGGCGTTCGGGCGTGATCTGGCTCGGGCGTTGGCGGGCTTCCTGGCCGAGGGACGGGAAGGTGCGCCATGAGCCTGGTGCAGGAGCATGAGTTGAGCTGCGACGTGCTGGTGGCCGGCGGGGGTGCGGCGGGGGTGCCCTGTGCCCTGGCCGCGGCGCGATGCGGGGCGAAGGTGATTCTTTGCCAGGATCGGCCCGTGCTCGGCGGCAACGCTTCGAGCGAGGTCTGCCTCCACGTCGTCGGCGCGGACGCATCAGGCGGCCGCGGCCTCGAGCTCCAGACCGAGGCCCGGGAGGGCGGCATCATCGAGGAAATCCGGCTCGAGACCTGTGTGCGCAACCCGCAGCGCTCGCCTTCGATGTATGACCTCCTCCTTTACGATAAGTGCCGGAGCGAGCCCCATCTCCAGCTCCTGCTGAATACCAGCGTCACGGGTGCGGCCCGGGAGGGAAGCCGGATTCTCCACGCGACGGCCGACCGTCCCTCCACGGAGGACCGTTTTCGGATCGCGGCCAAGGTCTTCGTGGACTGCACAGGCGACGGGCGGCTGGGGGCGGAGGCCGGGGCGCCGTTCCGCAGCGGCCGCGAGTCACGGACCGAATACGGGGAGAGCCTGGCCGAGGAGTCGCCGGACGCCAAGAGGCTCGGTTCGACCCTGCTCTTCCGGGCCCGGCGGCACGATCGGCCGATGCCGTTCGTCGCGCCGGCCTGGGCGCGGAAGTTCACCGAGGCGGATTTGCGCCTCCGACACCACCCGTCCGTGGACGGGCGCGGGCTCGAACACGGCTTCTGGTGGGTCGAGTGGGGCGGATGCCTGGACACCATCAAGGATAACGAAGCTATCCGGGACGAGCTTCTGGCGATTCTGCTGGGCGTCTGGGACCACCTGAAGAACGGCGGCGACCACGGCGCCGACACCTGGGCCCTCGAATGGTTCGGCTTCCTGCCGGGCAAGCGGGAAAGCCGCCGGTTCATCGGCCAGCACGTGCTCACGGAATCGGATGTCCTGGAATCCCGGGCCTTCCCGGACGCCATAGCCTACGGGGGCTGGCCGATCGACCGGCATCCCCCGGAGGGAATCGATGCCCGGGACCAGCATCCGGCGAGCATGGTCTCGGTGCCTTTCCTTTACGACATTCCGCTGCGGTGTTGCGTCTCGGCGGCGGTGTCGAATCTGATGTTTGCCGGGCGGAACATCTCGGCGACCCACCTGGCGTTCGCCTCCACACGGGTCATGGCCACGTGCGCGGCCATCGGACAGGGTGTAGGCACGGCAGCGGCCGCCGCGGTCGCCCGCTGCCTGCTCCCCTCGGAGCTGGCTGGCCATCCTGAGACCATCGAGACGGTCCAGCAGCGTCTTCTGCGCGACGATGCCTTCCTGATCGGCAAGGTCAACGGCGACCCGCTCGATCGGGCGATCGGCGTCAAAGTGAGCGCATCAAGCGAGCAGCCCGCAGGGCCCGCCGCTTCCGCCATCTCGGGCCAGACCAGGAGCGTACACGGTCCCAAGGGATGCCCGGCCGACCGATCCCGCCCCGGCGCACACCGGTGGATGAGCGAGCCCGCGGCGGGCATGCCCGCGTGGCTTCAACTCGAATGGGCCCGGCCCATCCGGCCCAGCGCCGTCCAGCTCATCTTCGACACGGGCCTTCACCGCCAGTTGACCCTCACGCATTCCGATCATTTCCTCGCCCGAATGGTCTGGGGGCGGCCGCAGCCGGAGACGGTCCGTCATTATGCCCTCGAAGGACGCTGCAACGGATCGTGGCGGGTGTTCCAGGAGGTCCGAGACAACTACTTGCGCCGGCAGGTGCACTCACTCCCCGGCGAGCCCATCGACGCTCTGCGACTCCGCGTCGAGTCCACGAATGGCATCGACCATGCCCGGGTGGCCGAGGTACGAGTTTACGAAGAGTTACGCCCGTTCAGTTAAGTAGCAAGCTTGCTTGCGGACGGCAAGGCGGGTGTCCACGCCGGCGAAGCATCTCGCGGCCCGTTCGCCGGAGGCGGCATCCGTCCGGCGAACGCTCGCCTTCAGCGGCGCCGTCTTCGGCGTCCGCTGGAAGGCGTTCTTAGACGGCGACGAACCTGGCCGCTGGCTTGCCTCATACCGATTCCCTGGGCAACCAATGAGACTACCAGGGTGTTGAGCGATACACCCTCCGCCTTCGCCTGCGCAATGAGCTGTGCGTGCAGTGAGCGTGGCACGCGTTGGACGAAGCGACCACTGACCGACGAGAACGGTCTTGGAACGTCGTCGCCAAACTCCTCGGCGACCGTGAGCCACGAACGCAGAGCGTCGCGGCCATTGTCAATCGCATCCTCCGGTGTGGCCCCGTCGGACCAGCAGCCCGGCAGATCAGGAAAGGCAATGCTGTAACCACCCCCTTCGTCCTCGGAGAGCGGGCGAATCTCGAACGGATAGTTGATGTTCGGGTTCTTCATTCCGCGACACCTTCCTCAACCAGGCGTACGAACCTTCTGACGTACACGGGCTTGATCGGCCGGCGAGCCGGCACGGAAAGCATGGCGCCGTTCGGATGCCGAAAGACCACGTGGCTTCCGCCAGGTTGGCGATAGACCACACCCAGAGCGTCGGCGACTGACTTCAGGCTTTCGATTCGCCAATCCACTGGATTGGCCTTCATCTGCGCGAGAGCCTTGGCCACGCGTGTCACACGATGATGATACTACCCGCAACACTATTTCGCAAGGCGAGTCTCTCGCCGTCTATAGCGGGCCGCGAGCTGAGCGGCGACGGCCTTAACGCCAGCAAGCTGGCTTGCGGACGGCAAGGCCGGTGTCCGCTCCAGCGAGTAGTTCGGCGGCAGCCGACCGGCGAACACTTTATTCTACGCCGGTTGCGTTTTTGCGCCCACGCACCTATCAGACGACACAATCAAAGCACAGGAGTGGCCCGAAGCAAGCTTTTTCGAGGAGATGTTCGAGAATGCCCCATCCCCAGTTGAAGGTTAAGTGAACAGGGAAGGTTCGCCAAATTCTTACGTTATGGGCAAGGTCACCTGGGAAGGGTGCTCGCCATCATGGTAGATGGTCTGATGGGCGACACGCATCTCGGTATCGGTGGCCGGAGAATTACCGGTATTCAGATTCCTGTCCCATAAAGGGAAGTTGCTGCTCGTGATGTCCAGCCGGATGCGATGCCCCTTCTTGAAGACATTGCTGGTCGGCTGAAGCTCGATCGTGTATTCCAGAACCTGGTCCGGATCGATCAGCTTCGGGTTTCGCCAGTCGCGCTCCCGGAATCGGGCGCGGATGACGCCTTCCGTCAGATTGATGGACCGGCCCTCCGGGTGAACATCAGTCAGCCGAGCGACAAAATCGGTATCGCGGGCGGACGTTGCGGCAAAAAGGGTGACAAAAACCGGCCCGGTCGCTTCCAAGTCCTCCTCCAGTACATCGCTGGTATAGACCAGAACATCATCGCGGCGCTCGATGGGGCGCTGATCATAGGGCCCGGGCAACGCCAACTCGTAGAGCCCGGGGTTGTAAGGCCCGACCGAATGGTTGCCGCCCAGCGTCGGGACCGGGTGCTCAGGATCATAACAATAGCCGTCCCGCGGCTCGGCGACCGGGAGCGTCCTGGAAAGTGTTCCGTCTCCAAAAAGGCTGTTGGCTGCACCCTTCGAGTGCAGATAGAACTTCACGGATTCGGCCCGAGCCAATGGCCACTCGTGTTCGTCACGCCAGCGGTTCTCGCCCATGACGAAGAGACGGATGGGCGCTTCCTGGAAGCTCCGGATGTCTCCGCCGTTCAGCACGCACTCCAGCCACCGGAGGGTCGAATCGTTCTCCCGGAGGGACTCGGGCCCGAAATCCACCTGCCCCAGGCGCGTCGAGGGATTGAATCCGTGCGTCCATGGCCCGACGATGACCCGATGGCTTTCGCCCAGGGCGCGGCTCGGGGCGCCCCGGACCAGCCCCAGGTAATTCTCGAACGTTTCACCGGGGTAATAGTCGTACCAGCCGCCGGTCAACAGCACGGGCGTCTGGAATCGGCCCATGGTCTCGCGCACGCTCAGCGCCTCCCAGAAGTCGTCCCGCCGATCATGCAGAACGTAATCGCGGTAGGAGCGTACGGGTGGGCAGCCGCTCTTCTCATCCAGGGTGAGGATGGGCAGCTCCCGGAGCAGTTTTTCCACGTCGAATGCAGGAAGAAGGGCCGCGCTGCTGGCGCGGGAGGGCACCTCGAAGCAGAGCCAACTGAAGGTGAGGGCCAGGCTGAAGACACCGTCGCAGTAATAGGCGTGCCGCCAGAGGTCGCCCGACATGAATCGAGGATTCAGGGCCGCCAGGAACGGGCTGCCCATGGGTGCGACGTAAAACTGGGTGGCAGCCAGGTAGGAGTCGCCGAACATGCCGATCTTGCGGTTGGACCACGGCTGCGCGGCGATCCAGTTCAGCGTATCGAGTCCGTCCTCGGCCTCGTGGATGAACGGATACCACTCGCCATCGGAGCCATAGCGACCCCGGCAGTCCTGGGCGACGAACGCCATGCCCCTGGCCGCGAACTCGCCACCCGTCATTCCGGACCGGTTATAGGCGGTCCGTACCAGGACGGTCGGCCACGGCCCGTCGCCCGGCGGCAGGGCAACGGTCGCCTCGAGGCCGGCGCCGTCCCGCATGGGAATCCTGACCTGCCGGATCATTCGGCCCGTTCGTGTTGTTCCGGAGATGTTCGTCACGGCCTGCCCTCTTCTTTTGAATCCGCTATTCGGATCTCTCCCATCTGGAACGCGTCCGACGTATTGCTGAGCGTCACGTCCGAGTTCTCACCCCCGGCGGCGTAGATTTTCTCCCCCATGACGGCCACTCGGATGTCATTGAGCCCATGAACCAACCGGCCAGGTGAGAGCGAATAAGAATCCGTGGCGACATCATAGACATAAACGCGATCGCTGTACTCGCCGACGAGCACTCGCCGCCTGGGATCGACTTTGACGGATTGTACGATGCGGCCGGGATCATCGGCGAGCGAGATAGCTCCGCCACAGAGAAGGATAAACCGATCGTGGCAGGTGGCAGCCGCGGCCCCGGCCAGACCGGCGGGAAGGTCGGCGATGCGCCGCCAGCTCCGGGTTCGAACCTTGTAGGCATAGGCGTCCTTCAGGCGTTCCAGACGCCGGGTATCGCCTTCGAACCAACAGTCGTATCCGCCAAAGGCGTAGACTTCCTCACCAGCGGATGCCGCACAGGCCCCGGCACGCGGCCTGCCGGGAAAAGGGGCCAGAGGTTTCCAGCCTTCATCCAGCCGGGTGAGGTCCAGGCCTTCGACCATCGTAACGGTTCGGGGATCGAACGCGCCGCCTCGGACGCGTTCCCACTCGCCGCCGCCGATGGCCACGACCAGGGAGGCCACCGCGGAGGCCGCGGTCTCGCCGCGGGCCTGGTTGAGCGAGGGAAGCGACTCCCAGCGCCACGCCCCCGACTCCCGATGCAGCCGGAAGCACTCGGGCATGGCTCGTTGACGCCAGCGCCCGCCCACCACGATCAAGGCGTTCATGGCGGTGCAGCCGATGGACGTGTACGCCCGGCCCCTGGGCATCGGCGGGAGCGGATACCACGAGCTTTCCGCAGGCTCGAACCACCAGCCCGTCTCCGATTCACGCCAGGGCTGCCGGCAACCGGCGGCGTAAACAACCTTGTCATCGACCACGCCGAGGGTCCCGCCCTTGACGTATTCCGGCAGATGTTCTCCTTCGGTCCACGTGATCTCGATCATGGGTCAGTTCTCCAGCTCATAAACGTGCACGGTCTGGACCTGGTGGAAGTCGTCCTCGAAGCCCTCGGGGGAGGGTTCGAGGGAGCGCGCCTCGAATCGGACTTTCACGCGGGACCAGCGCCGTCCCTGGGGAAACTGGAAACGGGCCTTGAGGGGCCCGGCGTCGTCGCTGCCGCGCACCGCGAAAACGTAACGCCTCCCTTCCAGCTCGCGTTCCAGGATGTCCACGAACGGCGAATGTACCACCATCCTCTCTACTGGTTCGGCCGCGGTGATCACCGGCGATAGCCCGCGAAACTCGCCGTTCAGGGAACGCAGGTCGTTCACCTTGTCCGGATGCGATTGAAGCATGCCGGAGGGGCAGAGGCCGATGCCGGACGCGCCGTCGAGCACGCTGCGGTATCCGCGCCAGCGGAGGGTGCGATAGGACTGGTAGAAATAAGTTTCGAGGCCGACGAGGACGGCGGTCCGGCGTGTTTTCATGAGGGGCCCGGCAATTGCCCTAATCTTCGGCTGGGTCTCGAAACTGGCCTCGACGCCGATGACGTCCCAGTCGGGAACGAAGGCCTTCATGGCCTCGTTGTGGTGGGGATGTCCGACGAGCCAGGACTCGGGCCCATTGATCAGGTGGTCCGGATCGGCCTCTCGAATCCACTGGATCGCCAGCTTGAGCCAGCGAACGCGCTCGGGCCAGCCGCCGCCCTGGCACTGCATCTCGCCCTCGCCCAGCTCATACTGGAAAAATCGGGGGTCCCGACGAGCCCCATCGACCCGCTGGAGAAGCTCGGCCTTGACCTCGTCACCGGGCATGCCTTCCTTCGAGTACACGATTTTCGTCAGGTCCAGCGTCTTGCAGCCGAACAGCGTGGGCGGATAGTTCGCCTCGGGACAGACGCCGAAGTGGGGCGTCCAGTAGACGGGGAAGTAGGCCGCGCCGTTGATGGTGAGGTGGCCGCCCTCGTTTACCGCGGTCCGGCGAATCACCTCGGGGAACTCGGCCTTCGGGATACGCTCGAGGAAGCCGAATGGGAGGGGATCGCTTTCCACCAGGAGCTTCGGCCCATCGGGCGACCGGAGGTAAAGGCGGACTGAAGCGGCATGGTCCCGGACCGGCTCGGTCCAGGGATGAACGGCGAAGCCTTCGCTCGACGCCCGGACCTGGAGCAGATGGCTTGTGTTGACGTAGTCCGGGGCGGCCTGGGGCTCGAGCAGCGGGGCGAAGTCGGTGAATGCGCCGAGTGGTTTTTCGCCGCCGGGGCCGCGGGCGACGACGTCGCAGCGGGCAAGGTCGGGGAACGACCCGCAGGCAACGTTGAGGTGAGCGAAAAGATGGAGCGTCTCGCCGGGGTAGAGGGCGTGTGCGCTGGCGCTGCCCCGGACGATCTTCGAAGGCGTGCCGAAGGCAAAGGTGGCCGCGGGCGGGGGCTTGTCGCGGTTCGGAGGAAGCAGTCGGAGAGTGAGCCGGTACTGCTGCTCCCAGGAGGCGCAAAGCTCGCCAACCTCGAACGCCGCGGAGACCGCGGCGACTCCGCGACCACCCAGATTCTCCGGGCTTCCGAGAATCTCGGCTGCGCCGCTGAAGCTCCGGGTCACGCCCGAAGAACTGGTCAGGGAAATCTCGAGGCGCGTCTCGGCAGCCTCTCGCGTCGCCTCGGGCCGGTCCCACTCCAGGAATACGTTGACCGGATTCCTGCCCCAAAGCCGGTCGCCGAGATTCACCTCCGTGATGCGGTAAGGGAAGAAGGCCGGGGCATCCGTCGGTTGCACCGGAATCGAGGCGGCGGCAACCTGTCCCGGCTTGACGCCGTGCTCGAAAAGTCGGACGTCGTCGAACCAGACGTGTCCGACCAGGTTTTTCTCGGTCAGGACGCCGTCGAAGCCGCGGGCGCAGAGGAAGAGGCGGACCTGGGCGACGGGGGTGCGGGGTGAAAAGTACTTGCGGACGCACGTCCAGTCGTAGGTGCCGCACCCGGTGCTGCCGAAGTTGTAGTGGCCCGGCTCTTCCATGTCGTCGCCGAGGAAATCGCCCTGGGGCAGCCACTCGCCCCGCTCGTCCATGGCCATGATCTCGAGGGTGCGGAGATTGTCGGCCTTGACCATGGCCCGGGCCTCGAGGGGACGCGGCCGGTCCTGGTCGAGCCGAATAGGCTCGCTCGATACGGCGAACTGGTCGCCCGGGAAAACCTGGAAACGGAGCGAGGCGTTGCCCGTGAAAGCGAGCCAGCGGTCGAGTTGACCGCCCCCTCTCGGCGTCGTCTCCTTCCGGTGGGACCACCCGGTGAAGGCATAATACGTATTGCGCATCCAGCCCCAATGCTGCGGGCGGGACCAGCCGCGGAGCCAGCCGGCAGCATCCAGGGCTTCGAAGCCCGCATGGGCCACGCGGTTGACTTGTGCAGGGCCAGGAATCTCGACGCAGGCGACGTCGTCGAACCAGACGCGGCCCCTGCCGGCGGAGGCGAGGGTCACGGTGACCCAGTAGGGCGTGCCCTCGAAGCGGACAGTCGGTGTCTTTCCCTCGGCGGCGTTCTCAAGGTCGTCCGCGTCTGCGAATGACGGGGCCGCGTCGCCCGCCGGCTTCTCGTCTTCCTGATCCGGACCGGGTTGGACGGAGGGCGCGGCAGGCTTCTGGACCGCCGCCGCGGGCTCGATCCGCACCTCGCGGAATTCCCAGTCGTGGCTGCCCGCGGAATACGAGACCGATGCGGAAACCTTGCTGACGGACACCGGGGCCGTGGCGTCGAAACGGGCACGGACCGCACATTCGACCGTGAGGACGAGATGGGGCTCGTGTCCCTCGGGCACGCCCTCGGTCCTGCACCAGGCGGAGACGGCGATGGGACGCCGGGCAACTTGTGCGGCGAGCCCGTCCTCCATGGGCAGGAAGGAGGCATAGTGAGCGCCGCCGCCTTGACTGGATTGTTCGCCAGCGAAGCGGACAAGCTGCGAGCCGGAGGCGGGCCCGTCGAAACGGATGGAGCGGCTTCCCGATCGGGCAATGCGGGTGTCCCAGCATTCGGGCGCGGCAGCGCCCTGAAAACGCCAGTGGTCCACGTGCCCGTCGCACTCCCCCACGCCCATGTCGCTGCCCTGCAGCAGGAGGAAGCGGCGGTTCATCGTAAACGCCCGATGAAACCAATTGTGCTCGAAGCTGGAGTTCTTGACCAGGTTGCCCGGCACACGGTGGAAACGAAACCGGCCGATCGGGCCGGGGGATTCAGAGGCCGGTCTCGGCTCCGCCGGACTGGACTCAGTCAGGCCGATCAGGACGGCAAGAACCAAGAATCGGATGCGGCAGGAACTGGACCCGATATTCACGCCGGACCGAGGGAGAAACGCGGGTTATGTGAAGTGGCAATGGCCTTGCCGTTTCCACTTTACATAACCTGTTGTGTGGAAACGGTCTATGTTCAGCATACGCAACTATATCATTTCGCCCACTCCGGGGCTTTTCTGAGAAAGTGAACAAGGTTGGTTCACCCAGTTCTTGCATTCTGCCTGGTCTTACCACCGATTGCAACCGGTGGTGACACGCTCTACTCGACGCGGCCTTCCGCCACCTTGCGCTTGAACTCCAGATAGTAGAGGAAATTGTCGTAGGGCACGTCCGGCGGAACGGTGTGGTCTACCGTGGGGATGTATCCGCCGGACTCGAGCAGCGGCGGGAGCTTTCGGAGCACCTCCTGCTCGATGGCCTTGCGGTCCCTGGCCAGCTCACGCTTGTCGATGCCGCCGCAGAGGGCCAGGTCGCGGCCGAACCGACGCCTCAGCTTGACGGGGTCCATCCCGGCCGCGATCTCGCAGGGCCAGTGGCAGGTGATGCCCGCCTCGAGGAAGAGCGGGATGAGCACTTCGGTGTTGCCGTCGCTGTCGAGCCAGAGGTGCTTGACGCCGTGCTGCCTCAGGAAGGAAGTCACGCGCTGGTAGGGCCGGAGGAGGAATTGGCGGAACTGGTCAGGGGAAAGAAGGGGGCCCGTCTTGTAGGCGAGGTCCTCGAAGAAGTTGAAATAGTCGGGCGTGACCGATTCGAGCGCTGGCCGCGCGGCCTCGATGAAGAAGTCCGCCAGGAACTCCATCATCTCGTGGAGCAGGTCCGGGTAGTCATGGAAGGCCATGGACAAGTTTTCCGTGCCCATCCAGCGCCGGGCCATGCTGTAGAAGCCGAACGTGCCGTTGGTCAGAAGGCAGAGCGGGTAGTCGCGGGCCTTCCAGGCGGCGACCCTCTCGGCCCAGTCCGCGGGGTAACGGCCAGGCGTCCGCGGGTCGTAGCGTGCCTTCATGGCCGGAAAGTCCGCGGGCGTCTCGACCGGGAAGCGGAGGTATTGGTCCATGGAGGGCCGGGTGCCGCGGACGGTGCCGGTCTTGAGCGCCCGATGGACGATGCCGTGGGCGTCCCGGAAGATGACCACCCGGTCGTCCTCCTCGAGGGTGGCATGCTCGAAGGCGGGCCGCATCATGACGTCGATGGGCATGAAGTCGCGGCGGTCGATCCGGAAGAAATCGTTGCCGTAGAAGAAGTTCTGCCGGACGGCCTCCTCGGGCATGCCGGACTGGAGATACAACTCGGCGGCCTGGCCCCAGAGCCCCAGCTCGTGATAGGGAACACGGTCTACCGGCTCGAAGCGCAGGCAGGCGAGAAAGCGCTCGCGGTTGTTCACAAGGGGCCTCCTTCAGCAGGGTTGAAAGTGGCGGAGAGGAGCGGGCCGAACCGCTGGCGGATGCGGCGTTCGGCGGCAGGCGGCAGGCCGGGCTTCCGGGCGCGGCCCAGGATTTCCCGGGCGCGGCGTAAAGCCGACTCGGCGAGGTCGGGCGATCCGGCCTCGGTCCATTCCGGCCGCGTCCGCCGGTCGCCCAGAGGGGGTTCGAACAGCTCCTGCCGCAGGCGCGACAGGGTGAGGTCGTCCGAGAGGAAGTTCCCCCCGGGACCGACGCGCCGAATGCTTTCCAAGCCGAGGGTTTCTTGATCGACGCGTATGCCCCGGGCGGCCCGCAGAGCCATGCCCAGAATCTCGTTGTCGATCACGTACTGGGCGTAGGAGA
Source organism: Planctomycetota bacterium (assembly GCA_016179685.1). Classification (GTDB taxonomy): domain Bacteria; phylum Planctomycetota; class PUPC01; order JACPCR01; family JACPCR01; genus JACPCR01. The sequence goes on along the minus strand of JACPCR010000064.1, from coordinate 37,347 downwards.
CGGTCCGCATGGACTCGAGCATTCCGGCCGCGTGGTGGATGAAGTTCGAGCCGGCGAGCACGGCCTGAAGCACCGAGAAGGCCTTTTCGTAACCGGCCTGGATGTCGGAGTCCTTGGCCTCGGTGAGTCCGGCGGAGTTGTAGATGGGGAGCTTCCAGGCCCGTGCGAGCTGGGCGGCAGCGGCCTGGAGCATTCCGAACTCGATCGGGCCGCCCAGGTAGCGGCCGGTCCTGAGGTTCGAAAGGGAGGGCACGGCGCCGTAGAGGACCGGCGCGCCCGGAGCGGCGATCTGGGTCAGGGCGATGCCCGAGAGCAGCTCCGCATGGGTCTGGACCAGGGTGCCCGCGAGGGTCAGGGGAGAGGTCGATCCCGCCATCGGGGCGGTGGAAAGCACGACGGGTGCGTGCTGGCGCACGGCTTCGAGGATCACGCGGGTGATCGCGGGCTCGAGCGTGAGCGGGGAGACCATCCAGCAGCCGATGAAGGAGAGGATGGGTCGCTGCCGGTAGGCTTCGGGTCCTCCGGAGACCAGGGCGGCGAGTTCCAGACTTTGCCGGAGTCCATCGAGGCCGTGGACGGAACCCATGACGTGCTTGGTCGTGTGGGTGAAAGCGGCGTAGTACTTGTTGACGTCCACGCGATCGAGAGGGACGTCCCGCGGCTCGCACGGCCTGAGAAAGAAATGGATGTTCTCCAGGTTTTCGACGAGGAGCGCGAGGTCGGCCACGTCCTGAAGGCGAGCGGGCCGCGCCTCGCCCGTGTCGAGGTCCAGCACGTCCAGAGCTGCCCCGCCCGTGCCGACGTGCACGTTCGTCCCGGTGAGGCGGAGGTCGTGCCGCGGATCGCGCCCGCAGAGGACGACCTCCGCGGGCGCCCTTCGGACCTCGCGCTGGACCACGGTCCCCGGCAGGAAGACTCGGCTTCCTTCGATTCGGGCCTCCGCCCGGCGGTACAGCTCCAGAATTTCCTGGTCCCGGGCCTCGATGCCCACTTCTTCGAGGACCCGCAACGCGGCCTGATCGATGGCCTCGACCTCCGCAGGCGACAATGGCTCATAAAGGGGAAGAGCCTTCATCCTATCTGCCTCCGCAGGCGGCCCCCATCCGCTCCAGGTAATACAGGTAGTTCGGGAAGGAGATATCCGGCGGAGCGGAATGGTCGGTATGGGGGATGAAGCCGCCCTCGGCCATGAGGGGCTTCAGGCGCTCGATCTCGGCGTCGATGGCCTGGGGGCTTCGGGCCAGCGTGCGCTTGTCGAACCCGCCCCAGAGGCGCAGCTCCCGGCCGTATTTGCGGCGCACGGCGAGCACGTCCATCCCGGCCTGCACCTCGAACGGATAAAGGAAGTTCAAGCCGGCGTCCAGCCAGATGGGGATCAGAGGATGGATATATCCGTCGCTGTCGAGGCCGATGAAGGGGACGCCGCGGCCACGGAGAAAATCGGCGACGCGGCGATACCGGGGCAACAGGTAGCGCCGGGCCATATCCGGCGAGATGAGCGGGGCGGTCCGATAGGCCATGTCTTCCCAGAAGGCGAAGGCATCGATCGCCACAACATCGAGGATCGGCTGCATCATGGCCAGGATGAAATCCGCATCGGCCTCCATCATCTCTTCCACGAAGGCCGGGTCGTCCAGCAGGAGCGTGCAGAGCCGCTCGACGCCGGTGAGGTTTCTCAGGGGGCCGAAGAAGCCGCCCCAGCGGTCCGACACCACGACGAATGGCATCGGCCTGGCCCGGATGGCCTTGAGCTGCTCCTTCCAGTCGGGGCCGATGCGGCGGGTGAGGTCGGGCTGCATCCGCTCCTTCCAGAACTGGCGGAACTCCTGGCGGGTCTCGACGGGGAACTTGACGAACTGCGGCATGGAGCTGTGCCGGAACTGCTTCATCTCCCGCATCAGGATGCCTTCGTGGTTGATGTAGAGGATGTGCTTGGCGTCCTCTTCGAGCACCTTCTTCTCGAAGGGCGGATGCGGGAAGAACCAGTGTCCATAGGCCTGACGCCGGTCCGCGCCCTGGTCCAGGTTGTGCACCTTGGGGTCGTAGCCCTCCCGTTTCCACCGCTCGATGGTCTCGGGCCAGGCGCCCCAGGTCCAGAAGGGAACACGGTCCACCGCGCGGTAGCACATGCAGGCGTGAAAGCGTTCCAGGTCATTCATCGGAGGTTTCTCCAGACAAGCCGCCGGCGGCGGAAACGCTACCCTTGGTTCTCTTCCTCGCCTCGGACCGAGAGGATGGCCTTTCGGGCGTCGAACATCTCCTCGATGGGACCGAGCTGCTTCTCCAGCTCGCACGGCGGCTCATAGGTGTCCAGGTCCTCCCCGTCCGCGAAGCCTTTCAAAAGCTCCGCCAGGTAAAGAAAATTTCGCAGAGGGACATCGGGCGGAACGCCGTGGTCGACGGTAGGGATGTAACCCGGGTATTCCCGAGCGGTCCGGTATCGGCGCGCCACTTCGGCCCGGAGCTGCTCGCGGGAGAATCGCAGCTCGCGCTTGTCGATTCCTCCGGCCAGGAACAGGCCTCGATGCCGGCGAAGATAGGCCTCGGGGTCGTTCTGCGCCGCAATCTCCACCGGCGCGGTCCCGTCGATGCCGCCGGGATAGAAGACGTCCAGAATCTGCCCCACGTGCCCGTCCGTGTCCATGAGGACGGCCTCGACGCCGCGGTCCCTGAAAAAGCGGTAAAGTTGGAGGTATCGAGGCAGCATGAAGGACCGCATCATGCCGGGTGAGAGCATGGCCGCGGTCTTGTAGGCCATGTCCTCGTTCAGCGTCACGCAGTCCACACGGATGTGGCGAAGCGGCTCGGCCAGCAGCTCCTCGAGAAACCAGGTCCAGTATTCCATCATTTCCTGCACGAGATGGGGCTGCTCGGCGCACATCATGCACAATCCCTCGAAGCCCGCCCAGTCGCGGGCCGTCCACCACAGGGCCGGCACCGTGAGGCAGACTGGCCGGTCGCTCCGGTTGCAGGCCTCCACCCGTTCCTTCCACGATTCGGCGTCGTGGAGCAGGCGGTATCCGTCCGGGTTGAGCTTCGGCGCCCGTTCCCCGCCGAGCCCGCGGGTGGTCCGCTCGGGGCTGTGCGGGTCGAAACGCTTCTTCATCTCTTCGAAGTCGGCCCGGTTCTTCACGGGGAACTCGAGATACTGGCGCGTCGCGAAGCCGGGCGTGGCCTGCCGGATCGCGTCCATGCGGCGGACGCCCCAGTGGTCGATCCAGATGCGGGTGTTGCCGTGTTCCTCGAGGACTTTTTCCTCGAAGGGAGGGTAGGGACCGCAGTAGAGCTTGCCGATGCCGATGCCGCCTTCCTCGCCGACGAAGGCGCCCCAGCGCCGCTGCAGTTCCTCGGAAAGCCCCTGCCGGCGCCAAGCGGCGAAGGTGGATGCCCGCGGACCGCCAAACTGGTACGGCATGCGGTCCGGCCGCCGGCCGCGGAGGATCGCCCGGTAACGTTCACGATGTGTCATGGCGTAAATCTCCGATAGGTGTGGCGACGAGGAGGCTTCGATCCAGGGGTTTCGAGTTCATTTCCCGGCACAGAAATGTTCCCGCACTTCTGTGCCGGGAAATGAACTTGCGGCAATTCGCCGCCCGGTTTAGCATAAGACCATCGTTTCGGGGCCGTCGTGAAACGGCCGCGACGGCCCTTCGCCATCGGTTGAAGGAGAATGAAGCCATGTTCGATCTCGATTTCACCAAGCCACGCATTGCTACGCTCTCCAGCGAGACCTTGTCGAGGGTCAAGGCTTTGGAGCAGGAACTGGGCGGCGCATGGGGCGAACTGGGCCTTTGCATGGTCGCCTACGAGAAACCGGCGAGCCGGTCATAGCCGGCGGCCTCCGGGTTCGTCCGGCCTTTTGCGCCCCGGCCCCCGGGTGGAGCGGCCTGCCGGGCCGTCTCGTAAACGGCCAGGAGATTCTCGAGGGGCACGTCGAACTGCACGACGTTGTTCGGAGCGAGGACGAGGCCGCCGTCGCGCCCGCATCGTTCGATGCGCTCAAGGACTTCGCGCCGGACGTCCTCGACGCTGCCGAACGGGAGCGTCCGTTGGGCCGAGACGGTGCCGTGCAGCGTGATACGGTCACCCCAGCGCGCCTTCACCTCGTACGGGTCCATGCACTCCGGCTGAATCGGATCGAAGATTGTGAATCCGATCTCGATGAGGTCGTCCATGACCTCGAGGGGATTGCCGTCGGTGTGGAAGAAGAAGTGTTTCACGCCGTATTTTCGGGCTTCCTCGATGAGCCGCGCGTCCCGCCACTTGAAATGACGCCGCCAGACCTCGGGCTGCATGAAGAGGCCCGTGTGCATGGCGATGTCGCCTCCCATGCTGAAAATGTCGATGCCCGCGCGGGCCAGACGCCGCGCCTGCTCCAGCTTGTACTCCATGAGGCGGTCGAGCAGACGCGAAACGAAGGGGCCCGGCCTCGCCAGGTGCGCCAGCCAGGCCTCCAGCCCGCAGAGGTCCCACGCGTGCCGGAAGAACGTGCTCACGCCGCCGGAAACGACGTATCGGCTCTGCAGCTCGCTCACGCGCTCCTCGATCCCCTCCCACTGGCCCGGCTCGTCGACCGGCGGAAACGCGTACGAGGCCAGGCTCGTTTCGTCCTCCAGGGGACATCGCACGTAACGCATGTAGGGGCTGTTGCGACCGAAGGTGAAGCGAACGCCCCATTCGCTCTCGTAGACGCCGTCTCCGACCGGGATGGCGGCGGCCCAGGAGGTGGGGACGGCGCGCTCGCGGAAGCTCGCGGGCAGCCGCATCCCCGCGCCTTTGAAGTCCAGGCCAAGCGTCTCGCTGATCCGGCCTGTATCGTCCGTGCCGAAATACTTTTTCAGCTTCTCCCAGACTTCGGGCCGGAAGGAACCGCTGAGCGGCACGCGGTCCGGCGCCCGATGACCCAGGCAGCACAGCACGCGTTCTCGCGGGGTCATGGCCTGGCCTCCGCGGGGGATTACGAGCTTTTCCATCGGTCCACCTCGACGCCCAGGGCGTCCGCCACCCGGTCCATGAAATTGAAAAAGGCGGCGACCACCGTCGCTTCCAGAATCTCTTCGTCGGAACAGCCCGCTTTCCGAAGCCGCGCGAAGGCCGGATCGCCAATCCGGGTCGCGTCCCGGGTCACCTCAACGGCGTAATCGAGCATCACCCGAGTCTTCTCGGCCAGACCGGCCGAGCGCCAATCCCCCTTCAACTTCGCCACGGTTTCGCCGCTGACGCCAAGTTGGAGGAGGAAGGCGGAGTGCGCTTCCACTCAGTATCGGCAACGGTTCACCGCTGATACGACGACGGCGATCATTTCCTTTTCGGCCCGGGAAAGCGCGCCCGGCTCGAGCAGCACGGCCCCCGCCATGCCGGCCGTCGCGCCCAGGAGGCCAGGCCTTGCGCTGAGCGCCTGGAAGACGTTCGGCACGCGCCCCATGTGCTGCTGCAAGAGGTCGTAAACTTGTTTCACCTGCCCGGCCGCGGAGGCCGGGCTGACGGTGGAGATTCGAGCGATGGACATGGGCGGGTTCTCCTTGGCCCCGGTTGGATTGAAATTAACCCCTGAGAAACAAACGGTTAAGAGCCCCCTATGCAAATATTTGCATTTTGTCCCTTTTCCCTTGCTATGGGCTTGGAATCCCCCAAACGGAGACTGCTCATGAGCCTCCAAGGCGCAGAGATTTTCATCAGAGGGAGGACGCAAACCCAAGGTGAACCACGGAGGACGCGGAGGGATTCTGATGAATACCTTTGCTGGTTTTCTTCGTGCTCTCCGTGCCCTCCGTGGTTCATACCGATTTTGTTTCTCTCTGTCACAACGAAGCGAGTATGCAAGCTTCGTCAATCACGCTCCTGAGCTACCGAGCAGGCAAAGTTCACTCATGAAATGCGCCGCGCCCTCCAGGCTGCGCGGATTTCAGACGCGCGAGACCGCTGGGAGCAGGAATTCACCCGATCATCGCCTGCATCTCGAAGCCAGCGCCTGCCGGCGGCTCATCCGGCTGGCCTTCTTTTCGGCGATCATTTGCGCCAATCGCATGGCATTGCGCCGAATGCGCTCCAGGACCTCCGGCCTGAACAATTGAATCCAATCTTGGGGCACGGTCTTCCACCCTCGGAGCGTGCCGGAAAGCATGGCGGCGCGGCCCGCGATCGTATCCGAGTCCCTGCCGATGTTCGTGCCGCCGATGGCCGCCTGGCGCACGTCGCCCCGGGCGATCCGGAACATGGCCAGGGAGAGTCCGAGCAGCTCGAGGGGATCGATGTGGTGGTAGAGCAGGCATCGCTCGTAGAGCCCTGCGCGGGCGTCCAGGACGTTGTCGTATCGCGCGGCCACTTCGAGGCAGCAGGCCAGGTAGTCCCGCGGGCTGCGGAACGGGCGCCGGTCGAACGTGTGCATCTCGGCCTCGGGCGCCGTCCGAAGGGCCGCCTCGCACACGCTTTCGACCGTCGCCTCCGGCCGGAAGGCTTCGGCCACGGCCGCGGCGAGGACTGCCGCCGCCGTGACGTCCAGCCCGCGCTGGTACATGTAGGACACGGCCGCCGCATCATAGGCCGCCCACTCTGGGTCACCCGGATGGTAAACGCCCACCGGCTCCATGCACATCACGGTCGATCCGGTCACCACGCTCCAGTGCCCCGTGATGCGCGGGTCCCATCCCGAGCGGATCAGGTCGTAGGCATTCCCCATGCAATGCGGGTAAAAATGGTCGCGGTTCAGCCGCTCCCTCCACGTCTTCCCGAAATGCCGCGCGAGCACGGGAAGCCCGTCGCGCTCGAGGTAGGTCTCGACCAGCAACATCGCCATCTGGTTGTCGTCCTCGCTTTCCAGACGCCGGGGGTCCAGGACCGTGGTGATGCCCCCCGCATGCTGCCGGTCAATCTCGGTGTAGAATCTCCCCTCGACGGGGGAGCCCATGGCGTTGCCGATGGCCCCGGCGAGAAGGCAGCCGTAAATCTTGTCGAACAGGGACGAGCCGCCATCCCTTTCAGGAGTCGAGAGCTTCCGGATGTCTTTGAGGCAGCCGGCTTCCTTTTCAAGTCTTTGCCGGACGACGTCAATGAGGGGCAGCCAAGCCAGGGCCGCCGGCTCGGACCATGCCAGCCATTTCGCCGGGAAGGCGGCGGGCCCGCCGAGTGCCCCGGCGATGGACGCGGCCACGACGGCGTGGATGCAGGCCCCGTTGTTGGGGGCTGCCAGCAGCGCGGCCAGCATCTTTTCAGGCTCCGTCCCATAAGCTTCGAGCAGCGGCAGCACGAAGCTCAATGGATTCGAGGCGATCCAATTCGTTTCGCGCCGGGCCTCCACGCGCCCGCCGCGGACGAGCCACCATTGGAGGAACTCCTGTTCGGAGGCGGCCCGAAGCGCCCGGCCCTGTCGAACAGGATAATTCAGATCGTAGAAAAGGTCGGGGTTGTTCTGGCGGGCGATCTGCAGCACGGCGTGAACGACGGATTCGGGACTCGCGTCCGCCTCGAGGGCCATGGCCACTCCTGCGGCGACCAGGCCAGCCCAGTCGGCCCCAAGCCGCGGCTGCGCCACGGACGCCAGCTCCACGCCGTCCAGATACGCGGTCTCCGAATCCCCCGCGTGGTAGATGCCCACCGCGGGCATCGAAGCGGCGATGTTGCCGCACGGGGCCGCGCCGAGACCCGTGAGCCGCGGGCTCATCCCTTCCTTCAATAACTCCTGGACCGAGTGGATGCCGTCCCAGGCGAAGACCGGCCCGGCCAGCGCCGCATCGCCCTCGAGCAGTGCACCGAAGTCCTCGGGCGTCACACGCCCCTTCTTCTGCACGTAGGCCCGAATCCCAAGGTCGATGAACGGCGTCGCCCTCCGCACGCCAATGCGATGCGGCGTCTCCGGCACTTCCCCGGCCGGCGTCAGGTCGAGTCCGAAAAGCTCCTCAGGCCGCTTCACGGCGAATCGCTCGGGCCGGGCCAGACGCGCATAGCCCAGCTCGGCCCCAATGACCGACCCGACCAGGCAGCCCCGAACGCGATCCTCAAACCCTGCGATCACCATGGCCCCGGCACCTCTTTCCGCTTCAAGCCGTCACTTCCCATGCCGCGCCGTCTCCCTTCCGTAAGAACTGAGTGAACCTTCCCTGTCACTATTTTAAAAGAGCCCCGAAGCGGGCGAAAAGAAATAGTTACGCCATAACTCCATTTTTCATGCATCCTCCGTGCCAAAGCTGACTTTTGGCTTGGCATCCAATTTGGTTTTCAAGAAATTCAGGGACAACAGCGAAAATCCTGCGTAATCGAGGGGGGAGCGCTGGTGCAGATCCGAGTCGATCCTGCGTTCTTAAAGCTCGATCTCTTCTGCCGGGGCATCCGAATGGACCCGAGCTGCCAGGTGGAGGCGGATGGGGGACGGGAAATCCTGCGCACCCGCGCGGGTCTCGGATCGGGCCTCGAGCTCATCCTCCCGGGCCAGCTCTGGGTCAATGTCCCGGTAACCGAAGCGTTCGCACACGCTTCACCCTACGAGCTGCGAAAAGCCGATGGCCGCTATGCCGTCTACCGGGATGGTCAGGTTCTTTGTCCGGTTAGACTGGCCCCGAGGCCGGCGTGGTATGACCGGCGCGCGGCCTCCGGGCGTCTTCTGCGCCAGATCGGCACGCTTCAGGGCACGTACCTCGCCATTTATGCGGGCCGCATCTGCGATTTCTGGCGTCCCCGTACAGGCCAGCCGCACCGCATGAACTGCCGATTCTGCTCCGTCGGCCTCAACCTGGGCAACGACGACGCGGCCTCCAAGACGGAGGACGACATCCTCGAGGTCGTCCATGCGGCCTGGCGTGAGTCCGGCGTGACCTACGTCGATTTCAATACGGGACATGACGCGGGCGAGGCCGCCCTGGACACGCTCGATCCGATCATCCGCCGGGTGAAAGCGGAGACTCCGCTTTTCGCCGGCGTGCAGGCGCCTCCGCACCGGGATTTGTCCCGGTACGACCGTCTGAAGGCCATGGGGGTGAACCGCATCTCCTTCTGTTTCGAGCTTTTCGATGAGAAACGTTTCCGGGAGGTCTGCCCGGGCAAACATGCCCACTATGGCCTCGCCCGATACCTCGAGGCCATCGAGTACTGCGCGGGGCTCTCGAAGAACCATCGCTTCAGCCTCTCCCCTTGGGTCGTCAACGGCGAGATCATCGCCGGGCTGGAGGACCCGCGCAGCTCGATGGCCGCCATCGACTGGATGACCGCTCGGGGCACGATACCCACGGTGTGCGTCTTCCGGCCACTGGTCGGAACGGATTATGCCGAGCGGCCGCCTCCACAAACCTCGGACCTCGTCCCAGTCTTCCGGCGGCTCTACGAGGCCTGCATGGAACGCGGACTCCCCATCGGGCTCGCACCTCATCTGCGGGTGAGCCTCGTACTTCTTCCCGAAGAGTGCCGCACCCTGCTGGACGAGCCGGGGCGCTTCCGCTCCGGCGAGCGCCGGCTTCGCCTTCAAAGTCGAGCCCTGGGGCTTGCCTACCGCGTGCGCCACGCCTATTACCGGGCCCGCGCGTGCGTGGTCCCCGCGGCGAGAATTCCATCGCCGCGGCAGCGAAGGAGGAATGCAGCCGGCCTCAAGTTTTTGTTTCTCTGGAAGGGCGCAAAGCCAAGGTGAACCACGGAGGATACGGGGACTCGGAGGCATTCCGATGAATACCTTTCCTGGTTTTCGCCGCGTTCCCCGTGGTTCATACCGATTTTATAAATTGAAACGAATGGTCATTGGCCATTGGTATGACCGATGACCAATGAGCAATGACCAATGAGCAATCCATGCCAGTGAAGATGCAAATCGCGATGGAAAGTCCGAGACTGTCGAGCCGGGAGCGCGTGATGTGCGCCCTGAACTTCAGGGAGCCGGACCGCATCCCGCGATTTTTCTCCTTCTGGCCCGAGTTCGTCCAGACCTGGCAGAAAACCAAGGGAACGGGGTCGCACCTGGACGTCGCCCGTTCGTATGGATCGGACATGATGATTGTGGCCGCGAACGAGACGGCGTGGCCGTCCTCCGCCAAGACCGTCGAACAAGCCGGGGATCAGATCATCCACCGGACCGGCTGGGGGGAATTGAAGCGGACGCGGTCGGGCGCGATGTTCAGCCAGACGCTCCAGACGGCGCTGCCGAAGCGTGTGGACCCGGACCGTCTCGAGTTCGAGGACCCGCTTTTAGAGTCGCGTTACGAGGGCGCGGCCGCGCAGGCCGCGGCGCACCAAGACGAGTTCGCCGTGTTCGGCAAGACCGGGGGACCCTATCTTCGGGCCGCGTTCTTACGCGGCCAGGAGGATTTCCTCGCCGATATCGCCGAGGACCCGGCCTGGGTCAAGGCCTTCGTCGACCGCGTGACCGACCATATCCTGCAAGTGGGGCAGGAATCCATCCGCCGCTTCCAACTTCAAGCGACCGGGATCGGGATTTACGATGACGCGTGCAGTTTTTCAAGCCCGATCATGGGGCCCGCCGCCTACGAGAAGCTCTTCTTTCCCGCCCTCTGCAAGCTCGTCCGCGGCTACAAGCAGGCCGGGGCCGCCAAGGTCTTCCATCACTGCGACGGTAACGTCGGAGACCTCCTCGACCTCTGGGCCGCCGCAGGCATCGACGCCGTTCACCCGCTCGAGTTCCGCACGGGACTCGACCCAGTGCGCGTCCGTGAAAAATACCCCGGCCGTCTCGCCGTCATCGGATCGCTGGACAACAGCAATATCCTTCCGCGGGGAGACCAAGCCACAATTCGGCGTCACCTCGCCCGGATTCTCGAGGCCGCACGGGGCGGCGGCTTCATCCTCGCCCCTCATTCCATCGGGCCCGATATCTCCCTGGACACCATGCAGTACCTGATTGAACTGCTGGACCAGCACGCCAACTACCCACTGCGGCCCATCTCCATCGATTCTCCTGACGTCAGGTGTCAGACCCTGGTCCCTGGGTGTTCAAGGCTGTAGGCTGAAGGCTGAAGGTTGCAGACCCGTTGGCACTACTCAACGCTCGGTGACTTGCAGATGCGGACTCCCGTCTGCGGACTCCTTATTGCTGGTCCCTCGTTTACCGGTGCGTGGGAGCGCAGCCGTCTTTCCGCAGGACCTTTCCGGGAGGCGGCATGCCCTGGCCATCGCTCGCTCCCACTCGGCCCCGCTCTTCACCACCAACCAACAACCACCAGCCGATTCGCCGGGCGGCCATCGCTCGCTCCCACGAAAGGCAAATGATAAATGAAGAACCAACCCCGGCGTCCCTAACTGACTTCTCCCAGGAATCAGGTAAAGCCAACTGCGCAGGTCTGACCCCAAACTCTCCGGCGGCGTGGCTTTGCGCTTTTTTCCTATGAGAAACGCCAAACAGGAATCGCATTGGCCAACCCTGTGGCCCCGTTGTACCAGCCCGGCAACAGCGATGAAGTGGACAATATCCGTTCCGTACCCAACACATGCAGGGTTGTGCCGTCAGAGGCCAGTTGATGCAATTCATGATAGGAGTATGCCTCTGATCCTAGAAAATAGCCGCCGATGTTCTCCACCGTAAATGGGGCAGCCATGTCCTTCGCAACGGCGCAGGTGAGGACGAAACCCGTGCCTGCGTGTGGATAAGGAGTTCCATCCGCACGCTTTGCCCCGAAAGGGACAAATCCTGTCTGCCCGGGATACATGGACATGAAGGCCTTGCGTCCGGGAGGCGTGGTGTTGGGGTTGGGCTCATCGCGCCCTCGCACGAGGGGGACGGCACGGTCGGAGCGGACGCTTGCGAGACCGTCGAAGGGGACGATATCCGCCGCGACTTCGAAATCCGTGTAAGGCACCAGTTCGTTGCAAATATTGACCGCGGCAGCGGCAAGACGAGGCGCCACCTGAAACGTCATGGGTAACTGGTAAATCCATTTCTCACCGGCCGGCGTATCACGGGGACGGACGAGCCTCGGCCCATTGCGCGTAACGCCAACGATGCCTGCAGACTTGAAAACGTTGGATGGCGATGGGGACATCACACGATCTCCTAGCGGAACCGGGCCGACGATTTTTCCGATCTGGAGGGAGGTTGGGTCACCCTTTGCCTGCGGAAAGACCTCGGCTTCCTTCGGCCACGACACAGGCCTAGCAGACGAGTTCGCCAGTGCACCTGCACTTCTGAACTCGTCTACTAGATGCCGTGCAACACACGCACTGCGCATCTCTTGCGGAGTTCATCCAACTACCCCGCACATTTTGCAAGTCAGCCTCTGCAAGATGCGCCTTCCGTGTGAAAAACGTCGGGTATGGTTTTTGACGGCTAATAAACGAGTTCGCCAGTGCACCTGCACTTCTGAACAGGAATACTAGGGCTCGGCCCATGCTCCCTCGGGGCCTTCGGAAAGAGGTCCAATAGGGCCTGTTGGGCTTACTGGTTTTCTCGTTTTATGCCTTTCTATCACTTCCTGATCCAGAACGCGATTCCGGGCGTTTTCGCCGGTGTGTCCGCCCTCCTCTTGGCGGCCTGGCTGCGAGGGACACCCGCTAGGCCCATCGAGCCGCGATTGCCAGGAAGCGACGGGTCGCCGGCGCAAGACACGCTGGCCGCGGGCCCGCCGAACCTCAACGGCATCCTGACTCGGATGGACGGCGAGGCCGCAGCTTTGGAGGGTGCGTGGCCTTGCTTTAGGGGGCCGCACTCCAGTGGGGTCAGCGCCGAGCTGACGCCCCTGGCCAGGAGGTGGGATATCGGGGGCCCGAAGGTTTTGTGGTCAGTCGAGCTGGGTGAAGGCTACGCCGGCGCAACGGTGGATCGGGGGCGCGTCACCGTGCTCGACTACGACCGTGCGCAGCAGGCAGATGCGCTGCGCTGCTTCTCGCTGGCGGACGGCCGGGAAATCTGGCGTTACTCGTACCCGGTCAAGGTCAAACGCAATCATGGGATGTCGAGAACGGTCCCGGCGGTGACGGAACAGTTCGCGGTCGCTCTGGGCCCCCTCGGCCACGTCACGTGCGTGGACGCGGCCAGCGGCGAGTTCCGTTGGGGGTTGGACCTCGTTCAGGAGTTCGGCTCAGAGATTCCCCAGTGGTACGCGGGCCAGTGCCCCCTGGTGGACGGCGGCCGGGTGATTCTCGCACCAGCGGGACCCGAGGCGCTTCTGGCCGCCGTCGAGTGCGACTCGGGCCGCCTGGCCTGGAAGACCCCGAACCCGAGGCGCTGGAAGATGACCCACTCATCCGTGGTCCCTATGAATTCCCACGGCCGGAAAATGTACCTCTACTGCGCCAGCGGCGGCTGCGCGGCCGCGTCTGCCGAGACCGGTGAGCTTCTCTGGGAGACGGACCAGTGGAGAATCCAGATCGCCACCATCCCCTCCCCCGTGGTCCCGGACGGCGATCGTGTCTTCCTCTCCGGCGGATACAACTCCGGCAGCCTCATGCTGCAGCTCCGGGAGGAGAACGGCCGGATCGCCGCCTCGGTGCTCTACCGGCTGGCCCCCGCCCAGTTCGGTGCGACCCAACACACGCCCATCTTCCACCAGGGGTTCATTTATGGCGTCCGGCCAGACGGCGAGCTGGTCTGCCTCGACCCGGACGGGAAGACGCTCTGGGCCAGCGGACCCCGGCATCGTTTCGGGTTGGGGCCGTTCCTGGTGGCCGGTGACCTGCTTTATGCGCTCAACGACACGGGCAGACTCAGCCTCATCGAGGCCAAGCCCGAAGGTTTTCGTCTTCTTGCCGAAGCCCAGGTTCTCCAGGGGCACGATTCCTGGGGCCCGATGGCCCTGGCCGGCGGCCGGTTGCTCGCCCGTGATTTCACACGCCTGGTCTGCCTGGACGTCAGCGAATGAATCCGGGCGGGAATGCTGCCACAGCGTTCCCGCCTGGATTCACGAGAAGCGCACAAGCGCTTTGCCACGCCGGAGCGCGCTTCCATGACCCGTAAAGCATCTCCTTGTAAAAGCACTGGTTACAACCCAAGGCTCTCATGAGCGAAAGCCCTTCAACTCGACGTGAATTCTTGAATGACCTCCTGCGCTGCCTGGCTTTTACCGCCTTGGCGGCCTTGATGCTTGTTCTCTCTGCGCGGAGTCGCAGGGCCGGAAAGGTCCCGTCCTGCGTCCGACAGGGGCTCTGCGCCGGGTGTCCGGCCCAGCAGTATTGCGATCTGCCCCGCGCTCACTCCATCAGGCAGGTCGGAGGAAAACCCCATGAAAAGGCGTGATTTTGTCCGATCGGCCATGGGCGCGGTGATCCTTGCCCTGGGCGGGGCCGCCGGCTACGCCGCCAGCCTGTTCCTCTCCCGGGGCACGCGGCCACAGGGGGAGCGGCGCAAACTCGGACCCGAATTCACGTACGATCTGAAGGCGTTTCAGACTACGCCGCCGGAGCTCGTCCACTACGAGGAATCTACACGCTGGGACCTTTCCCTCCGGGTCGCCCGCAGCGTCCACGCGGGCGCCGATGACCTCATCCGCGTGGCGGGGGACAGGGTCGTGCAGTCCTTCCGTCCGAATGGAGACCTCGTCTCGGAGATTCCCATTGCGGGCCTGCCCCAATGCCTCGAGGTCACCCCCGAGGGTGACCTCTTGGTGGGCCTCAAGGACCACGTCGAGGTCTACAACAACAGCGAAGGCAAGCTGAAGGCGAGCTGGGAGCGCCTCGGGCCGGACGCCGTGCTCAAGTCCATCGCCGTCGCCGGGGACAACGTCTACGCGGCGGACGCCGGCCAGCGCATCGTGCTTCGGTTCGACCGTTCCGGCAGGCTGCTCGGGCGCATCGGGGTCAGGGACGAGGCCAGGAGCGTCCCAGGCTTCGTGATTCCGAGCCCGTTCTTCTGCGTGCGCCCCGGCCCCGGCGGCCTGCTCTGGGTCTCGAATCCGGGCCGGCATCGCCTCGAGGCCTACACGCCCGAGGGCGACCTCGAATCGTGGTGGGGCCGGCCTTCGATGGCTCTGGAAGGCTTCTGCGGCTGTTGCAATCCCGTGAGCTTCGACCTGTTGCCCGGCGGCCGCTTTGTCACGGCGGAGAAGGGCCTGCCCCGGGTGAAGGTCTACCGCCATGGGGGAGACTTGGAAGGCGTCGTGGCCGGCCCCGAGGCCTTCCCCGAGAATGCCCAGGCCTGCGCCGGGGACGTCTCGAATTGCACCCGAGGCGGCCTGGCCGTGTCCGCCGGGCCCTCAGGCCGGATCACCCTGCTCGATCCCGTGGCCCGGAACGTGCGCCTCATGAGTCCGAAGACGCGGGCCTGACGCGTTAGGAAGGCTGGCCATGAACCGTCGTGATTTTCTTCAGAGCGGCAGCCGCGGCCTCGGCCTTCTGGGCCTGGGCGGCCTCGTGGGCCTCCTGGCAGGCCGCGGCTCGAAACGCCTCACGGTATGGCAGATTGATCCGGGCAAGTGCATCCACTGCGATCGATGCGCCACGGAGTGCGTCCTCGAGACCTCCGCGGTCAAGTGCGTGCACGCCTTCAGCATGTGCGGCTATTGCAAGCTCTGCACGGGCTACTTCGAGCCCGAGCCGAACGCGCTCGATACCGGGGCGGAGAACCAGCTTTGCCCCACCGGGGCCATCCGCCGCCGATTCGTTGAAGACCCCTATTACGAATACACCATCGAGGAGGCGCTCTGCGTCGGCTGCGCCAAGTGCGTGAAAGGCTGCACCACCTTCGGAAACGGATCGCTGTTTCTCCAGGTCCGCCACGACCGATGCCTGAACTGCAACGACTGCTCGATTGCAGCGGTCTGTCCCGCCGGGGCGTTCCGGCGTGTTCCGGCCGACCATCCCTACCTTCTCAAGGGCCGGGAAACGGACGACGCCGTATGACACTTCGGTTGCGGGCATCGCCCGCTTGAACATTGGCGCTCCTCGCCGCACCGCCTACGGCGGGTAAATTGGCGGGAAAAACCCTTCTGAAGAAGCGTTATTCCCCCTGTCTGCGTGCGGCACGCACAGGCAGGCGCGCCCCTTTCCTGATCCCGAAGGGATTCCTGCGGGAGACTTTTATCCTGGGTTTCGCCCTCAATCGCCCCTTATCCCTGTCATGCTTTCATCATTAGCCGCGCGATTAAAATTCCGAAACCATCAAGTGATCGGCCTCCTCCTTCTGGTCGCCGGCCACGCGGCCGCAGAGGAGCGATTCCCGCCGCCCGACTTCGAGTCCGGCTACCAGCTCCCGTTGGCGTCCACTCCGCCGGCCAGGGCCGAGCTTCTGGCCTACGCCGACGTCGCCGTCCTGGTGGCGGGCCTCGCCCTCGCCTCCTGGATGATGCTCAAGAGACGCCGGCGGAGCGAGTTGACCCTGCTTTCCGTCTTCGCCCTCCTCTACTTCGGTTTCTACCGGCGCGGATGCGTCTGCTCCATCGGCTCCATCCAAAACGTCGCCCTCGCCCTGGGCGACAATGGATACGCCGTGCCCCCGAGCGTCCTGGGCTTCTTCGTGTTTCCCCTCGCTTTCGCGCTCCTGGCCGGCCGAGCTTACTGCGCGGGCGTCTGCCCCCATGGGGCGCTCCAGGACCTGGCGCTGGTCCGGCCCGTCCGCCTGCCGGACTGGCTCGACCAGGGCCTCCGGCCCATCCCCTACCTGTACCTCGGAGTCGCCATCCTCCTGTCGGCGACCGGGAGCATGTTCATCCTCTGCCAGTACGACCCGTTCATCGGAATTTTCCGCCTGACGGGCAGCCGGAACATGCTGCTCCTGGGCGGTGGTTTTCTGGTCGTGGGCCTCTTCGTGGGCAGGCCATTCTGCCGTTTTCTATGCCCCTATGGTGCTCTCCTCAGCCTTTGCTCCCGCGTGTCACGCTGGCGCGTCACCATCACGCCGGATGCCTGCACCCGCTGCCGGCTGTGCGAGGACTCCTGTCCGTTCGGAGCCATCCAGCCCCCTTTGCAGGAATGCGGCGGCGAGGCCCGAACGTCGGGCCGACGGCGGCTCGCCTTCCTTCTCCTTCTCTTGCCTGCACTTCTCGCCTTTGGCGGCTGGACCGGCCACCGCGCCAGCTTTGCCCTCTCCACCCTGCATCCCACCGTCGGGCTCGCCGACCGCGTGTGGCTCGACCCGGCAGGTGAGGCCGGGGAGGCGGCCGACCCGGTCATTGCCTTTCGCCGGAGCGGGCGGCCGGGGGATGAGCTTTTCGAGGAGGCGCGGGCGCTCCGCAGGAGATTCGACCTCTGGGGCTGGGGGCTGGGGGCTGCCGCCGGCCTCGTCGTCGGGCTCAAGCTTCTCCAGCTCTCGACGCGGTGGAGTCGAACGGAATATGAAGCGGACCGGGCGTGGTGCGTCGGATGCGGCCGTTGCTTCGAGTACTGCCCCTACGAACACCAGCGCCGTGGAATCTCCCCCTCCTGGCTGCCCCGCGAAGCGGTCCAGCCCTCGGGCGCGCCGCCTGCTAACGGCCGAGCGGCCGCAGCCGCTCCCGGCCCCGCTTCGCCCGGGGGCAAGAGTCGGACCGAAGGAGGGGCATCGAAAGGAGCAACCGGCCGATAACCGGCCGCAGAGTAGCGCGGTCGCTGTGCGACCGCCTTGGGCCATCGGGGAAGGGAGGGACAGAATGGGGACCGGAGGTGGCTCATGAGCGAGCCTCATTCGCTGATGGCGGCCGATGGCCACCCCCGGCCTGCCGTCCCGCCGGTCTGGTATCCGGCGCGGCTGGCCGCCGTGGCGGGCGTGCTGACCGCCATCGTCGTGGTGGTTCTTCTCGCCCACCCACTGCGCCGGCAGCCGGCGGGTCTTCTGAACTCGCCGGAGCTGCGGAGTCTGAAGAAGGAACTGGCGCTCCGGCCCGGCGACGAGGGTTTGAAGGCGCGGATACGGGAAGAGGACTTTCGGCTCAGGAGGGAGTTTTTCGAGGGCCAGGAGTTTTCCGAGCGAGGCATCTGGCTGCTCCTCGGCGCGGCCACGCTCCTTCTCCTCGCGCTGAGGGCGGCGATCCGCGGCCGGATGCAGTGGCCCGGCAGCCGCCCGGCGTCCGAAGAGGTTGGACGGCCCGAGTGCGCCGCGGGAAAGTCCCAAGCCGCCGTGGCCGCCGTCACCCTTCTTCTCATTGGCGCGGCCCTCGGCCTGGGACTCCGCCGGCCGCCGGGCCTGCCCCCGGACGCGCTCGGGCGCAGGCCATCCGAATGGGCCGCGATTTCCGGAAGCCCGGTCTTGACCCCATCAGGACGCTCGGGCGCGGTGATCGCGGACCCCGCCGCTGTGGCCGCCGGGGAGCTCCGGCATCCTGCCGGCATCGTGCAAAGCGCCGCGGCCGAGAGACCCGGGGAGCTCCGGCATCCTGCCGGCACCCTGGAAGAAACCGTGACCACGGACCCCACTGTCGTTTGGCCCCGATTCCGGGGACCTCGCGGCGACGGCGTTGCCGCGGGTCCCGCAGCGCCTCAATTCTGGGACGGCACAACGGGCGCGAACATCCTCTGGAAGGCGAAAGTCCCGCTGCCCGGCGAAAACTCCCCCGTGGTCTGGAATCATCGGGTCTTCCTCACCGGCTCGGACCGCGAACATCGCGAGGTTTACGCCTTCGACGCGGGCACGGGCGAGATGCTCTGGCGTCGAGGGGTGGAGACCCCGGAGGGCCGGAGAGCGGGGCCGCCCCAGGTCTTCGAATCCGCCGGGTACGCGGCCTCGACGGCCGCGGCCGACGGACGCCGCGTCTATGCCGTCTTCGCCAACGGCGACCTGGCCGCCTTCGACTTCGAGGGGCAGCGGGCGTGGGCCCGAAACCTCGGGACGCCCGAAAACGCCTACGGGCACGCCTCCTCGCTGCTGGTGTGGCGGCATCTCCTCCTCGTCCAGATCGACCAGGGCGGCGGCGACGAAAGGAAGTCACGCCTGCTCGCGCTCCGTGCCCGGACCGGCGAGACGGCGTGGCAGGCCAATCGGCCCGTCCCCAGCTCCTGGTCCACGCCCCTTCTCATCGAGAGCGCGGGCCGCGAGCAGATCATCACGGCGGCCAGCCCCTGGGTCATCGCTTATGACCCGGCCACGGGCGAGGAACTCTGGCGTGCGGACTGTCTGGGCGGCGAGGTGGCCCCGTCCCCGACCTTCGGCGGGGGCTTCGTCTACGTCGCCAATGCCTTCGCCCGGGCCGCGGCCATCCGGCCCGACGGCCACGGCGACGTCACTCGAACCCACGTGGCGTGGACCGCCGAGGACGGGCTTCCCGACGTGTGCAGCCCCCTGTTCGGCGATGGCCGGCTCTACCTTCTGGCGGAGTCCTTTCTCACGGTCTACGACGCCCGCACGGGCCGGAAGCTCCTGGAGAGGGACCTGGAGGCGCGCTTCCAGGCTTCGCCCAGCCTGGCCGGGGAAAGGCTTTACCTGCTGACGGAGGGAGGCGTGATGATCCTGCTCGACGCCCGCGGGGAGTGCCCCGAGCTGGGTCGCTGCGCGCTGGGCGAGGAGGCCCGCGCCAGTCCGGCCTTCGCCGGGGACCGGCTCTACCTGCGGGGCGTCCGGCATCTCTACGGCATCGAGGAGGGTAGCGCGGGCAAGGGGACCGAGGCGCGATCCGGAGGCGGCCATGAGTGAGTGCGAAAGGCATTCCAGGGAGACGGCATCAGGGACGCCGCCCAGGAGCGAGGGGCCGACATCCCCGCGGGCCGTGCTCGATTTCGTGGAAGAGGCGGTGAAACGGCTGGGCGGCGCGCCGGACCGGTCGATCCCGATCCTGCAGGCGATCCAGGAGCATTTCGGCTACCTGCCCGAGGAGGCGCTGCGCCGCGTGAGCGAGATCAGCGAGATCACTCCGTCGGCCCTGGCCGGCGTGTCCACCTTCTACAATCACTTCCGCCGCCGGCCGGCGGGCCGGCATCGCATCCTGGCCTGCAACGGGACGGCGTGCCACGTCCGCGGGGCCGGGCTCGTCCACGACGCGCTCCGGGCGCGCCTGAACATCGAAGGGGATTCGGACACGGACCCGACGGGAGAATTCACGGTCGAGAAGGCCTTCTGCCTCGGCTGCTGCACCCTCGCCCCGGTCGTTCAGATGGGCGACTCGACCTATTCCCATGTCTCGCCCGACTCGGTCCCGGCCATCCTGATGGACTTCCGGGCGATGAGGGACCGTGACGGGGCGGCCGGCGAGCCTCCCTCTGGTGGTCGCGAAGGGAGGGCGGACGGAGAAATCCGAATCTGCCTCGATTCGTGCTGTGTGGCCCGCGGCTGCGGCCGCACCCACGAGGCCATTCATCGAGCCCTGGCGGAGACGGGCATCCGGGCCCGGGTCAAACGCGTCGCCTGCGTCGTCCTCTGCGAGCAGACGCCCCTCGTGGAGATCGCCCTGCCGGGCAGCCAACCCATCACGTTCTCCAGGGTCGCGCCGGGAGAGGTCCGGGACCTTCTCCTCCGGTACTTCAAGCCCAGCGGCCTCGCCAACCGGGTCCGCACCGCGATCTCCACCGGGCTAGACCGTCTTCTCACAGGCGAAGATGGGGCGCGGGTGCTCCGCCGCGAGGGCGTGGTCCGGGACCCGCCCGTGCCTGCCTTTTTCGGCCGGCAGAAGCACGTGGCGACGGAGCACTTCGGCCAGCTCGATCCCCTGGACCTGGACGAAGTCCTTGCGCACGAGGGATTCCAGGCCTTGAAAGGGGTCGTCGAGGCCCGCTGTCCCGAGCGGGTAATCGAGACCATCCGGCGGAGCGGGCTGCGGGGGCGCGGCGGCGCCGGATTCCCGACGGCGGCCAAGTGGGAACGGATGCTGCGGGCCCCGGCCGGCCACAAGGTCGTCGTCGGCAACGGCGACGAGGGCGATCCGGGCGCGTTCATGGACCGGATGCTGATGGAGTCGTTTCCTTACCGTGTAATCGAGGGGATGGCCATTGCCGCGTGCACGGTGGGCGTCCATGAAGGCATTTTCTATATCCGCGCGGAGTATCCGTTTGCGGTCCGGCGCATGCAGTCGGCGATCGAGGCCTGCGAGGCCCGAGGCATCCTGGGCCTCAATGTCCTGGGCAGCGGCTTCGGATTCCACGTCCGCATCGCCCGCGGCGCAGGGGCCTTCGTCTGCGGGGAAGAAACGGCCCTCATCGAGTCCCTCGAGGGACGGCGCGGCATCCCGCGGCTACGGCCGCCTTACCCGGTAGAAAGCGGACTCCGGGGCCTGCCGACCCTCGTGCAGAACGTGGAGACCCTCGCGGTCGTGCCCTGGATTCTGCGGAACGGGGCGGAGGCGTTTGCCACCCTGGGCACAGAAAAAAGCCGCGGCACGAAGGTCTTCGCCCTCGCCGGGAAGGTGAACCGCGGCGGCCTCATCGAGGTGCCCATGGGCATCACCCTCCGCGAAATCGTCGAGGAGATCGGCGGCGGAGTCGCCGGCGGCAGACGCTTCAAGGCCGTGCTGATCGGCGGGCCATCCGGCGGATGCGTGCCCGCCGAGCTGGCGCATACGCCCGTGGACTACGAGTCCCTCGCCTCCGCCGGGGCGATCATGGGCTCGGGCGGCCTGATCGTCCTCGATGATTCCGACTGCATGGTCGACATCGCCCGTTACTTCCTGGGCTTCTGCCAGAATGAATCGTGCGGAAAATGCACATTCTGCCGCGTCGGCACACGCCGCATGCTCGAAATCCTCGAACGCTTGTGCGCTGGACACGGCCAGAAGGACGATCTCGACAGGCTCGAGCAGCTCGCTCAGAGCGTCCGGCTGGGAAGCCTCTGCGGACTCGGCCGTACAGCGCCCAACCCGGTCACCTCCACGCTCCGCTACTTCCGGCACGAGTATGAGGCGCACCTGGGCGGGCGCTGCCCCGCGGGCCGATGCAAGGCCCTGATCACCTACTCGATCACCGATTCCTGCGTCGGCTGCACGCTCTGCGCCCAGCATTGCCCCGCCGATGCCATTGCCTTCACTCCCCTCCAGCGGCATCGGATCGCCACCGACCTGTGCACGCGATGCGACACCTGCCGGAAGGTCTGCCCCGAGAACGCCGTCGAGGTTCGATGACCATGCCCAGGCTGCAAATCGATAGACGGGAGATCGAAGTCGAAGGCGGGGCGACGCTCCTCGAAGCGGCCCGGAAGCTGGGCATCCGCATCCCCACGCTCTGCCACAGCGAGGGCCACGAGCCGCACGCCTCCTGCATGGCCTGCGCGGTGCGGGACCGGCGCAGCGGCCAGCTTCTCCCGTCCTGCGCCGCCCGGGCACAGGACGGGATGGACCTCGAAAGCGAGACGGAGGAGGTGCGACGGGCACGCCGCGAGGCCCTCGAACTGCTCCTGAGCGATCACCTCGGCGATTGCCTCTCGCCATGCCAGCGCATCTGCCCCGCCCACCTGAACATCCCTCTCCTCATCCGACAGGTCCGGGACGGCCGGGTGCCGGAAGCGCTGGGCACGATCCATAGGGACCTGCCCCTCCCGTCCGTCGCCTGCCGCGCCTGCCACCGGCCCTGCGAGGCCGGATGCCGCCGCGGCGACCACGACGCGCCCGTCTCCATCGCCCGCCTCGTCCAGCACGTGATCGAGGTCGCCGCAGGTACGGGCCTCGCCCCCGCCGCGCCGCTACGACGCCTTGCCCGCGTCGGCATCGTCGGAGCAGGCGTGACGGGGCTCTCCGCGGCCGACTTCCTGCTGCGGCATGGATACGCCTGCGCCTTGTTCGACGAGCGCGACAGAGCCGGGGGATCGCTTCGGGCCGACCCTTCAGTCCGAAGCGGCATCCTCGAGGCCCTCGACGAGGACATTCGCCGCCTCGGGGCCCTCGGCGTCGAATTCCGGCTTGGCCAGCGCCTCGAACGCGCGGACGACCTCGAGGCCCTCCGGGCCGAGTTCGACGCCATCCTGGTGGCTGCCGGAGGGACCGCTGGGGCGGCCGACGGCCCCTTCGGCCTGCCGGCCGGGCCCCAAGGCCTCCTCGTGAATCGGGAGACCTTCGAGACCGGTCTCCGCGGCGTCTTCGCCGCTGGACACGCCGTTCGGCGGACGGGCCGGACCGTGCATGCTCTGGCGGACGGAAAGGCGGCGGCCTTCGCCCTCGCCCTCTATCTCTGCGGGCAGCCTGTTCTGGCCCGGCCCCGGCCGTTTTCCAGCCATCTCGGAAAGCTGATGCCGGGCGAGATCGAGGTCTTCATGCAGGACGCCAGCGGACCCACTCGGCATTCGCCCGAGTCGGGGCCGGACGGAAGTTTCACTCCCGCCGAAGCCGTCCAGGAATCCCTTCGCTGCCTGCACTGCGATTGCCGTAGGGCCGAAACCTGCAAGCTGCGCAAGCTGTCTCAAATTTACGGAGCGGGCCAGGGAGTCTTCCGATTCGAACGCGGCAGGGTCGAAAGACGTCTCGACCACCCGTTCGTGATTCACGAGCCAGGCAAGTGCATCCGGTGCGGTAGTTGCATCCGTGTCGCCGAGGCGGCCCGGGAAGCCCTCGGCCTCACCTTCATCGGCCGCGGTTTCAACGTCCGCGTCGGCGTGCCTTTCAACCGCTCCTTGGCGGAAGGCCTGCGGAGCACTGCGGCCGAATGCGCGGCAGCCTGTCCCACAGGGGCCCTCGTCCTGCGGGAGGAGGCAGCTCAGCCCGAAAAGAAACGGCCCTGAGGCCTTGCTGGCAGCTAGCCTGCTTGCGGACGGCAAGGCCGATGTCCGCTCCAGGGGGTTGTTCGGCGGCGGATGCCGCCGAACAACTCCCTGACGAAGCCGCTCGCAGCCCACTAGCGGACCGTGGGCTTCAGCGTCTTGTTCGGTCCCTATTTCATAGCGAGCATCTGGATAATGTGCCTGCCAATTGATCACGAATCTCGCTGTGCCGAGCCACCGGCTGACAAACCTTCGTCTCCGGATTCTGATACCAATCGTGTTTGCCGCCGTGGCGAATCAAAACCGCGCCGGCCTCCTCGATCTTTCTGATTAGATCGCGTCGCTTCACGCCCCCTCCAGGACCGCGTGGCGGCGCACGCACGGGATCTCACCACTGGTGAGCTCCTTGCGCAGGTCCAAGAGATGGTCCTTGAGGTCTTCGAGCGACTTACCCTGCGTCCAGTAATCAGGAAACTCGTCGAGGTAACCGATCCAGAAACCGCCATCCTGCCAATACGTGAATCCCGTCTGCGCCTTTCCGCTCATACTTCCAGTTTACGAGGCCACGAAAGAACTGCAAGCTCCGTGACCCAACGGGCCGCGAGATGAGCAGCGCCGACCTTGACGGGAGCAAGCTTGCTTGCGGACGGCATAGCCGGTGTCGGCGCCAGCGAGTTGTTTCGGCGGCGGATGCCGCCGAAACAACTCGCTGGCGAAGCAAAACACGGCCCTTTCGCCTGACGGCCGGCAGCGGCTCATTTTGAGACGAGTTTCCTCGAATCTTCGTAGAGAGTATCGGGACAGATATCCTGCTCGTGCGGCCAGACGACAGTGCCCCCTTCCACTTTCACCCGCGTGAAGTAGGCGATATCCCGAAGCTCCCTGAAAACGCCAAAATTGAGGAGCGGAATGCAGTCGTAGAGGCCCACTTCGCCGTTGGGAGAAGGTGATTTCAAGGTGATAGGCTTCCTTCGCCGCGACTGACTTAACACGAGGATTCATGACTCATCTCAGTGGTTCAATCTTGAACGGGTGCTGGCCGCTGGCCGCAAGCTGCCAGTCCGCCATGAGGCAACTGCTTAGTGATCGTCACCGGAGGCCTGTTTCTGCGAGTCCCGTAGGGACGTCCGAAATGAGCCCAGGGCACAAGTTCGCCGAAGCCCCGCGAAGGCGAACGCAGCCCTGAGAAGGGAAAGCGCATAAACCACAAGAGTCCCGTAAGGACGACAGAAGTTTTCGCTAAGGAGTTACGAGCAGACAAATCCCGCCGCGAGGAGTTTCCGAATGGCAGTATCAGCACCAGGAATGAGGCACATCTCTTCAAGCGATTCTTGTCTTAACGGCTGGACGATAGTGCCATTGAGTCAAGAAAGACACCTCGATTCGTTTTCATCTGTTTCTGCAAACGAGCAGGATAACCTGCAAGGGATGCCGGCCCGGCCTTACTTGTCAGGTTGACCCTGTTGTTCGCCACCGTATTTCAGATGCGAATCTCTGACGTGAAGCACCTTGGCGAAGCGCTTCGCCATGGTTGAGGAGAGACTCCGCCGGCCACGTTCGTAGTCGCTGACCATGTTCTGTCGAATGGCAAGCTTCTTGGCCAGTTGGCCCTGAGTAAGACCGGCCTTCAAACGGGCGCCAGCTAGAAGGTTTCCGACCCGATTCTTCTCCATCTCCTTCCAGAGCTCCGTTTCCTCGACGGGGACCGCCTCATCGGCATCTTCGGCACAAAGAACAGACACGTCGTACTTCTCCCGAATCCAGGCGACGAATTCCTCCACCCGTTCCCCGTGGATTGACAGCTCAATATGGGGCTTTTTCACGAGAGCCAACATAATACACCTCGATTACGATGTCGCCTTTCCTGCATGTCCAACAAGCCACGTAGCGATACGCCAAATGACAATGGTACCGGTCTCCGCCAAGCGACGAAAAGTTCTGCCAACATCTCTGAACCGGACCCGCTGCCTGTAGGTCGGCGATGAGCAAGAAGAGCAGCTTTTGCACATTCTTAGGCAGCTTCTCCAGCCCACGAGCCGCCTTTCTCCTGATGCTGACCTGATACGCCATTGGGTTATAATATAACCTGGCCGCGCTGGCTTGCCAAGTAATGCTTTCTGGGCGAACGGCCCGCGATTTGAACGGCGACGGCCTTGACAGCAGCAAGCTTGCTTGCGGACGGAAAGGCCAGTGTCCGCGCGGGCGAGTGGTTCGGTGGCGGCAGCCGTCCGGCGAACGTTAAAGCTCAGCCGCGCCGTTCTAACGGCGTCAGTTGGAGCGATTTGTTGGACGATCTCATTTCTTGAAAAGATCGCTGTGCGTGCCAGTCCGTTCAAGCCGAAGCGAGTCTTTTTCTGTAGTGTAAATCAAGATCCAGTCGGCTTCAATGTGCCAATCGCGCGATGGCTGCCACGGTCCGATGAGTGGATGGTCTCTGTGGTTTGCTGGAAGCGGAGTGCCCTCGGCCAGTAGCTTGACAACATCCTGCAGCTTGTGCAGCTCCTTCCCTCGTTTCCGCATGCGCTGGACATCCCGAGAAAACTGCCTGGTCTGCGAGACCTTCTTCATTTCTCCCAATTCTTGAACATTGCCTCTACAGACTCGAATTCCTGAACGTCTTCGCCGCGACGGCTCTTCTCCAGGGTGGACGCCGTAAGCTCATTCGGAATCGCGACCGGGAAAGGCAAGCCGCCACGGAGGGATATCTGCCGGTAGAAGATACGGATCGCCTCCGTGGGAGTAAGGCCAAGCTTGCGAAGGACCCCTTCGGCCTTTTGCTTTGTTTGGGGTTCAATGCGCGCGTGGACGACTGCTGTTTTCATCATCCAATTGTGTCACATTCGCAACACAGATGCAAGATGTTTTTATCTCGGCTCTATTTTCTCATTTTCGTCCAACGGGCCGCGAGCTGAGCAGCGCCGACCTTGACGGGAGCAAGCTTGCTTGCGGACGGCATAGCCGGTGTCCGCGCCAGCGAGTTGTTTCGGCGGCGGATGCCGCCGAAACAACTCGCTGGCGAAGCAAAACACGGCCCTTTCGCCTGACGGCGGCGGCCGTCCGGCGAACGACAAAGCTCACCTGCCGGGCCGCCCCGACTGGCGTAGCTTACAGACAAAAACGAAAATAGCGGCCCGGTCAGGTGCAGCGCCTGGTTCGGCGTCTGGGACACTCCGCTCAGTCCCACCCGAACTTGAGCAACGCCCGCCTGCACTGAGGACAGGGCGTGCGCAGTTTGCTAAGATCCACATTGGCAATGTGGCACACCGGGCAATACACGCCGTCGTTTGGGATAGGGATCGACTCCCGTAGTTCCGACAACTTGGACGCGACGCGGTAGACTTCGTCCGCGTCCGCGCCTGCCGGGGGCAGCCCCATCGACTCGGGATTCTCGGTCGTGGCGTTCAGGGGCACGGTCGTGATCCACTCGTCCGGCCCGAGACGCTGATCATCACCGAATGCTTCTGTGATGTCCACTTGGCTGTAGGACATCGCGGCCACCGGGGCCTTCTGTTTCTTGCGAAAACGATTTAGCGATTCACAAACGCCAGACACCGACCGTGCTTGGTGCGCTCGGTACAGGACTTCCTTCTGTTCGCACAGGAGCATCTGTCTGCGTGCATCGCACAGGCAGGCGGCGGATACACGTTTCAAAAAGAGGTTGGACCTGTTCCTGGCCGAAGTCGGCTCACAAATTGCTACGCCACTTCTTGGCGAACTCAAACCCACAGGTGGTCACCATGAAAACAACCTATCCGGCCTACGAAACGCATGCGCACCTGGCGATCCGGCGAACCATGGCGGTGCGCCGAGAGGAATATCTGGACCACATGACCTTTCGGACGAACCTTCGCCCCCTGTTTTTCGAGTTTTTGGGGCCCCTGGTGGGGCTGAAGGCCGAGTGGGCGGCGCAAGGGGCGTCCCCGGAGGAGCTGGACCTCTCCGCCTTTCGATTCCGTGCGGCCCTGGACGGATACGTTCCCGTGAGCACCGGCTGGATGGGAGGCTCGCCGGCCGAGGTGCTCGAGGAGACGGAGCGCTACGTCGTGAGCCGGGACCGGATGGGCCGCCGGGTCAAGCTTTTCAAAGGGGTGGCCACGCTCGCCCTTCCGCTGGAGTATCCGGTCAAGAACATGGATGACTGGCTCGGCATCCGGCATCACTATGCCTTCTCGGAGGAGCGATTCGCTCCGGGCTGGGAAGAGGCTGCCCGGGGCCACCGCGAGGCTGGCCGCGTGGTCGTCGTCCATATCCCCGGCGGATTTGACGAGCCGCGGCAGCTCCTCGGCGAGGAAGGCGCGTGCGTGGCCTATGTCGAGCAGCCCGAGCTGATGCACGCCATCCTCGAGACGATCGGCGAGACCGCCGTCCGTGTGCTGGACCGGGTCTCTTCGAAGGTCGCCGTGGACGAGCTGCTCGTCCATGAGGACCTAGCGGGCAAGAGCGGGCCGCTCCCGGGCCCGCGCCAGGTGCGTGAGTTCATCAAGCCCTATTACCGGAAGGTGTGGGATATGCTGAAGGCCCGGGGCGCCCGGCTGTTCAAGCAGGACTCGGACGGCAACCTGAACGCGGTCATCCCGGCCTTCATCGACGCCGGCCTCAACGTCATGAGCCCCATGGAGCCTGCCGCCGGCATGGATATCGTGCAACTCCGCCAGAGGTACGGCAAACAACTGGCCCTGGAAGGCGGCATCGACAAGCATGTCCTGCGCAGAAGCCGGGAGGAGATTACCGCCGAGCTGGAATACAAGATACCCCCCATGGTCAGGTCCGGCGGATGCGTCCTCGGACTCGATCACCGGATTCCGAACGGCACGCCGCTGGCCCATTACCGCTTCTACATCCAGAAGGCCTGGGAAATTCTGGACCGCGAGGCCGCCCAACTTGGGGTTTAGGCCCCAATACTGTTCAGTTGAGCGCCCGAGCCGTCTGCGCAGGGGTTGGAGTGACGGCTTTAGCCGTTGTCCGAGAAGACCACGCCTGAATCCCAACGGGATCCCTACGGGAGGCCTGTCTGCGCCGCGGGCGCGCCTGCCTGCCGCGACGCTCGCGGCGCAGACAGGGCAGGCAGGCGTAACTCCAACACATCGCTTCGACCTCGGCAATGCCAAACGATACGGAAGCGACAGTTTGTGCGCTTAACTGAACAGCATTGGGCTTAGCCCGCATTTCTCACTCGACGTGTTAGCCGCTCGTAGTTTGTTTCATGCCGGCGCCTCGATGGCCTGATATACCTTGCCGTGCCGGCGAAGCCAAGCCACATCGCCCCGCTTCGCGTGCTCCGCCACCCTTCGAAGCAACTGTACGGCCTCCGACTCGAAACAGGGCTCGCTGGGATCATCCTCCGGGATCACGGCCTCCACCTCAACGGCGACCACGAACCGATCCGTGCGCACGAGGCGGGTGCGCGGCACTCGCTTGCCCGGGATTCTCATGGTTTAACCTCGTCAAAAAAGTGAACCGTGACCAGTTTGGCAACCCCGCTCCGGCCCAAGTATGACCAGACCGCCTTGAACGCCATCCCATCGGGCAGCATCTCCCTCACCTCGATCGTTGGATTGGGTTTGTCGCGAGGCTTCTCTCGCATCAGTCCCCCATCCGCAAGGCCAGCGACGGCCTGCCATTCCAAGATGCCGCGTTCGTCAAACCGCTCGGCGACATGTTCACCCACAACATATCTTTCTTCCGCAACCAAGGCAAGAATCGTTCGATGAATCTTTCCCATCGGCTATCGCATTCATTGGCGGCCCAAACGGGCCCCGAGCTGAGCGGCGCCGGCCTTGATGGTAGCCAGCTTGCTTGCGGACGGCAAGGCCGGTGTCCGCGCCAGGGAGTGGTTCGGCGGCGCAAAGCGCCGCGACGCATTGACCGCCGCAAAGCGGCGGTCGATGCGGAGTCGTGCTGGAGCGCATGGTTCAGCACATTCATCGGTCCCGCCAATAGCCAGGTCGACGGCGAAGATCGGCGACCGCCACGACCTCAAGTAGCCGAGCTTGATTCGGTAGATGATCCCGAAGGGGAATCGGGTCACTAGGCATCGCCGTGTGTTCTTGGACATTGGAGACCATGCGTCCGGAAACTGGATCACACGGGCAATTGCCGCGTAGACTTCCTGGGCGAACTCCAATCCAAGGCCGGACCGGCACTCCTCGTAGTACGCAACCGCCTTGTCGAATTCCGTTTCTGCGTCCCCATGAAAGTAGAATCTCATCTCCCATATCTCGATCGGATCTTCGAGAAGACTTCTTCACCAGGGATGAGTTTGGCCTCCCCAGCTTCGACCTGGGCGACCCGACGTTCGGCTTCTTCAGCCCACTGTCGGTCGATCTCCTCGTCGATAGGCAGGTTCAGGCTGCTGAGCAGCTTCTCCACGAGGCCCAAACGGGCGTCCGCCGGGAGAGACAGGGCTTCTTCGGTAACTCGGTCAGTCACGGTCCCCATGGGACACCTCCTTCCACAGATCATTGAACCACAGACTGTGCGGCAAGGCAATCCTTCTTGGGGCAGAACGCGCCGCGAGCTGAGCGGCCCCGGTGCTGACGGTAGCCAGCTTGCGTGCGGACGGCATGGCCGGTGTCCGCGCCAGGGAGTGGTTCGGCGGCGTCCGCCGCCGAACTGTGGAGTTTGGCACTTTTCTAACTGCGTTGCCAAGTGAGCGTCGGAACGTCTGGTAGCGCCAGCATCTCCCGGACCTGTCCCTGTGGGAGGATCCCGTTGGGGCTACTGGCTTTTTCGTGCTGTTTCAAAGGGCGACACCCCGCGTGCAAGGAGTGCCGGCAAGATGCCTCCCGCACGGATGCCGTCTCCCGCACTTGTCCCCATGGGAAGGATCCTCCCATGGGGACAAGTGCGGAGGGAGGCGCTCCCAGGGGGCATTCCGGGTTCCAAGTGAAAATCTGCCAAACTCCAGAGAACGACTTGCGTCGTTCTCGCTCAGGGCTAACCCGGATCGAGGTGCCAGGAAGCCCGCGTTGAAGCCTCCATGGCAACGGATTGCTGCACAGACGGATATCAAGCGTGCCGTTGCGACTTGTGAGAAATTCGAGCTAGTACGCCGGAACGGAATGTGCAAGGAGGGAATCCCGTTTCAACGCACCAGAGACGCAAAGTTTTCTTGCTGCCTGCACATCTTGCATCTCTTGCGCCTTTTACGTTATCAAAAAGTTTTTCCAAGTTTGCCGCCCCAAGCGCTTATCACCAGAAGGAGATCGGATGGCTGTTGCCCGTCCTCTGAAACCGCGCGGGGGCCCCGACGGCCGAAGGCCCCTTTCCGGCGCGGAGCTGAACCAGGCCACTCGAATTCACGAGGCCTCCCTCCTGCTCCTCGAAAACCCTGGAATCCGCATCGAACACGAAGACCTCTACAACGACCTGATCCGGCGAGGGGCCAGGCCCGGACGCTCCGCCCTGGTGGCTCGCATTCCTCGAGCCATGGCCGGGGACTACCTCGCCCTCTGCCCGCCCGCCGTCACGCTCACGGACCGGAAAGGCAGCCCGACTGTTCTCACCTCGCATTCCGAGCCGGTCTTCTGGTCCGCCCCCGGCCTCAACCTCTACCAGAACGGTGAACACCGCCGTTTCAGGTCGGAGGACATGGCCTGCTGGGCGCGCCTCCTCGACCACCTCCCCTCGGTGCACGCGGTGTTCGGCGTGGCGCTCGATGATGTTCCGCCGCCGGCGCGGGACGTCGCCGGCCTGCGGACCATGGCCAAGAACTCGTCCAAGCACCTCCGGGTGCTCTTCTTCTCCCCGGACAGCGCCGAGGTGCTCCTGGACATGAAACAGGTCGTCGGGCCCCACCCCTGGTTCAGCATCGGCTTCACCGCCCACGGGCCGCTACGCTGGACTCGTCTTGCGCTCGATGTTTTTCGCCGCACCGCGGGCCACGGCATCCCCGCCACCATCAACGGCGAGCCGATGGCCGGCGCCTCCGCGCCCGTCACGCTCGCCGGCACGGCCGCTGTGGGAAACGCTGAAATCCTCGCCGGCCTCGTCGTCAATCAGATGCTCGAGCCTGGCCGGCCCTGCATCTACAACTTCGGACTCGCACACGTCTTCGATATGAAAACCGCCATCGCGGTCACCGGGGGACCCGAAAATGCTCTCCTCGCACACCTCTCCGCTCTCATGGGACGCTTCTACGACCTGCCCTCCGCCTCCTGGGTCTCCACCGAGGCCATGAGCCCCGACTCCCAGGCCGCCCTCGAAAAAACCTTCGGATTCCAGGCCCACGCCGCCAGCGGCATGAGCTGCATCTGGGGCGTCGGTCAGCTCGAATCCGAGCTCACCCTCTCTCCAGCCCAGGCGGTCATCGATGACGAGATCATCGCTTATACGCGCCGATACCGCCGCGGCGTCCCGGTCGACGCCGAGACCCTGGCGCTCGAAGTGACGCAATCCGTCGGGATCGCCGGCTGCTTCCTGGACCACGAGCATACCCTGGCCCACTTCCGCCAGGAGTTGTTCGAGCCGCGGCTGCTCTACCGGAAGCGCCGGGACGCCTGGAACGCCGAGGGCAGCAAAAGCCTGAGCGAGCGGGCAGAAAAACGTGCGGAGGAACTCATGCGCCTCCCGGTGGAGACCGAGTTGACCGGCGACCAGGTGAAGGCGCTGGACCATTTATCCGAACGTTACCTCATGAAGCAAAAATCTCAAGGCGGCTGATACCCGCAATCCAACACAGCTCGGGAAGGTGTCCCGCCACAGGTGGGTCAGGTGTCAGGTTGGGCTCAGGTTTCAGATGTCTGCCCTTTAGACGGGCGAAGCCAGCAACCTCACAAGGCCCGGAAAGGTGATAGGTGTCAGGAATCACCTGACACCTATCACCTGACACCTATCAACATCTCCGCCGGGTGTCCGCGGAGTGGGCTTAGCGCGGGGCGCGGAGATGTGGCAGCCTGAGACTTTAGAAAAGGAGGCGACCATGACTGGCAGGGAACGATTTCTGGCGGCCCTGCGCCGCAGCGAGCCTGACCGCGTGCCGCTGTGGGAGCTGATCGTCAACGAGCCGACGCTCTCGGCCTGGGGCGCGGCCACGCTCGAAGATTTCGTCGAGGCGGAGGACCTGGACGCCATCACGGTCTTCGAGGACATGCCGCTCCGGCCCCTGGAGGCCTCCGAGGGGCCCATCGAGGCCTGGCGCGGCCGCAGCCTGCCCGGCGGACACGGCGCGGCCCTCAAGGACGAATGGGGCGTGGTCTGGCGCGTCGCGGATTTCGGCATCCCCTACCCGTGCGGCGGACCCATCCGCAACGAAGGCGACCTCCGTCACTACGAATCGCCGGACCCGGAGGCCAACTATCGCCTGAGATCCCTCCGCGTCGCCGTGCATCGGTTCAAGGGCCGCAAGGCCATCGTGTTTCTCACCCACGACGGTTTCGAGTTCCCGCATTACCTGCGCGGAGGCATGCACAACCTGCTCGTGGACTACGTCGAGAATTCGCACCTGGCCCATGCCCTCGCCGAAATGACGGTCGATTACAAGATTCGCCTCATGCGCCAGGCGATTCGCTCCGGCGCCGACGTCATCGTGTCCGGTGACGACTACTCCCACCGCGCTGGCCCCGTCATGTCGCCCGCACACTTCCGGGAGTTCGTCCTCCCTTACCTCGTGCGCAGCATCGAGGCGGCCCACGAGATGGGCGTGCCCTATATCAAGCATACCGACGGCAACATCTGGCCGTTGATGGACATGATGGTGCAGGCCGGAATTGACGCCATCGATCCCCTCGAGACGCTCGCCGGAATGGACATCGGCGAGGTCAAGCAGCAGTATGGCGACCGTATCGCCGTGGTGGGCAACATCGATTGCACGCGGCTGCTCACCCGTGCCAGCCCCGAGGAAGTCGCCGAGGCAGTCAAGGAGACCCTCGCCAAGGCCTCGCCCGGCGGTGGACATATCCTCTCCTCGAGCAATTCCATCCATCCCGCGGTCAAGCCCGAAAACTACCGGGCCATGGTGGAGACGGCGAAACAGTTCGGGCACTACCCGATTGACCCGCGCCTGGTCTCGGAGTACCGCAGCCGCAATTACATCGCCGTTTACCAGTAACACCCGCGCGCGTGGATTTCGCCCTGGCTTTTCCGTTGGTCTCACCACCAACCACTCGTAGTCTTGAGTCCAGAGTCTTGAGCACGGAGGGAGCAGGGTGAAGCAAGAAGCGGGGAGCAAGAAGCGGGCAGAAAAGGATCAGGGGACCAGGGACAAGGCACAGTGAGCAGTCATCAGTCATCGGAATCTTCAGCTTTCAGCCTCAAAGACAGAGGGACGATGGACCATGGACAACGGACAACGGACCAGGGGACCAGGGACTCGCAGGCGTCGGGCGCGGGGGTGTAAGAGCTTGCCCCGAAGCGAAGCGGGTGTTCGGTAAGTGACCGGAGCTTACTGCCTGATCCACGCTACTTGCTCCCTGCCAGGTGTCCGGGAGGCGAGAAGCAAGAAGCGAGGAGCGGGCGAAAAGGGACCAGAGACGAGGGACGAGGGGACCAGGGACTCCAGAATCCAGAATGGGTAACCCGTGAGAAGTCATCCGCGAACCGCGAACCACCAACCGATTCAACGCACCTCAAGCGCTTGCGGCCCCCGGCTTCCTCTGATAGGCGATGGCATAAAAGAGCTTGTCCCGGCCCGTGCGGTTCGGCTCGGACCGATGCCACGTGTAGTTGGTGAAGAAGAGCCCGTCGCCCGGCATCATGGGGAGCACGACCTCCCGGGAAAAATCGATCCGGCTGGCGGGAATTCGAAGCCGCTTGAAAGGCTGGAGCGTCCGGGCGCTGCACCACGGCGGATCGTCGTAATAGGCCTCGTGCTCGAGCAGCTTCCAGCCGCGGTGGCTGCCGGGCATGATCCCCAGGGCAATGGCGTCCCGGTCCGCCTCGTCCAGCGGAATCCAGCAGTTCGCCCCCAGGGCCGGGTCGATATGCCAGTAGTAAGAATCCTGGTGGTAGTAGCTCCGCCCCCCCTGCTCCCCGGCCAGCATCCCGTGCTTGATGATGGCCTGGTCCGTGAAGAGATGAACCTCTCCGCCGAGAATCTGGCGCATGGCGTCCTGGAGGTTGGCGTGAAGGGCCATGCGGCTGAAGACCTCCTCCTGTTTCGACGGACCCTGGAGGCCGATAGGGATCAGTCCGCCGTCGGGCCTGCGATATCGCTGGGGGTCGATGACCTGGAACGGTCCGTCGCCCCAGTTGTGCTTGCCCGCGGCGACCTCCAGTGCGCGCTGCCGCACCGCCGAGACCACCTCCGCGGGAATCAGCCCCCGTACCAGCGTGTAGCCCTCTTCGTGATACTGGCGGACCAACTCCTCAGTCAGTTTCATGTCTTCCCTCTTCTGCTCCTGTTGTTGTCAAAATGATCCGTTCGTAGTCTAATCATTATTCGATTAGAATCGAATCCTGTGGAGGAGAACATGGAGCGGATGGGACTGGCCCTCATCGGATGCGGCGGAATGGGCCACCGCCACCTGAACGGCCTGATCGAGCTGGAGCGGTCCGGCTTCAATCCCTTCGAGCTGATCGGCGCCGTGGACATGAAGCGGGAGAATGCGGAGTCCCTCGCGCAGGAGGCCGAGAAGCAGCTCGGCAGGCGGCCGGGCCTCTTCCGCTCGCTGGACGAGCTTCAGGCGGGAGCGGGCTCGCTGGCGGCCGTGGACATTTGCACGGAGCCGCGCAGCCACCACACGCTCGCCGTCGAGGCCCTGCGCCGGGGATGGCACGTGTTCACCGAGAAACCGATGGGACTCACGGTGCGGGCCGCAAACCGCATGGTCCGGGCGTCAAAAGAGGCCGGGAAGCAAGGGAAATTCCTCGTGCTCTCGGTGGCCGAGAATTACCGGCGCGACCCGATCAACCGGCTGGCCAAGGCCCTGCTCGACCGCGGGATCATCGGGCCTCCCCGCCTGCTCCTCCACCAGTGTGTTGGGGGAGGTGATCGCATCCTCATCACTCCGTGGCGGCATCTGAAGAACGTCTCGGGAATCCTCCTCGACGTCGGCGTGCATTTCACCGACATGGTGGAATACCTCTGGGGCGAGGTCGAAAGCGTCACCGCCCGGATACGGCTTCACGAGCGCGTGCGATACAGCGGCCAGGCCAAGAAGGCCGCGCCGCTTTCACCCAATCCCATTTATGCCAAGCTCCATCAGATGCCCGAGGAGTTCCGGCCCACCGCGGAAGACGCCTGCTATGGCCTCCTGGAATTCAAGAATGGACTGGTCGGACATTACACGCTCGACCACGCGGGACACGGCCAGGGCCTCTGGCAGAGAATGGTCTTCGGCAGCCGAGGCTCGCTCTCACTGCCGGGCGACCGGAGCGGTCAGCCGCTCCAGCTTTCCCTGGACGGCGAAGAAGCTGTTTCGGACGCTCGCATCCTGGACCGAGTGCCGGACTTTCAGCTCGACGAGGTGACGGCGGCCCTGTTCGGCGGCCGGCGTCTCTGGCGGTACGATTTCGAATTCACTCAGACGGACCGGAAGCTGATAGCCTGCGAGTATTGGGAATTCGGCGATTGCATCTTGAAAAAGAGGCGGCCGGAGGTGGACGCGGCCGTGGGCGCCCGCGCCGTGGCGCTCTGCTATGCCATGCTGGAATCGGCCGCGGCCGGCCGGACCCTGATGGTCCAGGAGGTCGAGAACGAGAAAGTGGACGCTTACCAGCGGGAGATCGATCTGGATCTGGGCTTGATTTAGCCTGGATTTCTCACAAATCCGCTAGCGGATTTGTGAGAAATCCAGGCTAGGAGAAATCATCATGAAACTCGGCTACAGCACCTGGGGCATGCCTCAGGTGCCCATCGATGAAGCGCTTGAGTCCGTCCGTGACCTCGGATACGACGGCATCGAGATCACCGTTCTGCCCCATTACACCACGGCGCTGGCAAAGATGGACGGGGCCGAACGGCTTCGCATCAAGAAGCGATTGAAGGAATACCGGCTGGCCTTGCCGGCCCTGGCGTCGCATTCCAGCGTGGTGTTGACGGACCCCGAACAGCACGGGGCCAACTGGCGTCAACTGACCGGGGCGGTGGACCTCGCGGCGGAATGGGCTCAAGAAACGCCTCCGGCCGTCAATACCACGCCGGGCGGCGGACCCGACGAATTCGAGCGCATCAAGCCTCTCCTGGTCGAGCGTCTGGGCGCTCTCGTCGATTACGCGGCCCGGCGAGGAGTCACCATCGCCCTCGAGCCGCACGTCGGGGCGTCCATCGATCGGCCCGACCGCATGCTCTGGCTTCTGGGCCAGGTGACTTCGCCTTTCCTCAAGGTCAACTGCGACTACAGCCATTTCCAGGCCCAGGGCCTAAGCGTAGAGGAAAGCGTCCCCTGCCTGATGCCCCATATCGTCCACACGCACGTCAAGGGAGTCCGCGGCAAGCTGCCCCAGTTCGAATTCCTCGTGCCCGGCGAGGACGACTTCGATTACCCCCACTACCTCCGGGTCATGCGCCAGGCGGGCTACGATGGCTTCCAGACCGTCGAGGTCTCGATGATGGTGCAGCGGCGGCCGGGCTACGATCCCCACGCCTGCGCCAAGCTGGCTTACGAGACGCTGGCCGCGGCCTTCCGGGCCGCCGGGTTGAATCGTTAGCGAAGCGCTGCCTCAAACCGACGCGTGTAACTTGAGTGACCAGGACCAAAACTGCTCGAAGACGTGCTCGGACAGGACGCGGACGTCCCCCGTTGCCACGACCTGGTCATCGGGATAGATGAATACGACCACTGGCAGGCCCTGCGGCACGCACAGCGGGATGCGGAACAGGTGGCCGGCCTGCTGGAGACGAAATTCGGATTCGAAGATGCCCGTCTTCGTAACTCCTTAGCGAAAACTTCTGTCGTCCCTACGGGACTCTTGTGGTTGATGCGCTTTCCCTTCCCAGGGCTGCGTTCGCCTTCGCGGGGCTTCGG
>JACPCR010000115.1 GCA_016179685.1 Planctomycetota bacterium | reverse complement strand
GTTGAACGCCAGGTTGTACCGGTAGACGGTCGGCGGGTAGTCCGGCGGGTCCACCAATTCCGGGTTGCCCTCCTCGTCGTAGCCGTATTGCGTCTCGCCCGGCGTCGTGGTCTCGCGGACGAGTTGTCCCTTCTCGTTGAACTCCGTCACGACCGTCGCCGTGTCCGGGTGGCCCGCCTTGCTCCAGCGCACCTGCGCGATCTTGCCGCTGGCATAGGTGTGCTCGACCTTCACCCCGTTGCCGAATCTGGCCGTGCGACTCGCGATGCCGGTGGTATTCAGCCACGAGCTCGACTTGCCCAGCTTCCACGTGTCCACCTTCGCCTCCGAGACGAGCGTCGCCGGGTCCTCCGCGGTCCCGTACCCGTAAACGTGCTCGATGGCGGGGTAGCCCGCCAGGCCCTGGTGCTCGAGGTCCTTGTGAGTGCAGTCCGTCAGGCCGCCGGGCTGGACCCTCGAGGCCGGATTGGCCCGGCGACCCTGATTCCACTGGTAATCGACCTGGAAGGTCTCCGTCTTACCGACCTTGATGATGCGCCTCATGAGCACCTCGTCCGCGTCGTAAGGCGTGCCGAACTGGTCCGCGGCGTCGAAGTAGTCGAAGACCCAGGCGCGGCCATGAAGCGACACGGACTGGAGCAGCAGGTCCGTCGTCCCGGGCCGCGCGGTCATGCCGCCCCCATGGTAGGCGTAGGTCAGGGTCGCAGTCGATGACCCGCCCGCGGCACTCCGCGTGCACGACTTGAGCTGCTCGATGAAGACGTCGCTCGGCGCGAACGGATAGGGCGCGAGGTCGAATTCCAGCTTGTTCGTGTTCAGGTCCTCGATGAGCTTCACCTGTCCCGCCCGCGTGAATTCGTACTTGACTTTCGTGCGTGTCCTCAGCGTCCAGCCCTGCTCGTCCGGCTTCTCCTCGATGACCGCACGTTCCCCGAAGAGGAACAGCGAGTACCTGCCCGGCTGGCCCGCCACGGCCTCCGCCGGCCCGAGGAGGTGGTCGCCCTCCCAGAGCAGGTAGAGCCGGCGCTGGCCTTGGACGTAGACGGGCATGATGCGGACCTCGTAGTTATGGGTGCAGCCGAAGCCGAGGCTGGTGTGCCGCCAACTGTTGCCGTTGTGATACCAGGTGAAGCGAGGGAGGGGCCCCGCGCCGCGCTGCACCCCGAAGCCATCGACGAGGGACAGCGAGCCATGCAGGGAATTGACCTCGTCCCGGAAGAAGCGCCAGTACGGCGCGCGTCCGAAGAGGGGGCGGTTGTCCGCGTCGAGCGGAAGCGGCGTGGTCCGCGTCTCGAAGGCCAGGGTCATCGCGGGCTGGCCCTGGGAGGCTGGCAGGACCTTTCCCTGCTGCGCCAGGATGCGTTTGTTCACGACGCTGCCCACCCGGAACTCGTAGACCTCCGGGCTGGCCGCCGCGTTGGCGGCCTGGCTGGCCCAGACCTCGAACCCGCCCTCCTGGACCACCACGAGGTCGGCCGTCGGGCTCTTTCGGCCGTCCCAGGCCATGCGGCGTGCAATTCGTGCCGGAGTCTGGCCCGGCGTCGCCGGGAAATAGACCGGAGTCACGTTGTAGGAATTCTGGAGGCCGTAGACCTTCGTATCGGGCTGGAGGGCGGCCGCGCCCGGCGGCGACTGGAAGAAGAAGTCTGCGGGCCGGGCCCAGTCGCCTTCCCCCCTCTTCTTGACGAGGAGCGCGAGATGCGGCTGATGCACCGAGAAGCCGAAGGCGCCGGGCAGCGCCGCGCTGAATGAGGCATTCGGGGGCAGGGCGAAGTCGAACCTGGCGACGTGGTACGGCGGCGACTCGACCTGCCTGGGCGTGAAGGAATCGCTGGCCGCAAGCACGTCACCCACGGCGACCACCCGGACGACGACCGAGTCGCTGCCGCCGTTGATGTTGCCCGTCAAGGGATGGGAGAGCTGGACCGTGACCGGCGAGAAACCGACCTGGATGCCTTCCGCGTAGAGCGTCACGTCCGCCAGGGGCGCGGCAAGGATGCTGCCGCTGCTCACCGCCGTGAACGCGCCGCCCTCGAGTCGCCAGAGGCGCACCTTATCCGAGTCGAAGCTGATCGTGGCCTTGACGGTATCCGGCGCGGCCGTGAGCTTCAGGGTGGCCATCAGGGCGAGGCGACTGGTCTCGCCGGGTGCGAGGCTGGCCTTGTCTTTTTCCAGGATTCCATCGCCGTCGAGGTCGAAGTCCGCCAGGCCCACGGCCACGCCGCTCGCTTCCGCCTCCGCGTCGGACCCGTCGGGCTCCGACGGTCTCGTCATGTCTTCCCAGGTGTTGTCCGAGTCCGCTTCGAGGTCCACGTCGTAGACGAGCACCTTGCATGCGGCCTGCACCTGCTGGCCCGTCGTCGTGCTGCGCATCGTCGCGATCAGGTCGGCCTCGCCCGTCTCGATGCCCTTCACCTCGCCCAGACACGCGGGCGCATCGTTGCAGGGTCCGTGGGTGACCGTTGCAACGCCCGGCTGCGCCGAGGTCCACGTGTACTCGTTGTCGCGGTCAGGCAGTCCGGCCGCGCTGACGATGGCGGTCTTCCCCTTTCGGACGGGGAGGGGCTGGGTGTTGGACACCGCCAGGTACAGGGAGGCGGCGTCGCCCGTGAGCGCGGGCAGCGCGCCCAGATGCCACCCGCCCTTGATGATGCCGAATCCGGCATGCGACTCGACGAGCGCGGCGTCCTCGGTCACCGAGCCCGTGCCGATGGGCACGAAGCGCCCGATGTCGTGATCGAAGGAGAAGAGGTCGATGATCTGACCCGGCCGGTATCCATCGACGTTGGGATAGGTGATGGGGGCCGGAGGATCGAAATGGACGCCTGCGGGCTGGATGGTGATGAAGAGGCTCGGCGCCGCCCCGTCGACCGGCACCATGGGCACCTTGTCGAAGTGGACCTGTGTGACCGATACTTTCCCGGAGGTCGATCCGTCCGGAAAAACAGTCCGTGTTCCCGGCGGAATCCTTAATTCCAAGCCTGCGACCCTTGGGAGCGCGATCCTCACCTCCTCGGTGCCGTCGTACAGCAGGCCCTCGTTCAGCGGCAGGATGAGGATGGGCATGCCGATGTCGTTGTTCACGCCCGGCAGCGTGAAGAAGTCGTATTCCATGTCGGACCACTTCCCGGGCCGCGTGATCGTGTTCGCATGAAGGAGCAGGCGGATCATGCCCACCGGGGCGTCTTCGATGGTAAAGAGGCCGTGGGCGTCGGTGACCGCGGTCGCATTCGTGCCCCCGATCTGCATGGTCGCCCCGGGGACCGGGTCGTTCTGGTTGTCCACCACGACGCCCGACACGCGGGTCTCTTCGGGCGGGCCCGGCTCGAACACGGTCGCCACGCAGGAGGCCGGATTCGTCGTCGAGCCTTCATAATTGGCCTCGATCTTCTGGCTGTCCGGCCCCACGTCGGGCCCCAGCGTCCAGACCGCCGTCGCATGCCCGTTCGTGTCCGTCCGCGCCGTGACCTGCGTCGCGCCGTTGAAGCCGCCACTCCCCCGCGTCACCCGGAAGGTGACCGCGGCGTCCCGGACCGGGTTGTGTCCCTCGTCCGTCACGAG
This sequence comes from Planctomycetota bacterium, assembly GCA_016179685.1. Lineage (GTDB taxonomy): Bacteria > Planctomycetota > PUPC01 > JACPCR01 > JACPCR01 > JACPCR01. Next base: position 54,680 of record JACPCR010000115.1, on the reverse strand, counting down.
GACCGTGAACGGCATCGGCGCAGGCTCGCCCCGGATGCCGTTCTGCCGTTCGTTGGCGTGCACGTTGATCTTGGCCGGATCGCCGGGCGTGCCGGTGGCGAAGAAGAGGGCGGTCCCGAAGAAGCCGGCCGCGGTGGCCTCGACGCGATTGATGCCGGCCCCCGCGCGGCCTCCGATGTGGAAGCTGACGCGGGCCAGCCCGGCCTGGTCCGTGGCCACGACGATGGCACGGTGCGTGCGGTTGCGCTCGATCGCCTCCGCGGCATCGAGCGTCCCGTCGTTCAGCTTGACGCGGAAGACCACGGGCACGCCGGGGACCGGCTGGCCCGCCTTGTCCGTGCAGAGCGCCGCGAGCGGCTGCGGCAGCGTGGTAAGGATGGTCGCGGACTGGTGGTTGCCCGAGGCGACCCGGATTCGGGGCCTCGCGGTCGTATCGAGGGTGACGCTCACCGAGTCCGACCTCGAGTGGCCCGCGCGGTCCGTCACCACCGCGGTCACGGTGCTCTCGCCATCCTGGAGCACGATGCCCTGCGCCAGGAATCGCCGGTTCGATACCTGAGCCGGCACGCCGTTGACCGTCACCGTCACGTCCTCGGCGTTGACCGTGCCGTCCTTGATGTCATGCACGACGCCGGAGACGCTGATGGGGCTCGAGGCAACGACCTGGCCGGACTCGGGCGTATGGATCTTGATGGCCGGATCGAAGGTATCGAGGAGGACGTTGGCGTAGGCCGTGCCGACGTTTCCGAAGGCGTCGGTCGCCGCCACGACGAGGGTGTTGACGCCTTCCCGGAGGTTCACCGTGCTGGTGAAGCTCGGGCCCGGCGGCAACTCCTCGCGGTTCAGCGTCACGCGCTCGATGCCGCCCTGAGTCGAGGTGATGCTGCCGCGGACCGTCAGGGGGCCCGAGGTCACCACCAGAGCGTCCGGCGGGAAATCGATGCGGACCGTGACCGCGGTGACCGTGAAAGTTCGGGCGACCATGGCCTCGTTGCCCGCGGCGTCCTTCACCCTCAACTCATAAACGTGCTGCCCCAGGCCAAGCGACGCCGGCGGCGTGAAGGACACCTCGACCCCGTTCGCAACTGGACTCCCGACCTCCGCCGCCACCACGTTGCCGTCGAGGGTCAGCCGCAGCGTGTCCAGGTTCAGCCCGCTGGTCGCGTCCCGAAGCCGGGCAACGAACGGCGTCGCTGCCTGGTTCGTCACCACGCCCTCGACCGGCGACTCCATGGCCGCCTCCGGCGCAAGGGTATCGACCCGCAGCATCGTCTCGACCGTGCTCGTGTTCCCAGCGCGGTCACGAGCGGTCCCCACTACCGTTTGCTCCCCTTCGGTCCTGACCTCCGCGTCCGGGCTGACCTCTGCCACGCCAGACAGGAGGTCAGTCGCGGTGTAGTGCACGGTGGGGAAGGCAGTAATCCACCCCGTCTCCGCTGCCGCAGGCGTGACCGTAGCGGTCAGGTCTGGGCCCGTCTTATCCAAACTGACCGTGACGACCGCGGTGGCGATGTTTCCACTGGCGTCGACGGCCGTGCCGGTGATGGCCTGGTTAGCGCCTTCGAGGGTAACGGCCGTATCGCCTGTAACGCTTTCTATGCCACTCATGGCATCACCGGCAAAAAATTGCACAACCGTGTCTTCACGATGCCAGCCGGCCGCGTTTGCGTCAGGGAAGGTCCGGCCGACAATGCTCCCCGGCGACTTATCAAAATTGACCACGACAGAGGCCCTTATGGTGTTTCCAGCTCGGTCCTCAGCGACGCCCGTGAAGACCTGGCCGGGCCCCTCTTCAGTCACCGTGATGGGCGGCGTGACGGACCTCAAGCCGGAGCTACCCGAGTCCTCGCCGGTGAAGGTAATCGTCGGATCGGCCCGATGCCAGCCCCGATCGTTTGCGGGCGGATTCACCACAGCCTGAATTTTCGGGGCCGACTTGTCGAGGCTCACCTCGGCCTGCACGCTCGCGGTGTTCCCGGCCTGATCCTGAGCGATTCCAGTGAACACCTGGCCAGCACCCTCGGTGGTGACGTAGGCCGGGGGTGTGACGCTGTCCACGCCCGAAAGGGCATCTGCCCCGGAAAACACCACCGTGACATCCGACTGATTGAAACCCTCGGCATTGGGTTCCGGGAGCAGTTGTACACCCGGAATCGGGGGTGTCTTATCAAGATTGATCAGGATTTCCGTCGTGCTGGTGTTTCCCGCCGCGTCGGTGGCCGACCCGGACACCCGTTGCGCGAAGCCTTCCTGGGTGATGGTGACGTCGGGTGAGACGGCTTCAATTCCGGATAGGCGATCGAAGGCCAGGAAGCGGACGGTCGGATCTGTCTTATGCCAATTTTTCGAGTTGGCTTCGGGCGTGACTACCGCGGTCAGATCGGGTCCAGAGGCATCATAACTTATTGTAATTTCAGACCTTGCACGATTGCCCGCAAAATCCTCTGCCATACCCGTCACCACCTGATTCGCACCCTCGCTACGGATCACCTGGTCCGGTGTCACGGACCTGATACCAGACCCGCTATCCTCGGCCACCCAATGGATGCTTGGGCTTGTGTTATGCCAGCCTCGAGCATTCGCTTGCGGCGTGACCACAGACTCCAGTTCCGGCCCGACCTTGTCCAACCGCACCACGATCGTCTTCGAAATGGTGTTTCCGGCCACGTCCTCGGCAGTTCCGGTGACTGCGTGAATGCCATCTTGCGTGATGACCGTGTCGGGTGTCACGGCCTTCAGGCCAGAGAGCGCATCAGAGCCTTGGAAGGAGACCGTTGTATCTGAGTTATTCCATGAAAATAAGTTAGCCTTTGGTGTTACCGATCCATCAAGCACTGGGACGGTCTTATCAAGACTGAATTCGGCCTGCACCTCGACGGAGTTTCCGGCGGCGTCGGTAGCGACTCCTGTGACCACCTGGTTGACGCCCTCCTCCGTCACCAGCTTGTCCGGTGATACCGACTCGATACCTGAAAGCGCGTCTTCGGCGACCACGCTGAAGCGCACATCCTGTCGCCACCATCCTGCCGCGTTGGCCTCAGGCGCAAACACCACACGCGCGAGTGGTAGTGTGTGGTCATAGGAGATAAAAATTTCCACATCAGTGGTATTCCCAGCCAGGTCCTCGGCCGTGCCGACAATCCTCTGGTTAGCGCCTTCCTCCGTCACTACTTGCGGCGGAGTCACCGCAAAAATTCCGGAAAGCGCGTCAGTGGCATCGATAGTCACCGTCGGAGTGGTACGATGCCAGCCCCGCGCGTTCGACTGCGGCGTTACGGATGCGGTCGCCGAAGGCCTTGTCTCATCAATGTTTACGAATGTCTCGGCCGACGACCTGTTCCCGGCGGCATCTACGGCGAAGCCCTCGACCCGCTGCTCCCTGCCTTCCTGTGTGAGCAGCACTGGCGGGCTGACCTCGACCACTTGTGAGAAGGCATCTTGGGCGAGCCAGGTGACCGAAACGTCCGTGTTATTCCAGCCGCGCTCGTTTGCTGGCGGATCGGCTCGTGCAACAATTTCCGGACCCGTGTTATCAAGAGCAATTTCGCCGACCACTGGAAACGCCGTGGCCACGACCTTCTCGCCGTCTTTCGGAGTGGTCTTCTCCCGGATGAGAAGGCCCAGCACCACGTAGGAATATCGGGCGTCGGGCAGCGTGCCGCCCCGGGTGTCTCGTCCGTCCCAGGCGACCTCGACGTCCACGGCAATCGGGCCGCGGTCCCCCGTGGCATTCAGGGGCACGTTGGCCCTTTGGCGCAGCTCGCGCACCACGCCAGCGTCGCCAGGCGCGCTGATCTTCAGAACCAACTCGACGACGAATCTCTTATTGTTTTTATCATTTTCGTCCCTGTCATCATTTTTGTCGCGGTCCTCGAGCGTCTCTCGACGCTGCACCAGAAACCGGGCCCTCAGTGTATTCACGTCCTTGAAGCCGTCTCCATTCGGCGAAAACGGGTCCGGCGCGTCTTCGAACGCCTCGATGAAGAGGTTGTGATCCTTCACCACCTTCTGCGACTCTTCCCAGGACTTCTCAAATTCATGGATGGCCCTGCGGGCCGACCCGCCCGCCACGGCCAGCACACCCTGGTGGTAGAAGTCCTCGGCCTTTTGGAATCGTTTCGAGTCGCCCTGGCCCGTCGCCAGGAGCGCCCTGGCCGCTTCCAGCGAGAAGGCCGCGATCTGGCGGTCTGCCTCCACAAGGTCGTTCACCACACCTTGCACGGCATCCAGCGTATCGCCAGAGGCATGCCGCTTCGTGAGTATCTCTTCGAGATGTCCTACCGCCTTTTCCTCGTGCTCGAACACGCTGCGGCCTTCATGGCCCGGCAGGATTCGGTAGCCATCGATGAAAAGAGCCTTGCCCCGGCGTGCAAGACTCTTCTCTATTTCATCCATTGCATTGTCCATTGCATTGTCTACTTTTCGGACACCAGTCTTGGCAGACTCGAGGTCGGCGATGGTAGCCCGCTTCATCCCGCGAGGTGAGGTCTCGGCGTGCAGGACGGGATTACAGAGCAACAGGGCAAGAAGGATAGGTGACATTGTTAGACCGTTGGTCTTCGGGCACAAACACGGAGAAAGCCATTTTTACCACGGAGAGCACGGAGAGCACGGAGAAAGCCGTTTTTACCACGGAGAGCACGGAGAGCACGGAGAAAGCCATTTGAACCCACGGAGAGCACGGAGAGCACGGAGAAAGCCAGCAAAGGCATTCATCAGAATCCCTCCGTGTCCTCCGTGTCCTCCGTGGTGTTCCCTTCGGCTTGCTGCATCCTCGCAGAGAAACAAAAACCGTTTTTACCACGGAGAGCACGGAGAGCACGGAGAAAACCAGCAAAGGTATTCATCAAAATCCCTCCGTGTCGTCCTCCGTGTCCTCCGTGGTGTTCCCTGGGTTCGTGTCCTCGCTATGGGAAAGTCTCTACGCGCTGGTGGCTAAGGAATACTCTGCGTTTGGGGCACCCCAATCCCAAGACTGCGAAAATGGAGAAAACGTCAGTAATTGTTCTGAAGGGTTTTATCCGGCTGTTTCTCAGAAGGAGGAAACCCGCCGGGAGATGCTGACGCTCGCAGGAAGCCGGGCCTTCCCGGCCTATTTACCGATACAGAACCTGGAGAAGATGAGGTCGAGAAGGTCGTCGTTGACCACCTCGCCGACGACCTCGCCGAGGTGTTGCAGAGCTTCACGCAAGTCCAGGGCGACAAACTCGAAGCCGGTTTGGGATTGAGCGGAGGCCAGTGCGGAGCGGAGGCAGCGTGAAGCGGCCATCAGGCAGCCTCGCTGCCGAGCGTGAATCCAGAAGGACTGGCCCGGCGCGGAAGCGGAGCTTGTTTCGACGGTCCGAACCATCACGTCCACCAGTGTCTCGACGCCGTCGCTGGTGAGAGCACTGACGCGGACGCTTGGGCGGCGTTCCAGGTCAGCCGGCAGGTCCCCGAGCCGGATGCCGGCAGGAAGGTCCGACTTGTTGACGACGAGGAGGGTCCTGGCCGGATCGACGCGGGCGGCCATCGAACGGTCATCGCAGGAGACAGGCTGGCTGCCGTCCAGGACGAGAAGGATGAGGTCGGCGGACTCGACGGCCTCGAGTGCTCGCTGGATGCCGGCCTGCTCGGGCGGGCTGAGGGCCTCGCGCACGCCCGCGGCATCGCGCAGGCGGAAGGGGAAGCCTCGAAGCTGGAGGATGATCTCGAACCCGTCGCGTGTGGTGCCGGGGAAAGGCGAGACGAGCGCAGCAGGCCGACGCGCCAAGGCGTTGAGAAGGCTGGACTTGCCGACATTAGGCCGGCCGAAGAGGAGCACACGAACGCCCTCGGGCCGGGCGCGGTCGCCCTGGGATTCCTCCAGCAGGGCGTCGAGCTCCGCCAGGGCTTTCCCGATCTCGCCTTCGACCCAGGCAGGATCGATCACTTCGATATCCTGGTCGGAGAAATCGATAGCGGCCTCGCCGAAGGCGCAGACATGGAGAATCCTCTGCTGGCAGGCTGCGATGCTCCGGTGAAGCGTTCCCCGGAGCTGCTCACACGCCTGGCGATGCTCAGCAGCGTCCCGAGCGCGAATCAGGTCCAGCACCGCCTCGGCTCGGGTCAGGTCGATTCGGCCGTTGAGGAATGCGCGGCGCGTAAACTCCCCGGGCCCCGCGAGGAGGGCACCCCGAGCGAGAAGGGCGTCGGTCAAGCACGAGAGGAGCGCCGGACATCCAAAGGTATGAATTTCGAGGACGTCTTCACGGGTATAGGAGCGAGGTGCGGGCATCCAGGCGAGCAGCGCTGGGACGGTCGCGGCCAACCGAGGCAATCGGAGACGACAGGGGTGCAGGCGGCGAGGCGATGGGGGCGTGTTCAGTCCGACAAGGCCGGAAACGCACGGCCAGCTCCGGGGTCCGCTCAACCGCAGGATACCCCGCTGGGCATGACCCGGAGGTGAAGCGGCGGCCAGAATGGTGGTCCCATCGAGGTGGTAGCCTGCCTTCACGCGATAGCCTTGACAATCGCCATGATTTCGTAGGAGACCGATCCTTCCGGAAGGCTGATGGCGACCGTTTCGCCCTTCCTGCGGCCCAGGAGTCCCCGGGCGACCGCGGCGCGATAAGAGATGACGTGCTGATCGAAATCGGCGTCCCAGGGCCCCAGGATGGTATACGTTTCGAGGAAGCCGCGTTGCGTGTTGCGCAGGGTCACCCGAGTTCCAATGCTGACCTCGTCGTCCCGGACCATGGAAGGCTCGATCAACTTGGCGCTCTGGATTTCTTTCTGCATGTCCTGGGCGCGTTGAGCAAGCTGGGCCTGTTTTTCCAGCGCCGCCGAATATTCGGCGTTCTCGCTCAGGTCGCCGAACGCCTTCGCCCGGCCGATTTCCTGCGCCACACCCGGCAACTCGACCTGGATCAGCCTCTGCAACTCGTCCTGCTGCTTCCGGAGACCCGGCTCGGTGACGTAAATGACCTGCTCCTCCTCGTGAGGCTTCTTCTCCTCCACGTCCAGCTTCGGGAAGACCACGTAAGCCCGGCTCTCTAGCGATATCCTCTGATATTCCGTCAGGCCCCGGTTGTGCAGGATCAGGGTCAACATGTGGCGGGTCCGCTCCTGGCCGGCCTCCTCGAAGATTTTGTTCATCAGGTCGCCGATTTCATGGAAGAGAATCTGGCGGACTAGGCTGGCCAGTGCCCGGGCGTCCTTGCCTACATCCACCGAGCCGCGCTCGCTCCCCAACTTGTCCAGAAGAATGAGCAGGTTCTCGAACAGGTCCACCCGGGAGTGTTCCAGGATTTCTGAGCTGATGCGTCCAATCACCCCGGACCGGCAGAACCAGGCGAAGTTCTCAGGCTTTTCGTCCCGAAGCCGTGAGACCTCAGCGAAGGCCCTGCGGATACGTTCCCCGTGCTGCCGGGAGACCAGCCCGCGGTAGGCCAGGTCCCACAAATCACTGCATCGAGAGAGGAGGAGCTTCTCGTAGAAGTCCGGCCAGGCGTCCGCCAGGGACTCTTGGAGAAGGGGGACCAGCTCCCGCCGATAGTCTCCGATCGGGATGCGTTCGATGAGGCCCACGGGGTCGGAAACCTGCCGAAGCAGATCGACTGCCGAGGGGAGGGTCCGGCCATCCATGGCCTTGGGCAGCGCCTTCTGCACCTCGCGGCACAGGAGGAGGAGGGTGATCCGATCGGGGATGTCCAGTTGCTCCGACCCTATGAGAGGCAGGATTTCCTCGATCACAGGGGCGAAGAAGCGGGGCGACTCCTCTTCGTTGCGGTGCTGGAGGCACTCGCGGGCGAGACGTGTCTTTTCGTCCCGCGACCGAGCGGCCCGGTATTTCCGGAGCATGGCTTCTTCATAGGAGAGAGCCTCGCGGCGCAGCTCGATGGTCGGGTTGTTCCCCGATCCCAGCGCGACGCTCGGGTCCCGCCTCAGCTTGGCCTTGGCATCGGACCAGAACTTGGACCAGGCGGAAGGACTGACGATGGACTCGGATACCAGCGCCTTCATCTGACGGACATTCAACGGGCGGCCCTCGTCCCGCACCACTTTCTTGATGAACTCTGCGGCATCCGACTTGGCCAGATTCCTCAAACGGTCCGGGTCGAACTCGGTCAGCACGCGGTAGTGATCGGGCTCGAGGCGCTTGACCATTTTCCCGATGGCCGAGAAGGCCATTCGATGCCTCTTTCGAGTCCTGAAATCGATGTACACCTCGCTTTTTTCGGGGTCGAACTCGACGATCTTCCCGACGCCCCATCCGGCCTCGTGAAAGACATATGCCCCGGTGGAGACGCTCAGGTAGGTTTCGAAAACCTGGATGGCCTTGCGGAGGTCAGCCGAGTCGTCCAGGCCGGAGACCTCGAGGCCACGGGCGAGGAAGGGATTATCCTTGTAGAGTTCCCGCACACACTCGAGGACCAGTCCACGAACGTCGCGGTCGGCGGGTGTATGCTCCGCGGCATGTCGGAGGATGCGGAAGGCCTCCACATGGGCGTTCTGGGACATCAAGTCCGGCACCAGCATCTGCAGGAGAAGGGATGCCCTGGAGGGCGCTCCGACCTTCGAAATCTCGTCGGAATAATCCAGAAACAGATCGATGTCCTGGGAACGAGTCTGGGCAAGCTGCAACCAACACTGCTCCACTTGTTCGTAATCTTTCCGCTGAATGGCCTGCTCGATGGACGTCAAGAGGGACGGGGTCGTTTCCGATGCGGTAGCCATCACTGGGGGGGACTCCTTTGCTGGACAAGAAAGATGAAAAAAACAGACGATGCCCCCGGCCGGCCGAGCGGTATCCAGAGGGGCATCGTCTGCTCAATATCTTGATGTTTATTCTAACATTCGAGAAAGGAGTTTCAACTCCAGCTTCCGTTCCCGCACACCTGCGCTCAAGCACGGGGCACGTGCCGCAGAGGAATGCGATGCTCGAGGAGCTTCTTGTGCAGCGTGTTCCGGCTAATCCCCAGCCTCTGTGCCGCCAGGGTCTGAATGAACCCGCAATCCTTCAGAACCTCCTCGATCAGCGCCTTCTCCGCCTTGCCAATCAGCTTGCTGAAGAGGTCGGACGGATCGTTCTCGGCCCCGTGGCGCTCTTCCAGGAAGGACTGTTTGATCGCCGCCTCGATACTCAGTTCCAGCCCGTCCAATCCCAGTCGGGGCTTGGCCCCTCGAAGGTTGAAGGGCAGGGCCCCGTAAGGGAACTGATTGCCCCTGGCCATGACCACGGCGCGCTCGATGCAGTTTTCGAGCTCCCGCACGTTTCCGGGCCAGGGGTAATCCATCAGCGTGTCCAGGATCTCCTTCGAGATTTGCGTCACGTTCTTCACGTTTTCCCGATTGTACTTGTCCAGGAAAAACTCGATCAGGAGCGGGATGTCCTCGCGCCGCTCGCGCAGCGGCGGGATGTAGATGGGCACGACGTTCAGCCGGAAATAGAGGTCTTCTCGGAACTTCGCCTGGACAATCTCCTCCTCCAGATTCTTGTTCGTGGCTGCGATGACGCGGACATCGACCTCCATCGTGGCCGTGTCGCCGACGCGCTCGAATTCGTGTTCCTGGAGCACCCGCAGGAGCTTCACCTGCAAGCGCGGGCTCATGTCCCCGATCTCGTCCAGAAAAAGCGTCCCCCGGTCGGCGACCTCGAATCGCCCCTTCTTATCCGCATGCGCGCCGGTGAAGGACCCTTTCACGTGTCCGAACAGCTCGCTTTCCAGGAGGCTCTCGGAGAGGGCGGCACAATTGACAGAGACGAAGGGCTGGTTGGCCCTGGCGCAATTGTAGTGGATCGCCCGGGCCACCAGCTCCTTGCCCGTCCCCGTCTCGCCCCGGATGAGGACCGAGGCCTTGCTCTGGGAAACCAGCGCCGCCGTCTCGAACACCTCCTGCATCCCCTTGCTGACTCCGATGATGTTGTCGAACTTGTACTTGGCCTTCAGCTCCTCCCGAAGGTAGTAATTCTCGACAATCAGCTCCTCTTTCTCCAGGCGCACCATCTGGTTGATGCGGTTCGCCTGCGCGATCATGGCCGCGATGATGCTCAATAGCCGTTGGTCATCCTGCAGCTCCTCAGGAGTCGATTCCGGACGCTCCACGCTCAACGCGCCGACCACCTTGCCTGCCGTGATGATGGGCACGCAAATAAAAGCTGTGCCGGAAACCGAACGCCGGCTGCGCTGTCCCAGAGATACCACCGCCCCCATCTCCTTTGAAAGGTCTGGAACGACCAGCGCCTCGCCGGTCTGGATGACGCGTCCAGCCACGCCTTCCCCGATCTTCAGATTCATGGAATGAACTTCTTGAGGCGTCAAGCCATACGACGCGGCCACTTTCAGACGCTCGCTCCCCTCTCGGAGCAGGAGGATCGTGCCGCAATGCAGATTCATCTGTTCCGCCAGAACCTTCATGATCTGGTTGTAAATCTCTTCTAGCTCGAAAGTGCTCCCTAATATCCGGCTGATCTCCGTCAGGACGGTCAGTTCCAGCTCTTCACGGTTCATGATCGTCGGCCCTCATTTGAGGGATGAATCTGAATTTTCATAGGACACTTGCTGAAGTCTGCGTGCCACGAAATGAAACTTCCACGCCAAGATCATGTGCGCCAAACGACCAAGGTCGTGGTATTTTGGAAAGTATCTTAACCAGTGGACACTATTGTGCGAGATTATTGGGCAATCTCTAAGCAAATTGTAACCTATTGCGGCTGGAATGCAACGGCGGTGCAAGGACACCCGAAGAGTCGTAATGACCGACGCACCAAATCTGGGCACTCTACTTAAGTGACTTTTAATCAAATCGTTAGATAATGCCCAGGTAACTTCTCAATAAGCTCTGGTAAATCGCTCGGCCAATTTTCTTAAGCACTTTTCGAACAATAACTTGGAGAAATTCCAGTCTCTGTTTACCCGAATTTATTGAGAAGTTGCAGGCCCAGGAAACCCTGGTCTGAAACTCGCCGGTCTGAGGCTGCCGAACGGCGGCTTCTCTGTTCATCTCGCTGGATCGGCCATCCGGGAAGCGTAATACTCGAAGCGGGCCGCATCGGTCCAGGCGCTCAGGGCAAGGCTGCAGGTCTTTTTCTCGCTCTCACGGCGAATCTCCAGAACGGCCGGGGCGCCCGGCTCGACCCGCGCGCCGGGCACGGTCAGTTCCAACACGCCGCAGGAATGGGCGCTCCCTGCCCGGTGGTGAAAGGCCAAACGCGCGTCGCCCTCTTCCCAGGTATGCGATTCGGGCCGGTGAGGATCAAAGGACAGGAGCTTTTCCCCTCCAAGGTACAAGCCGAACTGGTCCGGCGCGGGGCCCTTGGCTCCGAAAGAGGTCGCCACGAAGAGGAAGGAGACCCGGCCCGGCGGATGAAGCGGTATCGGCTGAGTACGCCACTTCAGGGTCTCCACGCCGCCGGCTACCTTCATGCCCCACGCCGCGGTCATCCCCCGGTAGTCCCGCCGGTAGATGTCGCCGGTCGTGAAAGCGCCCTCGATGACCTCCGCAAAGCCGTTGACCGGCATGTCCGCGGCGTCCGGGCCGGCAAGGAAGAGACGCCCGTACTGGCTCACGTCGGAGGTCGTCTCCTGGCTCACGATGGGCCAGTAGGTGGACTCGCGAGGCATGCGTCCGTCGGCCAAAGCGACGTGATTCATGACGTAGCAGAGCATGAAACAGGCGACTCCAGGGGCGGGCGGCGGGGCGCCGGCCTCGACCAGGGGCTTCCAGGGCAACGCCATCTCGACGGTCCATGACCGGTCCCCAGCGGCATCGTTCAGGCTGCCCTCGTGACGGGCCTTCCATTCCATCCCGGGCCAGTTCCAGGCCTTGCACTCGTCGAAGCCGCGTTCGGGCCGCCACGCGATGTCGAGGAGCGCTCCCCGGGGATTGACCTGGACCTCGTACCGAGCGACTTCGCCCTTCCCGGGCGAAAGGAAAAATTCCACGACGTCGCCGTCGCGCCAGAGAAGCCCGTCGCGGTCCGCGAGTTGGCCCCGGATGTCGATATCCTCCACCTCGAATCCGACGTGCAGGCCATGAGCGTTCCAGAAGAGGCGCACACGCGCGGGAAGAAGCGGACTCAGGTTGCCCATTCGCCCGAGGTAGAGGACGGGCGATTCCTTCCACACGCTCTCGTCCAGCATTCCGTCGATCCGGATGGCCGAATCGAGCTGGGGGCAAAAGAGGACGGCATCCAGCCCGGGTTCGGCGTGGATGACACGGGACAACGCCACGAGAGCGAAAAACATCCGAACAGAGAAAGTGCGCATTCGAGGAACTTCCGGATAAGAAACAAGGGAGTTCAAGGTTGGGCCCGCCCAGAAGCTGGCCCCATGAACACGGGCTTGACGCGGTCCACCTCGTACACGCCGATGCGGCGGATGAAGGCTTTGCCGTCTCCGTTAAGCCAGAGGCGCAGGGAGACGCCCGGGTCCCTCGTCGTGCTGGCGAAAATCTTGAACGTCTCGTAACGGCCCGGAAGGAGTTGACTCCCGAGCGTCCGGAGCGGGTAATAGAATCCGCCAAAAGCGATGCCGAAATGATGTTGCGGGGCGTTCGGGCCGAGATAAACGCCGTTGTCGCATTCGAGCCGGACCTCCGCTTCGAGCACGTAGTGCTTGTCCGGAGACAGGGTCACGCCTCGGTAGAGCTGCCTCGGCAGGTCGGCCTTGCCCCGGATGACGATCTCGCCTGCGGCGGCCGAAAAGGCCGAGGCGGCATCGCCCGCTGTCCAACCGGCCGGGATGCCCTCGGCCGGCCACTTCGAGGGGTCCAGCTCCGGAACGAGGTTTTCACTTCTCTTTTCGGGCTCGACGCATTCGAACGGCCGGTCGGCGATCTTCACGAGCCGGAATCCTTCCGCGGTCAACGATACCGTGAAAACGCCGTCGCGAATCTCGATCGGCGTGTGGAGCACGGCGTCCATGCCGTAGACGCGGCCTCGAAAACCCAGCGCTGCCAGGTCGAGGCGGACCGCACGCTCCATCGGCCGCATCTCGCGGTTGAGGAGCGCCAGGAGGAGTTTTTTCCCGCGGCGGACGTGCAGGCTGCCGTAGACTTCGGGATGCCCCGTATTCAAAACGTGTCCGTTCTCCCAGTAACCGAGGAACTCCGTGCCGGGATCGAGCCATTGGACCCAGTCCTCGGCCTGCCAGACCTGCCCGGCGGGCCGGGCGGCCCGGCTGTAAGAAGCCTCCTGGATGGAGACGCCGAAGCCGCCGCGCACCGTCAGCCGATGGAGCGCGCCCACGGCGAGCCGCGAGTCGTGCCCGAGCGTATCGGTCTTCGGGCCGTAAATGACTTGCAGGCCTGACCGGTCTTCCATGATGGCGGCGCGCCAGAAGGATAGATCGAAGTCTTTCAGGGTCCGGGCCGTGCGCTCGAGGCCCTCGGCGCTGACGACGCCGTCCCAGTGGGACATGATCGCCGCGATACGGCAACCGCCGTGGATGTGGTGCAGGCAGAGGCCGCTCTCCGTGATCTCGTCGCCGTGGAACATCCGATAGGCCCGTTTCGCCGCTTCGCGCGCGGCGAAGATGGCCAGGCCGGGCTGCACGTTCCCGGCCTCGTCGCGCCAGCCGCAGACCGAACCGTAGCCGCGATGCTTGAAGCTCGAGCACGGGGACACGCTGAAGCCCGCATCCATGCGAAAACCGTCATAACCGGTCGAGATGGCCGCCTGGCGCATCTGCCAGAGATAGGCGTCAGCAACGGGCGTGTTCCAGCACACCGTGTCGCAGCCGCAGCCGCCGTCGATCAGCGGCTCGACCACCATCTCCCCGCCCCAGGTCGGATACACCTGGGCCTTGCGGCTGATGAACCAGCCCGAGTACGGGGTGACCTGAACACCCCGATCGTGCAGGCGTTTGCCCCAGGCCGCCAGCTCGGCGGTGCGCTCCGGCGTCTGGTCCGGCCATCCCTGCAGTTCGGGGTGATTCCAGACCTCGACGCAGTTCAGGCCTCCCGCAATCTCTCCGGGCAGCTTCTCCGCGTGCTCCGTGGCGTAATAGCCGATTCCGTGCCGGACGGCGTGGGGGTTGAGGGTCCGCGGCGGCGTGAACATCAGCCCGAAAACGATCTCCCGGGGCCCGTCCAGCGCCATCGGCTTGGCCGGGTCGAGACGGATGAAATGCACGTGCAACGTCGCTCCTTCCACCCCGTTCTCGACCTCGATGACCCGATTCATGAAGTTGCCGCCGGTGCGCCAGCCGCGCCTGTTCTCGGCGAACCACTCGAATCCGCGTCTCGTGTTGCCGATCCAGACGTTGGGCCGCCAGTCGTGCGAAAGGCCCTCGGCAGGAAGCGCGCCCGCCAGGACGTTCACCTTGTCCGGTTGAAGCAGGGCGCGGTTCGGCCGGTAGAGGTCGGCAAACCCCTGAACGAAGGGAATGGACAGCGTCAGACGGGTGATGGCGGGGCTGCCGGCCTGCGGGGCAAGGGTCAGCGTGACTTTTTCCATGCCGTCGTACTCGAACTCGGCCGAGGCGCTCACGGCGACGTTGCCGGCCGCGGCCGTGGAGGTGACCAGCACCCGCTCGGCTCGCTTTTCCTTGACCTTGACGCGGCCGCGCCACTCGACGGTCTGGCCGTCCACGATGCCGTGCAGCCGCGTGGGACCGCGGAGAATGGGCTGGCGCTCATCGTCGAAGACGGACCGCACGCGAATCACCGAGGGCAACGCCGAATCCCGCAGCAGGGCGTCGCCCATGAGGAAGGACAACTTCGGCGACTTGGCCGGGCCGCTCACCCGGATCGGCTTCCAGGGCGGCGGAATCACGGGGGACTGGCCGGCCGGCCGGCTGAACCATTCCGGCGTCGGGGGGACCCGTATCCCCGTCTGCCGTTCCGCCAGTTTCTTTCCGCTGGCGTCCGTCGCGGTCAGATGAAGCGTATACTTGCCGGCCGCGGCATTCGGAATGGGCATGTCCCATTCCAGCCGGCTGCGGACGTCTACGCCCGGCCACCGTCTCTCGAGCAGGGCCGTTTCGGGTGCGCCGGCAGGAAAGAATCGCGCCGTCATCGCTCCTCCAGAGTCCCATCCCTCGACGTAGCGAAGGTCCGCGCGGACATCGATGCTCCGGTCGACCAGGAAGAAGTTGCGGGTCGTGACCGCGAGCGGTTCGGGAATCTGGAACGGCAGCGGGCCGCCCGCAAGGAGCGAATGCCCGCCGGGCGGCGTCTGCCCCTCCGCGTAGCGCACCTCGTAGAGCACGAGGTAGTCGCCCGCTTCACCGGCCAGCGTGAAGTCGATGACCTTGCGCCCGCCCGCCTGGAGCGTCACGGGGTCCTTCAATTCCTTGAGCAGCGTGTAATTTTCACCCAGGAGCTGCTGGGAAAGTTTCTCGTCCGGGAGGAACAGCGCCACTTTCCCCTGGCCAGCGACGTCCTCGGGCCGGTCCCGCGCCTGGTCGAACGCACGGAGGTAAGGCAGGGAGGAGGGCGCGTCCGGCTTGCGCCTGAAGAACTTCAGTCTGGGGACCACCGTTCGGGCGACGCCGGCCGGGTTGACGATTTCAAGGACCAAGCCGCCTCTGCCGCTTTCGGCCATCGCGCCGCAGTCCAGCACCCGCACGAACACGCCTTCGCTTCCCGTGAAGAGCAGCGTGGGATAATCGCGCGCTTCAAACCAGGTGAGTTGGAAGCCCGCCAGCGCCACCATCGGCTCGGGTGTGGCCCGATTCTCCGCGAGCTGAAACCGCCAGTGCACGCCCGGCCCGGGACGCTCCGCGCCCTCGAGCATCGCCAGGGGTAATCTGGCCTCGCCCTCCCATCCGAAATCTGCCACGGTACGCGAGACCGCTTGCCAGTCGCCCGTCCACTGCATGTCCGCGGATTGCTGCGCCGTGATCAGCTCGCGGCGGTCGTACTTCGTCCCTCGGGCGTTCCAGATCAGGTAGTAGTCGCGCCCCGCCCGGCGGCTCCTACCCGCCGTCGTGCAGTTCAGCATGAGCTCGATGGCGTCGTCCGTCCGCCAGAAGCTCTGGTCGGGCTGGGTGATGATGGCCTTGGGAGCGATGGCCTCTTTCGGCCTCTGGATGCGCCAGGCGAACCAGAGGGTGATCTCCGACGCCGTCCCGGTCCCGCCCGCCGCTCCGGGGCCATCCGTGATGCCGAAATAGAAGTGACTCCGGCCATCCGTCAGTCGGTCATCGCGCTCGAAAAGCACCAGGCGCGGGGCCATGCCCGCGTCGGCCCACTCGGCAGGATCGACCGTGCCGTCGAGCGTCGGAGCTTTCGGCATTTGCGGCACGGAGACCGAGAGATTCCGGACCGTCTTCTCGTGCGGCAGCGGCTCGGCGGAATTCGCCCCCGTCATCAACACGATGACCGCAAGGAACAGCATGGCGTGTCTTCCCATCGTGTCTCCTCCGATTTGTTGAATGATTTACCATCCTGAAGGGACCGGCTTCTCCTGCCTATTTTTCCGAACTGGTCCATTGGGCGGCGGAAGTGGCGCCCCAGGAGGTGTGGATCATGCCGATCGGCACGCCCAGATTTCTATGGAGCTCACGAGCGAAGTAATAGCCGACGGCAGAGAATGAACCCGCCGACGCGGGACTGCAAACCACCCACCGGCCATCCAATGAACCGCAGCGTTCCTGCGGTTCGAGGGCGATGCCATATCGCATGTGCCACATGCGAATGTGCGGAAAATTCGCCTCCGCGGCCTCCTTTTTCGCATCGAGCACTCCACGAAATTCGAACGCCATGTTGGACTGCCCCGAGCATACCCAGACTTCGCCCACCCCAACGTCGTTGACCGTCACCTTCACACCGGCCTCAGCTTCCAATTCATGCGGGCCGCCGGCGGGCAGCGCGGCCAATTCCATCCGCCGGCGCCCCTTCTCGTCCGCTGTGGCCGTTTTCTGCTGGCCGGCAAATCGCACGCTGACCGATTCACCGGGCATCGCCCAGCCCCAGACGGGAATCATGCGATCGCGCTGCACCACCATGTGATCGACGAGCAACCCCGCCAACTCCACGTCCGCGCTCGCTGGCGAAACCAGAACCTCGATGGCGGAAAGGACGATGGCGCTGATGGACGATAGCCGCCGAGTCATACCCTCCTCATCTTGAAATTTGAGCAACGCTTGGCTCGTCACTCCCTCAAGTGGATCATGCGGAAATCGTGTCGCTTCAGCGAGAAGGCCACACGGCTGCCGCCCGCTGTAAGGGCCTCTCCAGTCTCTACGTCCCGGGCAGTGAACTCCGGTCCCAGGTTAAGGGCCCGGCGATCGACCTCCAGGGTCAGATGACCGCCCCCACCGTAATCACAGACGATCACCATGGCGTTTCCGGGCTTGCTGAGGACGAGCGCCGTCGTCTCCGACCCCTCGATCCGCACGGGAACGTCCCTCTCCCAGTAATTGAAGACCCTCGTCCCCGGCTGCCCGTAGCCGAAATCCAGGAGGCGGAGGAGGCAGCCGCGATAGGGATCGTCGTTCATGATCGAACGCATCTCGTGGGTCAAGAGGACTCCGGCCGCAGTGCGCCTGGCCCATTCATTTTTCTTTTCATCCGGCCCGTGAACGAGGACCAGGGCGAACGGAACGCTGCCGTGCTGCCGGCCGATGCTTTCCGCGCGCAGGTAGTCCCGGCTGAAACGATCCTGAAAATCGGAGTCGCCCGTCCGGTCCTCCCAGGTGAGATGGGACTGGCAGAAGGAGAGGATCGGGGCGATGGCGGTGTTCGTCATGTGCACCATGTTGAAGGGACGCTTCCCCATCTCATGGGCGAGCACGGCGGTCCGGCGGATCAGTTCCCGCATGGCAAAGAGCCCGCAGGAAGGCTGAACGGTGTCGGGCAGCAACTCGTAGGCGTCCGTGCCCACGGTGTCGAAACAGGCCTTCAGGTAGACGTTATCCCAGTAGATGCCATCCGCGAACGTCTCGAGCATCTTGCGGTAGTGCCACATCGCGTAGTCGCGGAAGCTTTCGACGGGATTGCAGCCGTAGGTGGAACCTCCGCCGTAACCCGCTTTCCGAGATAGGTAGGCGTCCACGTGCCATTCATCCAGGAAGGTCTGCCCCTCCCGCGTGTCATGGCGGAAGCCGCGCGGATTGGTGTAAGGGATGACGTTGTTCGGCTTCGTCGAGCAGATGCGGAAACCGTATTCGAGGTTGCTCCGCAGGCTCGGCCGCTCGGCCTCGCTCGGCAGACGGGCATCCCTGATCCATCGCTCGACGAAAGCCCAATCGGCTGAGCCCGTCCGGCGCGCTTCCGCCAGTTTTTCGTAGACCCGGAAATCTTCGTCGCGCGGATAGATGTCGTCGTAGGGCGTCAGCGCGCCCCACTGGTAGCAGCATCCGAGGAACTGGGCGCTGCGCCGCGAGGCCGGGTGCGGTGAAAGGTTCACGGTCCAGGTCCGCCACCCTTCCGGCATCGGCTTCGTCGGCGTCGCCTGAAAGGCAAGACCGATGCGCCGTGACGCGCCGATGACACCGGGCACGGCCATCAGGTTCAGGCGAAGCTCCAGGACTTCGCCGTTGCGGACGAGCTCCTGGCAGGGCATCCCGGGATCGCGTGCCCAGCCGCGGTCGTTGTCGCCAAAGACGGCGAGGCCGCGCTCCTCCGCGCCCAGCCAGACGTAAGGAACGTACGAACCGATGATCGAGTTCCGGGCAGCCCGGCTGCCGTCCCAGACGCGTCCCTGGCCCGCAGGAGTCGCGCCCGCAGCGTTGAAGCGGAGTCCGTCCGTGCAGGCATGAAACAGTGGCATCCGGCGATCCTCGAGCGGAATGACCAGAGTCAAAGCATCCACGGCCTCCTTCGACGGCTCGATTTCGAGAGTCCATCGCATCATGCCGTCGATGTCCCATTCACTCCTCGTGATCCCCTTCAAATGGCCGGTGGCCCAGTGCGATTCGGCCACCACCCGGCTGCCCCCTTTTTCGATGAAGCGCAGGCGCTTCCCCGTCACGGCCGAGCGTTTCCCGCGGGCCTGCACCTCGAGGCGCATCGGCGAGGCGAGGAGCGGCTCGCCAACGCTTTCCACCTGGTCCCATAGCCCAAGCCCGTTGAGCATGTGCGTCCGAAGAACGGTGCGCACCTTCCTTCCCCGGACCTCTACCGGTCCGAAAGGCTCGATGACGACGTCCGACCGGCCCAGAGTGTTGTGTTCCCAGGGCAGGACGTGGCGGTCGAACTCGGCGGCGGCAGACCCCGTCTGGATGCCCTTCAGGTCGATGTTCAGCTCGTAACGGCCTTCCGAAAGCGGAGGGATTTTCCAGTCGATTCGGCCGACGAATTGTTCCAGCGCGGGCAATGAAGCCGACGCCAGCGGCTCGGCAGCGCCGCGGCGGCGGATGCTGAGAACCGCGCCGGTCACCTTCTCACGCTCTCCGAGTCGCCCGACGTCGACCCTCACCTTCAGGGTGTCCTGATAAGGAAAGTAAGCAAAGCGGACATCCACCTGCTGATCGGCGTCGGGATCGATGGCCCATAGGGGCTCCGGGCGCTCCAGTTTCCAGAAGAAGTCGCGGGCGTAATACACGGCGGCCCCATCCGGCGAAGCCACTTGCATCCAGACGTAGACCTCTTCACCGGGCACGCTCGCGGCGGGAAACTCGACGACAACCGTCTCACCCGCCGGAACAGTCAACGCCCGGTCCCAGGTCGTCGGCGCGCTGTTGGCGGGCACGCATCGAATCGTCGCCTGTACGGTCGCCGGCTCGGCGCGCGGGCTTCGGATGGCCAGGCGCGCGTGAAAAGAAGACTTGCCCGGATCGTGCAGTTGAAGCACCTGAACGATCGGCGCTGCCGGGTCCCAGGTGACCACCGGGAGGGTGTCGGGGCTCAGGTAGGCGCCGCCGAGGGGCGACCATTCCGTCTGCTCGGGCCCCACGGCGCGCTGCTGCCAGTTGCGCACGATGCGGACACCGAACGGTTTGGCCAGGTCGGCCTCCTCCACGCCCATGTCCGCCAGGGGAAGCGCGGCCTCGAAGTGCCAGCGGTCGCCCGCCACCGCGCTGGCGGTCCGCCAGCGCCCCCGCCAGGCCTCGCCGCCGCCGCCGGGCGAGTAGGCGGTGTCGTTGATGGCCCCGCGGGCGTTCAGATTGGCGTGGTACAGACGGCGGCGGCCTCGGGTGTCCGCGCGCAGCGGATCGAGGACCATCTCGACCGAATCATCGGACCAGGTGCGGGCATCACCCGCCTCGGGCAGCGGTGTCACCTGGGAGAGCATCCGTCCCCCGGGCGGGGTCTCGCTCACCACCGCGACGAATATCTCCTTGGCGTCGCATCCGATCCAGAAGGAGGCTTCCTGCGGGGACAATCTCCCGTCGGCGCCGGCAAATCGCTCCATGCGGGCCGCATCCGACCATTCGGACTCGTTCACCATCCCGTCCACGACGGGGGCCTTCGCCATCAGAGGAAGCCGCACCTGCGGGACGTGAAGCGGCGAGTCGCCGTACGTCACTCGGACCGCCGCAAGGAATGCAAGGGCCCGAAGGGTTCTCTTGAGGTCACCCCTCATCACTCAGTCCTCCACCGTCTGGCGGTCCCAAACCGACCCGTCTCTCTCTCGTCCTCGATGGGCCCCGCCCCCGAAAAGTAGACGGGTCCGGAAATGCTGGTGCATTTCCGGACCCGTCTACGAGTACTCTCCCTTCACCTTCTGAGGTGCCCGGTCCGGATGGGACTGGCGAAAATCCTCAAGCTCCTGCTCAAAGGGGCACAGTCGGCCGTGAAGCCGCAGACCGCCATGGGACAGGTTGATGCTCATGGCCACTTCGTCGGATGCCTCGACCCAGTGCGGCGTGAGGATGACGTTCCAGAGCACGTCGCCTGGCCTCATCTCGGTGCAGAGTGCATCCTCCGGAGTCAGGTTGGCTGGCCTTTCAAATCGGGCGGGGTCATAGGCCATCCGGGCTTCGTGAGGCGCCCAGCGATCAGGGTCCTTGAGGCCATAGAAGCGTTTGACCCCGCATCTCTGCCAGGCCAGCACGTGGGAAAAGTCCATGTGGTAATTGGTCGCGCAGCCGGCCCCGCTGATGAAGATGATGGGATAGCAGCGTTCGAAGGTGAATCCCTGGGCTGTCAGGGCGTCGCGCCACGGGTCCAGAACCCGTCGTTCGAAACCATGGAGGAAGCGGCCCGGCGCATCGAAACGGCCGAGTCGAAAATGCCCAAGAGTGAAGGAAGCCTTCAGGGCCCGATCGATGGGAAGCTTCCGGAATTCCTCGGTCAAGTTATCGCGGTGCAGCTTCGGCCCCTTGACGCCCGAGTGGACGCTGACTTCCGGGTCCCGCCGCAACTCGTCGATGACGCGATCGAGGGGCGGCAAGTCGAGGCCGAACGGCACGCATTCGGCGGTCATGAGGAAGTTGTGGACGCCGCTCCAACGTTCCTGGAACTCCCCCCAAGTCGCCACCGTAGTATTCATGAGAAGTACCCCGGTGGACGCCTCCACTCCAGGAGTCCCATTCCTGTACTCTTGCAAGCTATTGGGGCTTCGCCGGACCTTGCTTCATGACCGCTCGTTGGAGCGCATCGGCGCGCCGCTGCCGGAAGAAGCCGACCTCTTCGGCCAGCGACTCGAGATAACCGGGCGGATGTCCCGGCTTCGTGTGCGCATAATGGCGGTCGTACTCGGCATGGACGCTCAGGGGGCCATGAAATCCCAGGCGCACGAGATGGTCAAAAACCGCATTCCACGGAACGTCGCCATGGCCGGCCCGGGGAAAGCTGTAGCGCCAACCGTCGCCGACCGGATTTCGCTCCTTGGCCGCGTCCTTCAGGCCGACAATGGCCAGATACCCCTTCACCATGTTGAACGCGATGTCCGGATGCTCGCCGTCCAGGAGCAGGTGGCCGGGATCGAGATAGACTCCGACGGATTCCGGATCGAGGCCGTGCACGAAATGCATCAGAGCGGCGGCGTTGATGCCCATGCTGCTCGCTCCCGAATGGTTGTGGTAGCAGACCTTTACCCCGAAATCTCGGGCGAGCATGGCCCAGCCCTCCAGGGCGCGGCGCACCTCGCCCACCTTGACCCAGTAATCTTCCCTGGCGTTGTCCACATGGAAATACCCGAGCTTGAGCAGGCGTACCCCGGCGGCCTGCATCCCCGCCAGGATCGGGTGCGAACGCGGGTCGCCGGGTTGAACCAGGTCGCCGGGCGCGGTGACCATGGGCAGGACCAGGCCAGCCGACTCGATCCCGGCCACCGCGGCGGGAAGCGCCCGCTCCACGTTGCCCGGGTGAATCGGGTAGCCCGGCCGGCAACACAGGTCGAGCCCCTCCATGCCGGAGCGCTGGGCGAGATCGATCCAGCCGTCGATTCCCAGCTCCGGGAAAGCCTTGGTGAAGAAAATGAGTTTCATGGCGAGCAAACTCGGCTACGGGGACGTCACCCAGTTCGCGTATTTCACGGCCGCCGGCGGCAAGCGGACGTCCCAGACAATGCCGAGCTTTTCGAGGAGGATCAGGGAATAGTAGGAAAGGTCGATTTCCCACCAGAAAAAGCCCTGGCAGGCGGCCGTCTGGTAGTAGTGGTGATTGTTGTGCCACCCCTCGCCGAGCGTGAGCAGGGCGAGAAACCAGTGGTTTCGGCTGTCGTCTCCGGTTCGGTATCGACGCTTTCCGATGAGGTGCGTCAGGGAATTGATGCTGAAGGTCACGTGCGAGCAGAGGACCGTGCTGATGAAGAAGCCCCAGACCAGGCCCGACCAGCTTCCGACCAGAAAGCAGGCTACAGCCAGCAAGACGACGGGGATGAGGTGGAATCGGTCGAGCCAGCGCAACTCGGGGTACCGGGTCAGGTCTTTGACGCGGTCATGCTGCGTCTCGAGATGGTCATAGGAAAGAATCCAGCCGACGTGGGACCACCAGAAGCCGTCGCGGAGCGGGGAATGGAGGTCTTTCTCCTGGTCGGAATGGGCATGATGGTGTCGGTGGTGGGCTGCCCACCAGAGGACACCCTTCTGGGCCGCGGAGGAGCCAATCCAGGCGAGAATGAATTGAAACACGCGGCTGGTGCGGTAGGACCGATGAGCAAAATACCGGTGGTAGCCGGCCGTGATGGCCCACATGCGGACCAGGTACAGGCTGACGCATAAGATGGCCGCGGTAGCGTCGATGCCGGTCCAGATAGCCGCAAAACATGCGAGGTGTAGAAGCAGGAAAAAAACGGAGTTGACGTCGGTGAGGAACTTTTCCAGGCCCGCGGGCTGTGAGTGGGCGGTGGGTGTCGCCATGGGTGTCGCGATCGATACCTCCTTGCAGAATCAGGACCGGGCGCTCAGAAGTGAACGAGGCGCTTGCCGTATCTTTTTCGGTTCTGGTCGCCCGAGCCACACGGGTCGGTTTGAGGCAGCGCTCCACTAGTATATCGGAACGGAACTCCCCTAGCACCCCCAGTTCAGACGTACTCGATAGAAATGCCAGCGAAATGAACAGGGGCGCTGGAGCGCCCGCACGCCTCCGACTACCCCGTCTTCCAAACTCAGGGCAACGTCTTCCCGAGCCTCAGGGAGGTCCGCAGCGCTGCAGCGGCGCAGACGCTGGAAAGCAAGAAAATCCAGGGCAGGTCCACCCATTCGGCGAGGTAGCCACCCAGGAGAGGGGTGAGTGTGCCAATCCCCATCGCGCTGCAAAGAATCCCGATATAGGTCGGACGGCATTCCGGCGGTGCGATCTCGAGGAGATGGCTCATCATCCCGATGTGGCCGCCGTAGCTGGTCATCCCGATGAGGAAGAAAATCGGGCTCAGGATCAGCTCGATCCAGCCCGGGGTCAACTCCGTGGCGTGATGTATCAGCCACTCGCCTGCCAGGAAGGCATAAGTCGGAGCGACCCATTCGAGCACACTGCAGAACCGGATGATGAAGCAGTTGCCGAAGCGTCCCGAGAGCCAGCCCCAGCCGAGATTGCCGACGAGGCTTCCAACCGTTTGTGCGATGAGGAACACACCTGCGGCCCCAGCGCCCAGTTTGAGGTCCTCGGCGGCAAACACGACGAAGAAGGGCCAGGACATCTGGCTGGCAGTTGCCAGCAGCCGGTTGAGAATGAGATGGCGCAGCCTGGCGTCGGTCCGGAGCAGGGGCAGGAAACGGTGGACAGCGGCGAGGACGGGACGCGGGTGAGGGTCCACCTCGCCGGGCTTTTCCCGGACAAGGGCGAAAAGAGCGGTTCCGAGCACCATCATGAGCCAGCCCAGGCTGAAAAGAAAAGCGTAATTGGAGGGGTAAGGGAAGGTCTGGGGCCTCGAGAGCACTTCCTGGACGATGACTCCGGTGAGGATCGTGAGGGCGCTGCCGCCGAGGAGGAAGCGCAGGGAGAAGAACGCGCCGCGGCGGTGGGCGGGGATCATGGAGCCGACCATCTCGGTGAAACAGAGGCCTGCCACGCCGCCGAAGCAGAGCCCGAGGCCGTACAGGCTGAGGAAGAGAGCGAGCGCCGCCGTCGGATGAGTGCCTGCCAGAAGGAACAGGGCGATGAAGGCGAGCCCGGTCAGGGCCATGCGGCATCCGTTCCCCATGAGGTAAATCCATTTTTTCCTGCGATGCCGTTCGACGAGCCCGGCGGCAAAGATTTGGGGCAGATACCAACCTCCCGTGTGGGCGATGCCGAAGAGGCCGATGGTGATCTTCGACCCGCTGATTTCGTGGAGGAAGGCCGGGATGATCGTGGTGGGGCTCATGAACGCCACGCCGAACATGAAGATGGCGCCGTTCAACACCCCCATGGCAAAGTTGAAACGGAGGTCGGATGACGTTGATTTCGTGGCTGGTGATCCAGATGTCGAGCTGGCGGAAGCGCCTTTTCCATTTCGCCTTGCAGTGGCGAAAGAACCGCTGCGCTTGCCCGCTTTTGTTCACGTCAATAATAAGCCGGATGAGGCGATCGTCATACTGGGTCCCTTCATACAACCGCGTCCCGACAACTCCCACGGAATCCACCGTTACGGCATCGAACTTCTCAACGATTTCTTTTTGTATAGAAGAATGAGATGAGATTTCACGTCAGGCAAAACAGATGCAGTAGCCGTTGTCCAGGCCGCTCTCGCTTCGGTCCAGCGTCTTCCGACCGCCCGCACAGGCGATCCGCGCCCGGTGCATGTAGGCCAGCAGCGCCGGGCCAGGGTGCACGGGAGGCCTCGCTTTCCGCTCCGCCTCCTGGCGGATCGCCTTCAAGGCCTGCGCCTCCAGGGCCGAGTAGAACGGGTGCCCCCGGCTCAGAGGCTTCTCCGGGTCCGGCATATTGTACCAGCAGGCGCCGCCATGGAAGAACCGGAGATCGTCCTCCGGCTCGCCCTCGCGCCGGGCGAGGGTGAACTGCCGGACCCATTTCGTGCGTTCGCCCTCTCTCCAGAGTTGCTCAAGACGTCCCGGGAGATAACGGCCCCGGTCGTCGAGCAGTTTGCCCAGGTTGAACCGCGAGTCATTGATCGTCGCGGCGCAGGTCTTCAAGTTGCCTTCAGGGTCCACGCCGAGGATCGTGTAGCCTGCGCCGCAGAAGTCCTTCTTGGGCCCGTTGGAGGCGCAGGCGTGGAGGATTTTCTGATTGGCCACCTTCAGGCCGGAGCCGAAGGCCGCGTTGCCGCGTTGAGCGGCCGACACACAGGCGTCCAGCACCTCCGAAAAGGCTTCGGGCCCCAGCAGCGTGAGCAGCGGATGGCGGCGGATGCCCCCGACCTCCAGAAGCATGATCAGGTGATGGTATTCGGGCCGGCGGCCGTTCTCCTCGATGCCGCAAAGCTGCTCCGTGAGCAAAGGGATGCTGTCCTTCGTCGCCCGGGTCGGCGTCGAGCTGACCCCGACGCGTACGCCCGCGCGGAGGAGGCGGCGCAGGCCAGCCAGCGCCGGGGCGAATGCCCCTTTCCCGCGGATGCGCGCATTGTGAGCCTCGTCGTGACCCTCTAGGCTGACCTGCACGATCAGCCGCTCCTGAAAACGGCCGAGAAACTCCGCCTTCTCCTCGGTCACCAGCATCCCGTTCGTGAAGAGGATCAGCTTTCGATCCCGGGCGATGGCCTCGATGATCTCGAGAATCT
This sequence comes from Planctomycetota bacterium, assembly GCA_016179685.1. Taxonomy (GTDB): domain Bacteria; phylum Planctomycetota; class PUPC01; order JACPCR01; family JACPCR01; genus JACPCR01. The sequence continues at coordinate 28,726 of JACPCR010000115.1, read as the reverse complement.
GCGGGTGCTGCAGGACCTCCCCGCCCGTCAGGTAGAAGATTTCCGCGCCCAGGGCCTTCGCCTCGTCCACCAGGCCCCGGCAGGCCTCGCGGCTCAAGACGTACCGGTTATGCATCACCTGCTCGATGGTGTAACAGTGCCGGCAGCGCAGATTGCAGTCGTAGTTCGGGACGATCCAGAACTCGTGCAGCCGGTCCAGGATCAGAAAAGGCTCGCGGCCCGTGTAGCGCGGGCGAGCGAACGGCCGGTTGGACACAAACCCGCGCCGCGCCGCCTGGATGAGGAATCGCTCGGCTGCCCGGCGCGGCTCGCCACCGGCAGGCCGAAGTTCCTCGAGGCGTCGGCCGGGCCGCGCTCCCAGCGCCTCCATCAACTCCAGCCCCTCCAGATTCACCGCGATCCAGTGCGCCTCTTCGGTGTCGATGAGGATATGCCCGAGAGAGAAGGTCTCCCGCCGAGTGCGGGGGACGTGGAGGCCCAGTGAAAAATCGAGCGCGCCGCCAGGGGACAGGGGCGGCGGGCCAGGCTGGGGCCCCGCCGGGCCGGAGCACTCATGCCCACCCGACTTCTCGGTGCCGGGAACGGACAACTCGGCGCGGTGCATAGGGGAAAAAGACTCGCGGGTTTAAGACCAGCGTACGGCCGCCTTGGCCGCCTTGCTGCTCATTCACGATCGAGCGCATTGATGGCCTGAATGCCGTGGACGAGGGCGGAGCCCCCGCGGATGGCGGCGGCCACATGAATCGCCTCCGTCAACTCGTCGAGCGACGCGCCCGCATTCTTCGCCCCGACGGACCAGGCGTCGATGCAGTAGGGACACTGGAGCGCGTGCGCCACCGCCAGGGCGATCAGCGATTTCGTCTTGTGCGATAGCGCCCCTTCCGCCATCGTGTCGCTGTACCAGCGGCTGAACGCTTCGTAAAGCTCGGGCCGGCGCTCACCCACCTCGCCGAATCGGGGCAGATCGGACGGATTGTAGTAGGTCTCCATGCTTTCCTCCGGGTCGTCGCACGGTGCGCCTTTCCCGCCGGCCCAGGGATTATAGGCAGGTAGGAAAGCAAGGCAAATTCACCACTCATCACTCATCGACCTGACCTGCTCCTCCTCCCCGAACTTATCGAGAAGTTGCGGGATGACTCTTGTAACTGCGGCTTCCCGCCGGGAAGCCGCTGAACGAAACCCTTACGGTATTCTATTTCGATTCCGGTCGCTCGAGCCACACGGGTCGGTTTGAGGCAGCGCTTCGCTAAACACGGATGACGTACTGGTAGGCGTCAGCGCTGTAATGTCCCCGAGGATCCTCTTCATAGCACTCTGGCTTGGCGCCATACCGCGACATATAAAGCTCGAAATCGTGCGTCTCACGATTCTCGAAGACGCTCCAATTGCTCAAGCTCACCCGTTTCCCTTCTCCGGACTGGCGGTCGTCAACAATCGTGACGGTCTTGCGTTTGATGGCGGGGATCGATTCGTCCACTTCGGCGATGACCAGCGGATGCCGCGGCATGTTTCCTTCCGGCGGCTCCTGACAGATGTTCGCCAGCCAGTAAAGCCTCCCGTTCACACTGTGGCGGATGAAGCCATGAAAGCTCGAGGGAGAGAAAAATCGGGTGCCGTCATCGTACTTCAACTCCGCGATTTCGCTCAGGGTCCGGCCACCGTCATTCGACAGGCTGTACCACTTGCGGCCGGGAGTGACCGTGGTATTGGAGCCACGAAATACGCAAAGCACCCGGCCGTCCGACAGTTCCACAGGATATCCTTCCTGCATCCCGCGAGCAGAAACGGAGAGGGGCATCCAGACCCGATTGCTCATTTCCCAGTCATAGGTTTTCCTCCGGCCATCCCATCGCCCCAGGAAACAAGCCGCGGCGATATCCCTCGCGTGAGGCTCCTTGTCAAACGGCGCCCGGCGTCCCAGGCGCGTATACTCGTCGGTGGGGTCCGTATCCGGAACCTCTTTCGGCACGTTCACCGCCGTGCAGCAAAGAATCAGCGTTCCGCCTCTCAGACGAATAAGACCGCCTGGGTAGCAGCGGTTCGTGTAGAGAAAACTCGGGGCCAGCGGATTGTTCGCATCCCGGAAGTCGCCCTCCTCATATCGAAATTGGATGGGATCACTCCAGGTCTTCCCGCCGTCTCCGGACAGGCCCCAGTAGTTGTGGTTGTAGTAGAGCAACCGATGAGGCTTTTCGACAATGGTCTGCCGGAGGCCGACACCCAAATCAATGCCCGTCTCCGGGTCCTGGTAGGCCGAGCCAAGCGAGAATAGATCGATGCGGCCCTTTTCGAACCGGACAACGTCCGGCAGCGGCTGCCAATCCGACCACGTGCGTCCGTTGTCTGCCGAAAATCTCTCCCGGATGTCGAAAGGCAAGTCGTCACGGCCGTGGCACTCGTAGCAGAGTGTCTCCCGGCGTTCCAGCCCCGGACCATGGTACGACGCGGAGAGAATCACCGCATACCCTCGCTGTGGTGACTCCAGATAGAGCTTCTTCGTTACCTTCATCGCCTCTCCTATCCTAGATTCGCTCGGGCTGTTATCGATGCTCCAGGCGATACGGGAAGAAATTCTCGGCGTACGACTCCGCGGTTCTTGCCGCGTCCCAGCAGTTCTTATTCGTTCACGTGAACGGAAGCACGGCGTAGCCCCAGGCGGCTCGCCTGGGCATCGGACTTATTCCTTCTCGTGCACGGAAGTACGGGGGCAGTTCCGTCCGAGGGAGGAGATATTGATCATGACTCCTAATAGACGAGTTCGCAAGTGCATCCGCACCTGCGAACTCGTCTACTAGGGAGTCAAAGGTCAAGGAGAATCGACACGCGGTCGTCCCGACTTGTGGGATCCGCGTCCATCCTGCAATCCATGCGCACCTCTGACCCTCGACTCCGCAAAACGTGCCACCGGGTCGGCGTCAAGGGGGAGAAAGCAGCACTATTCGCACAGCAATTGACTCCGATAGGGTACGATTTATGCGCGCATGGGCTGGCTTCTGTCCTGCCTCTTGAAGGGAAATGGTAGCATGTTGCCCAGAGAACGTGTTTTCGCCGCCTTGGAGCACCGGGAACCGGACCGCATCCCGTGGGGTGAGCATTTCATTGATTACAACGTTTATGAGGACATCCTTGGCCGCCAGACGCTAGTCCACGCCAAGTTCCGCGAGACCCAAGCTTACTGGGACGGGCGGCGTGACGAGGTCGTCGAGGGCTACAAGCGCGATCATCCGGACCTCATCCGTGCTCTGGAAATGGACATCGTACCCGTTCAGGGCGTGCCACCGAAAGGCCACCAGCCGAAGCCGATGGAGAAGCTGGACGAGAAGACCTATCGGGACGAGCGCGGCAACCTCTATCGGGTCTCCGCGACGACCCACAACCTCATGCCGTTCAAGAGAAACGCCGGTGGCTACACTCCCCCGACGTTGGCCGGTCTCCAGGAGCAGATTGACCGTGTGGACGAGCAACCCATCGGCGATCCCAGCGATTCACGGTGGGAATTCGTCCATCACGTGGTCGAGGAGATGAAGGGCACCCATTTCATCATGCTGCTCTGCGGGGACCTGGGATTTCCAGGCTTCGGGGCGACCGAAGAGGACTACTGGATGAGCATGATCGAACAGCCCGAAATCTGTCGAAAGATTGCCGAGCTGCGCGGCAGGCAGATGTTGCGGGAGGTGAAACTCTTTGCTCAACTTGGGGTTGACGGCATCATGCCCTGCGGCGACCTCGGCTCGAGCACCAACCTGCTGGCCAGCCCGCAGATTTACTGCGACATGGTTTATCCGTGGCACAAGGCGCAGGTCGAGGAAGCCCATCGGCACGGCCTGAAAGTCCTGAAACACTGTTGCGGGCACACCTGGCCGGTCCTCGACAAGTTGGCGGAAGTGTATGACGCGTACGAGAGCATACAGGCCACAGCAGGCATGGACATCGGAGTGATGAAGAAACGAGTGGGTGACCAGCTCTGCCTGTGGGGAGGCATCTGGCACGAGCATCTCATCGCCGGCAACGTGGAAGACATCCGACGGGACGCCCGCTACGCCTTCGAGCACGCGGCGCCCGGGGGCGGCTTCATCATGGGATCGACCCACTCCCTCGCCGTGGACGCCAAGCGAGAAAACGTCCTCGAGATGAAGCGCTGCCGCGACGACTGGGGCCGCTATCCCATCCAGCCGGCAGGATTTCGATAAATAAAAAGGGTATCTGTTTAGCGGGTCGACGGACGCGGCTACATAACCCATTGCCGAACAATAAATTACGAAGTCAGAGGATGGGCAGTATGTGCAACTCCTGGGGCCAGTTGCGCAACACATTCTGGGGCAATGGGTTACGCCTCCAGGCTGCGGGGGGCGCTAAACAAGTACTAAAAAGGAAACCCGATGGCCACGCCCCGATTGCTGTCCTCCCGGACACGCTTGGAGACGCTCTTCGCTCGCCACGAGCCCGACCGGACGCCCATCCTCGGCGGGTGGATCGCCTGCCCGGAATATATCTGCACGATCGCCCAGGCAACGATCGATGAATACTGGGCGGACCCGGTGGGCGTCTCGACCAGGGCTTACCAGCTTTTGGGCATGGATGGCCTCATCGGCGTGTTTGTGCCGCGGAGTCCCAAGGACTATCGATGCGTGGACGCGAATTCCTACGTCCGAGCCAAGCCGGACTTGTCCCTGGAGGATGCGATCGCCAGGGTCGAGGCCATGCCCGCCCCGGAAAAGATCGAATCCGATCTCGATTTCGAAGCGGCCTACGCCTCGTTTCGCAAAGGCCTCATCGAGGGTCAAGCCCGATGCGGGGACATGCTCTGGATGCCAGCCCAGTGGGGCGCAGGGGCGCGAGTCACCTGGTACGGCGATCTCGGTTACGAAAATTATTTCATGATCGTCGATGATGAAATCGGGCGGGTCCATCTCCCCGAACTTTGGAGAACCTGCAAGCGTCATCGCCTTGTCGTCCGTTCCCACCGTACCGGTCACCCATCCCATGGAAATGCCTCAACCCCTGTTCCCCACCAGCCTTCCCGACCGAGAATGGCACGAGTTTGTCGCTGACGGATATTCCACTCCCGTCCATGGAGTCGTTCATCGCGGCAGCCATCCGCCGGCCTGCGGGATGCCTCTCGGGGTCATCGACACCGGATGCCTGGACATCGAGGCCGATGGCTCGCTGGGCTATTGCACGGTCTTCAACTCGCTGATGCCGCGGCGCGGGCCGATCCATCTCCCCTTCCTGGGCCTGAGCGTCGGACTCCAAACCTGGGTCCTGACCACGCGTCACCTCACCTGGCGCGACGACGTCACCTGGAACGACCTTTACCATGGACGCAGCTATCCCGGAGTCAAAACAGCCACGGAGATTCATTGCTGGGGACATTACCCGGTAGCTGACTTCGAGTTCATCACCGGCGCGCCCGTCAGCGTCGGGTTACGGGCCTGGTCGCCGTTTCTGCCCGCCGACGTGAAGGCCTCGAATACGCCGGGAGCGGTCTTCGAGGTGCGCCTGAGAAACGTGTCCGACAAGCCGCAGAAAGGCGCTCTGGCCTTCAACTTTCCGGGCCCCACGGAGGGCGAGGCGGGCACGACTCGCTTCCGTAGAAAGGAAGTCCAGGGAGCATTTCAGGGGCTCACGGTGACCTCGAAACAGGCCAGTTACGCCCTGGGCGTGGCCGGGAGTGAAACCGTCCGACTGGGAGGCGAGCTGGGCATGGATGGCGAGGCCTGGGCCACAATCGAGCACCAGTTGCCCTTCGCCGCGCACCAGGCGGGCAGTTCGATGGCCGTCGACTTCTCCATCGAACCCGGCCAAGAAAGAGTGATTCGCCTCATCCTGGCCTGGTTCGCCCCGGTCTGGATGGGCGGCGGGACGATGACCGCTGGCGGCAGCGCGTATACCCACATGTATGCCCGGCGCTACCGGAGCGTTCTGGACGTGGCGCGATGGCTGGCGCGCCATCACCTTTCCCTGCTGGCTCGCATCCTGGCCTGGCAGCAGACGGTCTATGCCGATCCGGACCTGCCCGGGTGGCTGGGGGACGCCCTGATCAACGTTCTGCACCTCATTACCGAGACTTCCGTGTGGGGTCAGGCCAAGCCGCCCATTGGCGAATGGTGTCGTCCCGAAGATGGCGTATTCGGCATGAACGAGAGCCCGCGGTGGTGTCCGCAGATCGAATGCATTCCGTGCAGCTTCTATGGCAATCTGCCCATCGTTTATTTCTTCCCGGAACTGGCCCTGTCCACCCTGCGAGCCTACAAGGCCTATCAATACCCGAACGGGGCCGCGCCCTGGGTCTTCGGCGGAGTCACCACTCGCTCGAAACCCTATGAGATGGCACTGCCTTCGCCCGGCTACGCGAAAAAACCGCAGACGACCCTGGATGGGCCCTGCTACGTGGACATGGTGGACCGGATGTGGCAGAGGACGGGCGATGATTCCCTGCTCCGCGAATTCTATGAATCCGTGAAAAAGAACACAGCCTTCACTATGAACCTCCGGCCCGGCTCCGGGGCGGAGGGCATCGTCAGCATGCCTGCAGGCAACGAAGCCAACGACTGGTTCGAGATGTGCGACCTATTCGGTATCGTTCCGCACATCGGCGGGGCGCACCTGGCGCAACTGCGCATGGCCCGGCGCATGGCCGAAACCCTGGGCGACACCGAGTTTGCCCAGCAGTGCCAGGACTGGCTCGAGCAAGGAAGCACGGCCCTGGAGGAACGCGCATGGGCGGGCACCCATTACATGCTTTTCAACGAGCTGGAGACCGGAAAGAGGTCAGACATCGTCATGGGCTACCAGCTCGATGGCGAATGGATGGCGCTTTCGCACGGCCTGCCCGGCGTCTTCAGGCCGGACCGCGTTGAAACGACCCTCGACACGCTCAGGCGAACCAACGCCGCCATGTCTGATTTCGGAGCGGTCACCTTCTGCAAACCTGGAGCCCGGGCGCTCGGCACGGAGGACTGGAATCCCGGCTATTGGGGCGCCCATGGGGTGCATCCTCCGGGCACCTTCATGCTGGCCATGCTCTACCTGTACCGCGGACAGGGCGAGTTTGGACTCGATCTCGCGCGGCGAACTGTACAGGAGATCGTTCGCCGCGGCTGGTACTGGGATTGGCCGGTGGTCATCGATGGGTCGCCAGGCCCCAGGATCGGCTCGGATTACTACCAAAACCTGATGCTCTGGTCCCTGCCGGCCGCCTTGAAGGGTGAAAGCCTGGCCGGCCCCTGCCAGGCCGGAGGCCTCGTGTCGCGCCTCCTCGAGGCAGCCAAAAAGTAGCCATCTTCTTCGTTTATCTTGCATCGTCTCGATTGAGCGCACATCGAGATCAGGATCGGCATCCCAGGGCGTCGCTTCGCTTGCCCAGGGCTATTTTATTTCGCCCGCTTCGGGGCTCTTTTAAAATAGTGAACAGGGAAGGTTCACTCAGTTCTTACCGAGAACCATTCGGACGAGGACCGGCTGACTGGCACGAAGCGACCTCACTGCACGACCGGTCCCGAAGTAGCCCGGCCGCTGTGTCGGCAGCCCGGTCGGCCATCCTACGGTTTCGCCTCCACGGGACTTCGCGCGGCCGGCGCACAAAACCGGTCACGCGAGCAGGATGCTGGCGTGACCAGGCATCCTAAGACTCGTCGGGGAGCGCAGCCAGAAAAGTGCCAAGCTCCAGTCCGCGCTCTCCTGACAGCGGCCGTCTCGGCGGTCCGGAAAATGGCCCCTCCATACCTGCCCGACACGCATCCTTGTACTCCGCCTCCGTCGGCAGACGTGGCTTAGCCGACTCCCCCTTCCCAACGCCCTCAGCCCTCGTCTTGCCACCGTTCATTCAGCTCGCCAGAGCCTGGCAGATGATGCCTCATGCGTACTCGTAGACCGGTATCACCCGTTCCGGCTTTCCCTTGGCACACAGCAACGCCTCGAAGTGCTGGACCGTTCAAGGCGCAAGGAGGGTGTCGCCACCCACGGAGCACACCTCGGCTGACGCGTCCTCGAAGAGGAGAATATCCGTTCCCCGGTGCATGGTATTCATTCGATCACTGAACGGCGGCAAGCTCCATCACGCGGCGCTCGGTCGCCTCGGGTCCCTGGATTTCGCCCCGGATACGGCCCTGACGCATCACGAGAATGCGGTGCGAAAGCGCCAGGACCTCAGGCAGGTCGCTCGAAACGGCCAGCACGGCCAGACCCTCGCTGGCCCGACCGTCCAGCAGCACATGAAGCTCGTGCTTCGACGATACATCCACCCCTTTCGTCGGTTCATCCACCAGCAGCAGACGCGGCTTCAGAGGCAGCCACTTCGACACCACCAGCTTCTGCTGGTTGCCACCGGAAAGCTGGCCCGCAGGAAAATCCGCGTCCGGCGCACGAATGGCCATCTGGCGGATCAACGCCTGGGCCGTCTGGTCATGGAACGCCCGGTCCACCAGCCACGGCGACCCCGGCGCGACGATCTTCGGCAAGGCCAGGTTGTCGCGGATGGAGAGGCAAGGGACCAGCCCCTGCGCCCGGCGGTCCTCCGGGATGAGGCCGATGCCGAGGGCGATGCGATGCCGCACACGGCCCGGAGGCAGCTCCTTCCCGTCGAAGACCATTTTGCCGGATTCGAAGCAGTCCAGGCCAAAAATCGCCCGGAGCAGCTCCGTTCGGCCCGACCCGACGAGTCCGGCGAGGCAGACGATCTCGCCGGGAAAGACCTGGAGGGAGACCTGGTGGTAACCTGGTCCGGAAAGGCCGTGCAGCTCGAGGAGGGGAGCGCGCCCGCGAGCGACCGGCCTGACCTGCGCAGGCGGGACATCGCGGCCCACCATGCGGGCGACGACCTGCGCTGGCGTGGTTGAACGCGCCTCGAACGTCTCCACCACCTTTCCATCCCGCAATACCGTGATGCGGTCCGCGATGCGGAATACTTCCTCGAGCCGATGGGAGATGTATAGAACGGTCACCTTCCTCCGCTGAAGCTGTTCGATCAGCCGGAACAGGGTCTCACTCTCCGCATGGGAAAGGGAGGCAGTCGGCTCGTCAAAAATCAACACGCTGGCGTTTTCCAGGAGCGCCCGAGCGATCTGCACCAGGTGTCGCTGGGCGACGGAGAGGCGTCCCGCCACGGCGTCGGGGCTGACCTCCAGGCCCACGGCCTGGAGAGCCTCCAACGCCCCCTTCCTGACGGCGTCAAAGTCCACCCAGCCCCAGCGTCGGACCGGCTCGTTGCCCAGGAAGAGGTTTTCCGCCACGCTCAGATTGGGGCAGAGCGTGGTCTCCTGGTAGACGATGCCGATGCCCATCTTCAGGGCGGCCCGGGGACTCGGCATCTCCACCGGTCGGCCCCGATATCGCATCTGGCCGGCATCAGGGCGGTGCACGCCGGCAAGCAGCTTCATCAGGGTCGACTTGCCCGCCCCATTCTCACCCACGATGGCGTGGGTCTCGCCCGTCCGAATCTCCAGGGTCACTCCCTGCAGGGCCTGGACACCGCCGAAACGCTTGGAGACGTTGTGGATGGTCAGAATGGGGGAATCAGGGGACATGGGCATCAGGGGACCAGCGGGCCAGGCGACCGGGGTACAGAGCACCAGTGACTGCGAGCTGAATGCCCGCCCAGTAAGCGCCCTTCAGGTCTGACCCGAAACCGCGCCCTCCGAGATGAGGCAGACCTCTCAGAGGGACGCGTGATGGGTTCGGGCCGTGACCCCCTTGCGCCCGGTCACTTTGGCCCGGCCCGGTAATCTTCCAAGAGTTTTTCGATATCGCCTTCCCTGGCCTGATTGAGACAGCAGGGACCCTGTCGCGTCTCGCCGGAGAGGAGAAGCTCCCTGGACATCAGTTCAGCAAGCCCCTGGTCCAGGTCGGGACTCCCGTGACAGTAGTGATTGCGCAGGTGATTCCGGACCCCGTGCAGGTATTCGTCCAGTGCGTTTCGACGTGCCTCGCGCGGGCGCTGGAGCGCCGCCTCCACCTCCGTGATGTGGTCGGAAAGACGCTCGGCCTGCCCGGAATCAACGCGGGCGATTTTCTTTTGCTCGAGGATCAGGCGCTCGATCTCATGAATTCCCTGCCGGCAATCCCGCAGGTCCTTCCGGCATTCCTCGAGACGGCTGCGCAGGGCCCGGCGCTGATCCTCGAGCTCGCCGATCTTGGACAGGATATGACGGGCGACCGCGTTGCGCTCGTCGGCCTCGACACCCAGTCGGTCCGCTTCATCGCCGGCCCGGCGTGCCCGGTCGATAGAGGCTTCTCTTTGCTGTCGTGCTCGATCCACCGTTTTCGCGGCGCGCTCGATGGATTCAAGGACGTCGCGGCTCTGCGAGCGCAACAGCTCTTCGAGGGTCATGGGCCACTCCGGAGTCGTGTCCGGTGTGAGGAGGCGGCGTGTGGCGCTGGAGTCTACCAGGGAAGACCAGGACTTCAATAGGAGTCACCGCAGCGAAACCCTTCTTCCGCCCCTCCCAAACTTGTCCCTCCCGGACCTGTCCCGTCGGGAGGGACCCTCCCATAGGAATCCCTTTGGGACGGTGGGACACGGGAAGGTTTTTCGATTTGGGGCTGTCTGTGAAGGCACGACCCGCCGTTTTCACTCCGTTCTGGCGACCGCATCACACGACCTCCGCCTTCGCCCCCTCATTCGATGCGGGCGTCACGATCACCCCGGCCGGGCCGAACTCGGCACGGAGCGCCGAGGAGAGGGCCTCTGCTCGCTCGGGATCGTCGCAGACTGCGAACACGGTGGGGCCCCAGGAGCTTTGCCCGGCGCCCGGAATTCCCTGCCGGCGGATGAAATCGACCCTCTCCGCCAGCCGCGGCGAGGCATAGGCCCCGCCCTGGACGGACTGGAAACACTGGCCCACCGCATGATTGAACCGGTAAAGGGACTCGCCGAAGGCCGGTCCGTCTTCTTCGACGAGGCCGGGGAGCATTTCCATGAGGACTTCCCGGCAGAGCTCGCGGCTGACTTCCGGCGGGATGACCGCTTCCGCGAGTGCGCGCTGCTCGTCGGGCCCGTGCAGCCCGGAAAGGGCGTGCGGAACGGCGAGGACGACGCGCCAGTTCTCGGGGAAGGGGTGTCGCACGATCAGGGGCGCTAGGCCATCCGGTCGCTCCTTGCCCCCGTCCAGGAGGAATCCCCCATGGAAAAACCCATGAATTCCAACGGCGGACCGCAGGCCGCGCCCGATGCGGCGGGCCCATTCGGCGGGTGCAAGGGGCTGCAGTCCCAGGTGAAGGGCGACGGCGTGTCCGACCGCCAGGCCGAGCTGGGTGCCCGTCCCGAGGCCGGCATGCTCCGGGGCCGTGCTGTCCAGGCGCAGGAGTGCGGGTGGAATGGCCGGGGCCGGGCTGCCGCTCTCACGGATCGAATCGAGGAAACGCCGCGCGAAGTCGATCGCCCGGGGGCCGAGATGCCCCTCGGCCTTCCAGCGGTCGGTAGGCAACAGGGAGACGGTGATGCCCGGGTCCCGGACCATGAGGCCGATGCTGCCGAAGCATCGAGGAAACCCCGTGTTCAGGCTCATGAAGCCGAAATGGAGGCGGCTGGCGGTCTGGACGTGAATCATGGCGAGGGGTGATCGAGGGGTCGTTTCCGTTCGTCTTTTTCGCCGCTGGCAACGACTTCAGGAAACCATTATTCCGCCCCTCCCAAACTTGTCCCCACGGGAGGGTTCTTCGATTCAGGACTCCAATCATCATTCTTGTTACCTGCGGCCGGAGGCTGCCGAGCCACGAAATCCTGCAGGAAGGCGAAGGCCTGGTACTCCTGCTGCCCCCCGGTCTTCTGGACCAGCACGGCCAGCCTTTCGAATTCCGACAGGATATCCTCGCGGGGCAGGAAGGCGGTCCGCGTCGCCAGGATCGCCGCCTCCACCACGGCGTGCTTGGCCCGGTTGAACCCGAAGAAGTCCCGCAGCCGGCCCGTAGCCAGCACCTCGGTCTCGATCCGGATGCGCTGCCCGCTCTCGTCCATGCCCGTCACTCGGAATTCGTAGTAACGGCAGGCGTCCTGCAGGACGCGGCCTTTCACACGGGAGGCGGGAAAGGTCGGCGGCTCGACGGACCCGACGGCGGCGCGGGCCAGCAGCCAGACATCATCGACCACGTGGATGACGCCTTCGCCGTGGGTCTTGAGATTCCGGTAGGTCTGGGACGTCGAGTAAGGCTGCAACTCGAAACGGCTCAGGCCCTCATCGACGCGGGGCCCCATGGGAGCGACGTTGAGCGACCCATCGGGGCCGAGCGTGGTGACGATCGCTTCGAGGATCATGGAAAAAATGCTCCTCGTACCGCCGAACGCAAGTGCACCCGCACTTCCGAACTCGCCGACTCGGTGACGAGTGAGCCAGTGCGGGTGCACTTTCGAACTCGTCTACTCGACCATGTCGAGGAAATTCTGGAGCAGGCGATGGCCGTGCTCCGTCAGGATCGACTCCGGGTGGAACTGGACGCCGACGACCTTCTTTTTCCGATGCTGGAGCGCCATGATCAGGCCGTCGGGGGTGCGGGCCGTGACCTCGAGTTCCTCCGGCAGGCTCCGTGCATCCACGATCAGCGAATGGTAACGGGTGGCCTGGAACGGCGAGGGCACGCGGTGGAAGATACCCTGGCCAGAGTGGAGGATGGGCGAGGTTCGTCCGTGCATGGGCTCGGGGGCGCGGACCACTCGTCCGCCGTAGGCCTCGCCGATGCACTGGTGTCCCAGGCAGACGCCGAGGAGGGGCACCCGGCCGCCGAGCTGGCGGACGACGTCCAGGCTGATTCCGGCCCGGCGGGGATCGCAGGGGCCGGGCGAGATCACCACCGCTTCGGGCCGCATCCCGGCGATGCCTTGGACATCCAGGGTATCATTGCGCGTGACGAGGACTTGCCGGCCCAGTTCCTGGAGATAATGGGCCAGGTTGTAAACGAAGCTGTCGTAATTGTCCACCAAGACGACCATGCCGCTCCCCACGACGATGGGAACAGGGATACGAGGTTCACGCGTTACGCCGACGCCGTGTCATAGGCCACGGTGGAGATGCCCAGCTCGGCCAGGGAGTCCCGAACGGCGACGACCACCCCGTCCATGTCGTCCGGGGTGAGGATGCCCAGGTTGGCGATGCGGAAGGCGATCTTCTTGAGGTCGCCCTGCCCGGCGTAGATGACGTAACCGCGCCGTTTCATGGCGTCGTGGAGGGGGTCGTACCGCAGGCCGCACGGGAGCAAGAACGCGGTCAGGAGGTTGGATCGGCTCTCCTCGGGCACCAGGATGCGGAAGCCCAGCCGAGTCATGCCCCCGCGCAGGGCGCGGGCGCAGCGGGCGTACCGGGCGATCCTTCCTTCGAGTGTTTCCCGGTACAGCTCCTCGATGGCCTGCCGGAGGCTGAAGAAGATCGGGATGGCGGGCGTGAAGGGCGTGTTGTCGGCCTCCTCCTGCTTCCACTGGTTGTAGAGGTCGAGGTACACGGATCGCGGCCGCGCCCCCGACAGTGCTTCGAGGCGGTCCCGCCGGGCGATGACGAAGCTCAGGCCCGCCAGGCCCTGGATGCACTTGTTCGAGCTGGAGACGGCGAAATCGACGTGGTCCCGCACCAGGTCGAGGCGCTCCCCTGCGAAGGAGCTCATGGCGTCGGCGATGAAGGCGCGTCCGTGCCGGGCGACGACCTGCCCGATCTCGTGGACCGGGTTGAGGAGGCCCGTGGTGGTCTCGTGATGCACGGCGGCCACATGGGTGACCGCGGGATCGGCGGACAGAGCGGCGTCGATGTCCGCTGGCCGCGCCGCCTCGGTCCACCCGTACTTCAGCGTCCGGCAAGGGATACGGTGGGCGTCCGCAATCTTCTTCATGCGGTCGCCGTAGACGCCGTTATCGACGACGAGGAGCGTGCCCGACTCGGGCACGGCGCTGGCGACCGCGGCCTCGACAGCGGCCGTGCCGGAGCCGCTGAAGACGACCGTGGAATGCGTCGCGGGATTCCCGCCGGCAATGCGGACAAGCTCCGTCCGCACGAACCTCATCACCTCGAAGAACTCCCTTTCCCGATGGCACACGTCGGGCACGTCGGAAACGGAGCGCCGGACGGTCTCGGTGACGTTGCCGGGCCCGGGATTCAGAAGGGTGCATCGCCGGAGGAGGAGGGGCGAATCGATCCGTGGGAGGATTTCCTGGCGGCCGCGCTCCAAGTCCTCGGGGAAATCGATCTCCGTCCAGGGGAGGCCGGAGACGTCCTCGTAGCCGAACGGGTGCGTCTTGAGCAGGTCGGTCAAGGCGAAATCGTAATAGGCGTCCAGGTCCCCGGCATCGACGTAGCGGCGGAGGGCCTGGAGGAAGGCGGGGCAGAGGGTCCGGGAAATCCGGAAGAATCCAACGGACTCGCCGAGGATATCGTGAGGGCCGCGGAGGGCTCGGTCGAAGCCGACGACGCGGCCGCCGAGTCCGGCGACGAGGGTGGCCTCGCCGTCGTTCTCGAAGTAGCGGTCGAGCAGGAAGGCATTCGGATGCCGGCTCTGGACGAGCCGGCGCAGAATCTCGTCGTGGAAAAGGACGTCGGCGTCCATGAGGATGAAATCGTCGTCGAAGTCTTCACGGGCGGACCAGGCGGAGAGGAGGTTGCCGCGGGTGTAGTTCTCGTTGACGGCGAAACGGACGCCGGCCGCGGGCAGCTTGGCGGCGATCTCCTGGCGGAGGTCATCCTGGCGGTATCCAACGACGATGACGATCGGCGAGACCTCGAGTTTGAGGAGGGACCGCACCATGCGTTCGAGGAGGGTCTGAGTTCCGGCGGGGATGAGGCACTTGGGCAGGCCCTCGCCCGCGCCGGCGAGCCTCTTGCCGACGCCCGCCGCGAGGATGATCGCTTTCATGAGGAAGCCCTCCCGGGTCCCGCGGCGGCGCGGAATCGATCCTTCAGCGCCGGCGGGGCGATATCGAGCCGGGCGAGGCCGTGGGAGGCCCGGCCGCCAACCTTGGCGAGGAGGAAGGAGGGGCCGGGCGAGGCCCGGTGCTCGGCGAAGAGCTGCGTGAAGGAGTCGAGGTCCAGGCATCGGCCGACGAGGCGGTATCCGCAGGCGCTGGCCTGGGCGGCGAGATCGATGGTGGCGGAGATGCTGGGCTGGTTGCCGGTGGATTCGTAGGCTTCGTTATCGAGGACGACGTGGGTGAAATTGGGCGGCGACTGCTGGGCGATGAGGGCGAGGCTGCCGAGGCTCATGAGGGCGCTGCCGTCGCCTTCGACCACGACGACGCGGCGGCCGGGCAGGCTCAAGGCGAGTCCGAGGCCCATCGAGGAGAGCAGGCCCATGCTTCCCATCATATAGAAGTTCTCCGGCCGGTCCCGGAGTCCGTAGGCCTCACGGGAGATCATGCCCGTGGTGAAGAGCGCGAGGTCTTCCACATGAAGCGCCCCAAGCAGGGCGCGGAGGGCGTCGCATCGATCCATCATCCGATGCTCCCTTTCTTCACGAGGAGCGCGAAGGGCTTCTGGCTGGAGTCCATGGCGGCCACGGCCCGGTCGAGGACCGAGGCCAGGTTGCCGTCATCGAGCACGGCGTAAGGGACGCCCATGAGGTCGAGAAAGCCCGTCATCCTGTCGCCCATGAGCAGGTGCTCGGGCGCGTCCTTCCCCTGGAAGCCACGCCAGGTGATGATGAGCAGGATGGGGACCTCGTACATGAGGCTGTAGGAGGTGAGGGGGTTGACGATATGACCGAGGCCGGAGTTCTGGATGAGGATGGCGCTGCGCCGTCCGGCGAGGGTGGCCCCGCTGGCGACCCCGAGGGCCACGTCCTCGCGGACCGCGGGAACGTACGTCAACTCCGGGTCCGCGGGCAATGCTTCGAGGGCTTCCGTCAGGATGGAACAGGGCACGCCGGAGAAGAACCGGAAATCGCGGCGTTTCAACTCGGACCAGAAGGTCTTGGCGGGGATCATGGCCGTGGGAAATGGGAAAGGTGCGGGCTCAACGGGCGCCGGAAGGGACTTCCATGAGCCGCGTCAGGGTCTCCTCGAGGTGGTGGTCCACCTGTTCCAGGAAATGGCGCTCGCGATCAGAGTGGATGACGCGCACGCATCCGAGATAGCCGAGATACCAGCGGATACCCTTCTGGACGGCGTCGTAATCGATGCCGGGGGCCAGCTCGCCGAGCCGCTCGATCATGGCCTTCACGAGCGCGAAGGGGTCGTACGGCCGGCCGTTCTGGCTCATGATGCGCTCGCGAATCACCGGGTCCGACTCCAGGTCAGGGGTCAGGTCCCGCGACCCCAGGACCGGATGGTCCACCAGGCAGCGGCAGAGGCGGGACACGGATTCCGGATCGGAAAACAGGCCCTTGAACTCGAAATAATCGATGCGGTCCGCAAAGACGATCCGCTGGGAGGCCATGGGAGAGAACGGGATGAACGGCATGGGCGGATAGGTGTAGGTCAGAAAATAGGTGTGGCTGAGAAGGGAGACCGCTGCTTCCGTGCGATCGGTGCTGGGCCGCAGGATTTCATCGCCGAGGAATGGCCGGACGCGATCGAGGTGCTCGAAAAAGCCCGGCAGTTCCTCGACGAGACGCCGGTAGCAATAGAAGCGATTGAAGGCATTCTGGGACTCGTAGCTGCCGGGCCCGCTCTCGGCTTCGAGCCTCTGGTGCTCCTGCTGAAGCTCGGCGACGGCCGGAGCGAGATTTTCGCGCAGGGAGGCGAATTCGCGCCGGGCGACCTCGGGGTGTCGGAAGACCTCGATGGCGGTATCGAGGAGGGTGGTCTGAAACATGAGGATGTTGCCGAACATCCGGTGGAAATGGGCAGGCTTGACGTCGATCTCGGGCAGGAGCGCGTAAAGGACCGCCCGGCGGGTAAACCCGCAGGCATCGAGCAACTTGGCGCCGAGTGTGAGGTGGGTGGAGAGGTCCATGACTCAGGCCGCGTAGCGCTGCCGGATGAAGCCGGCGATCTCGCGTTCGATGGCCAGGCAGAGGAGCAGTTCACGGTCCGCGTGGACGATGTGCCTGATCTTCAGGACGGAAAAGATGTTGCGGATACTGTGGTCGATGGCATTCGGGGAGATGCCGGGGGCCAGGCTGCCGAGCCGCTGGACCATGGCCTTGAGGAATCCGCAGGGGCAGAACGGCTGGCCCTGTTGCCCCTGGATGCGCTTGCGGATGTCCGGGTCCCGTTCATGGCTCACGTCGAGCGGCTTCGTCCAGAAGGGGGCATCGATCATCTGACGGCGGAAGGCGGTGATGACCTCGGGCTTGTAGAAGGACGCCCGGTACTTGAGGTAATCGATTTCTTTCCAGAGGTCCCACTGGGCCGCGTAATTGGAGGCCAGGGGGATGAAGGTGGCGACCGGGTTGTTGAAGGTGTCAAAATAGAAGTGGCTGACGAGGGACATCATGGCGGGGAGGCGATCGCGGCAGATGCGGCCCGCTTCGGGTCCGAGGACCTTTTCGGCGCCCGCGAGCTCGTTCGTGACGAAGTTCTGGGCCTCTTCAGCGATCCGGCGGTAGAAGTAGGCCCGGTCTCGCTTCTCCCGCTTTTGGGCCCGGGACAAGCCGGTCTGGGCCGCGGCGTCTCGGGCCTCGGCCTCGAGTTGTTCGCCGCGCGGCCGCGTCCGGGCGCGGAGCGCGTCAAAGTCCCGCGCCGCGACCTCGGGCCCGCCAAGAATATCGATGGCCGCATCCAGGATCAGCGGCACATTGGCCAGCAGGTGCGCATATTGCCGGTGGTAGTGGATCGGCTGGATGTCGATCGCCGGGAGCACGCTGTAGAGGGCCGCGCCGACGTCCAGCCGGCACACCCGGAGCATCTGGCCGGAAAGCACGATGTGAGTTTCCCAGTCCATAGGTGCGGGTCCGTCATACCGGAGTCGGCCGGAGGCCGGGCTGTGCGGACGCCGGAGGCGCTCAACGGCCCGAACCGAACCGGCAGGAAAAAGTCATGAAGAACGTGAAATCGGATGCGACGTCATCGCTGCTGAAATTCTCGACGAAGCCCAGAAGGAGAGTCATGGCTGGCCGGATGCGCCAGGCGAAGCCGGGGGCGATCTGGTAGATGGGGCTCGTCAGCGGCTGTGCCTTGGAAGTATCGAAGGGGCTGGGGCCGCGGTCCCCGTCCAGGCTGAAGGGGCCCATGGTGGAGGCGAACTGGAGATGCCAGGAAAACCGCGCGGAGGTGCGGTACTCCAGGTCGAGGCTGCCGCTGGCAATGGGTCGAGCATCCAGCCCGGCGCCTTCCAGCCGGTTGCCGATGGGGAACGTGCTCTGGAGGTCGGCGATCATCGCCCAGCGATGGAAGTCCCATTCCGCGGCGACGCCCAGGGCAGCGTCGAACCGGCCGCTTCCGAAAGCGACGTCCTCATCGCCGGTGGGGGCTTTGATGGCCCCACGGAGTCCGAGGGCGGGAAGCCACCCATCCTGCGACCACAGGCCTCGCTTGGCGGTGACGGCCAGGTCTCCGAACCCGAAGCGGTCTTCGGCCCCTCGGAGGAAGACCTCGCGGTTGCGGGAGACCTCGCTGTTGAAGGAGTTGCGGTCCTCGACCAACCGCCGGATTTTAGGCTCGCTGACGAAATCTTCGAACTTGCGAATGAAATGGTCCATGAACCCGTCATAGGTATAGTAAGCCGGTATTTCGAGGCCCAGGTCCCACTGTTCCGTCACGCCGTAACGCAGGTTGAGGTTGAACCGGGCGAGCTCGATGTCGATGCGGGCGCTATATTCGGGCTCGGGGAACTCCGAATCGATGAGGATGTTGGACTCGGAGAATTCGAAGCGGGCGTCCAGGACGCCCCGCCCGAGGTTCGAGGCGCGCTCCGGGGTGAACTGATAGAACAGGAGGCCGAAGGGGGAAATGACGCGGAGGGGGATGGGACCGACCATGCCGCCGCGGCGGTCCTCTTCGGGCGCGGCCGGGCGCGCAGCGGCCACCAGCAGCCCGAGGAGCAATGATGCTGCGCCCTTTCGGAACCGATTCACCGGTGCTCCGTTCGGTCTCGATAAAGGCTCAGGGCCAGCAGGGGGAAATAGTGCCGGTACATGGTGTATTCCAGGTAAAAGACCTTGGGGAAGCCCGTGCCGGTATAGAAGGCCTCGTCCCATCCACCGTCGGCCCGCTGGGTCCGGAGCAGAAGCTCAACGCCGCGCTCGACTGCGGGATGCTGCTCATATCCGGCCGAGATGAGCCCCATCATCGCCCAGGCCGTCTGGGAAGGCGTGGTCTCCCCCTGCCCCTTGAGCGAGGGGTCGTCATAGGATCGGCAGCTTTCACCCCAGCCTCCATCGAGGTTCTGGCAGTCGAGCAGCCATTGGACTGCCCGGCGCACATAGGGGAGGGACATGTCCTCTCCGATGGCCTCGAGACCGCGGAGCGCCTGCCAGGTGCCGTAAATGTAATTCACGCCCCACCGGCCATACCAGCAGCCCTCCGCTTCCTGCTCCTTCTTGAGGAAGGCCATGGCTCGCGCCACCGCAGGATGCGTCCTGGCCACCTTCCAGAGGCCCAGAAGCTCGAGAAGCCGACCGGTCAGATCGCTCGTGCTCGGGTCGAGCAGAGCGTTGTGGTCGGCAAACGGCACGCGCGTCAGCACCATCTTGTTGTTATTGCGGTCGAACGCGCCCCAGCCCCCGTCATCATTCTGCATGGAATGAAGCCACGCCAGACCGCGGGCCATGGCGTCGCGGCCGCCCGGCAGCCGGTTCGCCCTCAGCCGGTGGAGAGCGAGAAGCACCATGGCCGTATCATCGACGTCGGGGAAGAACTCGTTATGAAACTCGAAATACCAGCCGGAGACGGGCCCGTTCGGATTCTTGACGTGCCAGTCGCCTCGGGTCCTGGATTCCTTGGAGAGCATCCAGCGCGCCGTCCGCTCCATGGCGGGATGGTCGAACTTCACGCCGGACTCGTAAAGGGCGATGGCGCTGATGGCGGTATCCCACACGGGTGAGAAGCAGGGCTGGAATCGGAGCGTCTCTTCGTCCTCCACCATCAGGGCTTCAAACTCCCGTACGGCGAGCTGCAGCTTGGGGTGGTCCTCGGGATAGCCCAGGACCTTGAGCGCCACAATGGTATTCAGCATGGAGGGGAACACGGCGCCGAGGCCGCCGGCCACGCAGCGCTCAAGCATCCATTCCTCCGCCCGCTGGATGGCCAGGGCTCTGCAAGGCTTCACCGGAAGGCTTTCGTGGAGCTTGGAAATCTCGTTGATCGAGGAAAAAAAGTGTTCCCAGTCCCAGCGACCATCATGCCCGTTGCGGGCAAGGCCAGGCCGGCGCGGCAGGACAAATAACTCATCCAGGCGCGCCGAGGGCGGAAGCGGATGATACGGCCTCTTGGCATAGATGATCGTCAGCGGGACCAGGATCGCCCGGGACCATGAGGAGATCTCGTAAATGTTGAAATAGAAGGTTTCGGGGAGAAGAACCAGCTCCGGGGGGACTGCCGGGACTTCGTGCCATCCGAACTGCCCGAACATCGCCAGATAGATTTTGGTGAAAGAGTTCACCCGGTCCAGCCCGCCCTGCTCGAGGATGACTTTCCGCGCGGCCTTCAGGACGGGCTCTTCAGCGGAGTGTCCGCCGAGCTTGAGGGCAAAATAGGCCTTGACAGAGGTGCTGAGATCGGATGGCCCGCCCGGGTAAATGCTCCACCCGCCTTCCGAGTTCTGGTGGTCCAGGATGAAACGGATGGCCTTGCGCTGGCGGGCCGGATGAACCTCGTCCAGGAAGTGCATGATCAGGACGTAGTCGGAAGGCAGGCTCGTGTCCGCGCCGAGGAGTCCGACCCAGTACCCTTCGGCATGCTGGAGAGAGAGGAGGTAGTCCTGACTCAGGCGGATGGCCTCGTGCAGGGAAGGGACGTCCATCCGAGACGGGCCGGCCGCGGCGAACCGCTCGCCCCGAGCCGTGTTGTGGATTCCATTCGAGCCTCTCCCGTTCTCGCGTGAAACGGCTGCTGGCAGGAGAGGGGCATTTGAGATAAGGTCTTTGGCCGCCGCGCCGCCCTGGGGGACGGAGGTCAATTCCTCCATCATGTGACGCTCCTTCATAAAGCAGACTTCGGACGTCGAGGGTCCTCGGCGTCGTCCCGCAAACTGCAATTTATAACCTTTGGCGCGGCGACTCGCAATGCGAAAGGAGGCTGCGATGTCTGATTCACGAGCCTTGGTCCGGAACTGGAGGGCGCAACAGCCCTATGTATCCCACTTTAGCGCCGTGATTTGGCCATTCTTCCGCCCCAGGGATGCCGCTGAGGTCAAGCCCCAGGAAATGCCTGTGCTTCTCCAGATGGCTGGGTTCGTCAAACATGCCCTCCAGGGCCGCCAGCACTCCGATTATCACCGGCACGAAGACCTCGAGCAGATGTACTATATCCTTGGCGGCACGGGAGAGGTGCTCCTTGGTGAGACCCGCCACCCGGTCCGCGAAGGCGACGTGGTCTATATCCCGCCCAAGCTCCCCCATCAGATGTTCAACGAAAACAATGAGGCCTGGATCGAACTTCTCATCCTGAGCTGCAAAGTGGGCCGATTCGAGAGCCGGCCAATAGTCCGAAACTGGCGTGACGCAGTCCCTACTGTGGGTGATGACCCGCTCCTCTCGTGGCGAATTCTGGAAAGCGTGGATGCCGCCGGGACATCTACGGAACGTGGTCGCCTGCTCGGACTCTCCGTAGTCGAGGTGCTCGCGCTCCAGCCGGGCACGCAAGCCCTGGCTCGGCATTACGACAATGAGGAATACATCGGCTACGTCCTCGAAGGCCGGGGCAGACTCCGACTCCCTGACGCCACGTTGCCCCTCCGCGAAGGTGATGCGATCTTCCTCCCTGCCGGCACATCCCACCAGTGGATTCAGGACCGGCCACTCGAGGAGTGGCTGCGCCTGGTCAGTATCCGGGCGGCCATAGTCCAGAAACCGCCGTCTCAGGGCGGGTGATATCTGCAACGGAGTAGCGCACTTTTCTGGCTGCGTTCCCAATTGAGCGCCGGAACGTCTGGGAGCGCCTGCATCCTGCTGGCCTCTTCAGTGCTTTTTCGAAGGCATACACCCCGCGTGCCAAGGGTGCCGGCAATCGCAACGGAAACCCTCCTGGAGATGCCTCCCGCACTGGTCCCTGTGGGACCTGTCCCCACGGGAGGAATCCCGTTTCCCGAAGGGGCAGCCCCGGAGGAGTTCGTGCGTCCAGACGAAAACTTGCCAAACTCCGGCCGCCCGCATGGCGGACACCCGGCGATCTTCCGTAGTATCGAAATTTCGAGGCTGATAGGAGCGAAAAATCTGGAAAATTTTCTTGACTTTGCTTTTCGGGTCTGTTGTAATTTGCAATTGTCGGGCGAGCGGAAGGAGTGGTGGCGGCGCCGGCGCGTGTCAGTGTCCTCCCGGGCCATTAACTCATGTTCCTGCCCCTGCAACAAGCGGCTGTGCTCGAAGACGACACCAGCGATGGACCGTTTCGGTCATCGGCTATCCGGTTTATACGCTGGGGGACGTTAATTTTCGGATTTATGTGCCTCGCCAGCGGGTTGTATGCGGAGTCTGAGGGACCGCAGTGCACGGTGGCGGTGCTAAATCGCGTCGCTAGCGTGAGCCCGGGCGCGGCTGGCGCGGCGGCCGGACGGTGGGAGATTGGGAACGTGCCCATGGGCGGACCCGTGCGCGCACGGGTCATCTGCGTGCAGAATGGGACGACAACTACCGGGCAGTCGGGCCTGTTCAGCGTGCTGTCCGCGCGGGTGAGCGGGATCGTGCCGTTCGGGACCCAGGCGCCGGAGGCGATCCCGGAAGCGATCGAGGTGCTCGCGAGTCGGACAACGCTGACCTCCGAGGGCGATGCGGTCCAGCTCGAGGTGACGGGTGAGTTCGCGGATGGGAGTGGGAAGAATCTGACGGCGGGGGAGTCGGGGACGAATTATCGGTCGACGGACCCGATGGCGGCCACGGTGACGCCCGATGGGCTGGTCACCGCGGTGTCGAGCGGGCGCGTGCTCATCGTGGCGACGCATGAGGGTGTGACCAGCACCTTCTCGCTGGAGGTCCAGCTCGAGGGCGACGCGGACGGCGATGGCATCCCCGACGACTTCGAGCGAGCGAACGGGATGGACCCGTCCGATCCGACCGATGCTTACGAGGACCTCGATGGCGACGGGCTGCCGAATCGCAGGGAGTTCGAGCTTGGAACGA
This sequence comes from Planctomycetota bacterium, assembly GCA_016179685.1. GTDB lineage: Bacteria > Planctomycetota > PUPC01 > JACPCR01 > JACPCR01 > JACPCR01. Next base: position 5,602 of record JACPCR010000115.1, on the reverse strand, counting down.
AGGTTCGCTTGGCGGACACGGATTTCGACGGCATCAACGACGGGGAAGAAGTTTTCGCGGGTGCGGATGGCTTTGTGACGAATCCGCTGTTGGCGGACACAGACGGCGATTTTATTCGTGATAAGCTTGAAATTGAAACAAATAGCGATCCGACAGACCCGAACAGCTTTAATTTGCGTGACGCTCTGAGCCGGATCGAGATGACACCATCCGATTTCGTCCTCATCTTGAATACCGTCATCGGCGAGGCCTCCAGACAGATGAAGGTCACCGGATTCCTGCGGGATGGCTTCACGCTGGACCTGACCAGCCGGCAGACGAATTATACTTCCAGCGACCTGACGGTGGTCAACTTCGGGGTGACGCGTGGCGAGGTCTTCGCCGGGTCGGAGGGCCTGGCAACGGTGACGGCCGCGAATAACGGGCACACCGATGCTTCGAATATCACGGTCCGCATCTTCGCGCCGACGCCGCGGGCCTTCCTGGCCATGCCTGGCTTTGCGAACAGCGTCGAGGTGGCGGGTCAACTGGCTTACGTGGCCTCGGGCTCGGCGGGCCTGGTGGTGGTGGACGTCTCCCGGCCGGACCGGCCTCAGATCGCCGGCGTGGCCGATACGCCCGGTAACGCCAATAGCGTGAAGGTCGCCGGCAGCCTCGCCTACGTGGCTGATGGGCCTTCCGGCCTCGTCGTCGTCGACGTGGCCAACCCGGTTGCCCCCGTGCTGCTCTCCGTGCTGCCGACGCCGGGTACGGCGTTCGACGTGGACGTATCGGGAAGCCATGCGTTCGTTGCGGATGGCTCGGCGGGTATGCAGGTGATCCGGGTGTCGGACCCGGCCGCGCCGGTTCTGGCGGCCTCGCTGGGCGGCATGGTCCGCGCCTTGGGCATCGCGGTCGAGGAAGATACCGCGGTGGTCGGTGACCTGCGCGGCGGCCTCCACGTGGTCGATGTGACTAACCCGGGTAACCCGGTGCTGCGATCGACCTTCTTTTCGCCGGACCTGCGGGACGTGCGGCTACGCGACGGCGTGGCCTACCTGGCCTCCGGGGAGAGCCCGCCGCTGAGGCTGGTGAGCGTGACGAATCCGGCCAGCCCGGCGCTTCTGGGAACGGCGCTGTCCGGTTTCTTCATGCTCCAGGACGTGGCGGTGTTCGGTCGGTTCGTGTTTGGAGCGGACTTTCTACAGGTGAACAGGGTGCCGATCTTGGACGCGGCGAATCCGGAGGCGATGGCGCTGCGGGAAGTGCTCGACTTCGTGGGTTTCCGGGACGACGATGGGACGGGCATCGACGCGACGCGCACGCACGTGTTCCTGACCGCGTCCCACGCGTTCGTCGAGGAAACCGGCACGACGGGCGATACGCGGCTCTACATCGGTCAGTATTTCCTGGAAGAAGACAAATTCGGAATCGCGCCGGCCGTCGAGATCACGTCGCCGGCGGCCGGGGCAGCCGTGCCCGATGGCGGATCGGTCAGGGTCCAGGTCTCAGCGACGGATGACGTGGGCGTGGCCTCGGTGACGGTGCTGGTCGATGGGCAGGTGCGATTCCAGGCCACGGACCCGCCTTACGAGTTCGACCTGGCCGCGCCCGCGGGCGCGCAGTCTCTGACGCTGACCGCGAGGGCGATTGACTTCGGGGACAACGTCGGGACGTCCGCGCCGCGGACGGTCCAGGTGTCGCCGGACCCGGGCACGACGGTGGTTGGCCGAGTGGAGGACCAGGACAGTTCAGCAATGGGCGGCGTCGAGCTGAGCGTGTTCGGGAGCTTTCCGGGCGTGACGTTTCCTGACGGGAGTTTCACGATCCCGGGTGTGCCGACGGTCCGCGGCAGCATCGTGGTGAAGGCGCTGGCGATCCTGGATGGGGTGCGATTCCTCGGGGAGTCGAGCGCGTTCGTGCCCGTGCCAGGCGGGACGACGGACGTGGGGACGATCACGGTCCGGCCCGAGGTGGCGATTCAGCCGGACCGGCTGCTGGCGGACGGCTCGAGCACGGCGACGGTTCTGGTGTTCACACGGGAAGAGACGCGGGTGGCCGTGACGGCGTCGAGCTTCGGCGGCATCACGTCCGCAGGAGGCAGCATCCTGGGCGGGAACGCGAGCCCGAGCGGCTCGGGCTTCCGAGTCTTCGACGTCGTCAACGGCTCGGCGGTCGGGACCTATCGCTCGCCGGAGCTGGACCTTCCCCCGGGCGAAAGCGACACCGCGGTCATCCAGGTTTATCGCGTGGACGCGGGCGGCTTGGTGACGAGCCAGATGAGCTTTGTGCGCATGACGCTCGACGGTGCTCGGGGCCCGAAAAGCGCGGCGCAGATGACGGTGTTCCCGGACCGGCTCTTCGCAGACGGGGTGCAGACCGCGACGGTCACGCTGAGCAATATCGTGGATGACCGAGGCAACCCGATTCCGGACGGCGTCGAGTGCGCCTTGACCGCGCAGCAGGTCTTCGCGCTCTCCGCTGGGGGGACGATCGAGGGTGGGCGGCCGAGCCCGGACGGTTTCGGCTGGAAGATTTTCCCCATTGTAAATAATTCCATTATCGTGACTTATCGTTCGCCCGAGCTGGGGCTGGGGCCCGGTGAGACGGCCGTAGCGACTATCCAGGTTGCCTCTGTGCGGCCGGACGACACCATCGAGGCGATGGTGGGGACCGTCTCGCTGACGCTTATTGGCAAGAATTCCTCGGTGATGACGGCGGACCCGGACGAGGTGCTGGTGGGCGCTCTCTCGACCTCCACCATCACGGTGAGCAACATTCGGGACCTTGACGGCGCTTTCGTTCCGGACGGGACGGAGTGCGCCCTGACGGCCGATGCCTGGTTCGTCAGCTCCGCGGGCGGGAGCATCGAGGGCGGGCGGCCGAGCCCGTCAGGCGGCGGATGGCGCATCTTCGAGGTGACGAACAACACGATCGTCGCGACGTATCGGTCGCCGGACATAGCACTCAGGGCCGCCCAGAACGCGACCGCGGTGGTGCAGCTTGCCACGGTCACCGAGGACGACCGCGTCAATAAGCTCGTCGGCACGCTTCCCATCCGTCTGAAGGCGAAGGCCTCCTCGACCGTGACGGTGTCGCCGGATCAGTTGCTGGCGAGCCGGGTGGCGACGGCGTCGGTGCTGGTGACGAACATCCGGGACGATGCGGGCCTTGCGGTGTCAGACGGCATCCAGTGCCTGGTGGCGGCAAGCACGTCTCGGGACCAGTTCGTGCCTTCGGCGTCTGCGGGCGCGATCGAGGGCGGCTTCCCAAGCGCGTGCAGCACCCTCGCGCAGGTCTTCACGATCACGGGCGGGCAAATCTCGGCCACCTTCCGCGCCCCGGACCTCGCTTTGTTTCCGGGCGACCAGGCTCTCGCCTACGTGCAGGTCTGGTCCATTGACGCCGCCGGATGCACGCTGTCGCTCACCGGCTCAGCGACGGTGACGCTGGCCGGGAAGGAGTCGTCGGTGGTGAGCCTGATGCCCGCGCGGCTCTTCTCGAGCACGGAGCGAACCGCGACGGTGCTGGTGACGAACCTGCTCGACTCGCTGGGAAACCCGATCCCGGACGGGGTGGAGTGCATCCTGGCAGCCAGCTCTTCGGCGGTGAACTTTCAGCCGGACTTCAGTTCGGGGACGATCGAGGGCGGGCTACGGCCCGACTGCACGGGCTTCGCCCGCGTCTATCGCGTGTCGGGCGCTCAGATCGTGGCCACCTACCGGGCTCCGAACGTGGGCCTGGGGGCCGGCCAGGCCATTACGCGATACGTGCAGGTCTGGTCCCTCGCGCCCGGGGGAGACTGCATCCAGAGCCGGACGGGCACGGGCACGGTGACGCTGATTGGCAGCACGGCGACGGTGGCGGCTTCACCGGACCGGCTCTTCGCGAGCACGACGAACGAGGCCTCGGTGACGGTAACGGAGATCGTGGACCTGGACGGGAATGCGGTGCCGGACGGGACGCCCTTGATTCTTGCTGCGGGCTTCTTCGAGACGTCGTTCGCGCCGGAGGCGGGCGCGGGCACGGTCCTGGGCGGGGAGGCGAGCGCGTGCAGTGCCCTGGCGCGCCGCTTCACCGTCATGGGCGGCCGCGTCGAGGCCGCCTACCGCGCGCCGGACCTGACCATCGGGCCAGGCCAGAGCGTGTCGTCCTTCATCCAGGCGTGGGCCATCGACCCCTTCAGCGGGTGCGCCGTGGGGCAGGTGGGACGCGCGACGATGACGCTTATTGGCAAGAACTCCTCGGTGGTCAGCGTCACGCCCAACCTCGTCTTTGCCTCCTCGCAAAGCACCGCGAGCGTGGTCGTCAGCCAGATTCGGGACCTCGACGGCAACGCCGTCCCTGACGGCACGCGCTGCCTCGTCGTGGCCAGCCTGGCGGACCGGATGTTCTCGCCGACTCCCTTCGCCGGCGTCATCGAGGACGGCGACCCGAGCGCGTGCGACGCCTTCGCCAAACTCTTCACGGTGACGAACAACGAAATCCATGCCACCTATCGGGCGCCGGACCTCCCTCTGTTGCCCGGCCAGTCCTTCATCACGTACGTCCAGGTCTGGTCCGTGGACCCGGCCACGGGCTGCCAGGTGGGCATCACGGGCCAGGCCACGGTGACGTTGTTCAGGTAGCGGGTGTCAGGTAGCAGGTGTCAGGTGTCAGGTGTCGGGTGTCAGGTGTCGGGTGTCGGGTGTCGGGTGTCAGGTGTCGGGTGTCGGGTGTCAGGGACGAGGGAGAAGCGAGAAGCAAGAAGCAAGAAGCGAGGAGCAGGAAACGAGCAGAAGATGACCCGTCACCACTGACCGTAGCCCTCTGCTTGCTCCTTGCTCCCTGCGAGGAAGCGAGAAGCGGGGAGCGAGAAGCGAGCAGAAGGGGACAAGAGGACCAGGGGACAAAGGGACAAGGGGACAAGGGACTTCAGAATCCAGAAACGGTTAGCAGTGAACAGCCATCAGTCAAGAGTCATCAGTCAACCACGAACCACGCACCACCAACCGATTCGCGGCGTGGCCCTCGTTGGTTCTTACTCGGCCCCGCTCTTCATCACCAACCACCAACCGATTCGCCAGGTGGCATGCGATGGAAGTGAGATGGGCTTGAGGTCTCGAATCTAGAGCACCATGCGAACTAGACCTTGTCTTAAGACTATGACGTTGAAGTTGATAAGAAAACCGACTTTCGAGTGGGTGAGTTTCATGTGTGTGAGCAACTGTGCCTTATGGATCGGCAGAAGGGTTTCGACGGCTTTAATCTCGATGATGACCAGATCGGCTACGAGGAGATCGATACGGAATCCACAGTCCAAGTTTACGGCTTTGTATCGTACCGGGATGGGTTTTTGCCTCTGGAATGGCAGTTTTCGCAACGCGAGCTCGTGGCAAAGACATTCTTCATACGCGGATTCAAGTAGTCCCGGTCCCAGCCAGCGGTGCACTTCGATACACGCGCCGATGATTTGGCTCGTCAATTCTGAGTTTTTGAGGAATGAGTTCGGCTTCATTGGGAAAAACCCTCACTTTCTGTGGTAAGCGAGTAGCCACGGTGTGGCAGAACTTTTCCTTAGTTCTAATCCGCATCGGCAAGCTAGACCCGACAAGGATTTTTTGTGCAAGCCGAAGGGAACACC
>JACPCR010000114.1 GCA_016179685.1 Planctomycetota bacterium | reverse complement strand
TATCCTCGCATCGTCAGCACAGCCCACTCGGTCCATGGAATGACCTCCCGAGTTCATGGTTTCGACAGGGGCAAGGGCTTCCGGGCCATAGCTTCGCCCCCCTGAGGCGACTGACGCCCCGGCACTGTCGGGCAGATACGGCCCGTAGAACTAATTGTGTGTGTGCAAGAAGCTCGCCAAGCTTCTCGCATTCCACATCCGCGTAGAAGATTTCTTCAGCCCTGGCCCGCTATGAAGGCTCATTCGCATTCCTTCGACTCCACTCGGGCTCTCATTCGGAATCGGCGTCCCGCTCAACCCCATCGCTTGCTTTATTCGGATGACAATTATTCAATCATTTGGACTTTGCCGCGTCAAGAATAAAATCGGGCTCTTCGCGATCTCGCGCGCGGTAGGGTCGGGGTCCACGGAGTCCTTCTCCACAGTGGGCATGAACCGTTCGATGGCTATGGGGTGGCCATCATGAGACGCATGGGGCGACAAACTTTTTAAGATTGAGTTGCAATTTTTGAAGGCTTCCGTTTCCCCGCCAGGCCTGGGCCCTCGAAGCCGGGCCAACCCTGGCTCTGAAATCCGCGAGCCCGTAGGGTGCAGCGAGAAATGGCCTCGGCCTTCGGCCACTGCCATTTCTGACCTGTTTATTCCGGGGAGGAGCGCAATGGAGAACCAGGTTTTCATGAACAACCCAGTTGACGACGTCATCCAGGTGGAGGCGCTTTCCCTGAGCTACGGGGAGCGGGTTGCGCTCGATCGCGTCAGCTTCAGTGTGCGAGGCGGAGAGACTTTTTCGCTCCTGGGGCCCAACGGCGGAGGGAAGACGACGTTGTTCCGCATTCTTTCCACCTCACTGATCCCCTCTTCTGGCGCGGCGCGGATACTGGGTTTCGACGTGGTGCGCGACGATGCCGACATCCGGCGTCGCATGGGCGTCGTGTTCCAATCGCCCAGTCTGGACCTGAAACTGACGGTCATCGAGAACCTGCGGCATCAAGGGCACCTCTATGGGCTGAAGGGGCGCGCTCTGGCCGGCCGGATCGACGCGCTGCTGGGCGAGTTCGGGCTCAGGGAACGCGCTGCCGAACGCGTCGAAAAACTCTCAGGCGGCCTCAAGCGGCGCGTCGAACTGGCCAAGGGCATGCTCCACCATCCCGACGTCCTGCTGATGGACGAGCCGACGACGGGGCTCGATCCCGTAGGCCGGCTGGATTTTTGGGACTATCTCGGCCGTGTGCAGTCCCAGCGGAAGGTGACGATCCTGCTCACGACGCACTTCATGGAAGAGGCGGAGAAGAGCGATCGGCTGGGCATTCTGGACGGCGGGAAGCTGGTGGGGATGGGGACGCCTGCCGAGCTGAAAGCGCAGGTGGGCGGCGACGTGATCAGCGTGGGATGCAAGGAGCCGGAGGCGCTGCGGTCCCAGATTCTGGAAAAATTCGGCGTAGAAGCGGTCTTGATGGACCGTCTGGTCCGCATCGAGCGGCCGCGGGGTCACGAGTTCATCCCCTCGCTCATCGAGGCCTTCCCCGGCCAGGTCGTGGCGGTGACCTATGGCAAGCCGACACTCGAGGATGTTTTCATCCACCTGACGGGCCGGCGGCTGGCCGCGTCGTCCGATCCGGAGAAAACGTAAGTGTTTGTGTAGACGGGTCTTATCTGGTTGTTTCTATTCTTCTTCCTGATCGAGGGGCAGGATTTTGACTTTCCCCTCGATCTGCCCCAGGCCGCGTTTGGCGGCGCGAGAGACCTCTTCGTCCTGGTCGGAGGAAGCCTTCCTGAGCGCTGCCATGACTTCCCGATCTTTGGTCATCGGCTTCCCCATCCGGCCGAGCCACTTGGCGGAATCCTTCCGGATATTGGGCCTCGCGTCCGTGATGCTCAGCTTGAACAGAGCGATGGCGGCAGGCTCGCTCCCCGCCGTACGGCCGACCAGGTTGACCACGGCGGCCCGGAAATCCCCTTCGCCGTCCTTGTCCAGCTTGTAGGCCTCGGTCATGCCGGGCAGAACGCTGCCCGGCTCCGGATGGATGGCCTCGATCCCGCGACAGCCGTGCAGTCGCACCTCCTTCACCGGGTCCTTGAGCGCATCGAGGAACAGCTTGACGACCTCGTCGTCCTTCGACCCCGTGAGGGCGAGCAGGTCGACCATGGCAAGTCGGAACAGGCCCGAGGGATTCTGATCGCTCCGGTAGGCCTCGATGAGGGCGGGCATCGCTTCCGATCCGACCTTCTTCAGGGCGTTGAAGCTGCTGAGTCGGACGTCCGCGATGGCATCGTCCCGGAGAGCGGCCAGGAGGGATTGGACGACCTCGGGGCTCTTGACGCCGGTATCCCCGAGCCTCTCGATCACGTGCTGGCGGAAATCTCCCTCGTTGTCCTTGTCGCTCTGGTAGGCCTGGATGAAACCGGGCGCGAGGCGGCCGGGGTCAGGCTGTATGGCTTCGAGGGCCCGCAAGGCGTGGAAGCGGACGTCCTTGACGGGGTCCCTCATCTGCTCGATGAAGAAGCCGATGACGTCGGGCCCCTTCTCGCCCATCTTGACCAGGGCATCGATCATCGTGAGGCGGAAGTCGCCTGCCGCGTCCTTGTCCTCCTGGCAGGCCTTCATCATCGCGGGCACGAGGACGGCCGGCTCGGCCTTCAAGGCCTCGAGGGAACGGTAGGCGGCGTAACGGACATCCTTGACGGGGTCCTTCATGGTGACCACGAGGGCGGGGTACGCGGGTTGGGCCTTCTCAGCCAGGGTGCTCAGGACCTGAGCGGCGGTGGCGCGAACGCTGACCTCGGGGCTCTGGAGGGCCTCGGCGAGCGCCCCGACGGTGGATTCGGCCACGGGTTCAATCTGCCCGAGGAGCTGGACGGCGGTGCGGGCGATATCGACGTTTTTCTCCTTGGTGGCCTGGACGAGGAGGGAGACGGACTCGGCCCCGAACTTGACGAGGGCGCGGGATGCCTCCTCGCGCACGCCGACTTCAGCGTCGCTGAGCCTCTGGATCAGGTCCGGAATGGCGGCCCGGGCGTCGCTGCCGATCTGGCCCAGGGCATACGCTGCGGCGAAGCGGACCTGCCCGTCTTCGTCTTTGAGAACCTCCTGGAGCGCCGGCACCGCCTCTTTCGAGGTCGCACCCAGGTTGCCCAGCGCCAACCCGGTGCAGTGCCGGACAATCGGGTCCTTGTTCTTGAGGAGGGGAGTGAGCGCGGCCACCGTCTGGGCGTCTCCGGTGCGGAGCTGTTTGAAGGCGAGGGCGCCCAGGGCCTGCTGGTTCTTGTTATCGGATTGGATGGCGGCGAGGAGGTGGGTCAGGCCTTCGCCGCCGATGCGGCCGAGTGACTCGGCGACGGCGTTTTTGACCTTCTGGCTGGGATTGTTCATCTGCTGGACGAGAGCAAGGATGGCGCTCCGGGCGTCGGGCCCCATGACGCCGAGGGCGACGGCCGCGGACCGGGCGATATCCGAATTGTTGCCCCCGAGCTTCTCGACGAGGCCGAGAATCACGATCTCCCTCAGCTTCGCATCGCTCTTGAACAGCGATATCGCCGCCAGGTCCAGCTTGTCCCCCAGGCCGTCCAGCGCCTCTTTCTCGGTCTGTTTGAACGATTCATCGAGGGGACCCGGCTCCTGCCCGATGGGAACGATGACGAGCGGCAGGCCCCTGTCCACCTGGTCGTCGAAGAACGCCTGGTTCGTATCCAGGTCCGTCACCGTGCCCTTGACGGTGACCGAGCCCGGGCTGAAGCTGATGTCCTTGCCCGAGTAGCCCTTGTGTCCGGGCACGCTGTTGTGAACGACGTCGACCTGGAACTTGACGATGGGCGTCGTCTTGCCTTCACGCTGGGACGCCCGGTGGGCGAAGTAGACCTTCCACAACTCGGAGTTGCCGACGTAATCCCTGGCCCAATCGGCGGCGGGTCCGCTGGCCTCGAGGGTGTGGGTCTCGTACTTGACCGGCGCTTGAAGCTGGGCCACGAGCCGCTTGAGCTGCGATTTCTCCTTCCATCTCAAGAAGCCCCACACCCCGGCCCCGACGAGGAAGAGGATGCAGACCGCATTGATGGCGTACTTGATGATCTTACCCGGGCTGAGGCCGCCTCCGATGCCGCCACTCCCGCCCTTGAAGAAGGCATTCTGGACGCCGCCAGCCCCGCCGGCCATCTTTTGGCGCGTCTTGAAATTGTAGCCGCACTGGACGCAGATGACGGCGCCGCCGGCGGTGGTGGCCCCGCAGCCGGGACACTTGCCGTTCGAGCCTTCCGCGGCGCCGGATGGACCGCCGGCGGGCGCGAGGGCGGGCGCCAGCGCGGCCGCCGGCGCCTGCGGCTCGACCAGCGAGAGTCCCAATTCTTGAGGCGCAGGCGCGGGGGCTGGTAAAGGAACCTTGAGCATCGCGCCGCAAGGACATTTCCCCGTCTTGCCCGCCAGCTCGTCCTTGAGATTGAAGGATTTCCCGCAGGCTGAACAGGTGACCTTGATGGGCACGGATGACCTCCTTCCGTTATTCCCGGGACGATATCGTTTTCTTTAGCGGCGGAAGGATAGCCGAAAAAACGGGGAAAACAAGCTCACTCCAGCTTCTCCTGGCCCGTCAGAATGTCCTCAATCTGTTGATCCTCGGCGTCCATGTATTTGCCGGCCTTGACCTTCCGGATGAGCTTGAGCGCGCTCCCATGGATGGCCTCGTACGTATTCTCCTTCCACTTCTTCAGATCGTAAGCCTCCTTGTCATAGACCTCCCTCGCCCGCACGAATTCTCTCTTCCGCTCCCGGTAATAATTGTCCTCCTTCCGGTCCCACTGCTTGTACCGATCCACCGTCTCCTTCCAGTCGTTGTTGGCGGACTGATACCGCTCCTCGATTTCCCGGGCCGATCGCTTGAACTTGTCGTTGTTTTCGTCGCGCAGGCGCTTCTCGACCGCCTTCACCCGGGCCACCACCTTCTCCCTCTCTTCCTGGTCCTCCTTGCTGACACCCGGCGTGTTCTCCTGTTCCACTTCCTCGCGGGCGGGTTCTGAGGCCCGCCCTTCGTCCTTCTCCTGCCGGGCCGACTCCAGCCTGGCCCGGTGGCGAGCCACGTCGACGCCCGAGTCCCGGGCCTGGTCCAGCGCCTTTTCCGCCTCGGCAAGATCGCCATGGTAAAACCAGAACAGGGCGAGCGAAAGGAAGCCGTCGCCGCCAGCCAGCTTCTTCGACGCCAGCCGGGCCAGCTCCTTCACCGGCAAGGAGGCGACCGGCTGGGAAATCTCAGCCCCAGAGACGCTGATGACCGCCTGGTCCTCCTTCAACTTGACCAGCGTGCCGGCCATTCCTTTCACGCTATAGGGCTGGCCAATCCGGTCCTGGAGTCCCGCGAGGGCGGCTTCATAGACCTGTTTCAGCTTGCGGACGTCGGACTCGTCATCGGCCAGGCGCTGGGCGATGGCCTGGTATCGACCGGACGCGGCGAGGCGCTGGAGTTGCTCCACGGCCGTCTCGTAACGGTGCTCCCGGGCCATGGACACGACCTCTTCGAAAACCTTCTCGTAAAGCTGGATGGCGTCCTTTTGAGCCTGTTCCCGTAGCCGCAAGGCGTCCTCTTGGGCTCTTTTTTCAGCCTGATGCAGCTTTTCTATCTCGCGATTCGCCGTCTCCTCCCATTCGCGCACGCCGAAGTTCCGCATCCGCTCATAACACTGCCGGGCCTTCGCAAAACGGCCAACCTTCTCCTCCTGGCCCGCCTCGGCCTGGAGTTCCCTCGCACGCTTCTGAAGCCGGTCATCCAGCGTCTTGCGCAAGTCCGGCTTCTTCTCCACCGGCAAGACGTTCTCGAGCCTGGCCGGAAACTCGTCGATGACCCTGAAGGCCTCCTTGAACCGGTCGGACCCGGCCAGGTCCTGGGCCTGGGCCTCGAGTTTCTGCCAGACGCTCAAGGCCCAGGTCTTCTCCAGTTCCATGCGTTTCTCCATGGCTTTGAAGCCGAACGGGGAGCGTTCCGCCGCCTTCTCGACGACCTTGAGTTTTTCGACCCCCGTCTCGAAATCCTCGGGATGCTCCTGGACGTAGCCGAGAGCGGATTCATAGAGCTTCTGGTTCTGATGATCGACGCCCGCAGCAGGCGCGCTGGCGGCTGACGTCGAAGGCTTCGGCGGCTCGACCTTCCCGGCGCCCGAGCCGGACGGCCCGCTCCCCGAGAGGCCCCACCAGGCCAGGATGGCCAGTCCGATCCCGGCGGCCAGCAAGGCTACGGGCAGGCCGAGCGAGCGCGGCGTCTGGTCGGCCTTGGCAAGGTCGACCGGCGGCTCGACGGCCGCGGCGGCGGACGCCTGCGGCTGCGCAAGGGACCCGGGCGGCCTCGCAGGCGCAAGCTGGGCCTTCACCGCCTCTAGCTCCCGGGCGAGGTCCCCCGGCGACCGGAAACGGTCTGCGGGCTCCTTGGCCAGCATTTTCTGGATGATGCTGGCCACCTCGACCGGCACCTCGGGATTCGCGCTCCGGACGAGCCTCAGGGGCTTCTTCACCAGGTTCATCACCACTTCGAGCGAGGTCTCGCCCGTGAAGGGTCGTTCGCCCGTGACCAGATGATAAAACGTGGCCCCGAGGGAAAAGATGTCGGAACGAAAATCGAGAGGCTTGATGCCCTGGGCCTGTTCCGGACTCATGTAGAAGAGCGTGCCGACCACCACCCCGCTCGACGTGATGTTGTCCGCCACGCTCTCCGCCGCCACGGACTTGGCCAGGCCCAGGTCGGTGATCTTCAGCCGTTTCTCCGGGGTCACCATGAGGTTGCCCGGCTTGATATCGCGGTGAATGATCTGGTGTTCCCAGGCGTGCTGGAGGCCCCGAGCCGCCTGGATCATGTAATCGAGAGCCTCGGAGACGGGCAGCTTGCGATCGCGCTCGAGGCGGTCCTGCAGGCTTTCACCCTCGACGAACTCCATGGAAAAGAAGTGGAGGCCGGCTTCCTCGCCGATCTCGAAGACAGTGACGATATGGGGATGATTGAGGGCCGCAGCAGCCCGGGCCTCACGCTGGAATCGGGCGACGTAGGCGGGCTCGCACGTCCATTTCGAGGACATGACCTTGACGGCCACACGGCGGCCCAACCCGTCCTGGATGGCCTCGTAGACCGTGCCCATGGCGCCCTCGCCCAGCTTGGAAACGAGGGTGTATCGGCCGAGCCGGCGGGGTCCCGATGCCTGGGCCGCCGCCTCCGGCATCGTATTGAAGGTGCCGCACTTCTCGCACCGCACGGTCACGCCCGCCATGGATTCCGGACAGGCGATCGGATTCTTGCACTGCGGATTGGCACAGAGAGTCTGTAGGGCCATAACTGCCGTATACCAAATGAGTTGGAGGCTTACCTTGCAACTTCTCAATAAGTTCGAGTGAGTCGCCTACACCTACAGCGCTCAATTCTTGCGGAGACTTGATTCTCGATCCGAAGGACGGCCTCCTCGTTGGAGTTACGCCTTATAGGCGTGGCGCTAATATGAAATGACAAGTAGTTAAATCGCATGGACGCCATCCGTTGAGTCAGCGCTTCAGCCCGGCAAAAAACTCACCCATGAGGTCCGTCGCTCGGATGTCCCTCGAAGTCTTGCCCAGCATCCGTTCGGGCTGGACGGAGCCGCCGGGCCAGGTATGGCCGCCGCCGATGATCTTGTAAAAAGTGACAGGGGCGCCCTCGGGACCGGCGGGCGTGTAAGAGTAACGTTCAACCGAGAGGCCGTCGTCCGCAGCGTCTGGCAGCTTCTCCACGACCGGCTGCGGCTGGCAACGGTTGTGACGTGCCCACCAGGCGGCCATCTCCTCCGCGGACAACGATGCCTCACGATGCGTGATAAAGTCTGATCCATCGTATCCAACGAGCGGGTCCGCCGTGCCGTGAAAGTACAGCATGGGCAGGAAGGCCTTCGGCTTCACTCGCTGGGCCACGGGGCGGAACATCGTGCCGGCCACCGCCGCCATCCCGGCAAAACGGTCCGTGTAGTTCCAGCCCAGCCGTTGGCTCAGGTATGCCCCGTTGGACATGCCATTGACAAAGACGCGCTTCGGATCGGCGATCTTCTTGCCCGCCAGCTCATCCACGAGCGCAAGAATGAATCCGGCATCATCGACCATTCTCTTCTTCAACAATGGGAACGGGTTTTCCGTGCCCACATCGGCGCCCCAGTACTGCCAGATGCCGTTCTCGCCGTCGGGATAGGCCACCGCGAAGCCGTTGCGGTCAGACCAGGCGCTGAAGCCCGTGAGAAGCTCCTGGATTTTTCCGTTGGCCGAGGCCCCATGAAGAGAAATGATGAGGGGAAGGGGCCTCTCCGCGACGCCAGCAGGCAGATGCAGCCGAAATCGACGGGTCAGTCCATCGTGCTTGAGGACGGCCTCTTCGGTGTCCGTGGCAGCGAGCGTTCTCCGCCGGCTTCTGAGCGCTCCGATCCCCTCCTCGCCACGAAGAAATCCCTCGGCGATGGAAGGCATCCGGGGCAAGGCGGCGAGGGTCAGGACCAGAACGGCGAGGCGTCCCGCGGAGGCGATTCGGCATTCCGGACCCGCTGAAAGAGAATGAGGAGGTTTCATAAGGGAATTCACTAAGAAGGTTGCGTTGTCATTACTTGTATCACGCCCCTAGGCGGCTGCAAGTGAGAAGCGGGCAGAAGGGGAACAAGTAGCGAGAAGCGAGAAGCGGGTAGAAAGGACAGGGGAAAGTCATCAGTCATCAGTGAGCAGTGCCTACGGACTCAGTGTTCAGTCTTTAGGACTCAAGAGTACGAAAGCGGGCAGTGCGGCCGCTGCGCCGGCCGCATGGGGCAGCATGCGTGTCTGCTGGGGTGGGCGTATGCAGTGCGGCCGCTGCGCCGGCCGCATGGGGCAGCATGCGCGTAAGTGCGGGTGGGCGTATGTAGTGCGGCCGCTGCGCCGGCCGCATGGGGCAGTGTGCGCGTAAGTGCGGGTGGGCGTATGTAGTGCGGCCGCTGCGCCGGCCGCATGGGGCAGCATGCGTGTCTGCTGGGGTGGGCGTATGTAGTGCGGCCGCTGCGCCGGCCGCATGGGGCGTCGTGCGCGTCTGCGGGGACAGGAGGCAACTTCTCAATTAGTTTGGGGAGACATCCGCACGCCTGGCATCTGGTGTCAGGTGTCAGTCCCTTGTCCCTCGTCCCTGGCCCCCTGGTTCGGCTGAGCTGTGCTCCGAGGCTCGTCGAGTACTCGAGTTTGGAAGTGCGGGTGCACTTGCGAACTCGTGTACTCGCGCGATTGCTATGTTGACCGGATTTGTCATATTATCCCTGACTGAAATTCATGAATACATTAGCAGACGTTCCGCAACCCTGTTTCTGGCTTCCCTTGTGGACGCTCGCCTGGCGCGAGGTGGTGCGATTCTTCCGTCAGAAGAACCGAGTCGTGGGCGCCCTGGGAACGCCTCTGGTCTTCTGGCTTCTCTTCGGCCTGGGTCTAAGAAACTCGTTCCAGCCCCCTGAGACCTCACTCCCCGCGACTGGTGCAGGTGTCGTCTCCGTCGCCAGTGTGCCCGGAGGACAGGCGCAGGAGGCGACCAGATCGCCGGCCCGTATGGACTACCTGGAATACTTCTATCCGGGCACCTTGGTCCTGATTCTGCTCTTCGCCTCCATCTTCTCGACCATTTCGATCATCGAGGACCGGAAGGAAGGTTTTCTCCAGGGAGTCCTGGTATCCCCCGTGCCGCTCTTCGCCCTGGTCCTGGGAAAGCTGATCGGGGGCACCGTGGTGGGTGTCGTCCAGGCTCTCCTGTTCCTGTTCCTGGCCCCCGCCCTGGGAATTGCCGTGTCTGCCGCCTCCCTGGGAGTGACGGCGGCGTTGCTCTGCCTCGTCGGGTTCGGACTGACGGGCCTGGGCTTCCTCATCGCCTGGAAAATGGACTCCGTGGCGGGTTTCCACGCCATCATGAATCTCCTGCTGATGCCGATGTGGCTGCTCTCGGGCGCGTTTTTCCCCGCGGCAGGCGCACACGCCTGGATTCGCGGGCTCATGACGATCAATCCCCTGACTTATGGCCTGGCAGCCATACGCCATGCCCTCTATGCCGCCGACCTGGCACGCGTCCCCGATCTACCGTCGCTCGGAACGTCGGCACTGGTCTCCGCAGCCTTCGCCCTGGCGATGGTCCTCGCCACCGCTCTCATCGCACATGGAAGGGAGACCGGAAGGTGAGCAGCGTGGAGCGAGAAGCGGGCAGAAGGGACAGGGGAAAGTCATCCGTCATGAGTAAGCAGTGCCTGCGGACTCAATTTTCAGTCTTTAGGACTCGGGACTCAAGATTCAGGACTGCGAAAGCGGGCAGAAGTGGACAGACGCTGTCAGAATCGTCCCGTTCCAGTCCTGGAAATCCCACATCTCGAAGCTCATGATGAGATGTTTTGAAAAGCTCCTGTTTCTTTTCGTTTTGGCGGCGATGTCTCCCCAGTCGGCCCGAGCGCAGGGGATCGAGTATTCCGGGCTGGACAGTCTTCGTCTGGCTGACCTGGGTGTGATACCGGATTTCGAGCTGACCGAATCCAGCGGCATGAGCGTGAAGTCCTCGGACATCCGGGGCTCGGTCTGGCTGGCGGATTTCATCTTCACCCGGTGCGCCGGGCCCTGTCCGATCCTGTCGCGCCAGATGGCTCGGCTTCAGAAGGAACTGCCGCGAGCCGTGCGATTCGTGACGTTTTCCGTGGACCCGGAATGGGACACGCCGCAGGTTCTCGCTGAATATGCGCGCGGCTATGGCGCTGAGCCTGGCCGCTGGCTCTTTCTCACGGGTCGGAAGGCCGAAATTTATCACTTGGTGACGGGGAGCTTCCACCTGACCGTCGAGGATACGGGCGGCGACCCCGGGAGCGCCATCCTCCACGATACCCGCTTCATGCTCGTGGACGCGGCAGGCCACATCCGGGGATACTACGATGGAAACGACGCAGAGGCACAGGCACGGCTGAGAGCGGACACCTATGCCTTGCTCGGCCGGAAGCCCCCGTTCCTGCCTCTGACCGTGTTTCCGCCGCTGAACGCGTGTCTCAATGCCGCCAGCGCCGTCCTGTTGATCGCCGGTTTTGCCTTCATCCGATGGAAACGAGTCATGCCTCACCGGTGCTGCATGACTGCGGCCTTCGGAGTATCGATCACCTTCCTGATCTCATACCTCTATTATCATTCTCATCACGGCGCAACCCAATTCCAGGGAACGGGTTGGATACGGCCCGTGTACTTCACCATTCTTGTCTCCCATACTGTCTTGGCAGCCACTGTCCCCGTTCTGGCCCTGGTGACTCTTTACCGGGCGACTCGGAAGGAATTCGGCCGGCACGCTCGGATAGCTCGCTGGACGCTCCCCATCTGGCTCTACGTTTCCGTCACGGGTGTTGTGATTTACTGGATGCTCTACTGCCGCTAGCACACGCGTAAGGAAGTGCAGCCGCACTTTCTTACGCGTGTGCTGGCCGGAAACCCCTCCCTCCGCAGGCTCCCTATCGTCGTGCGCGTGGGTGGGGATGCGGGGGGCTGCATCAGAGCGCCCTTACGCCGCCATCACCGCCTATTCCGTACGGCTGGCACGTCGTTTCGGTTGTTGAACTGCGTTGCGGCCTTTGCTATAGTAATACTTATCCGGCAGCATTCCCCCCGCCGCCTCATCTCTTGGAGGACTGCAGCATGTTAGCGTTCCTGGGCAATATCGGCTTGCCGGAGCTGCTCATCATTCTCGTCGTCGCTCTTCTGCTGTTCGGAGCACGTCTGCCGGACGTCGCCCGCAGCCTGGGGCGCTCCGTCAATGAGTTCAAGAAGGGCTTGAGGGAGACGGAAGACGAGGTTCAGAAGCCGCCGTTGCCGAAGGCCGATTCGAAGTAAGAAGTTCGGCTTTGCGAAGCAAAGCCTTTTGGCGAAGCCATGCACCATGCGCTTCGCTTTGACGCATGGCTTCGCTAAACCTTGGCTTCATCCAGCGGCAGATTGATCCGCACATTGCCGAGCTTCTGCGAGGCCAGGAAGCCAAGGATCACCTCCAGCGTCTTCCGGGCCTCCTCGGGCGGCGAGACGGTCCTGCCCCCGTTCTCCATGACCCGGATCAGATCGCGGATAGCGGCCGGCGTTCCCTGGGCAGTGCGGCTCTCCGAGCAGATCAAGCGTGTGCCGGCCGCCGTTCCCACCTCGGCGTGCTGGTCATCCACCAGCACCCATCCCTGCGTGCCCGTCAACTCCCAGCCCCGGCGGGGCGTCAAGCCCTTCGAGCCGTTATAGAAGGCCCGCACTCCGTTTCGGAAGTGAATGTAGCCGGAGCATCCGGGCTCGAGGTCCGCATTTCGCCCGCCGTCCCCGCGGTAAGGCCAGTAGTCCTCGTAGCCAGGGTCCAGCTCGGCGAACACCCACTCGGGGTCCGAATCGGCCAGGAAGCAGATCATGTCGATCATGTGCGTGCCATTGCGGAACAAGATGGCCCTGGGTCCGCCGAAATTGAGCGTGATGCGCTTCAGCTCGCCGATCGCTCCCTTGGCCACCTCGGCCTTCACTTGGTGGAAGATGGGATACCAGCGCCGCGAGTGGTTGATGGTCATCACGCACCCCCGCCGCTTCACCGCCTCGATCATCCGGTCCGCGTCCGCCAGGCACGTGGCGATCGGTTTCTCGCAGAAGATGCCGCGGACCCCCGCCTCGGCCGCGTGGACCACGATGTCCGCATGACGGTTGTCCGAGGTCACCACGCTGAGGATGTCCGGCTTCTGCTCCTCGAGCATCTGCCTGAAGTCCCGATATCCCTTGAGGCGCGGCCATGTCGCGGACCAGTTCCTCACGAACTCCTCCAGCCGTTCCGGGACCAGGTCGCAGGCCCCGACCACCTCCGTCTCGGGCACGTGGGAATAGGACGTCGCGTGAGAATGCGGCATGTTCGCGCCGAAGCCCGCGGGACCCTCCGCCATCGGGCTGCCCGCTCCAATCCCGGTCAGGCCGACGATGCTGACGCGATATTTCAGCGAATTGGACATGGCTCTCCTCGGTGTTCGAACGATGGGATCGGTTGTCTGCGGACGCATGATACGGGATGTTCAACACCTCGCGCAACACTTGAAAAACGGTCTTCTCCGCACGAAACTCATGGCCAACCTACGAGGGCCGACATGGACCTTTACCTTTTGCGACATGCGATCGCGGTGGACCGAGACCACCCGTCCGTGACCTCGGACTTCGATCGGGCTCTGACCCGAGAAGGCAGGAAGAAGATGGAAAAAATTGCCGCGGGCATGCAACGCCTCGGAGTGTCCGTCGAGCACGTGGTCACCAGCCCGGCGGCACGGGCACGGGAGACCGCCGAAATAGCGGCCCGGGCGCTGGGGAGTCCACCTCTGGTGGAGCTGGACACGCTGTATCGGGGGGATAGCCACGCGATCCGCCGGGCCATTCTCGAGTTGCCCCGCAGCCGTTCCCTCCTGGTCGTCGGGCATGAGCCGACCCTCAGCGAGCTGGCTTCCCTGTGGATTTGCGGGGACCCCGGACTGGGCATCGACCTGAAGAAGGCAGGTCTTATTCTTCTCGATGTGACGTCCCGGCGCGAAGAGGAGCGGGCCATGCTGCGGTGGCTCATGCCGCCCAAGGCGCTGGAATCTCTTGGTGAGCAAAGCGTTGCCTCAGACAGATAAGTTAGTACGGTTCGATTGACCGGGACCGAAACAAGAAAACCCAGCGAATTACAGGGGCTTTTTCGTAACTTCTCAATACGTTCGGGGAGATGAACCCGCCCGATTTCATAACCGATGATGATTCAGCACTTCATGGATTTTCGTAGCGAAGCGCGTCAGCGCTTCGGCGAAGCCCGCAAGGGCATCGCCTACGTTCCCCGGGTGTCAGCCCTGAGCTTCGTAGCGAAGCGCGTCAGCGCTTCGGCCACCTTTTGAGAAGTTACGCTATTTCGCCTTAATCATTTTAATATAGAGAGTTATGAAAAATCTGGCTCGAGTCTTCCGACGGAAGCCCCTTCAGTGTGCGGGACTGGAAGTGCGGCCGCACTTACGACGCCGAATACTTGTTGGGCTGATGGCTGCCGCCAACCTCCTTCAAGGAGAGGGCCAGCTTCCGGGCCGCAGCCGCCTGCTGGCGAGCTTGCAGCTCCCGGTCGGGCCGCCCGAGGAGCTGGTACTGACCCGGGTCGGCTGGGAGGACCTTCTGGACCGGAATCCGGCCTTTGGCCACGAGGACATTGTTCGACTCCGGCAGGAACTTCGGGTCAATCCGACGGCGGAGGACTACCGCCGCCTGACGCGTCTGCTCTATCGCCTTTCACGGCCCGAGACGGCCGAGCGGACGGCGCACGAAGCGGTGTCGCTTTGCCTGCGCCAGATCGAAGCCAGCCCCCGGAGCGCAAGTCTCCACCGGGAGCTCGGTCTCGCCTGGGTCAGCCTCGGCGCCTATGGGCAGGCGGCCGACGCGCTGGGCAAGTCGCTCGAACTGGGCGAGCGGAGTCCCGAGGGTTACGCCGCGTATGCCATGGCCTGCCTGAGCGTGGGCCAGTTGGAGACGGCCCGAACGGCCATAGCCCGCGGGCGGGATCTGTTCCCCACCCGTCCGGAAATCCATGTCGCCTCGCACTCGGTGCTCCTCAACGCCAACGGGCAATCGCCCGGCGGCCTCGTTGAGGCTCTCCGGGCCCCGAGGCCAGAGGCGCTCCTGGATTTTCTGGCCGTGGAAGACCTTCGAGCCGCCGTCGAGAGCGATCCGGCCTACCTGTCGGCCCGGCGCACCCTGGCCGAGGTCTTGATCGATTCAGTCCAGGAGCGTGCTCGGCGTCAGACTGGAATCCTGTGTTCCTGGCACGACTTGCGGGCGCTCAAGACGGACCTCGTGCTTCTCGACGAGGCGATTTCGCATCTGGAGTACGTGCTGGAATGGGATGCCCTGGCGCCGGCGCAGGTGGTCTGGTATCGGGCCGTGGCCGCCCGGCTCTCCGGCCACCTCGAAGAGGCATCGGAGTGGGCAACCCGCGCGGCGCAGATTTCCTTCGAACGGCCCCGGGCGGGCGACGCACGCTTCCGGGCTTCCTATCTGGCCTGGCTGATCGAGCGAGGCGAGCTGGAGGCGGTGAGGACCTTCCTGAAGCAGGACGAGGCGAGGATTCCTTTGCTCGAGGACTTTCCCCTCCGTGCGGCCTGCTACTGGAAGCTCGGGCAGACCGATCAGGCCGAGCTGTGGGCCCAGAGGCTCGTCATCTCCCTTCCCGGCCCGCTCGACCCGGATGAGCGGTATCTGCGGGCAGCGGCCCACACCGTGCTGGGGGCCGTCTCGCTCTCCCGCAGCCAGGATGACCGGGCCGAGGAGGAGTTCCTCGAGGCCCGGCGTTGGTCGCCGCGATACCCGGCCACAGCCTGGGGCCTGGCCCTCTCCCGCGCCCTCCAGGGCAGGTCGGCCGAGGCCATTGAAGCCCTCCGACCCGTCGCTGGCCTCTTCCGGCCCAAGGGGCCGGACCTCGATCTCCTCGCCGTCCTGGCCGGTGAAGAGGAGGCCCGCCGGATGGCCGAGACCAACCACCAAGAGGTGTCTCAGCGGGACATCCCCTCTCTTCCAGCTTCTCAAGTTCTTGACCGCGGGCTCGACTGGCTGTTGGGCTACCTGGCCTTCTGGCGGACGGCTGGCCCCTTCCGGGCGTCCGAGATGGCCGCGTCTCAGCGCGAGCGGGCACGCCGCGGCATCGAAGCCCTGACCCGCGAATGGGAACGGCCCGATTTCCCCGAGCCGAAGATGGACCTCTTGGCCGCCGCACGCTTTCTCGCTGGCCTCGAGCCGAACGAGGAGAGCCGGACCCAAATGCTCGCCTCACTCCGCCGGATCAGCCAGCAGGAGCTCAGCCGCATCTCGTTCCCGGCCGGGCCTCCGAGCGGCGTCTCCAGCGGAGGCCTGAGCGGTCCCTTCGCGGCCGCGCCCGCGATGGACTCTTGGGCCCGGGCCATGACGATCGGATGCGACGGCCCCCTCGAACAGGCCCATGCCCTGGCGGCCTGGCTCACCCTCCGGCCCAGGCTCGACTTCTCCTCGGCCCGGACCGTCGAGGAGAGTTTTCAGCTCCTCAACTCGAATCCGCGGGCGCGTTTCACGCCCGACGAGAACGCCGCCCTCTTCATCGCGGCCGCACGAGCCGCGGGCCTCAAGGCCGGCTTCGCCCTCATGCCTCGGCTGCCTTCCGTGGAGCTGTCGACCGTATCCGCCGCCGGTGTTCTGGTCGAACGCGGCCTGCTTCTGGTCGCCCCGGGCCTCAGGGTCTTCGGCGGCGTCAGCCCGGACGCCGTTCCGCTCGCCGAGGAGGAGGCCGCCTCGCTCTTCAACGCCCTAAGGGCCGGGCCGGACCGCGTGGAGCGTTGCCGGCAGGCCGCACAGGACTTTCCTCGCTCCGGCCGCATCCGCATCGCCCTCGCGGAGGCGCTCGTCACCGAGTCGAGCGTCAGCGGGGACGCGGCCGTCCAGGCCCAGGCCGCCGTCCAGATGGCCCCGGACCTGCCCGAGGCCCACCTCCTGCTCGGCGCCGCCCAAGAATCGTTGGGCAAGGCCCGGGAGGCCGATGCCGCTTTCCGGCACGCGGCCCGCCTCAGCCCGGGCTCCGAAAAAGGACACCACGTGCGCGGGCTCGCCTTCCTCAGGCTCGGCCGCCTCGCCGACGCGGCCCGTGAGTTCCGCACTGCCCTCGAAATCCTCCCCTACGGCCTCGACGACCGTCTCTTCTACGCCATGTGCCTCTACCAGACCGGATCGAAGATCGAAGCGATGGAAGAGGCCAGGCGCATCCTTCTGCAGAACGACAGCCAGCAGGAAATCCGGAAGCTGCTCATTGACCTTCTCATCGAGCAAGAAAAAAGCCAGGAACTGGTCCTCGAGCTGGAGGAGCTTCTGGCCGCCCAGCCCGACAACGACCAGGCCCGCCGATTCCTGCGCGAGCTGTACGCAGGGGCCGGCATGGAGGCCGAAGCCCAGTCCCTCCAGGACCAGCCCCGGAAGTAATTTTCCGGTTCAGAAGTGCTCCAGCACTACTAAACCGGAAAATTAGATAAAAACCCACGCCGAGTGTCAGCCTTGAATTGATGTTAAGTTGGCATGCCGGAGTTGGCCGTCAACAGGCAGGTTAGGAAACCTGCCCCACGTGACAGATTGGCAAATCTGTCCCACAGCGGGTGCCGCGTGAACCGCGGCGGGAGCTGGAACAACTCGGCCAGGAACTGCCGCGCGGCCAACCGGAACAGGAACAGGCCCGGGAACCGGAACAAGAACTTGGGCTTGCGTCCCGCCCTGCTCGCAGCTCACCTGTCTGCGTGCGGCACGCACAGGCAGGCCGGAGAGGCCGGAGCGCCCCCGCTTACGTCTGAATCACCGGCGGCAACTCCGCTGTTCCGCTGCGTTCCATTGCCGCCGGTGAGCTGGGTCGCTATAATCCGCCGGGTAAATTTGACCCAGAACGGAGGAGCTTTGCTTCCCTAGAAACCGCGCCTGACGGCTTCCGTCGGGCGCATCTGCGGAAGCGCCCGCTTCCGCATGAGGAGGATGCGTCATGCCTTTGAATCGAAAGCTGAAAATGGGAATGGTTGGCGGCGGCCAGGGCGCCTTCATCGGCGCCGTTCACCGCAAGGCGGCGGCCATGGACGGGAAGATCGACCTCGCCGCCGGATGCTTCTCGTCAAACTCCGAAAAGTCGAAGGCTTCCGGGGCCGAGCTGCTTCTCCCGCCTCAGCGGGTCTATGGCTCGTACCAGGAAATGGTCGAAAAAGAAAAGAAACTGCCCGAGGGCGAGCGCATCGACTTCGTCGCCATCGTCACCCCCAATCACGTCCATTATCCCGTCGCCAAGGCCTTCATCGAGGCCGGCTTCCACGTGGTCTGCGACAAGCCCATGACCACCACCCTGAAGGACGCGGAAAGCCTGTGCCGCCTGGTCAAGAAGCATGACGTCGTTTTCGCCCTCACGCACAACTACACCGGCTATCCCATGGTCAAAGAGGCCCGGGAATTCATTCGCCGGGGTGACCTCGGCGAAATCCGCAAGGTCGTCGTCGAGTACCCCCAGGGCTGGCTCGCGACCTTTCTCGAAGGAGAGGGCCAGAAACAGGCCGCCTGGCGCACGGACCCCTCGCAGGCCGGCCCGTCTTCCTGTATCGGCGACATCGGCTCCCATTGCGAGAACCTGGTCAGTTACGTCACTGGCCTCAAGATGGAATCGATCTGTGCGGACTTGACCACCTTCGTCAAGGGCCGGAAGCTCGAAGACGACGGCAATATCCTGGTCCATTACAAAGGTGGGGCCAGGGGCATCTTGTTCGCTTCCCAGATATCCCTCGGAGACGAGAACAACCTCCGTATCCGCGTCTGGGGCACCAAGGCCTCCCTCGAGTGGCATCAGGAGAATCCCAATTATCTTTCACTCCGATACGGCGACGGGCCCGAAAAAATCTTCAAGCGCGGGAACGGATACCTCACGGAGATCGCCCGGCACAACTCGCGCTTGCCGTTCGGACACCCCGAGGCCTTCATCGAGGCCTTCGCCAACATCTACGTCAACGCGGCGAACACCATCGCCGCTCGGACCGCCGGGGAAAAGCCCTCAAAGTTCGATCTCGATTTCCCGACGGTCGAGGACGGCGCCCGAGGCGTCCACTTCATCGGCCAGGCCGTGAAGAGCGCCGGGAAAGGCGGCAAGTGGGTGGATATGGCCTATAGCCCGCCTTCTTAACCGTCTCGGAACCTTAATCGTAAGGGCTTCGTTACGGAATTCAGGGCTGACACGCGGCGAACGTAGCCGAAGCGCTGACGCGCTTCGCGCGAGGCGCCGAATCATCATCGGTTACGAAAATCGGGCGGGGCGATCTCCCCGAACTTATTGAGAAGTTGCTGGCACAAGCGCTAAAGCGCTCACTCCAACGACTTACGTTACATTCTAACGCTGTCGTGGTAGTCACGTTGGGACTTTGGGAGGCGGGAACGGCCATGGGCTCGCTCTCCTCCCTTGTCGGCCTTTTGCGACGTTGAAGTAGACCGACTCATCGATTATAGAAATGAAGGGTTCAGGCCACAATCGAATCCGGTCTGCGAAACTCTATGGCCGAACGGTTCAAGACTCCGCTGCACGATCGCCACCTCCAGTTGGGCGCCACCCTGGCCGAATACCAGGGATGGCTGATCCCCGGGCACTACGGCCGGCCCGAGGAGGAATACCAGGCCATTCGCACGGGCGCCGCCCTGTCCGACCGCAGTTTCCGGGCCAGGCTGCTCTTCACCGGCAAGGATTGCGTGGACTACCTCCAGCGCATGACCTCGAACGACGTCCTTCGGATGGAGCCTGGCCGGGGCTGCCTCGACACGCTCTTGACGGACCGAGGGAAGACCATCGCCGTCTTCCGGCTTTATCGATTCGAGGACGGCGTGCGAGCCGATCTCGACCCCGCGGCGAAGGCCGCCGCGCTCGCTCCGCTCGAGAAGTTCATCATCATGGACGACGTGAAGATCACGGACGAGAGCGACACCACGGGCGTCTTGGGCGTGTACGGGCCTTCCTCAGGCTCCTTGCTCGCCTCGGCCTTCCGCCTGGACATCCCGCCGCTGGAGGAGTTCCAGCATTTTCCCGTGTATTTCGCCGGTGAGGACCTGCATGTTTCGCGGCATCATTGGACGGGCGAAGAGGGCTACGAGATCGAAGCCCGCACGGCGAAGCTCGGGGCGCTCTGGGACACCCTGGCCGCCGCCGCACCCGCACACCGCGGCAGGCCCGTAGGCCACCAAGCCCTCGACGTCGCCCGAATCGAAGCGGGCATCCCCGTCCACGGAATCGATCTGGACGAGAATACCATTCCGCTCGAGGCCGGGCTCGACTCCGCGGTCAGCGTCAAGAAGGGATGCTACGTGGGCCAGGAAATCATCGCCCGCATCCATCACCTCGGGCACATCAACCGCCGGCTCGCCGGCCTCCGCTGGACGGGCGAGTCGATGCCCCGGCCCGGCGATGAGGTCCGTGACGCCGAAAAAAAGGTCGGCATCCTGACCAGCGCCGCCCGTTCCCCCGCGCTCGGCTGCGGCATCGGCCTCAGCATCCTCCGGAGGGAAAGCCTCGAGCCGGGCCGGCCTCTGACACTGTCCAGCGCCAGCGGTAACGTCTCCGCCCAGGTCGCACCCTTGCCCTTTGTTTCCCACGTCCGACAATAGTTTTCATGGCAGAATCCCGTCGAAGCCGGGATTCTGCCATGAAAACTAAAGCGGCGGCCGCGCCGCCGCACCCTCAAGTAGGAGGAAATCATGACCCCGCCTGCCGTCACCCGGATCCGCAGGCTTCTCGCCCTTCTCATCCTGCTCGGTGCCAGCCGCCATCCCGCTTTTTCAGAGTTTCGCCAGATTCTCGTCTGTGATGAGCATCTTCTTCTTCTCAGCGCCGACGAGCTTCGGCTCACCTGCATCGATTTGAAGGGAGAAAAAATCTGGGAGAACACCTACCAGAGCCCCATCACGGTCTATCCCTGGGACCGCCGGGTCGCCCTCATGCAGTTCGAAAAGGAGGTTTCCCTGGTCGATCCCGCCACCGGTGACGAGAAGCGCCTCTGTCACGTCCAGGGCGACCACGAGATCATCCATTACGAGCGGCAGTCACAAACCCTCTATAGCACGGACCTGCGGCTGTCCCACCGCCACTTCCGGATGCTATCGAATCGGAACGGGGAGCGCCTGTGGGAGAGCCCGGACATCGATTCTTTTCTCCTGGCCGCGGATGGTCTTCTCGTTGCCCTGGGAGGCGACCGCGAGCTCCAGTCGGATGGTCACTACGAGCTGCTCAAGCGGTCCCTGGCCGCGTATGATCCCAAGTCGGGCCAGCGGGCCTGGAGCGTGCCTGTAGGGGGCGAAGGCTGGACCCTGCCGGTGGTGCACCTGTCTGCCCACCTGGTGGTTCTCGACGGGGACTCGCGGCTGCTCTGCCTTCGGGCCAAGGACGGGGAGGTGGCCGGCAAGATCGAAAGCGACGCGGCTGCGGCCGCCCGCGTTCCCGCACTCGCCGTCCAAGGCGATCAGGTGGCCTATGCCACGGTCCAGGCGGACGCAACGGGCGAGGCCGCGTCTTCCGCTACGCTCCACTTCTGTTCCGTGCCCGACCTCCGCGAAGCCTCGGTACTGAAACTGCCGGCCGGGGGCCTCACGGGCTTCTCCTTCCACCAAAAGCTGGTTCTGGCGCGCCATCGTGACCGGATGACCTGTGCGGACCGTGACGGCGGGCGCAAGCTCTGGGAGAAGGGGCCCGCTGCCTGGTCCGAGCCCGCTGGCGGCAAGATTTACTTCAGCGATTTCCAGGACGGGAAGACCCGGGTGGTCTGCGTCGAGGTGGCCTCGGGCAAGGAGCAGGTCATCTACACGGAAACGGTGGAGGAGTAGCGCGGCCGCCATGCGGCCGCCTGGCGGTTGTGCAAATTGTCTTGATCCTTCGCGCCGGACTCAATGGCTTTCCGCGAATGCAGCGACGTTCTGCCGATACGCTTGCGATCCGGCGTCTTGGCAAGCCCTCATGTTCGTGGTAGTCTGCTGCCGTGGCCTACGAGTGGGATGCAGTCAAGGCTGCGGCCAACGTCAAGAAGCATCGCGTCCGATTCGAGGAGGCCGCCTCGGTGTTTCTCGACCCCTTGGCGCTCACGTTCTGGGATCCCGATCACTCCGAGGAGGAGGAGGATCGCGAGATCACGATCGCACGTTCTGCGAGACAGCATGTGCTCTTCGTGGCGCATACTGCTCGAGCAGGTCGAATCCGAATCATCAGCGCGCGGCGGGCAACCCGCCGGGAGAAGAGACAGTATGAGGAAGGAACTGGCGAAGCGACGTAGTGACGATCTCCGTCCCGAATACGACCTGGCCCGCTTGAAGGGTGGGGTTCGAGGCAAGTATTACAAGCAGGCGACGGCGGGGACGAACCTGGTCCTGCTGGACCCCGATGTGGAGCGCTCATTCCCCGACAGCAGTTCGGTGAACCGGGCCCTTCGCCTGCTGCAAGATATCGCAACGAAGACCTCAAGACGTACGCGAAGGTCAGCGCGTGCCCGGCGTAGAACGACGGGATGACTTCGGCATGCAGCGGACGGTTCGGCTGGTGAGCAAGGTTGCCGCTGATCCGCAGCGCCGTTAGGCAGATGCTGCCGCGTTCACGCCGGGAACGATCGATGCGGTGGGTCTGTTCGACGTTCTGGAACACATACGGGACGACTCGGCCTTCCTCGCGTCGCTGCGTCAATTGCTGCGGCAAGGCGGCAGGGTTTACCTCAGCGTTCCGGCCTTCCAGTTTCTCTGGTCGACGGAGGACCAATTTGCGGGACATTTCCGGCGGTACACACGACGGTCACTGGCCGAGGTCCTCCGTGCGGCAGGATTCCAGGTCGAGTATCTGACATGCCCCGAATCCTCGACAACATTGACCAGGAACTTCTCCCGGCCCTGCGGCAAACCCTGGAGGTCGCTGACCGAGCCGGCTTCTGCGTCGGCTATTTCAACATGCGGGGCTGGGGCCGACTCGACCAGTTCGTCGAACGCTGGTCAGGCGGCGACGGACACTGCTGCCGGTCGCTGGTAGGCATGCAGCGACTTCCGGCCGAGGAGCTGCGAACAGCCTGAGCCTGACGCACCGGGACGCCGAAATCGACAACCAGACCGCTCTGCGTCTGAAGAAGCGGTTGGCTGTGGAGTTCCGCGACCAACTGGCCGTAGGCGCGCCCACCAACGAAGATGAAACGTGCTTGCGCCGGCTGGCTAGCCAGATCAAGGCCAAGAAGGTCGTCGTGAAGCTGTTCCTCCGCCATCCGCTCCACGCCAAGCTGTACCTGCTGTTCCGGCCCGACCCGATCAACCCCATCGTGAGCTACCTGGGCAGCAGCAACCTGACCCTCGCGGGTCTTTCCGGGCAAGGCGAACTCAACGTCGATGTGCTCGATCACGACGCTTGCCAAAAGCTGGCCCGATGGTTCGAGGACCGATGGAACGACCGCTGGTGCATCGACATCTCCAGCGAGTTGGTGCAGATTATTGACGAGAGCTGGGCGCGGGAGGCGCTCATCCCGCCGTACCAGATATATGTGAAGATGGCCTACCACCTGTCCCAGGAAGCCAGGGCCGGCCTGACCGAGTTCCGCATTCCGCCTGAGTTCCGCCGCAAGTTGTTTGAGTTCCAGAGTGCCGCCGTCCGCATTGCCGCCCGGCATCTCAACAAGCGCGGCGGCGTGCTGATCGGCGACGTGGTCGGTCTGGGCAAGACGCTCATGGCGACCGCTTTGGCTCGCATCTTTGAGGACGACTTCGGGCTGGAGACGCTGATTCTATGCCCGAAGAACCTCGTTCCCATGTGGGAGGACTACCGCGAGCAATACGTCTGCGCGGGCGCGTGCTGTCGCTTAGCCGGGCCTTCAAGGAACTGCCGAAACTCCGGCGCTACCGCTTGGTGCTCATCGACGAAAGCCACAATTTGCGCAATCGGGAGGGCAAGCGCTACAGGGCCATCCAGGAATACGTCCGCGAGAACGACAGCCGCTGCATCATGCTCTCGGCCACGCCTTACAACAAGACCTACCTCGACTTGGGCAATCAACTGAGGTTGTTCGTCGCCGAGGACCGCGACCTGGGTATCCGGCCCGAGCGCCTGCTGCGAGAGCTGGGTGAAACGGAGTTCCTCCGTCGCCATCAGTGCTCCGTTCGGTCCCTGGCCGCGTTCGAGAAAAGCGAATATGCCGACGACTGGCGCGAGTTGATGCGGCTTTACCTGGTGCGCCGCACGAGGACCTTCATCAAGGACAACTACGCGGAAACCGACTCGGAGACAGGCCGGAAGTTCCTGACCTTCGAGGATGGAACGAGGGCGTATTTCCCGGATCGCCTTCCCCGGACCGTCAAGTTCAAGATCGGCAAGGCGGGCGACGACCAGTACGCTCGCCTCTATTCCGACGAGGTCGTGGACATCATCAACCACTTGAACTTGCCGCGCTACGGGCTGGGCAACTATCTGGCCCCGTCGCCCCACGAGCCGCCCACGCAGGCGGAGGGCAAAGTCATCCAGGACCTGTCCCGTGCCGGCAAGCGCCTGATGGGCTTTTGCCGCACGAACCTTTTCAAGCGGCTGGAAAGCAGCGGCCAGGCGTTTCTCCAATCGGTCGAGCGCCACATTCTCCGCAACTTCATCTACCTGCACGCCATCGACAACGACCTCGACCTGCCCATCGGCACCCAGGATGCGGAACTGCTCGACCCCGCGATTGCCGATGAAGACGCTGCCATGTTCGCGGAGGAAGATGACGACAATGGAAATGGCGAGCAGCCGGAAGGGAACACGCTCCGAACGGAAGCGGACTTCAAGAAGCGGGCTGGCACCATCTACGATGCCTACGCCGGACCCTGGAAACGTCGTTTCAAATGGCTTCGTTCGAGCCTGTTCGTCAAGCAACTCGCGGACGATCTGCGCGATGACATCAAGGCCCTGCTCAAGGTCCTGACCCTGTGCGGCGAGTGGGACGCCGGCAAGGATGCGAAGCTCGAAGCGCTGTGGAACCTGTTTTCCAAGAAGCACCCGACTGAGAAGGTGCTGATCTTTACCCAGTTCGCGGACACGGTTCAATACCTCGACGAGCAGCTGCGGGGACGGGGCTTGACCAAGAGCGCCGGCGTGACCGGGGATTCGGACGATCCCACGGCGCTCGCCTGGCGATTCAGTCCGGTGAGCAATGAGAAACGCGGGCGTGTTTCTCCTGACCAAGAGCTACGCGTTCTCGTGGCCACGGACGTGCTGAGCGAAGGCCAAAACCTCCAAGATTGTGCGGTCGTTGTCAACTTCGACCTTCCTTGGGCCATAATCCGACTCATTCAGCGCGCCGGCCGCGTGGACCGCATCGGCCAGCGGGCGGAAAACATCCTGTGCTATTCGTTCCTCCCGGTCGACGGCGTGGAACGCATCATTCGTCTGCGCTCACGCGTCCGTCAGCGGCTCACCGCCAACGCCGAGGTTCTGGGCACCGACGAGGCGTTTTTTGAAGGCGATCCGCAGAACCGCATTCTTGACTTGTTCCACGAAAAAGCCGGCATCCTGGACGGCGAAGCTGAAACCGAAGTGGACCTGGCATCCTATGCCTACCAGATCTGGAAGAACGCGATCACTGCCGACCCCAGCCTGCAAAAGACCATCCCCGACATGCCGCCGGTCGTGTTCGCCACGAAGGCGCACCAACCGACGGAAAAGGAGCCGACCGGGGTCCTAGTCTACCTGCGAACCGCCGAAGGCAATGACGCCCTGGCCTGGATCAATCAAGGAGGCGAAAGCGTTACCGAATCGCAGTTCGCCGTCCTGAAAGCGGCGGAATGTGCCCCAGACACCCCGGCGCTCGCGCGCCAGGAAAACCACCATGCCCTCGTGCGAAAGGGCGTTGAACTGATCGTCACTGAGGAAAAGATCGTTGGCGGGCAGCTCGGCCGTCCCTCGGGCGCACGCTTCCGCACTTACGAGCGGCTCAAGCGCTACGCCGAGCAGGTCAAGGGAACCCTCTTCGAGTCCCCGGAACTGCTGCGGGCTATTGACGACATCTACCGTTACCCTCTGCGCCCGACCACCATCGATACGCTCAACCGGCAACTCCGCAGCGGCATCGCCGACGATGATTTGGCCCAGTTGGTCGTCGCTCTGCGCGCCGAGGATCGCTTGTGCCTGATCCATGAAGAAGAGCAGACCCAGGAGCCCCACATCATTTGTTCGATGGGATTGAAAGATTGAGCGAGCGGAGGTACATCAATTGAAGCTTCCGAATCTCGACAAAGCCGTTGTACCGGAGGCCAAAATCACCCGCTATTTGCTTGCGACCACTCATCGAGACGGACGGCCCAAGGCCGCGTTTTTCACCGCCTGTGGCTTTTCGATGAATTCCTGGAATGCGCTGGCAGCAGCGCTGCTGCCAGCACGCGGCGAACCACGACGTTTCGAAGATCGAAGACTCTCCCTTTGGAAAACGATACGTCATTGAAGGTATAATGCCAGCGTCGAATGGTTCGCCAAAGGTCCGATCGGTTTGGTTCATCGACACCGGCACGATGGTTCCTCGGTTTGTTACCGCCTACCCTTTACGGAGGCAAAAACCATGATTAAAGAGTTGGATACGGTGGTCCTGACGAGCGATCTTCCCGAACATGGTCTCAAGGCGGGGGACATCGGCACCGTCGTACTCGTTCATGCACAGCCAGGTTACGAGGTTGAGTTCATGACGCTGGATGGCGAAACGCTCGCCGTGGTTTCCCTTTTTTCTAATCAGGTCCGGCCTGTTCACCGCCGAGAAATCGCTCAGGCACGGCTTGTGGGAACTGTCTGAGGTGCAAGACCCCGATGCTCATCAACGTTGCGCATGTCCGGCAATGCTTGCAGAACTTCGACTTCCGTACCCTGTTCGTTCAGGAGTTGGGCTGGGACAAGCACCCCGCCGGCCTGACTGTGGCTGTGGACGGCGCGACCTACCCTCTGCAACCTGTCGCCGAGAAACGCGGCTTCCAGGTGTTTGCCTGCCCCTCGCCTGATGGTAGCACCTTTCCCGACCATCCAACACGCAGCAAGATCGAGCGCCAGGTCGCCAAGTCCGCGCACGAACACATCATTATCTATACCGACGCGGCCAAGACCGCTCAGAAGTGGCAATGGGTCCGGCGTGAACTGGGACGCCCCTGGCTCGGCGCGAATACGACTTCTTCAAGGGGCACACGGGTGAGCTACTGGCGCAGAAGCTCCAGTACCTGGCCGTGGACCTGGACGAAGAAGAAGACCTCACGCTGGTGGATGTCACGCGCCGTGCCCGCCAGGCGTTCGACGTGGACCGGGTCACGCGCCGCTTCTACGACCGCTTCAAGACCGAGCACGCGACGTTCCTGAAGTTCATCAAGGGCATCACGGCGACCGGCGATTCCGAGTGGTACGCATCCCTCATGCTCAACCGCCTGATGTTCGTCTACTTCATTCAGAAAAAGGGCTTTCTCGACGGCGATCCCGACTATCTGCGCAACCGCATGAAGATCGTGCGGCAGCAAAAGGGCAAAGACAAGTTCCTCTCCTTCTACCGCTACTTCCTGTTGCGGCTGTTCCACGAGGGCCTGGGCCAACCTCCCATCCAGCGGACGAAGGACCTTGACCTTCTCCTCGGCGAAGTGCCCTACCTAAACGGCGGCCTGTTCGACGTGCATGAACTGGAACGCTCCTACCCGGACATCCAGATCGCCGACGACGCCTTCGAGCGCCTGTTCGACTTCTTCGACGCCTACCAGTGGCACCTCGACGAGCGGCCGCTGCGGGCCGACAACGAGATCAACCCGGACGTCCTTGGCTACATCTTCGAGAAGTACATCAACCAGAAGCAGATGGGGGCCTACTACACCAAGGAGGACATCACCGGCTACATCGCCCGCAACACGGTCGTGCCATTTCTGTTCAACGCCGCTGAGAAGAAGTGCGCCATCGCCTTCAAGCCCGACAGCGCGGTCTGGCGGCTGTTGCGCGACGACCCCGACCGCTACATCTATCCGGCCATCCGCAAGGGCGTGGACATGCCCTTGCCGCCCGCCGTCGCGGAAGGCGTCCACGATGTTGCCAAGCGCCGGGGTTGGAACGGGCCGACCACCCCCGAGTACGGCTTGCCGACCGAGACCTGGCGCGAATACGTTGCCCGCCGCCAGCGCTGCGAGGAGCTACGAGCCAAACTCAAGGCCGGTGAAATCCACGACATCAACGACCTGACCACCCTGAACCTGGATATCTGCCAGTTCGCCGAAGACGTGATCGATAACTGCGAAGGCCCGGAGCTCCTGCGGGCCTTCTGGCATGCCATCAAGGACGTGTCCGTTCTGGACCCGACTTGCGGCTCGGGAGCGTTCCTCTTCGCCGCGCTCAACATCCTGGAGCCGCTGTACGAAGCCTGCCTGGAGCGCATGCGCGCGTTTCTGGAAGACCTCCAGCGCTCAGGGGAGAAGCATCACCCGGAGAAGTTCTCCGACTTTCGCAAGATTCTGGAGGACGTGGGCCGGCATCCTAACCACCGTTACTTCATTCTCAAGTCGATCATCATCGGCAACCTCTACGGCGTGGACATCATGGAAGAGGCCGTGGAAATCTGCAAACTCCGGCTCTTCCTCAAGCTCGTGGCCCAGGTCGAAAACGCCAAGCAGGTCGAGCCGCTGCCCGACATCGACTTCAACATCCGCCCCGGCAACACCCTGGTTGGCTTCGCCTCGCTCGACGAGGTGAAGAAGACCCTGCAAGGCAACCTGGGGTTCGGCAAAAAAGACGTTGACCGCATCGTCGAAGAAGCGGAAATCGTGGATCGGGCGTTTACGAAGTTCCGCCAGATGCAGACCGGGCACGGCATGGACGCCAAGGAGTTTTCGACGGCCAAGACCGAGCTGCGCCGGCGCCTGGACAAGCTCCGCGACGAACTCGACCGCTTCCTGGCCGGCGAGTATGGCGTGGACTCCGCGAAGCCAAAACTCTCCGAGCAATGGCGGAAAAGCCATCAGCCGTTCCACTGGCTTGCGGAGTTCTACGGTATCATGAGCCAGGGCGGGTTCGACGTGATCATCGGGAACCCGCCGTACGTGGAGTGGCACAAGGTCAGGGACTATGACGTGCTCCCCGGCGCTCTTCAGACACGTGAATGCGGCAACCTGTACGCCTGTTTTTCCGAAAGGGGTTGCTACCTGCTCGGCGAAGTAGGGCGTATGGGCATGATTATTCCAGTGAGTTGCGTCGCTACTGAGCGAATGACTCCGTTGCGCGAGGTCTGGTCCTCAACCACTCAGTCATGCTGGCTAAGCTACTACTCCGGCGACGCGCACCCTTCGGTGCTGTTTCCAGGCGTTAAATTCCGCCTCTGCATCGCAATGCATGCCAGATCGCAGCAGGGTAAGAACTACCTGTTCTCTGGACGATACGCGCGCTGGCTACCCGATGAGAGGCAGTACTTGTTTCCGCTACAATTCTACTCCAAGGCTCAGCCGGGGCTTGTGTACGAGGGTCTGATACCCAAGCTGGGATCGGATACTCTCCTCAGGATCCTCGAAAAGACCTTCCGAGAACAGCGACGCCTTTCTGAACTTGTTCTCAGGAAGAATGGTAGGCATGAGGTATACTGTCACCGAATTGTTGCCCACTTTATGAAGGCAATGGACTTCATTCCATTCTTCCGCAACGAGCGTGACGGCGAGAAGAAATCAGAAGATTACAAGGTATTCCCCGTGAACAAGCCGGCGTTGCGCCCCGTTCTTTCGGCACTTCTCAACAGCAGCCTGTTCTACTGGTTCTTCCTCGTCTACTCAGATGTCTATCACTGCGGCCGTGAACTCATTCTGAGCTTCCCTTGTGATTTGGAAAAACTTGGGATGTCGCATGGCCATGAGCTTGCAGAGCTGAATGTGGATTTGATGAACGATCTGCGCAAACACAGCCGGCGCCGGCGCATTCCCTACAGGACAACCGGTTATGTTGAGTATGACGAATACTACCCCCGTGGGTCCAAGCTCATCATTGACGAGATCGACCGCGTTTTGGCCAAGCACTACGGCCTCACGGACGAGGAGTTGGACTTCATCATCAACTACGACATCAAGTACCGGATGGGACAGGAGGGCGGCGAGGGAGACGAGGCATGAACCTTCCCAAGGCGGATGCCGTCGAAATCGCGAAGGAGAAGATCACGGACTACTTGCTGAATCCGCTCCACCCGGACGGTGCCAGCAAGGCCGCCTTCTTTGCCGCGCTTGCCTTCAAGGCCGAGAAATGGGAAGAGTTGGCGAACGCCCTGCGCCTGTTGGCGGGAGGTTGCCCCGTGGCGAAGACTGCGGACACGGTGCACGGGACCAAGTACGTGGTCGATGGGCCGCTGGCAACGCCCGTGGGAAAGTCGCCAGTGGTGCGAACGGTGTGGATCGTGGATCAAGGCGCGGATACCCCCTGATTGGTAACGGCTTATCCGCACGAGGAAGGAGATTGACCATGCTGAAAGAACACGAAAGAGTCGTGCTGTTGACTGGACTTCCTAACGAGGGCCTGGAAGCGGGCGATGTGGGAACCATCGTCCACATCTACCGGGATGGTTTGGCCTATGAGGTGGAATTCTTGGCGCTTGATGGGCACACACGCGCCGTCGCAACCGTGGAAGCCCTGCACGTTCGCGCCGTGACCCGGCACGACATGACGCACGCCCGCGAAATTCAGATGGCGTGATCCAGCGGGAAGCAGGCCCACGACATCGACGACATCGACCGCATCCTCGCCAAGCACTACGGCTTCACGGACGAGGAGTTGGACTTCATCATCAACTACGACATCAAGTACCGGATGGGGCAGGAGGGCGGCGAGGAGGAGGAATGACTGCGGAAATGGTACAATGACCTGCAGAGGTGAAACATGCCGATGCTGGAATTGAGCGAAGCGCAAGTGGTGGACTTGGTCAAACAGTTGCCGCCGGACAAACAGCGGGAGGCGCTATTGGCTCTTGCCGAAGGCGCAGCCCGGCAGCGCGAAGAGCGGATGCAGTTTGCCGCGGCGCAATTGCGCCGCGTCGCCGCCGCGCGCGGCCTCGATTGGGACAAGATGTCGGAAGAAGACCGCGAGGCATTCGTGGATGATCTTCTGCACGAGGATCGGCGGTGCGGAAAGTAGCCGTCTTCGACACGAACATCTTGTTCTCAGCCAGCGGCTGGAAGGGGAAGCCTTTCCAGTGCGTCGAGTTGGCACGCGCTGACATCGTCGAGGGGGTGACCTGCCGCGAAGTGCTTGATGAGCTGGCACAGAAGCTGGCAACGAAGCTCGAGTTCAGTTCACAGCAGGCTCTCGATACCGTGGCCGATTTACTCACCTTCTTTCGTCTCGTTGCCATCACGGGCAACCTCAAGGTGGTTGCCGCCGACCCAGACGACGATAAGGTGCTGGAATGCGCGGTGGTCGCCGGCGCGACGCATATGGTCACAGGAGACCGCCGACATCTGCTGCCCTTGGGATCATACCTGGGGATTCCGATCGTAACGGCGGCGGATTTTCTCGCTACGGCGAGCGTTCCCTGACGAGATCGACCGCGTCATGACGAAGCACTACGGCTTCACGGACGAGGAACTCGACTTCATCGTCAACTACGACATCAAGTACCGGATGGGACAGAACGGCGGGGAGGAGGACGCTGAGTGAAAGTTCGGGAGCTGTTAAAATTGCTGAAGAAGCACGGCTGGGAGATCGACCGAACCCGGGGCAGCCATCGCCAGCTCGTTCACCCGGTCAAACCGGGCACGGTCACCGTCTCCGGCCATCCTAGCGACGACGTTCATTCCAAGACGTTGAAGAGTGTCCTGCGACAAGCGGGCCTGGAGGAGGAATCATGAAGGAATACACGGTTATCTACGAACGGGGCAAACGCAACTGGTCGGCGTATGTCCCCGATCTGCCGGGTTGTATCGCAACGGGAAAAACGCGCCCCCAAGTCGAGCGCATGATCCGCGAAGCCATCGAGTTCCACATCGAGGGCTTGATCGGGCGCGGCGACCCGGTGCCGACGCCGAGCGTGGAGGCAGGTGTGGTGAGCGTTTCGGTAGAGTAGCTGAGCGGTCCCGGCGATGGTGAGTGCATGCTCGCCAAGCACTACGGCTTCACGGACGAGGGGCTGGACTTCATCGTCAACTATGACATCAAGTACCGGATGGGGCAGGACGGTGGTGAGGGCAACGAGGAGTGGGGGGCGTGAACTACGACATCGACTTAAAGCCGCGCGCCTTCAAGGATTTGAAAGCGCTTCCCAAGTCAGTTCAGCGCCGCATCCTCGCAAGAATCGAAGGCCTGCGGAATGATCTGTCCGGCGATGTGAAACGCCTGACTCATTTCACGCCGGAGTATCGTTTGCGTGTCGGCGATTATCGGGTACTGTTCGAGGTAGAGGAGGCAACGGTCGTGGTTTATCGTATCCTGCATCGGAAAGATGCTTACAAATAACCGGAGAAACCATGTTGAAACTGCATCCCGAAATCCTGGAGAAGAACGGGGGAAAGCAATTCGTCGTGCTTCCTTACGAGGAATTCCTCGCTATGCAAGAGCGGCTGGCAGATGCCGAAGACCTGATGGAACTTCGCAAGGCCAAGCGTGCCGAGGTCAAGAAACGCTCGATTCCATTGGCGGAGGCAAAACGCAAACTCGGTTTGCGCTAGCTGGCCCGGGTCCAGAGAGAGATCGATGCCGTGCTCGCCAAGCACTACGGCTTCACGGACAAAGATCTGGACCTCATCGTCAACTATGACATCAAGTACCGGATGGGGCAGGACGGCGGCGACGACGACGGAGAGGAGTAGGTCGCGAGGTCGGATCATGGCCAAGCACGTATTCGGCGGCGACTGGACCAGCGACAAGCTGGAGCGGGTGCGGAAGAACCCGAAGCAATTCGGCCGTGTCTTACTTGTGACAACGAAGGGAGATTGACCCATGAACTGGCGTGAGCGCATCAATGTCGATCCAGATGTCCTGGTCGGCAAGCCGATCGTGAAGGGGACTCGCATTTCGGTCGAGTTCGTCGTCGATCTGCTGGGCCGCGGCTGGACGCAGGAACAAATCCTGCGCGAGTACGATCACCTGAGCGGCGAGGACGTGCAGGCCTGTTTGGCTCACGCCAGCATGGGAGACACGGGAAGCTTACAATAGTGGTGGGATTGTTAGGTTAGCGGTCCGCTCCACATTCGAGAGGAGAGCGTAATGGACTCCGTACGGGTCAAGCATATCGAGAAGACTCCCGGTGTCTGCGGTGGCCGGGCTTGCATCGCTGGACTTCGCATTCGCGTGCAGGACATCGTGGTTTGGCACGAGCAGCGGGGCTACAGCCCGGACGAGATCGTGGACATGTTCTCTGGTATCACGCTGGCTGACGTTTACGCGGCACTGACCTATTACTTCGACAACCGCCAGGAAATCGAGGACGAGTTCAAGAAGTCGGACGAGTGGGCCGAGTGGGTGAAGACCAACGTCCCGTCGAAGATTCCCGCGGAACTCCGGGAGAAGCGTGGTGGCTGAGCCAATGCGCTTCTACATGGACCAACATTTCCCCGGTCCGGCGAGCCAAGGTCTTCGGCGGCATGGGGTCGATCTCCTGACCGCGCAGGAGGCCGGACGCTGCGGCTTGCCCGATTCAGACCAGCTAACCTTCGCCACGGCGGAAGAGCGCGTGCTGGTGACGTTCGACACGGACTTTTTGGAGCTGCATCAGGCCGAAGTTCAGCACGCCGGCATTGCCTGGTGCCCGGAGCAGAAGTACAGCGTCGGCCAGCTTATCCAGACCCTGTTGCTCGTACATGGCGTTCTGGACCGTGAGGGCATGCGCAACCATGTCGAGCACCTGTAAATGGTGCGAGAGCCAATGGCCAGCCAATCGACCATCGAATGGAAACAGCAGCGCATGATCTTCGTGAACTCGATGAGCGATCTGTTCCATGAGGACGTGCCGGAAGAGTTCATCGGGCGGGTGTTCGAGACGATGGCCGCCTGCCCGCAGCACACCTTCCAGGTGCTGACGAAGCGCAGCCGACGGTTGCGGGACATGGCAAGCCGACTGTCCTGGTCGAAGAACGTGTGGATCGGCGTCAGCGTGGAGAATGAGAGAGTCCTCAGCCGCATCGACGACCTTCGCCAGGTTCCCGCCTCGGTGCGGTTCCTGTCGTGCGAACCGCTCTTGGGACCAATGGACGGCCTGGACCTCGAGGGAATCGCGTGGGTGATCGTAGGCGGGGAGTCCGGGCCGGGCGCTCGGCCGATGAAGCCCGAGTGGGTGGATTCGATCCTGAAGCAATGCCGCCGGGCCCAGGTCGCCTTTTTCTTCAAGCAATGGGGCGGCACGCGAAAGGACATCACGGGCCGTGAGTTGAACGGCCGGACCTACGATGACTTACCGATGGCCCCCGCCATGAGCGAGTGAAGTGCAAATGCGGAGGTGGCTATTTGGCTGTAGCGAAAAAAGCGACCGTAAGGTGGGTCGAAACCGGCGATCTCATCCGGGAACGGGGCCTGGCCGATTCGACGGAGCTGCGGGCATGGAAGAAGGAGTTGCACATACTGCCCATCCTCCGTGGTGACTTCGTAATTTATTGTTCGGCAATGGGTTATGTAGCCGCGTCCGTCGACCCGCTAAACAGATACGTTCTGCGAAAGCCAGGGCTCGGCCTGTTTTGCTCAATCCGTTGCCCCGGCAAGGTGATTCTGGCGGTCTATGACCTGGCCCGAGCCCTGCGCGATGCCGGCATTCCCGTAATCGGCGGATTTCACACTCCGATGGAGAAAGAGTGCCTGGACCTGCTGCTACGGGGTGTACAGCCCATCGTTGTCTGCCCGGCCCGCGGCCTGGACGGCATGCGCCTGCCTGCCGCCCTCAGGAACGGCGTCGAAAGCGGGAGAGTCACTCTCTTGTCGCCATTCGGAGCGCGCCAGCACCGGGCCAAGGCGGACCTGGCCGAGGAGCGCAACCGGTTCGTGGCCGCTGTCGCAACCGAGGTTTTTGTCGCCTATGCCGCGCCGGAAGGGAAAACAGAATGCCTGTGTCGATCCCTGACCGACGGCGGGAAGTCCTTGCTAACGTTGGACCTACCGGAGAATGCGCGGCTTCTCGATCTCGGCGCAAAGCCGGTGGTGGTTGAAGACCTGGCCCGGCGATGGGCGGTCGAGCTAGGATAGCCGTCAGCGGCGAAAGAAAGTATTGTTACGAAGAGTGTCCCTCTTGGGGAGCCTGTTGCGAAGGGCGAACCGCCGCTGCTGGGCATCAAGACGTCGGAGGTGCTGGAGTCCTTCTTCAGGGACATCGCACCGCCACGGCTTGAATCCTCGAGTGTCTTGCGGAAGGCCATCGCGCGAGGAATTACAGAGGGAACCTTCGCTTACACGAGCGGATCACAGCCTACGCTTTGAACCGTAGGACGAAATAGAGCGCGGCGGCCGCAAGGACTGCCGCGAGGACGAGAGCCGCAAGGAGCAGTCGTTTGCGCCGTCGCTGCCGGGCGAGCCGATCGGCCCCGCCCGTCTCGACCCACGTACGGGTCTCCTGGGAGGCATCGATCACCCCGGCGGCGGGGGATGACGCAGGCGGGGTGACCTCACCGGCGGACGCCGGGGCAGGCGCGGGAGACGCGCTCGGCTTTGGCGCGCCCACGGGGGTGGCGGCCGATGGGGGAGCTGGCGGCGGCAGAGCCGAAGCGGCCGCCTCCGGGGGAGACGGGGCGTGCGAAGGCGAGACGGTGCCCGCCGCCGGAGTCACGGCCAAAGTCAGCTCATCCGATGAAGCGACAGCCGACTCGGGCTGCGCCGCCGGAGAAGCCGCGGGCATCCCCAAGAGCCGCTCCACCTCGGACAGCAACTCCCTCGGGGTCTGAAAACGCTCCTCCGGCTTCTTTGCGCACATGCGCTGGAGCAGTCGATGGACGCTTTCCGGCACCTCGGGCTCGAGTTCCCGGGGGTCCGGAAATAGCACGTCGCGGTGCAGGGCCAGATACTCGATGGCGGTCTTGGCCTGGTACGGTCGCCGGCCCGTCAACATGATGAACAGGGTAATGCCCAGGGAATAGACGTCCGCCCGGCAGTCCACGTCGCGGGCGTTCGTGAACTGCTCCGGTGCCATGTATTCCGGCGAACCGATGGCCGTGCCCGGGGCCGTCACCTCCGTCACGATCTCCGTGCTCTTCGCCAGGCCCAGGTCCGCCACCTTCACCTGACCCTCCCGCGTCAGCATGATGTTGTCCGGCTTCAGGTCGCGGTGGATGATCTTGCCGTGATTCCACGCATGGTCCATCGCCTGGGCCACGTGGCGGATGATGCCCAGAGCCTCTGAAGCCCGAATCTTGCCCTCGCGCTTCACTCGCTCCTTCAGGTTCTCCCCGTCGATGTACTCCATCGAAAAAAAAACGTAGCCCTTGTCTCGCCCGATCTCGTAGGCGGCGATGACGTTCGGGTGCTTGAGCCCTGCGGCCGCGTTCGCCTCCCGCTGGAAACGCTCCAGGCTGTGCGCGTCCCCCATCATCCGCTGCGGGAGAACCTTCAGCGCCACCCGGAGGTTACTCCCCTCCTGCACCGCCTCGTAAACGGCCCCCATCTTGCCTTCGCCAATCTTGCGAACGACCTTGTAGGGCCCCAGTCGAATCTGGCCGCCTGAAGCCGCTGCCGCGGCGGACGCGGGTACCTGGTTCACCGTCTGGCACTTGGGACAGCGCGCCTTCTGACCCGCCATCTTGTCCGGGCACGTGAAGGGCTGCCGGCAGGCCGGATTGCTGCATCGGAACTGGATGGGCATGGGGCCTCTCCCGCTGAAAATTCCAGCTTCGCACATCAGTCCTGGAATTTCAATCGCTCCTCGATTCACGCGGCCCTCACCCGGCGAAATCTAAGAGCCATCTCAGCTTAACTAGCGGGAAGACGCCGTTGCCCGTTCAAGAGGTGACAACTGCCCGTTGACCCTGCCGATCCCCTTGCCGTAAGATACGGTCTGTCTCGGGCCGATAGGCGCCCGCTCATCTTCGCGCCGGCCACGGCGGTGAAAGGCCGGACCGGCCGCGCCCTTCTCTCCCCGTTACACAGGAAAACCCATGAACGGCCTTCAAGACCATCTGAACTATCCCATTCATCCGGATGAAGGTCGCAGCAACGTGGCATGGGACATTGTTCTGACCCTGATCACCTGCGGAATTTACAACCTGTTCTGGCAAGCGAGGAAATTTCGGGTTTTGAACGCCTTTCTGGGCCGCGCGGACTTTTCCTTCTGGCACTGGTTTTTTCTCAGCATCATCACGTGCGGGGTTTACCACATTTATACCGAATATGTCATGGGCCAATCGATCGTGGAAATCCAGAGAAAACTCGGCCAGCACCCCAATGAATCCCTGTCGACGCTTTGCCTTGTCCTTACCATCCTCGGCCTCGCCCTGGTCACCGATGCCATTCAGCAGGGCGAAATCAATCGCTTTTTCGAGTCACCCACTCCATGACCTTTTTCGTTGAGGAGAAGCCGGACCAGAGCGAAACATCTGCCGAGCGTCAGGGGCAGACTGTCACCTGGCTTCGCCTCGTGCGTATGGCTTTCGTGGGCCTTCTCCTGGTATCCCTGGGAAACGCGGCCGGTCTGTGGGACTTCCATGCCGCCGTGCTGCGCCTGCCGAATCTTTGCCTGTTCCGGCGAGTCACCGGACACGAATGCCCCGGATGCGGGATAACGCGCTCCCTGGCGCTCCTCAGCCAAGGGGACCTGCGGGCCGCTTTTCACCAGCACCTCTTCGGCCCCCCCTTCCTGATCGGGATGGCCCTCTGGGCCTTCCTGCCGAACCGTTTCCTCGCCTCCGTCCGGGCCAGCCGCCTGGCCCGAAGCCGGCTTCTCCCGGCCTGCCTCGCCGTCTCTGTTCTCGCCTGGTGGATGTTCGCCAAAGCTTAGCGAAGCGCCGCCTCTCCCCCCGGTTCACACTGACCCGCGCCGGGACCTGCGGCCGCTTCATGGCGGCATCCCCGACCGCCCTGGAGAATCCCGTGCAACGACGACACGTCTCTGCGCATCGGTTCAGCCTCGACGGACTCAATCCCGAGCAACGCGCGGCGGTCCAGCGCACGGAGGGACCCGTCTTGGTGCTGGCCGGAGCGGGCACCGGGAAGACGCGGGTCATCACGCACCGCATCGTCCATCTTCTTCAGAAGGGCG
Organism: Planctomycetota bacterium; assembly: GCA_016179685.1. Taxonomy (GTDB): domain Bacteria; phylum Planctomycetota; class PUPC01; order JACPCR01; family JACPCR01; genus JACPCR01. The sequence goes on along the minus strand of JACPCR010000114.1, from coordinate 3,188 downwards.
TTTCGGACGCGAGCATTCTCGCCGTCACTTTCACGAACAAGGCCGCCCGTGAGATGAAGCAACGCGTCCTGGCGCTCCTGCGGAAGGGGGATGGCCGGAATCTCTGGATCGGCACGTTCCATTCTTTTTGTGCGCGTGTGCTTCGCGAAGAAATCCACGCCCTGGGATACCGGCCCGGATTCTCCATCTACGACGTGGGCGATCAGCTCGGCGTCGTCCGGCGTGCCCTCCGGGCGGTGAAAGTGGCGGGGACGGAGGCCGATCCCTTCGTGGTGCTTCAGGCCATCAGCCGGGCCAAGAACCAGTCCAAGACGCCGGCCCAGTTCGCCCGCACCGCTTCCGGCCCGCTTCACGACATCGCCGCCCTCGCCTACCCGCGTTACCAGAAGGAGCTCAAGGGATGCAACGCGGTGGACTTCGACGACCTGCTGCTGCTGACCCTTCAGCTTTTCAAGAAGAGGCCGGAGGTGCTCCAGCGTTACCGCCAGCGTTTTCGTTACGTGCTGATCGACGAATTCCAGGACACGAACGAGACGCAGTATCAGCTCGTCCGGCAACTCTGCCGCGAGCACAAGAATCTCTGCGCGGTCGGGGACGACGACCAGAGCATCTACGGCTGGCGCGGTGCCCAGGTCGGCAACATCGCCCGCTTCGAGAAGGACTTCCCCGGCACGTTCGCCGTCAAGCTCGAGGAGAACTATCGCTCCACCGCCTCCATCCTGGCAGTCGCTAATGCAGTCATCCGCAGCAACCTCGGACGCCGGGACAAGGTGCTCAGGACGAGCCAGGGGGCCGGCCTGCCGGTCGAGCTTTGGACCGCTCCGGACAGCCGGGCCGAGGCCGAAGGCATCGCCGCACGCATCCTGGCACACCGGCAGGTGTCGGGCCGCCGTTTCTCCGACTTTGCGGTGCTCTTCCGCACGCACACGCAGTCGAGGCCCATCGAGGAGTGCCTCCGGGCGGCCCGCATCCCCTATCATCTTCTCGGCGGCCCGTCGTTCTTCGAGCGCAAGGAGGTCAGGGACCTGGCCGCCTACCTCGCCGCCCTTCAGAATCCGGACGATGAGGCGGCCTTGTTCCGCATCATCAACTGTCCGCCACGTGGCATCGGGGAAACCACCCTCGAAAAGGTGAACCGATTCAGCCTGGACCGGGGCATCCGATTCCACGACGCGCTGGGCCGGACACCGGAGATATCCGGCTTGAGCGCCTCGGCTGCAAAGCACGTGGTTGCCTTTTTCGATCTCTTGCAGCGTTACCGGGCACGTGTGCAGTCGGGCCGCCTCGCGGAGACCCTGAGGGCCCTGCTCGAGGAGATCGATTACTCGGCCGAGTTGGAACAAAACTACAAGGACCCCCTCGAGGTCAAGGCGCGCCTGGCGGTGGTCGAAGAGATGGTCCAGGCCGCCGCGGATTATGAGCGCCGGGCCGCTTCGCCCAGCCTGTCCGGCCTGCTCGAGGAGCTGGCCCTCGACGAGTCGCCGGACCGTGACCAGGAGGACCAGGCCGACGTCGTGCGCCTGATCACGCTCCACAGCGCCAAGGGCCTCGAGTTCCCGGCCGTGTTCCTCTTGGGCATCGAGGACGGCATGCTGCCACACCAGAAGTCCATCAGCGACGAGCGCGAGGAGCTCATCGAGGAGGAGCGCCGCCTCTTCTACGTCGGCATCACCCGCGCGCGGCAGGAGCTGGTCCTGACCATGGCTACCACCCGCACACAGTTCGGCAAGCCCGTGCCCACCCTGCCGTCTCGTTTCCTTGGTGAAATTCCGGACCAGCTCCTGCGGAAGGTCAGCGAGTCGAGCGGCGATGGGGCTGACGCGTCGGCCCGGGAACAGTTTTACCTCGACGCTATCCGCAAGCGGCTGAAAGGTTCGTAAGGCGGGCGAAGCCTGTAACCCACAAGGGTGCAAAAGGTAACTTCTCAATAAGTTCGGGGAGGAGGATCAGGTCAAGTCCATGAGGTATGAATTTCGTGGCGGAAGGCGTCAGCGTTCCGTCCGAGAGATGAGATTGGAGGGCACAGACGAAGCGTTGGCGCGTTCCGCTACGCCATTCGGGGCTGACACGCCGCGGACGTAGGCGGCGAAGCCCTTCCGGGCTTCGCCCCGGAGCGCTGGCGCGTTCCGCTGCAAAAATCCGCGAAGCGCTGAATCATCATCGGTTACGAAATCGGGCGGGGCCGTCTCCCCGAACTTATTGAGAAGTTGCGTTGTTTCCCAGAAGCGCGGTTTACGTTACAATGGTCAAGGGAAGGCATGAAACCGTCCGGGGCCCCTGGCGATGACCAGTCCACTGCCCATCCATTTCCCTTCGGAATCCGAGCAGATTCGGCAGCAGGCACAGGCTGAACGGCTTCTATCGCCCGCGCAGCGTTTTCGGGCGCTTCTCGATGCTCTGGCGGCAGCGGAGAGAATGTCGAATGCAGGTGGCTGCCGCCCCGCACAGCTCAGATACCACCAGCGATGCGAAGAGGAATGGCAACGTTTCATGAAGCAATTCATCGCCCAGCATGCCGCCTCCGGAACTCCCTGAACAACTGTTTCAGACGCTCCAGTGCATCACCCGGGTACTGAACGAGCAGAAGGTGGATTACGCCCTGATCGGCGGACTCGGGTGCGCGGTCCGGGGAACGATTCGGACCACGCGGGATGTCGATCTGCTCCTCACGATCTCCCAGGTCCAAATTCCACGCCTGCTGGAATGCCTCGCCGGGGAAGGCTTCCGATTCGACCTTTATGAGGCGATCCGGCAATGGTCGCACGATCATCTGCTCGAGATGCATTTCGGCGAAATTCGGGTCGATTGGCTCAAGGCGGTCGTCCCGCTCTTTCAGCGGGTCCTGAACCGAGCGCGGTGGGAGGACCTCGGCGACGTGCCGGTTCGGGTCGCTGACGCTGAAGGGCTCTTGATTCTCAAGCTCATCCCCTTTCGACCCAGGGACCAGGAAGATATCCAAGGGATTCTGGCCTCGAATCCGGGGACGCTGGACCTCGATTGGGTCCGCCACGAATGGTCGAACTTGGGAGAACTCGATGTCCGCCGAGCGAGGCAGTTCGAGGAGATGGTCAAGGAGTTCTACGAAGATGGGGGGTAGTGCGGCCGCTGTGCGGGCCGCGTCGGGGGTAGTGCGGCCGCTGTGCGGGCCGCGTCGGGGGTAGTGCGGCCGCTGTGCGGGCCGCGTCGGG
>JACPCR010000015.1 GCA_016179685.1 Planctomycetota bacterium | reverse complement strand
CAACCACTTAAGAAGAAGGCCTCAACCCAAGTTGGAGTGACGGCTTTAGCCGTTGTCCGAGCAGCGCCACGCCTCAAGGCGTGACTCCAACATCTCCGCGCGACGCGTAAACTTTCACAAGTAAATCTCTACCTCGGCCACCCAGACCCTTGTTTCTCCCTGTCACAACGAAGCGAGTCCGCGAGCTTCGTAAATCGCGCTCCCAAGGGGATGAATTCCGAGTTTCGCCGAATCGCTCACGCGCTTCGCTACGAAAATCCATGAAGTGCTGAATCATCATCGGTTATGAAATCGGGCGGGTCCATCCCCCGAGCTTATTGAGAAGTTACACTCAACTTCTCCGATTCTTCGCGATCCTGCACGCGTCGGGATCGGGATCGAAGGAGTTCTTATGCCACTGGACCATGAACCATTCACTCTGATTCAACGCGACGCGAGATAGGCGTCCAGGGTCATGCCGGGCGACCGTAACTTGGCGAAGAAGGCCTGTTCCTTTTCACGGACGGATTTCGCCATGTCATAGACCTGGTCGGCGGCGCGGGCTGGAATGACGATGGCCCCATTGACGTCCGCATGGATGAAGTCGCCGGGCTGGACCGTCATGCCGTCGATGACGACGGGGCTGTTGACGTCGAGCCAGCGCATGCGGCCGTGCATGGGGGAGAGGCCCGCGCCCCAGCAGGCGAGGGGCACGGCGCGGACGCCCTCAATGTCGCGGATGGCCCCGTTGGTGATGAAGCCAACGACGCCGGCCATCTTCATCACGGTGGCCATGCCGTCGCCCAGGGTAACCGTATGGCGCGGGCGGGGCCCAACGGACTCGATTACGCCGAAAACGGGCACGGGATGCGAGCCGTCGTCCCGGGCCGCTTCTTGCATGTGCCTCAGCCACTCATTCCAGAGGCTCGGCGGATGGTCCGTGCCCGGCGAGGTGGTATCGAGCCGCGCGGTCACGGCCACGCCTACCCGGACCCCCAGCTCCGGCGTCAAGGCGCGGACGTCCGGCCCGGCGTAGCCGGCAGAGGGGTCCCGCACCCCCAGCATCTCCAGGCCGTTCGCCACGGTCGGGGTGTCAAACTCCACCAGCTTCATGATCTTCTGGACGTCCATCGAGAGTTCCTCCTGAAAAAGAAACAAGCAAATAACGAATAGCGTTTTATCGCCTCGTCGCCGAACGACGAGGCGATAAAACGCTATTCGTTATGGCAATTGCGCATCGAAGCACGAGAAGAATCGTGGAGCGCGATTTTCCACGAATCCATTCACCCGTTGCCATCTTTCACCCTGACCACTAAGATACCCAGGCGAGCCAAATTTAACCCGATCATCATCAGGGGCAGCAGGAACTTTCCATTGGATTGTGACTGTGGCATTGTACAAGTCACTCCACCGGGTGGAAGCCGTATTCGCAACGGCTTCCCGCATCCGCCATGGTCGTCGTCACGACGTTCGACATGAAAAAGAACCACTGGAACACGCGGTTCAGTTTCGCGGTCTGGATGCTGGTCGTGGTGCGAGCGGGTGCGGAGTCGCAGGTCCCCCCGCCGGAAACGCTCCTGAAGCAGGCCCTCCGATACCCGGTCATCGCCGTTCCGCTCGTCGAGAAGGAGCCGATCCTGGATGGAGTGGTCGAGGAGATGGAGTGGGCGGCGGCCAGCGCCGTATCCGATCTGATCCATGACTCGCTGAACACGGCGCAGCGCAACGGAGTGGCGGCCCAGCATCGATCGCACTATTGGCTGATGTATAGCCGGGACGCGCTTTTCCTGGCGGCGCGTTACGACCTGCCGGAATATGTGGACGGGCCGGCGATCAGCGACGTCTGGGCGAATCAGGATGCGGCGGACATCTTTCTCGTCCCCCTGTCCAAGTTCACCACGGGCGAGAAATGGCACTTCAGCGGCGCAGCAAGCGGGCGGTATTTCTGGCGTGACCTGGCCGCTCGCGGGGCCTACCAGGACAACTCCAGGGTGAAATACGCCGCCCGCATCTTCAAGGGCGGATGGGAACTCGAATTCCGCCTCCCGTTCGCGGACGTCCTCGACGTGCCCACGCCTCAGCCCGGAGAGGCCTGGAGAGCCAATTTCGTCGCCGTGCGCCGCACGCCCGTCCCCTCCGTCTCCGCCTGGTCCTATTGGCAGCGCTGGCGGCAAAGCGCCACGGGGCCCTCTCGAGACGGCTGGCTGGTGTTCGCGGGCCGCCCGGCAGGCATGCGATTCGACCGCGGCGCGGGATCGGCCGTGGGCGACGGCATCGAGATCGCCGTCACGGGTGCGGGCGGCGAGACCATGGATGCCTCCCTCCAGTTGTTTCGGCGGAAAGAGATGCCAAGGCCCCGGGACCCTGGGCTGGTCGCCAAGCTCGGCGACATGCTGGACCAGACGGCCGTCGGCGGCTCGAGCACCTATGGGATGTCCTTCGACGCGGTGGCGGACGCCATTCTCAAGGAATTCGAACCCGTGGGCGAGCCGGTCCGAAAACAGCTCTCCGCATCGGGCGAGAGAAGCCTGCGCATCCGGGCCGCCGATCTCGGCGAGTATCTCCTCAGCTACCAGCTCGTGGCGGGCCAGGGTGACGCGAGAGGGGTGCTCGGCGCGGGCGCGCTGCCCTTCCGCGTCGAGCCGCCCGTCAGCGTATCCGTCCATTCCTTCGATCTGAGGCAGGGGATGCGACGATTCGACGTGGATTTCTCCACGTTCGGGGACGTGTCCAAAGTGGAGCAGGTGAGGCTCACCGTGTCCGGGGCGGCTGGCGGCAAGCCGGTCGCATCGGAGACCCTGGAGGCGGGGAAAGGCTTTACGCGGGCAGACCTGCCTTCGAAGCGCTGGCCGCCTCAAAGATACGCCGTGGTCGCCGAGGTGGCCGATGCTTCCGGAAAACTGCTGGGCTCGGCGAGGACCGAGTTCGAGAAACGGCCGACGCCGGACTGGTTTCTGAAGCCCGAGGGTTTGAAGCCCGAAGTGCCTCCACCCTGGACACCCGTGCGGGCGAGGGTGTCCAAAGTGAAGCCACGGACCGCGACGATCGATGTGATCGGGCGCGAGTACCGGTTCGCCGGCCTGCCCGTCCCCGCCTCGATCCTCTCGACTCCGATTCCCCTGTCGATGGCCGAGCCGGTCCAGAAGCCCGTCCCGATTCTTGCCGCGCCCATCGAGCTGGCCGTGTCGGCAGGCGGGAAGAGGCTTCCCTGGGAGACGAAGTCGTTCCGGATCGATTCCAGGCGCCCCTCCGAGGTGGTCCTTTCCTCCGAAAACCGCGCGGAGGGGCTGGTGCTGAAGGCCAGGACGAAGGTGGAATTCGACGGGATGATGCGGGTGGATTTTTCGCTGGAAAGCGAGGGGCAGCCCGTGCGGATCGAGAAGCTCGACTTGCTCATTCCCTATCGTGCAGAGGTGGCGGAGTTGATGAGCACGTATCGCAAGGCGCCTGGCCCGGGCACGCTGCTGGACCGGTTTCTGGGCCAGGTGCCGAAGCAGCCCTGGAAGTACGCGGTGTTCTATACCCACTTCATGGGCAACAACAGGGTCGGGCTCGAATGGTTCTGCGACTCGTTGAAGGGCTGGCGGCTGAAAAAGCCGGACCAGGCCGTCGAGGTCGCCCGCGAGGCCGACCGGGTCCATCTCACCTTTCACCTGGTGGACCACGAGGTGCTGCTGGAGCGTCCGATCGAGATTTCCTTCGGGCTGATCGCGACGCCGACCAAGCCGATGCCGCTGGGGCCGGACATCCTCCGGTTCGACCAGCAGGCCTACATGCCGCCCGTGATCGGCCAGAAGAAGAAGGGCGGCGAGCCCGCCACGCAGGCGGACCTCGACCTCTGGATTCGCCGCATGCGTTATGCCCGCGTCAAGGTGAATCTCTCGTTTTGGAACAACTGGACCGGCGTGGACTGGTTTCAGTACCGGGTCAGGGAACGGCCCGAGCTGATGGCCGAACGCAAGAAACAGTTCGACATCTGCCGGTCCGTCGGACAGAAAGTGTGCCCCTGGGGAAGCTGGTACTGCCTTCCGACGTCGATTCCCGAGTGGGATTTCTGGGGTGCCGAGATGGTCGTCCAGCCGATGCGGGCGGACCTGGGGAAGAGCTTCACCGCCTGCTACAACAGTCCCTTCACGGACTTCCTGGTCGGCAATTTTGCCGCCAACGCCCGCGACGTCGGCCTCGACGGCATGCGCCATGACACGATCGCGCCGCCCGTCGAGTGCAATAGCGAGCTGCACGGATGCGGCTGGCGCGACGCCCATGGCAACCTCTGGCCAAGCCAGAATCTCTTCGCTACACGCGAGTATTTCAAGCGGCTCTACCGCCTCTTCCATGGCGGGGTCCGCCAGAACGGCGTCTGTTATTTCCCGCTGGCCGGCCCGCCCATCAACGCCATCGACAGCTTCGTCGATATCCACGAGGTCGGCGAAGGGTCCTTCGAACATGGAAAGACGCTGAAGGAAGGCTACCCGCCCGACGACGTGCGGGTCCGCATGGTCGGCACGGCCTACGGGTTCGTGACCTCCAACAACCTGAAGGGCGCCCCGCTCCATCCCGTCGAACGCTGCGCAGCGTTGCTCGTGGCCGGCGCCAATCCGCGGTTCGCCTTCGCCGGAAATCCCGTCGGCGAGTACCGCGGCTACCAGAGGATTTACCAGAAAACGCCCAACGTCGTCGCCATCTGGAACGCCTGGGAGTGGATCGACCTCGGCAACACGGCCCTCTGGCATCCCTACTGGGAAAACACGGATCGGCTCTCGATCGAATCGCCGCGGCTGACCAGCGGCCAGCCGCCCGAGGTCTACGGCAGCTTCTACGTCATCCCGGGCCGGCGCATCCTCCTGATCGTGACCAACTACGAGTCGGAACCGCTCGTGGGGCTCGTCGCCAGGCTCGATTTGAAAAAGCTGGGCTTCGACCCCGGCACGGAGCTCTATGGCGACGACGCCGTCACACAGGAGTTCGTCGAGGTCAGGGACGGTTGCGTGACCCTCGACCTGTTCCCGCAACGCTACCGGCTGATCCGGATCGCGGCGGAGAAACCGATATACCACCCCGAGCATCTCGGGGAAAACCTGTTCCTCGCAGGCGCTTTCGAGGGCGACGCGGTCCCTGCGGCCGTCAGCGCGCCGCCAGGCCAGCCCGAGGCGTTTCTCACCCGGGAGACCACCGTCCGGCGCAGCGGATCGGCGTGCCTGAAGCTGGAGAAGACGCAGCCCACGGGAAGCGGAATCGCCGAGTTTCCACCGTGCGCGGTGAGGCCCGGCGACTTTCTGTTTTCGGGCGCCGTGCGGCTGGATAGCGACCTGAGCCCGACGCTGGAAGCAGGAATACACCCGCGCCCCGATTATACTTTCGTGAGCGTCGGCGTGACCGGTGAAGGCCTTGAAACCGATCCCCCCGCTGAGTTCAGCTATCAACCCAACGTGTTTCAGATCAGCGAACGGACGCCAGGTTGGTCAAGGTTCGTCATTCCGTTCCGAGCGACCGAGTCGGCGAAAAGTGTGAAGGTGGGTCTGACGTTCTATGGCGTCGGAACGGCCTACGTGGATGACCTCGAGATTCGGCCATTAGACCAGCGCAGCCTCGAAGCAACCCGCGGCCGCAGCGATCACCACAAGCCATGATTCTCAAGAAGGTCGGGAGCGGGTCGTACGAAGCTCGCGGACTGGCTTCGTTGTGACAGAGAGAAACAAAATCGTTGTGAACCACGGAGAGCACGGAGAGCACGGAGAAAACCACCAAAGGTATTCATCAGAATCCCTCCGTGTCCTCCGTGGTTCACCTTGGGTTTGTGCCCTCGCTATGAGAAAGTCTCTGCGCCTTGGTGGCTAAAGAAGGCTCTCCGTTTGGGGCACTGCTAGCCCGTGACCTGGGGGAATGCAAAAACGTAAGTGATTGTGTGAAAAGGTCTTGTCGGGTTGTTTCTCGGGAGGAACATGGGAGGGACTCGCTGGGAGGCTTTAAAATCTTAGTGTGTAACTTCTACGCGCCCCGCGCCCACTACGTGGGCACCCGGTGGGCACCCGGTGGCGACCGGCGGAGAAGTAGAAAGGTGTCCCGCCAGACTTGTCCCAGTGGGAGGCGGGTCGGGTGTCGGTTGATTCCTGAACCCTGACACCTTTTGCATCCTTGTTGGGCTGCGGGCTTCGCCCGCCTTAAGTTCCAGACCAGCGAGCACTTGTGAGATTTCAGCGCCCGGCGCGCCCACGGGTTGTGGCCCCCACAACCCGCTTCGCTTCGGGGCAAGCTCCCACACCCCAGACTTCGGTGCCCGGCGTCTGCGGGCCCCTGGCCCATTGTCTATGGTCCCTGTGAGTTCAAGGCTGTAGGCGCAAGCTCAGCCGAGAAAACGTTCGATGCGGTGATGATGCTCTTTCGGGGGCAGAGGTGGTCCATGTGCGGCATCTTCGGCGTCTGGAACGTTCGGGCTGAGCCGGTGGACCCCGAGGCGGCGCGGCGCGCCACCGCCGTGCTGCGTCATCGCGGCCCGGACGATGAGGGCTACCTGCTCGTGGAAAGCGCCTCGGGCCGCGCCGTCGCCTGCGCGGGCGTAGAGACGGACGCGCGATGCGGCTTGCCGTCCATCGAGACGGTCGCAAAGGGATCGTTCGACCTGGTGCTCGGCTTCCGGAGGCTGGCCATTCTGGACATCTCGACGGCGGGACACCAGCCGATGAGCCGCGGGCCTGGACGGCCGTGGATCGTCTTCAATGGCGAAATTTATAACTATCGGGAGCTGCGCGCGGAACTGGGACGGCTCGGACACGAGTTCCGGACGGGCACGGACACCGAGACGCTGCTCGCCGCCTACGAACAATGGGGCGAGCAGTGTCTCGAACGCCTGAATGGGATGTGGGCCTTCGCCCTGTGGGATGGGGCACGGCGTCAGTTGACGCTGGCGCGGGATCGCTTCGGCATCAAGCCCCTCCATTACACATGGGATGGCCGCCGACTCGCCTTCGCTTCCGAGATCAAGGCCCTGGTGGGCGAACACGGCCTGCCCGTCCGCTTCGAAGACCAGGCCGTGTACCACTATCTCGCGGCGGGCATCCTTCCCAGCCCGGGAAAGGGTGAAACGTTCTTCAAGAACGTCCTCTCGCTGCCGCCCGCACATACCCTCGCCGTGCGAAACGGTCAGGCCAGCCTCCGGCGCTTCTGGTCGCTCCCGCGCCCGGATGGGCCGCCGGCCGGCCTCCAGGCCGAGGAGGCCGCTGGCCGCTACAGGGAACTCTTTCGGAAGGCCGTGCGGCTGCAGCTCCAGGCCGACGTGCCCGTCGGCACCTGTCTCAGCGGCGGCCTGGACTCCTCTTCCCTGGCGTGCGTGGTGAGCGACCTGGTCCGGGAGGGTGATGCGGGCGCGGCGGGCGCGCGGCAGAAGACCTTCAGCGCGGTTTACACGGCGGAGGGGCCCCACAACGAGCGGCCCCACATCGAGCGGGCTCTGGAAAGAACGGGCGCGGAGGCGCACTTTACCGTGCCGACGCTCGAACGGCTTCGGTCGGACCTCGAGCGCCTCCTCTGGCATCAGGAGGAGCCGTTTCAGACGACGAGCATCTTTGCCCAGTGGTGCGTCATGGAGGAGGCGCACCAGCGGGGTGTCAAGGTCCTGCTCGACGGCCAGGGCGCGGACGAGTCGCTCGGGGGCTACCGCCCCTTCAGCCTTCACGTTCACGACACCTGGAGGCGCTCGGGACTCTCCGCCGCACTGGCCGAGGCCCGGGCCATCGGGCGTGAAGCGGGCGTCCCTCGCCTTCCCCTCCTCGCCGCCGCCGCCGCCCAGTCCCTGCCCCTGGGTTGGGTCGAGGCCCTCCGCCGCTCCCGATTCCGATGGCGGAATGGCCGGCCGCCCTGGAATCCGGATTTCGAAGCCCGGTGCGGCCGCGAGTCGATCTCCGATTGGCGGCCATGGTCCCAACAGGCCACGCTGGACCTCCATCTGCGACACCTGCTCGAAGAATCCAGCCTGCCGCATCTCCTGCGCTTCGAGGACCGCAATTCGATGGCCTTCAGCATCGAGGCAAGAGTGCCTTACCTCGATCACGAGCTGGTCCTCGCCTCCTTCCAGGAAGCCGCGGCCTGGCGCATCCACCACGGCTGGTCCAAATGGGTCCTCCGGAAGGCCATGGAGGGGACCGTGCCGGACGAGATCGTCTGGCGGAGGGACAAGGTAGGCTTCGAGACGCCCGAGGCCGAATGGCTCGCCCAATGGATACGTGCCGATCCGGAATTGTTTCCGGGGGACGCGCTGAGCAGCGAATACCTGGACCCCCACGAGGTCAGACGCCAGCTCGCCCTCTACTCTTCTGCGCCGGCCCGGGGACGCCTTCCCGTCTGGCGCTGGATCAACCTCGAGCTGTGGATGCGGACCTGGCTGGTCTCGCACGGAGGCTGAAGGCTGTAGGTGAAAGACGGTTGAATGTAACTTCTCAATAAGTTCGGAGAGGAGGATCAGTTCAAATCGATGAATGATGAACGGAGTAGCGAAGCCCTTCCGGGCTTCGCTACAAGAAATTCAGGGCTGACGCGCGGCGAACGTAGCCGAAGCGCTTACGCGCTTCGCTACGTGTGCCGGGCATGCTCGGCGTCTGGAGGTGAGAATGTGGGAGAACAGCCCCACATTCAAGTCCTCTACCATCCTGGTGCAGGAG
>JACPCR010000014.1 GCA_016179685.1 Planctomycetota bacterium | reverse complement strand
TGACACCTGACACCTGACACCTGACACCTGACACCTGACACCTGACACCTGACACCTGACACCTGACACCTGACACCTGACACCAGTCCCATGAAAAAAGCCATCATCGTCGGCGAACGCCGGGCCGAGCTCGTGGACGTACCCGATCCCAAGCCCAAGAACGACTGGGCCGTCGTCAAGGTCCATGTCGCCCCCATGTGCACCGAATACAAGATGTTCGTGTCCGGCCAGAAAGCCGATAACCTGGGACACGAAGCCGTCGGCGAGGTGGTCGAGGTCGCCCAGCCCGGCAGGGTGAAGCCCGGCGACCGCGTCGTCGTGCAGCCCCTTTACGGGTGCGGGAAGTGCCCGCTCTGCATCTCCGGCGAATACATCCACTGCGAGCAGCCCGGCGACTTCGCCCTGCTCACCGGCGGGACCGAAGGCCGGGCCACCATGACCCAGTACCTGGTGAAGCCCGACTGGCTGTTGCCCGCCATCCCGAACGGCATGTCTTACGAGCGTGCCGGACTGGCCCTCTGCGCCCTGGGCCCCTCGTTCGGCGCCTTCCAGAGGCTGGGCCTGACCGCCTTCGACACCGTCCTGGTCACCGGGCTGGGCCCTGTCGGCCTCGGCGGCGTCACCAACGCCCGATTCCGCGGCGCCCGCGTCCTCGCCGTGGACTCCAATGCCTATCGGATCGAACGCGCTCGCCAGCTCGAAGCCGAGCACGTCCTCGACCCTCGGGACCCCGAAATCGTCAGCCGAATCCGCGACCTCACCGGCGGGCGCGGCGTCGACTGCGCCCTCGATTGCTCCGGCAACGTCCAGGCCGAACGCCTCCTCATCGACGCCACACGCCGAAAAGGCAAGATCGCCTTCGTCGGCGAATGCCAGGCCGACCTCGCCGTCCGAGTCAGCCCCGATCTCATCCGCAAGGGCCTCACGATCATCGGCTCCTGGCACTACAACCTCAACGATTACCCCGCCCTGATGAAGGTCATCCAGCAATCGCCGCTCGTCGAGCAGCTCGTGAGCCACGTCTTCCCCATGAGCCGCATCCAGCAAGCCCTCGAGACCTCCGCCACCAACCAGACCGCGAAGATGCTGCTCCGGCCGTGGGAGTAGGCAGCCTGACGTCCTGAGTCTTGAGGACTCAGGGCTCAGGACTCAGGGCTCAGGACTCAGGACTCAAGACTCAGGACTCGAGACTCCCATGAACCTCCACTACCATCCCGTCCTTCCCCAGAACCGCGGCCTCGCCATCGCCTTGTGCGGCGCCGGCGGCATCGTCAACGACGCACACCTGCCCGCTTACCGCAAGGCCGGCTTCAAGATCGCCGGGATTTACGACCGACGCCGTGAGGCCGCCGAGCGTACCGCCGCTCGCTTCGAAATCCCCCGAGTTTACGAAAGCCTGGAACAGCTCGCCGCCGACTCGCACGCCGACCTCATCGACGTCGCCGTGCCCGCCACGGAAAACCTCGGCATCGTCGAAAGCGTCGCCGCCGCAGGCAAGCCCATGCTCCTCCAGAAGCCTCTGGCCGAGGACCTCGATACCGCACGGCGCACCATCGAGGTCCTCGACCGACACCGGGTCATCGCCGCCGTGAACCAGCAGATGCGCTGGGAGCCCGGGGTTCGCGCGACCCGCGACCTCCTCGACCAGGGACACCTGGGCGACCTGTTCAACATCGCCGTCCTGGTCTTTGTCGACACCCCATGGCATCTCTGGGGCTGGCTCATGAAGAAGCCCACCATCGACGTCCTTTACCATTCCATCCACTATCTCGACTCGATCCGCTTCTTGACGGGCCAGGAGCCCCAGTCCATCTTCTGCGACGGCGCCACCCGGCCCGGCTATGACACACCCGGCGAAACGCGGCTCACCCTCCACCTCCGGTTCGCCGGCGAGCTTCGGGCCACTATTCTCACCAATCACCATGCCGCCTACGGACTCGAGGGCCAGCAGGCCGAATTCCGCGTCGAGGGCACGGAGGGCGCCGCAATCCGAAAAATGGGCCTCCTCATGAACTATCCCTGCGGCGTTGCCGACGCCTTCCGCTTCACCTTCCGGAACCTGACGCCCTCGGGAATCGGACCGCCGCGTGACCCCACGATGGGAGCGCCCGCGTCCGTCCGGCCTACTCCCGCCACTTCGATGATGCCACTCCGAAGCGGTCCCACAGACTCCGCAATGCCTGCATGGGTGAACCTCCAGTTCCCCGAGACCTGGTTTCCCGATGCCTTCGTCGGGCCCATGTCCTCCCTCATGCGGGCCGTCTCGGGTGAGATCGAGCGACCCGAGACCGACGTCCATGACAACCTGAACACCCTCCGGCTCGTCTTCGCCGCCTACGAGTCCATTCGTGCCCGCCAGGTGGTTTCGCTCCCGTAACGGCGCGAGACCACCTTACTGAAAACGGCGAGTTACCCCTTCACAGACAGCCCCATAGCGGAAGATACCTCCGGTGGGGACAAGTTTGGGAGCGGCGAGAAAACAAAGCTCAGGCCAGGTCCGCCACACCCGTCCCCGCGAACTTGTCCCTACCGGAAGGCTCCCGTTTCCGCACTTTGCCCTCCCGCAGTCGTCCCTGTGGGACATGTCCCGCCAGGAGGGATTCCGTCGGTACTATGGGAACCTCCCTCACACAGAGACAAGTTTGGGAGGGACTGTGAGGAGTCCTGCGGGTGGATGCGCGGCGGAGCGGCAGACAGGCCGGATCAATGGGGCGAAATTCGACCAGTCGTGACATTCGTCAAGCATAAGAAGGAATTTAACCGCGGATGACGCGGGTGACACGGATTTTTTTCTTCTTTCACATAAAAATCTTTCGGCCTTTAGCATGTTGATTGGCAATTTCTGCATTATTGTCGCATTTTGCAACTTTTACGTGCGTGCAAGTGTTTGGTCATAACTTTGTTTGCCCAAATAAATAACAACTAAGTTTTGCTATTGTATTGGCCGGGAACGTGCTTTGCTGCAAATTGCGAATATTAAACTCGGAGACCATACATTCTTGCACCCAAAGACCGACCTTCTTCAATAATCATGGAACACTCAGAAGCCCGACCAACCCCCGATCCGGTCCGAGAATGGAACGCCCGTCTGCTTGCTGCTGTCGCTGGACTCCTGCTGTTCGAAATCCTGTCCGGCTTGGCCATTTTTCTACTTCCCTTCAGTGTGCCGGGCCAGTTCATCGTTCTCGTTCATACGGCCGCCGGATTGGCTTTCATCCTCCCCTACGCCTGGTATCAAGCCCGACACTTGTGCGTTTGGCAAGATTACCCCTGGACGCATGTCAAGGTCCTGGGTTATTTCGCCTTCGCCTCCACGGCGGCCTGCTCCCTCAGCGGCTTGCTTCTGACCTTCCAGACGGTCTTTGGAAATCGAATGGAGTATTTTTGGGACATGGTCCACCTCGTCACGACCTTCGCCATCCTCGCCGCGGCTCTGCCGCACGTTCTGCTCGTGCTCGTCCGTCGCCAGGCATCCGATGCAGCCACCGTCCTCAGGGCCGCTCAGCGCCGCTTCCTCTCTGTGTCCCTGGGCATTGCCTCGGTCCTTCTCGCCCTTCCCATCCTCGCCGCCATCGGCTACCGGCCCAGCGCCTTCTACAACGAATTCCCGGCCGATTACAGTTGGAAATTCGGGCCTGACAAGCCCTTTGCTCCGAGCCTGGTGAAAACCGCCTCGGGCGGCGCGTACGACCCGCGTTCGCTGGCCGAGTCCCGCGGCTGCGGCACCTCCGGCTGCCACGAAGAAATCTACGCCGAATGGCTGCCTAGCGCACACCGCTACGCCTCGATGGACCCCGGCTTCCAGAAGATTCAGCGCCTGATGGCGGACAACAACGGCCCGGAATCCACCCGGTATTGCGCGGGCTGTCACGACCCCATCGCCCTCTTCTCGGGCAACAAGAATCTCTACAACGAGGACTTGACCTCCTACGGCGCGGACGAAGGCGTGTCCTGCACCGTGTGTCACTCCATCGTCCGCACCGACGTGCAGGGCAACGCCAATTACACCATTGACCAGCCCTCCTATTACGCCTTCCAGCTTTCCTCCAATTCCATCGGGAAATGGACCAGCGACTTTCTGATCCGAGCCTATCCCGCCCAACACGTCCGCTCGTTCACCCGGGACTTGTACAAGACGCCCGAGTACTGCGCAGCGTGCCATAAACAATTCATCGACGAACAAATCAATCGCGTCGGGTGGGTCCAGCTTCAAAACCAATATGACAACTGGCGTAAGAGCCGGTGGCATTCCGAGTCCGATCCCTCGAAGACCATCACCTGCCGCGAGTGCCACATGCGCTTGATGCCCTCCTCGGGCGACCCCGCATCCGGCGATGTTCAGGACGGCTACCGGCATCAAGAGGACGGCCACCATCGCTCCCACCGCTTTATCGCTGCAAACCAGTTCATCCCCGCCGTCCTCAAGCTCCCGGGCCACCACGCCCAACTTCGTTTTACGGAAGAATGGCTGCGTGGCGAGACGGTCGTTCCTGAGATTGCGGACCGCTGGAGCATGGGGCCCGCTGTCCCGATTCAAATCCTTTCGCCAGCAGAAGTTACGCCGGGAAGCACCGTCACCGTAAAGGTCGTCGTTACCAATAACAAGGTCGGACACGATTTCCCGACCGGCCCGCTCGACATCATTCAAAGCTGGGTCGATCTCCGTGTGACCGGGCCGAAGGGTGAGGAGGTCTACCGGTCAGGCCATCTGGATGACAAACATTTCATCCAGCCAGGCTCGTTCATCTTCAAGGCCGAAGGCATCGACCGATACGGCAACCTGATCGACCGTCACAATCTCTGGGAGATGGTCGGGGCCCGCTTCCGCCGTTCCCTTTTCCCGGGCTTTTCGGACACCGCCTCCTATGAATTTCCCTGCCCGGGTCTTAGCGTCGGACCGGACTCGGACGCGGCGCGCATACCGGCGGCCTCCGCACAGACTTTCGAATTCGATGCCCCGGCGAGTTCCATTCCCTTGACGCTCCGTGTGGAAGCCGTGCTCCGATACCGCAAGATTGATCAGTTCCTGCTCAACGTCTTGTTCGGCGAGACTTCGGGCGTCACGGCCGCCGTCACCGATGTTTCCGAGGCCCAAGCTGATATTCGCGTGCAGCCGCCCCCAAGTATTTCCCGCAGCCCATGACGCGCCGCCATGCCCGCACGCTCTCCTGGTGTCTCGCCGCCCTCGCGTTCACGCTCGTCTCGGGTGGACTCGCCGCCTGGAAGCACCGGAATAACACCGCACCTCGCCGCGAGGGGCCTGTCCCCGGCCTCTCCGACGCCCTCGCCAGAGCCATCCCCGCTGACTACCCCGCCCGCGTCGCCTTCACGGATGTGACACAACGGGCAGGCATCCGTTTCCGCCATTTCAACGGTGACCGCGCCTCCCTCATCGCCGAGGATATGGGCAGCGGGGCCGGCTGGGCCGATTATGACCTCGACGGCGACCTCGACCTCTTCATCGCCAACGCCGCCGGCTCGATCCTCCTCCCAGCACAAGAACTCGCCCGGTCGCCCGCACGGTGCGCCCTCTACAGAAACCGCGGCGACGGCAGCTTCGAAGATGTCGCACACCAGGCGGGCGTTGATGCGGCCCTCACCGGCATGGGCGTCGCCTGGGGCGATTATGATAATGACGGCGACCTCGACCTCTACGTCACCGCCTACGGGCCGAACCGGCTCCTCCGGAACGACGGCGGCCGCTTCCTCGACGTCTCGCGCGAGGCCGGCGTGGACGATGACCGCTTCGGGGCCGGCGCCGCCTGGGGCGACTACGACCTCGACGGCGACCTCGACCTCTACGTCGCCAATTACGTCCAGTTCTCGTTCTCCGAGACCGATCGGCAGCGCCCCGCCGCAGCCTTCCGCGGCGACCTCCCTTACACCCTCAATCCCTCATCCTATCCTCCCGAGCGCAATCTCCTCTACCGCAACAACGGCGACGGCACCTTCAGTGAAGTGGCGAAGGAAGCCGGCTGCGCCGATCCGAACGGCCGGGGCATGTCCGTCTCCTGGGTCGACTTCGACGGTGACCTCTGGCCCGACCTTTACATCGCCAACGACGTCTCACAGAACGGCGTCTTTCGCAACCGGGGCGACGGCAGCTTCGAAGACGTCGGCGCCTCTTCTCTTGCTGCCGACTACCGCGGAGCCATGGGCCTTGCCGTGGGCGATCCCGATAACGACGGAGACTTCGATCTCTTTCTCACCCACTGGATAGCCCAGGAAAACGCCCTGTACGAGAACCAGCGCCGATCGACCGACCCCAACGCCCCCGAGGGGCCCGCCCTGTTCATGGACATGGCCGACGCACGCGGCCTCGGCCAGATCAGCCTGGACGCCATCGGCTGGGGCACCGAGTTCATCGACTTCGACAACGACGGCAGGCTGGACCTTTTCGTCGTCAACGGCAGCACCTTCGAACGGCCGGAGGACACCCGACTCCTCGTCCCCATGCTTCCCTTCCTCTTCTGGAATCACGGCCCCGCCGGCTTCTACGAGGTCGGCAAGATCAGTGGTGATTTCTTCCAGCGCACCATCGTCGGACGCGGCGCCGCCTTCGGCGATTACGACAACGACGGGGACGTCGATGCCTTCGTCGTCGTGCACGGCGGACCCGGCATCCTCCTCCGCAACGACGGCGGCAACGCCTCCCACTGGCTCAAAGTCCGACTCGGCCAGACGCACCGCAACCGCTTCGCCGTCGGCGCATCCGTTCGACTTCTCGCCGGCGGGGCATGGCAAACGCGCCAGGTCGGGGCCGGCAATTCCTACCTCTCCCACAACAGCCTGGAGCTCGAATTCGGCCTCGGTCAGAATCCGAAGGCCGACCGCATCGAGATTCGCTGGCCCGACGGACACCAGCAGGCCCTCCAGGATATTTCCGCGAATCAGACCATCGAGATTCAGCGCGAAGGGGAAGAGTAACAACTTAGTGAAAAGAACGAATTGCCCCTTCATTAACAGCCCCAAGTCGAAGTTCCCTTTGGAAGGGGCGAAATAATGGTTTCGCAAAGTAGTTGCGGGGGAGACAGACCATGAGGGACGACCCCAGGATTCTCAAGCCCGCCGCCCCGGTCATCCGTGGAAACCGTCCGCTGAAGCACCTCGCTCAGGCCTTCTTTCTTGCCGGCGTTGCGGGTCTTGTTCTCATCCTCGCTTGGCGCATGAACCGCGGTCCCGGTCCCCCTGCGGGTCCGACTCCGTCCGGGGATGCGCCGGGATCGGCCGCACAGCGCGACCCGATCCGGGCCTTCTGGTCCTCCTTCGAGTCCGCCCAGAGAGCCTTTCATGACGGCCAGTATGCCTCGGCCGCCGACGCCTATCGGGCCGCCCTCGCCCTCCGGCCCGGCAATGAGACATGCCTTTTCAACCTCGCCGTGGCCTGCGCCGAGTCGGGTGACGCGCCCGCCGCGCTCGACGCCCTTCGCCAGTGCATCGACGCCAACGGCAACGACGCGCCCAGGGCCCATCTCCAGCTCGCCCGCTGGCTCGCCGGGCCGCCACCGGGCTTCCCCTTCGACCCGGCCGCCGCCGAGGCGGAGCTGCGTCGCTACCTCACGCGCAACCAGGAGGAAAGCGGGCCGTTCCTCCTCCTGGGCCGTATTGCGCTCACGCGTTCCAATCCCGATGCCGCCCTTCGACACCTCGATGTGGTCCGGCGTTTCTCTCTCAAGTGTCCCGAGGCCGATTTCCTCTCCGGCGTCGTCGCCATGGAGAAAGGGGACCCCGCCGCAGCCGCCGGCTTCTTCCTCCGGCCCATCCAGCAGGCCATCGCAGCGGCATCCGTTTCCATTGTCGCCTCCGAGGGCGATACCCGCGCCGACCTCGCCGCCGCCACGATCCACCAGCCTCACCTTCTCCCCTTCCGCTGGGCGCTCCTCTCCGCTGCCTCCGCACTCGGATACTACCCGGATACGATACCGGCCGCGGTCCGACTCCCCCCTCCCCTCGTTCCCCATGCCCTGTCGGTCGTTCTTCAGGCCGATCGGCAGCCGGCCGGACCCGACACGAGCGCGACGCCATCGCCGTCGGACGAAACGGCGTCCGTCGCCCGGGTCCCGGATTCCGAGTCGCGCTTTCTCGAGCAGGACGTGGACGGCGACGGCGACCTGGACCTTCTGACTATCCCCAATCCCTGGCAGGCCGGCGAGTGCCGCCTGTTCCTTCGCGGCGCAGGCGGCGTCACCAACGACACGGACTCGGCGGGCCTCGCCGGAAAACGATCGATCCTCAGCGCCGCCTTCCTCGATGCCGACTCCGACGGGGACGCCGACCTCCTCGAGGCCGGCCCAGGCGCACAGCCCCTCCGCCTCTGGCGGCAGGAGCGCGGCCGCTTCTCGCCTTCAGAATTGGACTTCGGGCTGCCGCCCAATACCGTCATCGTGGACCTCTGCCCCGCCGACGTCGACCAGGACGGCCGCACCGACTTCTTCGCCCTGGCCTGGAAAGCTCCCTCCCGCCTGTTTCTCAACCGGGGCCATCACTTTGAAGACGCTACACGATCTTCAGGCCTGGAGATCACGGCCGCGGGATACCGCGCCGCCTGGCTCGACTTCGACCGAGACGGAGACCTCGACCTTCTCGTCGCGCCGCACGCTCCCGCGGTAGAGAGTCTGCCCACGCGCTTCGCGGCAGCCACTCCGGGCCCCCATCGGCTTCAGCTCCACGTCCAATCCGCCATGAGCTTCCGGGAATCGGGCG
>JACPCR010000013.1 GCA_016179685.1 Planctomycetota bacterium | reverse complement strand
CAGGGTCGGCCGCAAAAACCCCCGCGAGGGATGGTATTCGAGAAGGTACGGCCTGATCGAGCCGGCGCCATGCCTGGTGTTCTCGTCAGACCAGGAACTTCCGTTTTTCGCCGCGACGCTCCTTTTTCCGTACAGGGGGAAGGAGGTCCCGAGCGTTTCCTTCCGCTTGGAAAAGGGCCATGGGGTGTTCAGCTTCGGGGAAACCGGAGAGATATGGATTAAGAGCCGGCAAGCGCTAAAGCGCTCACTCCAACGACTTACGTCCAAATCTACGCTGTCGTGATAGGTTGGACCCCTACTCTTGAGACGGAAGGCCAGAAGCCTCCGCCGTTCCCAGTATTTCATAAAGCCCCACGCCGTCGATCCAGACGATGCCATCTCCGAAGGCACGAATCTGAAAGGTGATCTGCTCGAATTCCGCAGTGTCGATGACCCCAGCCAGTTCCTGCCACTGTCCGGTGTCCTCGGTGGCCTGGTTGAAGCTGCCTCCGAGGTTCGGCTCGACGCAGAGCAGAGTCTGTCCGTTCTTGATGTGGCCCTTGACCCTCACGAGGGCGCGGAGCGCGTAGCGGGTATGCGCTTTGACGGCCTTGCCCTGCATGGCGAAGAAGTCGTTGGCGGTTTCGACCCGGAGAGAGCACCGGCCTTCGATGCGGACCGATTCGTCCCGGAAGGCCTGATTGACCCGCGGGTTGTAGCTGAAGGGCATCCAACCCTCGGGGGAAAGCGCGCCCGCCGTCCACTGCTGGCCCCACTTTTTCATCTTCTCGCTTCCTTCAGGCTCGGCCTCCTGGTCGACGTCCCCGGCCCTCTTCCCGTCGTCCTTGCCCTCCCTCTCCTCCTTATCCTCCTTGTCCTCGCCGTCCTCACCCCTGTCCGCCTCGTCCTCATCCTCGTCTTCCTCGTCCTCCTGGGGTCCCGTCCAGGCTTCGAATCCGCCGTTGCTCAACAGGTTCGGACCCAGCTTGAGGGACGACCAGTCCGGCGGCGGCGTAGCCCTGGCGGTGGCGGCCTCACTCCTGGGCTGAGTCAGGGCCAGGGGTTTCTCCTCCGTAAAGGGCTCCGTGGAAACCCGGACGAGCCGGTATCGCTCGGGAAGGATGGCGAGGGAGATGCGGCCCGAGGACGCTTCGAGCCGTTCCTGAGTGATGGCATCGTCCGCGTGCAAAGCCGCGGGGAGTCCGAGCTTCTCGATATCCAGAGTGATGCGGACCTCATCGACCGGCTCGGTCTCATACGAAGTAACGATGAGGAGCATTCTCCGGCCCTTCTGGAGGTAAAAGCTCGTGTAGATTTCTCGGTCCCTGGGCTCATGGGAGATGAGGGCGTCGTTCTCCCAGTGCGGATGCCACTCGGCGGTGGAACGGTCGATCCAGGCGTAGACGGACCAGATGGCAGGGGCGGGGATGCTGGTGCGTTCGTAATTGATCGAGGAATTTTGCCAGGGAACGAAGCGCGGCTCGGCCCCGGCAGCGAGGAGCGCACCGATGCGCTGGTTGGACCCAAGCGGCTCGCCCTTGATGTTGTTTTGGGCGATGAAGCCGTAGGGCCGGCCGGTCATCCAGACGCGCACGGCCTCCTGGGGGTAGCCCTCGCGAAGGCTGGCGGCTTTCATGTAGTAGCCCTCGCCGGTCTCGTGGATATCCTCGAAGGACTCGATGCACATGAGGGGCGGACCGGCCACGGGCAGGTAGATCAGGCCGTCCGGGATGGCACCTCCATGGAAGACCCGATACATTCGCTTGAGGAACTCGCGTTGGGCCCAAAGGTTCGCCGAGCCGAAAAGGCGGCCGTCGTCGCCGCGCCATCCGCACCCGTGGACTTCGCTCTCGCAGGGACGCCAGGGGATGACCGTATCGAAGCGGATGCCGTCGAATCCGAGGTTGCGGGCATTGGCGGCGAAGCTTCCGGCCATGAAATCGACGTACGGGGTGCGGTAACAGCCGTCATACTCGTCGTAGATGGTGGGAGTGACGGGTTCGGCGATCATCTCGAGACACCAGGTGGGCCACTCGGGTGCGACGGAAGAGACGCCCCAACCGCCGTGGACGAGCGGTTTTCCTCCTCGTTCGCGGATGCCCCGGTACATTTCCTGAAGCTTCTGTTTGAGGGCAGGGTCGGTCACCTCCGGATTCCACATGGAATAGCCGGACCAATCATAAGGCACGATCATGGGGTTGATGTTGTCATAGATGCGCCACTGGGCCCAGCCTTTGGGAAGAGGCTTGGTGGGAGTGGCGACGAGCCCGAAAGTCCATGTGCGGCGCTGCTGCAGGCGGAACGGCCTCGAGGCGAGCCGGGCTTCGAACCAGACCGCGGGGTCCTGACGCCAGACGCGAAGGGCTTCCTGGGGGTTTTCGAGCGACCAGCCTCGGGAAGACTCGGCGGACCACTCGAGTCCGCCGGTATCGCAGCCGAGCCATGTGGTGAGCATGACGGGTGAGCGGTAGTCCCTGCCTGGCGCGGGGACGGGCCCGACGTAACGGCCCACGGCGGTGGCGGGGCCCGGCGCCGTGCGATAATTGGTCATGTGGGTAGCCAGGTCCGCCTGGACGGGGACGAGAAGGCCGAAGGGGCCAACGGTGGTCGGCTGGCCGGGCTTTGGCTCGAGAACCAGGTCGATGCGCATGAAGCCATCGAACTCGATGCGGGTCGCGGCCCGAACTTCAAAGCCAGCAGCCGAGCCGCGGTAGGACAGGGTGACGGCTTCGTCGTCCCGTGTGGTCTGGTCCGGCCTCCACGGCCCGAAGGCGTCAAGGTCGGTCCCGCCTTCGTTGCCCGGCGCGAGCCGGATGGGCCCGGCGAGGATGGGCTTCCCTTGGTTCTCGATATAGGCGGGGAGGGGGCTGCCTTCGAAAACATACCGGCGTCCCCAGACGCGGGCCTCGAAGCGGCCGTCGTCGCCCGAAAGCTCGACGGGCGTCCAAGGCTCGGGCACGGCCGGCTCGAATCCTTCCCGGTGGGCCCACCAGGGCGGGTCCTCGGGCCGGATGAAGGGGATGGTTCTCCGGCCGAATATAACTCCCTGTGCATCACCCACTTCTATAAGCGCCCGATACTTTCCAGACGGCAGCATCCTGGCTTCCAGCAGAAGCTCGGCCTCGAGATTCTCAGCCGTTCGGCTGGCTTGACTCCGGGTCTCCCCGTTTTCGGACAGCATTCGGCCCGACCACTGGAAGGTCCGGTGATCGGGCGGCACATCGAGCCGGCACTTGGCCAGGACGCCGTTGCGCGAGAGGAAGAATGGCAGAAGGTCGACTTGGAGGGGGCCCCCGGACTCGAAGTCGAGGGCATTCTTGGCCAGGGCCTGGCCGGAGGCATCATCCATGATGCGGTACTGAATACGGTATTTCCCAAAGTTGTTCTTATGGGTGAGGCGTGCGCCGCGGCGCTGATTCGGGGGAATCTCCAACGCGTCATCGGTCCGGGCAAGAATCTCATCCCCCTGAGCGAGGTCGGCCTGGACCCTCACCTTTCGGGCCTTGGGACCGCGGTTGATCAGGTCCAACTCGAGTCCGAGGACGCGCTCACGGTAAAACTCACCGACCTGGACTTCGACGACTTCGAGGGTTGGACTTTCTTCAGCGGTGGCAGAGGCGAGCAGGCCGAAGAAGAAAATCAGGGGGAGCATGGGGTCAGACAGGAGCTGGGGGTCGATGGAGGAGTAGAGCTTGGGTCTGAATATTTTGCCGAGGTTTCATTCCGTGCGCCAGAAGCGAAGTGCTGGGCCCCTTCCGATGCGCTTTTCCGCAATCCGTGTCATCTCCATAAGTTCGGGGAGACGGCCCCGCCCGATTTCGTAACCGATGATGATTCAGCGCTTCGTCTGGGCCCTCAATTCTCATCTCGCGGACGGAACGCTGACGCGTTCCGCTACGGAATTCATACTTCATGGACTTGAGCTGGTCGTCTTCCCCGAACCTATTGAGAAGTTACCGCAATCCCAGGCAAGCCACTTCCACACAATCACTTACGTTTTCCCATTTTCCCAGGTTATGGGCTATGAGTGCCCCAAACAGAGAGCATTCATGAGCCGCAAGGACGCAGAGGCTGCCATTCAACGCGGACCGGGTGACTCGAGGACTTTTTTCAACGCAAGGTCATTGAACACCGCCTGGCCCGGGTCCGTCGTGCGCACGATGAATCGGCCGGAGTCCGTGGCGGGTCCCGTGGCGACCACGAGGAACAGGGGTGTAAAGCCCGGCGTTTTTTCCCACCACTGGGGAAGGTAGCTGCGGCGGTAAACGTCCGTCTCCAGGTACGGGACGGGCTGATCGACGCCTTCAACGCGGCAGAGGGCGAGCTTGCGGGTGGCGTTGACGCCGCTGATGCCGGGCCCCTCGAGTGCGATGAAGGCGTAATGGCCGATGGACGGCGCAAATTTGCCCATGATGTTCGGACTCGACCCCCCCTCGCCCAGATTGCGGTCGATCCGCACCCGGGCGCTCAGGATGTAGGTGGAGGCCGGATCGAGCGGGATTTCAGGGGACGTCCAGTTCTCCGTGATCTCCGCGGGCGGCTGAACGAGAAGATTGGGGCCCAGCGCCTCCTCGCGAAATCGTGGAGGCTGCGGCGAGACCTTAACGAGCCGGTAGCGCTGGCCAAGAAGGTCCAGCCGCATTCGGCCGCCGGGCTCGACGGCCACGGGCTCGAGGGTGATGGCATCCTCGGCGAAGACCGGCTCGGCCAGGCCGAGCTGAGCCAGGTGGAGCTGGACCTCGAGGTCGTCGATGGGCTCTTTTTCGTAGTTGGCAACGGTGAGAAGGGCTTTGCGGCCGCTCTGGAGGTAGAGGCTGGCGAGGACCATCTTCTCCGCCGCGTTCACGTTGAGGAAGTTCGTGTTCTCCCACCATCCGATGAACTCCGCGTTCCAGCGGTCCACCCAGTCCCAGGCCTCCCATATGGAGACGGCGGGCGTGGCGTGGGCCTCGTATCCGGTCTTCCAGAAGCGGTAGTCATGGAAACGCGGCTCCGCCCCGTTGACGAGGAGGGCGGCGATGCGTTCGTTGAAGTAGAGCGGGCCGTCCTTCAAATTCGCCTGGGTACGAAAGCCATAGGCCTCGCCGGTCATCGTGGCCCGGACCACGCCGGGCGGGTAGCCTTCCTTGAGGTTCTTCGCATGCTGGTAAAAGCCCTCGCCGATCTCGTGGATATCGGTGAAGCTGTCGACGGCCATGATGGGGCCGCCGGCCTTGGGCGTGTACAGGTGGCCGTCCGCGATGACGCCGCCATGAAAAACGCGGTAGAGGCGCTTCCAGACCTCTCGCTGAGAGAAAATGCTGGATGAGGGCCAGGTCCGGCCGTCGTCGTCTCGCCAGCCGCATCCGTGCACGAGGCTCTCGCATTCATAGCTGGGGACGACGGTATCGAACCGGATGCCATGAAACCGGAGCAAACGGGCGTTGAACCCGAAGCTGTTGGCGATGAAGGCGGCGAAGGGGGTGCGCCAGCAGGCGGCGTACTGTTTGGCCTCGCTGAAGCTGACGTTCTGGAGCGGCTCGGCGACCATTTCCTTGCCCCAGGCCTCCCAATCGGGCGACTGGGTCGAGATATTCCAGCCGCCATTGACGAGGTATTTCGCCCCATCCTGGCGTGCCCGTGCCGTCCAGCTCTTGCCTTTCTCGGCGATCGCGGGGTCGTGGACCGGGGCGTGCCAGGCGGGGACACCCGCCCAGTTCAGGGGGAGAAGCGCGGGGTAGACGTCGTCGTAGGGCCGGCAGCGCTGGAGCTGGGGCCGGAGGGTCTTGGTGGGCGTGGCGACCAGTCCGAAGCGGATACGGCGCGGGCTCTTCGCTGAAAGCGTGACGGGGCGGCTGATGAAGTGGACGCGGAGGACGACCTGCTCCTCCTCCGTGGCGACCTCCATGGCGCGGTCGGGCTTGGCCATGGACCATCCGCGTGAGGATTCGCAGGACCATTCGAGTCCGTAGTGGTCCGTGCCGATCCAGGTGGTCATCATGGGGGCCGACAGATAGCCTTCGACGGGCACGAGGCCTGCAAAACGCGGGACGCGGTTGCCAGGCCCCGCCGCCTTCGAATAATTCTGCAGGAGCACCGCGTGCTCCCTGCGGAAGGGAATGACGAGGTCGAGGCGGTCAAGAACGCCCTCTCCGCCAAGCTCCAGGTCGATGAGCATGAAGCCGTCGAACTCGACGCGGGTGGTGGTCTTCAGAACCAGGCTGCCGGCCCTCATCTCGCCCTCGTAAAGGGCAGCATCAGGCTTCTTCTCAACGAGCCGGAATCGCCGGGCCTTCCAGGGCGCAGTGGTCTGCAGCTCCATCGGGGCGGCCAGCAGGGCGCGTCCCCGAGTCTCCACCTGGGCGGGGACTGACTGCTTCTGAAATTCGTAACGGCGTCCCAGGACGCGGACCTCCCGCCGCGTGGCCTCGACGGGTGTCCAGGGCGGGGGCACCAGAGGCTCGAGGCCCTCTCGCAGCGTCCACCAGTCCGGCGGCGGCGGACGCCTGCCGGACCAGGTCCCCCGCGCGAGGACCTCGCCTGCGGGACCCCGGGCCTCGGCGGCCACGTCGAACTCACCCTCCGGCAGCTTCTCGGCGGGAAACTCGAACTGGGCGCGCCCGGAATCGAGGGCATCAGCAGCCTTCAGGTCGCCGGGCCGCAAGGTAACCTCGACTGTCCGGGCGCTTTCAACTTCAACCCGGACCTCGACGAGGAGCTTCCTGGCCATCAGGAAGAAGGGCGTGACCTCCAGGTCGAGAGGAGGCGGCTGGAAGAACGGATGCACGCCCTGGGCCAGGATTTGGTTGCCATGCCGGATTTCATAACGCAACAGGTATTCGCCAGGCTCGCGAATCTCGCTGGCCGGCTCGAACGCGGCGAGGGCGTCCCCGACGATCTTCTCGAGGCTTTCAAAGGTGCCCCCCTCGACCTGGCTCACCTGAAGGGCGCTGGCGAGGTGCTGGCAATAGCTCTGCCGGGAGCGAGCCTTGCGGCGGAGAAGGCGCGCCTGGACCTCCGCACCGCCTCCGGCGGCTTGAACCGTCCCGGGCTGGTCGAATCGTACACCCGGCACGCCGCCGCCGAACAGGACCGTGCCCGTCTCCCCCTGCGTGCGCCAGCGCACGTAAGGCCAGGCGAAGAGCTTCGTGCCCTTCCTGCGCCAGGCGGAGTAGAAATAGCACTTCCAGGCCGTGCCGTCCGCGGGTGCGGCGTCGAGCCCCAGCTCTTTGAAGGGTATCTTCAGCTCGCCCTCCCAACCGGAAGGCAGTGCCCGTGACTTATAGGTCACATCTGGATTCCAGTAGTTGCCGCTGCCGTCGTCGAACCGGCGGTCATAGAGCTGGGAAGCGGCGTTGCCGGAGATATTGAACTGCTCCCAAAGATTCTCCTTGACGCTGAAAAGGATGTTGATGGTGTTATCCCGAGCCTCGCAGGCGTCGCGTTTGTCGGTGACCGTGGCGAGAGCGGGCAACTCTTCCGGGGGAAGGTCCTGCCGCCAGGCGATGAACAGAGACCCCGTGTCATAGGCCATCCAGACCCAGGTGCGTTCCCGCGGAGGGAGGCCTGGCCGGACTCCGGGGTCCATCTCGAGGAAGGGCGGCAGCAGCGTGGCGCGCGCCCATTCCGGTGGGTCGATGACGCCATCCACCGCCGGAGCGGCCTCGAGCCTCGGGATGGCGTGCACGGGATAGCGCCAGGAATCATCGAAGGGTTCGGCTGGGCTGAAGCCGCAGAAGCTGAAGAGAAGGAAGGTGCTGGCCAGGGGGAGCAGGTTCATTGGTGCTTAGCGCTCCAAACTTGAAAAAGCTTTTTGAGTTTGAGTTGCAGTTTACTCGAGAATCCCTCCAGGATCGGTTGGGATTCACTCCAGGTGTCTCCCCGGTCCCGGCTGAAAGAGACGGCGGGCGTTGAGCCCGGCAGCTCGGCGCTGGCCAGGAGGACGGTCTCCCCATTCTGCATCTGCGTTATGCCGAATGGGAAAAGCCTTTGAGGGTTTTGAAAAAATGCACGAACTGGCATTCCCCGGCCTGATACGGCCACTCGCCCGCGCCATCGCCCACGCGGATGGGGTGCTCCTTCCAACCCTGGGATTCCACAGACAATAATGAGGCCTTCATGGGCCGGTTGAGACCAGACCATCCGTTATTCCGGCATCGGGTCCAGGTATCGAAAGCCTTTCAAAGAAAGGCCAGTCAACCGATTTCAGGGATCGAAAGGCCTTGGCAGATTTTTCTCGCCAGAGAATTGGGAATTTCGATGTGCCCTGGCACTGCCTCGACTTCGCCGGTTTGTGGATTCATCCAAAGCGAGTGGGCGCCACCCTCACGTTTGAGGACACATCCGTGCTTGCGAAGATGTCGGAGTAAGGCGTCGCGCCTCATTCCACGCAGACCACCTCTTTGATAGCTCCAGATGGAACGCCACGTAGGTCGTCCGCACGGCGATCCTCCAAAATCAGGTCGATGGCTGCGGAGAGGCTTTTCTTGGCTTTTTGTTTGGTTCGGCCCTGCCCGTTCGCCCCTGGGATTTCAGGACAGTAGGCGGTGAACCACTTACCCTCCTTTTCAATGACGGCGGTAAACTCGTTATGCATATCCAAACTCCTCCAGGGAACAACGCAATGCCGATGATAAAAAGAAATCATGTGCCTGGAAGCCCATACGTATGATTTTAACATTTTTCGCGCCCAAGGGTGAAACCGCCTAGAGCGTCCCGAGCGTCCCGCAAAATGCTTCCCGAACCCTGGCGTTGGCGGTGAGGGGGTTGGGCGGCGGGCGGGACCGGGGGTTCAACGATGAAAATCGGGGGCGTAG
>JACPCR010000012.1 GCA_016179685.1 Planctomycetota bacterium | reverse complement strand
CACAAGTTCGCCGAAGCCCCGCGAAGGCGAACGCAGCCCTGGGAAGGGAAAGCGCATCAACCACAAGAGTCCCGTAGGGACGACAGAAGTTTTCGCTAACGAGTTGCTGCTCGTGCGCGCGCACGCTGGAACGGCAGGTGCTGGCGGAATCTCGTTCCGGCGTGCGAGCCATCCCCAAGAATCTCAACCGTGACCCTTGAACCATGCTCGATGTTTTTCCATGGCCGGGCTGGCCGCATGGAGGCCGCGCTTCGTTTGCACGACTTGATTTTAGCGACGCCGGAGCGAAAATTCGACGTGATGACACGCTCGAAGACCAGGCCATCCAGGGTGAAGGGACCGGCGGCCCGACGAGGGACTGGCGTCCGGCCGGCAGTTCGGCCACTGCTCGTGGCGGTCTTGACGATGCTGGTGGAGGGCCCGGCGGGAGCGGAAAACACGGCCCAGTTGGATTACGTCGTGCCTGAAGGCTGGGTTCGAGAGAAACCGTCCTCGGCCATGCGATACGCCCAGTTCCGCCTGCCGAAGGTGGAGCCGGACGCGGAGGATGCCTCCCTGGCCGTCTTCCATTTCCCGGGCGGGGGCGGATCGACCCAGGACAACCTGGACCGCTGGATCGGGCAGATGAAGCAGCCGGACGGCAGCCCGTCGCAGAAGAAGGCCGAGATTCAAGAAGGGAATATCGGGAACATGAAATCGACGGTGTTGAAGTTGAACGGCATCTACAGGGACAGCCAGGGGCCCCTGATGCGGGCGGTCTCGGAGAAGCCGGGCTACCGGATGGCTGCGGCGGTGCTGGAGACCGAAGCGGGGCCATTTTTTTTCAAGCTCGTGGGGCCGGAAAAAACGGTAAGACGGTGGGAAGACAGCTTTCAGGCCTTCCTGGCGTCGGTCCGGGTGCGGGAATGAGTCCTGACGGTATAATAATGGCCGCCCTCTTGGAGTCATTGGGCGTAACTTCTCCACGCCGCGCGGAGAAGTTGAAAGGTGTCAGTGGATTCCTGATTCCTGAACCCTGACACCTTTCGTCCCTTGCTGGGTTGCGGGCTTCGC
Organism: Planctomycetota bacterium; assembly: GCA_016179685.1. Classification (GTDB taxonomy): domain Bacteria; phylum Planctomycetota; class PUPC01; order JACPCR01; family JACPCR01; genus JACPCR01. The sequence continues at coordinate 7,787 of JACPCR010000012.1, read as the reverse complement.
CCGCCCTGAGAGATGGGATGGCCCGCGCATCACGAGACAGAGGAAAGGTCTCCGTTTCAAAACTCGGACCTGAAATTTGAGAATTCCAGCACTGTTCAACATCGGGGAGTGTAGCCGTGGGCAAATTTGAGATTCAGGTTCCTCCGGGCGGGGAAAACATCACGTGCCGTGACGGTAAAGTCAGAGTTCCTTCCAGGCCGGTCGTCCCGTTCATCATCGGAGACGGCACAGGCCCCGATATCTGGCGCGCGGCATCCCGCGTCATGGACGCCGCGGTGGAAAAGGCCTACCGGGGGGACCGGCGCATCGCCTGGATGGAAGTCCTGGCGGGTGAGAAGGCGTTCCGGGAGGTCGGGGATTGGCTGCCGCAGCAGACCGTGGAGGCATTCCGCGAGTACGTCGTCGGCATCAAGGGCCCACTGACCACGCCGGTGGGCGGCGGCATCCGCAGTCTGAACGTGGCGCTGAGGCAGGTCCTGGACCTCTATGTCTGCCTCAGGCCGGTACGATGGTTCCGCGGCGTGCCTAGCCCGGTGAAGCATCCCGAGTTGGTCGACATGGTGATCTTCCGTGAGAATACCGAGGACGTGTATGCCGGATTCGAGCATCCGAGCGGCTCGGATGCGGCCCGTAAGCTCATCGACTTCTGCCAGCGGGAGTTCGGCTGGAAGCTTCGGCCGGACTCGGGCATCGGGATCAAGCCGGTGAGCGAGACGGGCAGCCGCCGTTTGATTCGTGCGGCGATCGAGTATGCGTTGCGCAATCAGCGCCGCAGCGTGACGCTGGTGCACAAGGGCAACATCATGAAGTACACGGAAGGCGCGTTCCGGAGCTGGGGCTACGCCCTGGCGAAGGAGGAATTCGGCGGCCAGACGGTGAGCTGGGACGAGTGCGGGGGCAAGGTCCCTCCGGGCAAGGTTCTGATCAAGGATGCCATAGCGGACATTTTCTTGCAGCAGGTCTTGACTCGCCCGAGCGAGTTCGATGTGATCGCGACCTTGAACCTGAACGGGGACTATGCGTCGGACGCGCTGGCGGCGCAGGTGGGCGGGATTGGCATCGCGCCGGGCGGGAATATCAACTATGTGACGGGACACGCCATTTTCGAGGCCACCCACGGCACCGCCCCGAAATATGCCAATCAGGACAAGGTGAATCCCGGCTCGGTCCTCCTCTCCGGAGAAATGATGCTGAGACACCTGGGCTGGGCCGAGGCCTCCGACCTGATCCTGAAGGGACTGGAGAGGACCATCGAGCAGAAAGTGGTAACGTATGACTTCGCTCGCTTGACGGAAGGGGCGAAGGAAGTGAAGTGTTCAGAGTTCGGGGACGCCATTATCCGGAACATGACTTAGCGTAGCGCTGCCTCTAACCGACCGGTGTGGCTCGAGCGACCGGACCCGAAAGAAGATGCGGCAAGGGCTTCGCTTTTTAACGATCTGTGAAATGGTCACTGATGTTAGGTATGGATTCCCCTATTCGAGGGCTCGTCACACTTCCCTCTGTCGTGGGCCTGCTGGCTCTGGCTTCTGGGCTCGTCGGGGTCGTGCAAGGGGAGGGTCCGGCGGACACGGGCGAGACCGATCAGCTCAAGTATGCTGTGGTCGAGGTCCGTGATGAGGAGGGTAAGACCTCTTTCGAGGTGATGCCCTGGAGGAACTTCGAGGACTGGATTTCGGTCAGAGAGGAGAAGTCCCGGAGATTCCGGCAGGAGTGGAAGGGCCTCCCGAGGGAGGTTCGGGAGCAGACGCCCAAACCGAAGATGGCCCGGGTCAAAGTGGTCCGAAACAACGTGGATGGCCGTGAAGCGGCGGAGAAACTGGCCGCGGAGGAGTTGTCAAAAGTGCCGGAGGAGGAGAGAGTCAATCCGAAGGATTTCAAAGCGACGAGGGGCGTCAAGAACCCCGCTTCCAGGACGGAGAAGTAGGAGAAAGCCTTGGGATATCGAGCCTGGTTTCAATGCATCGCCGAGCCTTGCGGCGAGCGATACGAACTGGATGAGGTGGTCTACCAGTGCCGGCGGTGCGGCAGCCTGCTGGAGGTCCGGCACGACACCGAGGCCTTGCGACACCACAGCCCGGTCTCGTGGATGAGGCTCTTCGACGATCGCTACAAGACGGGAGTATGGCCCTACGGGTCCGCCATCTGGGGTAAGAAGGAATGGGTCTTGCCGGCCATCGACGACCGGAACATCGTCTCGATGTACGAAGGAGGAACGAACCTGTTCTGGACGGAGCGCTTCGGGAAGGTGATCGGGGTCGAGGACTTGTGGGTGAAACAGTGCGGGAACAGCCACACGGGCTCGTTCAAGGACCTGGGGATGACGGTGCTCGTATCGCAGGTGAAGCAGATGATTGCGGGCGGGAGGCCGATCCGGGCGGTGGCGTGCGCGTCGACGGGTGACACCTCGGCCTCGCTGGCGGCGTACTGCGCCGCGGCAGGCATCCCCTCCATTGTCTTCCTCCCGAAGAACAAGGTTTCTCTGGCCCAGCTCATCCAGCCGGTGTCGAACGGGGCCCTGGTGCTTTCGCTGGACACGGATTTCGACGGGTGCATGGCGCTGGTGAAGCGCATCACGGAGGACAGCACGATTTACCTGGCGAACTCGATGAACTCGTTGCGCATCGAGGGCCAGAAGACGATATCGATCGAGCTGGTGCAGCAGTTCGACTGGGAGGTTCCGGACACGATCATCATTCCCGGCGGGAATCTGGGCAACGTTTCGGCCCTCGGCAAGGGCTTCGAGTTGATGGCGGACCTGGGGCTGATCACGCGGCTGCCGCGGATCGTGGTGGCCCAGGCGGAGCGCGCGAATCCGCTCTACCAGGCCTACCAGAAGGGCTGGGACCGTTTCGAGCCGATCCCGGCTCAGAAGACGCTGGCCTCCGCGATCCAGATCGGCAACCCGGTCAGCGTCCAGAAGGCGATTCGCATCCTGAAGAAGTTCAACGGCGTGGTGGAGCAGGCGAGCGAGGAGGACTTGGCGAATGCGGCGGCTCTGGCGGACCGATGCGGGATGTTCAACTGTCCGCACACGGGGGTGGCCCTGGCCGTGCTCCTGAAGCTGAAGGCACGCGGGATGATCGACTCCAAGGCACGCGTGATCGTCATCTCGACGGCCCACGGGCTGAAGTTCTCCGAGTTCAAGGTGGGGTATCACCGGGGCGCGCTCGAGGGCGTGCCGTCCCGTTACGCGAATCCGCCGGTCGAGCTCGCAGCCGACCTGAGCGTGGTCCGGAAGGCGATCGAGGACCGGATCGAGAGGGGCCCATGAGCTCGAGGCAGCCGTCCAAGCGCCCGGAAGGGATGTCGACGCGTTCGGTACACGGAGGCGAGACGCGGCCGAAGGCGCACTTCGCGCTGACCCTGCCCGTCGTCCACAGCTCGACGTATACGTTCCCGAAAACGCAGGACCTGATCGACTACATGGAGGGCCGGGTCCAGCGCGGCGAAGAATACGGCCGCTACGGGAATCCGACGCAGCGGGCGGTGGAGGCCAAGCTGGCCAAGCTGGAAGGCGCAGAAATGGCCCTGCTGTTCTCGAGCGGGATGGCCGCCATCACGACGACGCTCCTGGCCATGGTCCGGCGGGATTCACACCTCATCTTCACGAACGATTGTTATCGGAAAACGCGCCAGTTCGCCGCATCCGTGCTCCAGAAATTCGAAATCCAGTATGACCTGGTCGAGCCGGAGGCGGAGGCGATCAGCCGGGCCATCCGGCCGAATACGCAGGTGATCTTCACCGAATCCCCGACCAACCCGTACCTCAACATCGTCGATCTGGAGAAGCTGGTGAAGGAAGCCCGGCCGCGGGGCATCAAGACGGTGATCGATTCGACGTTCGCCACACCCTACAACCAGCGGCCGCTCGAGTTCGGCGTGGACCTCGTGATCCATTCGGCGACGAAGTACCTCGGCGGACACAACGATCTCCTGGCAGGCTGCGTGGCGGGCCGGCACGGCCTGGTCTCGGCCATCAAGGACCTCCAGGGGATTCTGGGACCCGTCCCGGGCCCCCTCTGCTCCTACCTCCTGGCCCGGGGCCTCAAAACCTTCGCCTTGAGGATGGAGAAGCAGAACCGCAACGGCCAGCTCGTGGCGGAGTTCCTGGAACGGCATCCGAAGATTTTCCGAACCTACTACCCGGGCCTCCCCAGCCATCCGGACCACGACATCGCCTGCCGGCAGATGAGCGGGTTCGGAAGCGTCGTCAGCTTCGAGGTCCGGGCCTCCCTGGAGGAATGCAGCCGATTCATCGACGCCCTGAAGATTCCCTATATCGCCCCCAGCCTCGGCGGCGTGGAAAGCCTGATCGAACAGCCGGCCCTGATGTCCTTCTATGAGCTCTCTCGCGAACAGCGGGAAGCCATCGGCATCCGGGAGAACCTGGTCCGCTTCGCCATCGGCATCGAGGACGAGGAGGACCTGATCGGGGATTTGCGGCAGGCTCTCGAACAAATCCCATAGGGCGGACGATGCCTGAAATCCACACCCGGGATCGACCCGTGGCCGGATGGCTCGGTGTCCTGAAAAAACGATGGTTTCTCGTGGCCCTGGTGGCCGTGGGGGCGCTGGGCTACCTTGCACGCGGATTGGCGGTGCACTTCCCGGGAAATTGGTCGCTGGCGACCCTCGCCTTCACCATGTGCTTCGTGGGACTCACGGCCAATCTCCAATCGCTCGCCCAGTCCCTGCTCAACTGGAAAGCCAGCGCCTTGAGCCTCGGCATGACCTACCTGGCGGCGCCCCTGGCCGCTTATGGGGTCGGCTGGATGCTCTTCGGACCGGGCACGGAACTGTTCCAGGGCTGCGTGCTCGCCGGATGCGCCGCGTCGACCATCAGCTCGGCCATCGTTTACACGCGGACCGCCGGGGGAAACCATGCCCTCAGCATCGTGCTCTCCAACCTGAGCAACCTCATCAGCATCCTCGTCACCCCGGCCATGATCGGATTCTTCCTCCACACCCAGACGCCCGTGGACGTGAAACGAATGGTGGTCACCCTGCTCATCGGCGTCCTCCTCCCCATCGTCGTCGCTCAGGCCGTGGGGATCGGGTGGCCCGAGCCGACCAGGAAATTCCGGCCCGTCGCTTCGGTCCTCGCCCAGGTCGGCATCCTGGTGGTGGTTTTCGGCACGGTCTGCAAGACCTTCCACAAGGCCAGGCCGGAATTCTATGACCAGCTCCCCAAGGCGGGCGGACAGCTCGTTCTCGCCAGTCTGACGGTCTACATCGTACTTGTTCGCCTGTCCTATTGGCTGAGCCGGAGAACGGGCTTGAATGTCCCCGATAGCGTTGCCGTGAGTTATGCCTCGGCTCAAAAGACCCTGGCGGCGACCGTTGTCCTGGCTGAGAAGTTCTTCTCACCCACGGCGGCCCTCCCGATGATCATCTATCACTTCGTGCAGCTCCTTTACGGCGGATACGATGGGGAACGGCTCAAGCGCCTCGCCCAGCCCGATGCTTCGGCGTGCCTGAAGGCCGACGGCATGTCTCTTGAGAAACATCCCTCCTAAGTCTCAGCGAACGAGGGTGTTACGACGCGCGGCCCGAATAGCCACCCGGTCCCCCGAACGCCCGAGCCGCCTATTCCTCACGGCTGGCATCGTGCGGTGCGCCTTGACGTCATCACGTCCAAGTGGTAGCCTTGCCGTCATGAGTACCGCAAGGCGTGCAACCATTTACCTGGAGCTGAACGTCTATCGGGCGCTGCGGCTCAAGGCCGCGGCGACCGATCGCTCGGTCTCCGACATGGTCAACGCGGCGGTCAAGGAAGCGCTCGCCGAGGATGCTGTGGATCTCGAAGCATTCAATGAGCGACGTCATGAGCCCAGCATTCCCTTTGAAGACTTCTTGAAGGCGCTACGGCGGCGTGGCAAGCTATAGGGTCTTCATCAAGCCCAGCGCTGGCAAGGAGCTCGAGGCGATCGATCCGCGCAAGGAGCGCGAACGCGTGGCAGAGAGGATTCGCGCTCTGGCTGCCGACCCTCGGCCCCATGGATGCGAGAAGCTTTCGGGGCGTTCGGAACTCTATCGCGTTCGCGTTGGGCGCTATCGATTCGTCTTCTCGATCGACGACTCGGCCGCCGAAATTCAAGTCGTCAAGGTCGGGCATCGGAAAGAAGTGTACCGATGATTCGGTGAACAGCCGGTTGGACGTGAGGGCTCGGCCCACGGCCGTCCTCGCCGCAGGTTATCCGCTCGCTCAGGGCAATCCTCCCTCCCAAAATTCGTCTTTTGCTGCCGCCCATACTTTTTTGAACTTGATCGGCAAGATTGTTTTTCTAAAATATAAACATGCGAAAAACGAACGGATGGAGAACCCTTCAATTCAAGCCACAATGGATACCATTCAACACAGCATCTTGATTGTCGATGACGAGCTGGCCATAAGGGAAATGATGTCCGAAATCATCCGCTCGCAGGGGTGGCGTCCCGTCTGCGCCGCAGATGGCGCAGAGGCCCTTCGGCTTCTCGAGCAGCAGAGGCTGGATGCGGTGCTGACGGACTTGCGCATGCCTGGCATGGACGGTTTTCAGCTTTTTCAGACGATTCGACGGCTGTACCGCGACCTGCCCGTGGTGATGATGAGCGCATATGGAGGAATCGAGACGGCGGTGGAATCGATCAAGTGTGGCGCGTTTGACTACCTGCCTAAACCGTTCAGCGTCGAACGGATTGCAGCGCTGCTGAAGGCCCTCCAGGCGGCGGGGCCGTCGCCTGAGAGCCGGCGCGGCCGGGACGCGCTCGAAGAAGTGATCGTGGGTCGCTGTCCGGCGATGCTGGCCGTCCGGGAGATGATCCAGCGGGCGGCCCGGTTTGACAGCGCCGTCTTTCTGCAGGGACAGGGCGGAACGGGGAAGGAATTCGTGGCGCGGGCGATACACCGGTTGAGCGCGCGCCGGGACGAGCCTTTCGTCGTGGCGAGCTTTTCGGGCAGGGAAGCGGCTGCGACTGAAAGGGAACTTCTAGGGTACGGGACGCCGGGCGCGGGTGACGGAAGAGAGTTCCAGGCTGGCCTGTTCGAAGTGGCAGGACGGGGCACTCTGTTCGTCGATGAAATCGAGGAAGTCCCGGTCAGCGTCCAGCCGAAGCTGCTGCAGGCGCTCGAACAGGACGAATTCCGGCCGGTCGGAAGCAGCCGGTCCGTGAGGCTGCAGGCCCGGCTCATGGTGGCGACGAGCCGGGACATCACGCAGGCGCTCCAGAACGGGCAGTTCCGACGCGACCTCTTCTACCAGTTGCACGTGCTGTCGGTCTACCTGCCGCCTTTGCGGGCGCGGTCGGATGATATCACCCTGCTCATCGACCATTTCATGAAGAAGCTGGCGAGCCGCGGGATCGAGCCGAAGAAGATTTCGCCCGATGCGTTGGCCCAGTTGGTTTCCTATCACTGGCCGGGAAACGTGCGGGAGCTGGAGAACTGCCTCGAGCGCATCCTGGTGACGTCCCGGTCGGCCGACATCCAGCGGGAAGACCTTCCGCAGGAGGTTCTGCGGACGGCGACTCCGTCCTCTCAGCAGGGCGAATCGATCATCGGGTCGAGGCTGCAGGACTACGAGCATGCGGCCGTCCTGAACGCCCTGCGCATCTCGAAGGGCAACAAGCGGCAGGCGGCGCGGATTCTGGAGGTGTCGATCGCGACCCTCTACAAGAAATTGAAGGACTATAACATCGAAGTGTGATTGTGATTCAGACGTAAGCGGGGGTCGCGGGGCGGGCGAGCCAGGGCGGCGCTGGCAGCGTTCCGTGGGCGGCCAAGGGCAATCGGTCGATTGAGAGAC
>JACPCR010000113.1 GCA_016179685.1 Planctomycetota bacterium | reverse complement strand
AGACGTCCCCTTACGGGCGGCGCCCTTGCGTTTCGCTAACCTTCTCCTGCACCAGGATGGTAGAGGACTTGAATGTGGGGCTGTCCCCCACATTCTCACCTCCAGACGCCGAGCATGCCCGGCACACGTAGTGCGGTCGCTGTGCGACCGCAGACCTGGCCGCTGGCGCAGCGCCTGCCTGTGCGCCTGCCTGCCGCGGCGGCGCAGGCAGGTGCCGCGCGCAGACAGGGCGGCGCTACGCCTCACCTGTCCCGCCCGGATGCCGGCTTGGGTGAATGGACACGAATGATGGTAACTCCTTAGCGAAACCATGATTGCGCCCCTCCCATCGATCCGTTTCGAGCCAGGCCACGCCGGCAGGGTCTTTTGGCCTCCCCACGGCCTTCTTGTTTTGAATGGGGTGTGCGGCCGATGATGGGAATGGTGGGGCCCTCAACGATCACTTCTTGACGGCAAGACCAAGCGTCATATCGATAGAGCCGGTTGCGCGAACGAGGCCGCGCCCCGCGAGCGCGCAGGCGCCGGCAAGAAGATACTCGGCGCCCTCCTCGTTCAATGCGACGACACCCTCACGGGACCCCGATACCGCCACTTGGCCTCCGGGTTCACCACGCCTTCCTGCGGCCAGCCGCCGCCCAGGAGGGTCACCACGCTCTGCGACGCCATCTGAGCCATCCCCTGGAGCGAGGCCAGGTCCAGTCCCGCAACATGAGACGTGCAGATCACGTTCGGCAGGGAAAGCAGAGGCGAGCCGTCGGGAGGCTCCTGCTCGAAAACGTCTATCCCTGCGCCGCGCAGCTTCCCGCTTCTCAGGGCCTCCGCCAGCGCCGCTTCGTCCACTAGCCCCCCTCGGGCCGTGTTCACCAGGCAGGCCCCGTCCTTCATGGTCCGGATCGTCTCCGATCGGATCAGATGCATCGTCTCCGGCATCAGCGGTACGTGGAGCGTCACGAAATCCGAGGTCCGAAGCAGCTCGTCCCGGTCCACCAGCTCGACGCCGTGGGATTCCGCAAACGGCCGACTCGGCTGGGGATCATAGGCCAAGAGGCGGCGGAAGCCGAACGGCAGAGCCCGCAGCGCCACCGCCTGGCCGATCCTTCCCAGCCCCATGATGCCCAGCACCGAATGGCGCGGGCTCTCCACCACCGCCCGCTTCCACACGCCGCTCGTCACGGCCCGGTGCAGCTCGAAGAGGTCTCGGGCGAGCGCCAGCAGGAGCGCCATGGTCAGGTCCGCCACGGCGTCATGGTTCTGGCCGGGGGTGATCGTCACCACGATCCCGCGTTGCGTCGCCGCCGGCATATCGACCGCATCGTAGCCCACGCCGGCCCGCGCGATGACCTTCAAACCTGGGCATGCGTCCAGCACACGCCGGCTGTAAGGCTCTGATCCCGCGACCACCGCCTCTGCTGCGGGCAGAATCCGCACGGCCATTTCCTCCGTGAGCTGGCAGTTTTCACCGGTGTAACAGACCTCGTGCCCGGCCTCCCTGAGCAGCCGGGCGAAGCTCCAGTCATCCTGCCCCTGGAGCATGGGCGGAGTCACAAAAACCTTCATCGTCCGACCTTTCCCGTTGGCAAGGAAAAGGGGCATTATAGCGACCTGAGCGTCCCGCGAACAAGCGGGCGGTCAAAGCCGAAGGCAGCAGGAATTGGGCCGAAGGCAGTGGACTGCAGTTGACAAGCCCACGAGCAGTCGTTATCCACATTCGGGGGACGGCTTGAGGCCCTGCCACAGGATGACCATGCGCATCTTCGATCCGCACGTCCACATGTATTCGCGCATCACCGACGACTACGAGAAGATGGCTCTCGCCGGCGTCGAGGTCGTCGTCGAGCCCTCATTCTGGCTGGGCAACCCGCGCAAGCACCTCGGCACCTTCCTGGACTACTTCGATCACATCATCGAGTTCGAGACGCAGCGGGCGGCCCAGTTCGGCATCCGCCACTACGCCACACTGTCCATGAACCCGAAGGAGGCGAACGATCGCGGGCTCACGCGGGAGGTCCTCGGCATGCTGGACACTTACCTGGACCGGCCCGGGGTGGTGGCCCTCGGCGAGATCGGATTCGATCTCCAGACCGAAGCGGAAGAGGAAGCGATCCGGGCCCAACTCGAAATGGCGCGGAAGAAGAACCTGCCGGTCGTCGTCCACCTGCCCCACCAGCACAAGCTCAAAGGCACGCTCCGGAGCATCGAGCTCTGCAAGGACGTCGGGTGCGACCCGAGGATGATCCTTCTGGACCACAACACCGAGGAAACGATTGCCTTCAGCAGGGAGTATGGGGCCTGGTGCGGCCACACGGTCTATCCGGTGACGAAGCTATCGCCCGAGCGCGCCGCCAACATCATTTCTCAGTACGGCATCGAGCGCATGATGGTCAACAGCGCCGCGGACTGGGGGCCCTCCGATCCCTTGAGCGTGCCCAAGACCATCGTCGAGCTGAAGCGGCGCGACTATCCGGACGATCGGATTCAGCGGCTGGTCTGGAACAACCCCCTCGAATTCTTCGCCCAATCGGGCCGCATCCCCGGGAGAAGCGACGCCCCGGGAGGATCGGCGCGCTAGAGTCTCAGGGTGTAACTTCTCCGCGTCGCACCCACTTCACGGGCACCCGGCGGAGAAGTTGAAAGGTGTCCCGCCAGACTTATCCCAGTGGGAGGCGGGTAACTGCTGAGTGATCGTCACCGGAGGCCTGTTTTTGTGAGTCCCGTAGGGACGTCCGGAAATAGTTACGTATGCTAAACGTAGACCGTTTAAATACAACGGGTTATGCAAAGTGGCAGCGTCAAGGACATTGCCACCTTACATAGCAGCCCAGGGCATCAGTTCGCCGAAGCCCAGCGAAGGCGAACGCAGCCCTGGGAAGGGAAAGCGCATTTACCACAAGAGTCCCGTAGGGACGGCGGAAGTTTTCGCTAAGGAGTTACGGAGGCGGATCGGGTGTCCGTTGATCCCTGATCCCTGAACCCTGGCACCTCTTGCACCCTCCTTGGGTTGCGGGCTTCGCCCGCCTTAAGCCCGGATCACCACCATCCGGATATCCGTCATTTCCTGGACAGCGTATTTCGGCCCCTCGCGGCCGAGGCCGCTCTCTTTGACTCCCCCGTAGGGCATCTGGTCGACACGGAAGGTGGGGACGTCATTGATCATGACGCCGCCGACTTCGAGGCGCTGGGCAGCATGGAGGGCCTTGGAGAGGTTGCGGGTGAACACGCCGGCCTGGAGTCCGTAGCGCGAGTCGTTGACCTTCTCGATGGCCTGGTCGAGGGTCTGATAATCGTCCACGGCGACGACGGGCCCGAAGATTTCGTCGCGGACCACGCGCATGTCCGGCTTCGTGCCGAGGAGCACGGCGGGCTCGACCGTGGTGGCCCGGCAGCGGCGTCCCCCGACGGCCAGGGTCGCGCCGCCAGCAACGGCTTCCTGAATCCAGCTTTCCACGCGCTGGGCGTCCGCCTCTCGGATCAGCGAACTGACCTCCGTCTGATCCTCCAGCGGGTGGCCGATGCGCAGGGAGCGCACGGCCTCGACGAAGCGATCGGTGAAGTCCCGGGCCACCTCGTTCTGGGCATAGAGCCGCTGGAGGGAGATGCAGACCTGTCCGGAGTGAGCGTAGCCGCCGGCTCGGCATCGCTCGAGGGCCAGGTCCAGGTCCGCTTCGGTATCCACGATGGCGGCCGAGTTCGAGCCGAGCTCGAGGGTGACCATCTTGATGCCCGCCTTGTCGTGGATGCGCTTGCCGACCTCGACGCTGCCGGTGAAGGTGACCATGTGGACGTCGGGATGGCTGACGAGGGCATCGCCGATCTCGCCGCCGCCTCCGCTGATCACGTTGAGGAAACCGGGCGGCAGCCCGGCCTCACTGAACAACTCAGCGAGCATATAGGCGGTGATGGGGGTGACGGAGGCGGGCTTGAGGACGACGGTGTTGCCGCTGGCGAGGGCTGGGCCGACCTTGTGGCAAGCCAGGTTGAGCGGAAAATTGAAGGGCGTGATGGCGGCAATCACGCCGCGGGGCGGACGCAAGGTGAAGCCGAACCGGCCCTCGCCGTTGGGATGGGCGTCCAGGGGCAGAATCTCACCCTCGATGCGCTTCGCCTCCTCCGCGGAGAAGAGGAGGGTCTGAACCGCCCGCGCGGCCTCGATGCGGCCCTCCCGGATCGGCTTGCCGGACTCGATGGAGACGGCCCGGCCCCAGTCCTCCTTGCGGCCCTCCATGAGCTGGCAGGCCTTGTAGAGGATGGCCGAGCGCTTGTGGGCCGGCATCCGGGCCGCGTCGCGTCGGGCGCGGCTTGCTGCGGCGATGGCTCGCTCCATCTCCGACCGGTTGGCGCTCGGCACCTCGCCCACCACGCTGCCGTCGTAGGGCAGCCGAACGGTCATGTAACGGTTGGCCTTCACCCACTCCCCGCCGATGTAAAGGTCGTATCGTTTCTCAGACATGGCCCGAGCCCTCCCGTTGACTTGGCAATCGAGATTTCGAGACTCCTACGCGGTCCGCCGTTTGTACTGGCGACGCGCTGGGGATGCAACTTTCCGTTCCACGTGTTTTGGTTATATCATCTAACAGCGGACTCCCGTCACCTGTTCCAACCTCTTCCAAGTACATTTCGATGGCTCGAATCGTGACCGCATGGCCGTACGCCCTTTTCCTGGCCGCCATGGCCATCCCGGTCTTCCACCTCGTCCCTTTGGGCATACCGGGCGAGTTCGAGTACCGTGCCGCGTCCGAGCCGCCATGGGACATCCTCGGAATTTTGTTTATTGCGATTCCGATCACGGGGATCGCCGGCACGCTCTACCTGGCCCTGGTCAAGACGCCGGTTCAGCGGCGGCGAGACATCGGCGTCTGTTTGACGCTCCTGGTCCTGTGCTCGTTCCTCCTCCACATCGCCTGTGCAGTGGCGCTCAGCCCCTACGGCATTGCCGAGGCGCTCTACCATCTCATGCAGGAGTATGGCGACGGCGCCTACATGCTTCAGGCCTACGAGATTCGGGATTTCACGCGATACTTCGGGGCTCTCGAGCACGAGCTGGCCCATGCGGACATTGCACGTTTTCCCCATCCGAGCGTTCATCCGCCCGGCTTCACCCTCTTCTTTCATCTGCTGCACCGAATGATGGAATGGGAGGTTCCTGGAACGCTGCACCTGAGATCGTGGGTCTGGGACAACTCCCCGATGCTGCGGGAGATGTTTCCGCATCTTTCCTTCGACCTCAGCCGCGTCCTTCCTTATACCGGGGCGGCGTGCCTGGCCGCCGTCTTCCTGTGGGGCATGGCGGCCCTCCTGCCGGTCCCGACCTATTTCCTGGCGCGGCTCTTCCTGGGGCCGCGGGCGTCGATTCTGGCAGCGGCCACGACCACCCTCTATCCGGGCACGCACCTCTTCAACCCATCCACCGACCAAGTCCTTCCTCTCGTGGCGACCATCGCCGTGGCGCTGGGCCTGGCCGCGATCTTGAAGCGCCGGCTTTCACTCGCCCTCGCCTTCGGGATTTGCCTCGGCCTCGCCCTCCAGTTCAGCCTGGCTCTCGGTGTCTGCGCCGTCCTCTTCCTCCTCTTCGCCGCCGGGCACGCCAGGCTTTGCCGGCAAGCACCGGAGACTCCGGGCGGCTCCTCGGGGCCTGCAATGCCGTCCGTCACCGCCATCGTCCTGCGAGCCGGGACGGGGCTCGCCTTGGTCTGCGCCTTCTTCTTCGCGTTCGATCTCAACCTGCCGAGGGTCTTCTGGCTGTGTCTGGTGAATAACCACAAGTTCAACCTCATGGTGCAACGCAGTTACTGGCCCTGGCTGCTTCTCCAGCCGATGGAAACGGCTTATTCGCTGGGCCTTCCGATGCTGGGCCTGCTCGCGGCCGTAGCGGCGGCCCAGGTGGGACGGTGGAGGATGGCGTCGGCCGGCCCAGGCGACTTGTTCGTGCGGGCCATGCTCCTCACGCTCATCCTGCTGAGCGTTTCCGGTGTGAATCGCGGCGAAGTGGGACGCCTCTGGCTGTTCCTCTACCCGGCTCTTTCCGTGGCCTGTTGCGTGGGCATGGGAGGGGCCAGGGGAGAAGGGAGCGTGGACGAACTGCCGGAATCTTTACCCCTGCCGGGGCTTGCCGGGACGCCCCTTTGGGCGCGGTGGTCCGTCCTGCTGGCGGGTCAGGCGGTGCAGATGGTCTTGCTGCGGCTTTCCGTAGATGCGATGAGCAGCGCGGGAAGCCTGAGCGGCCTCGTGTAGCGAATCGGTGCGAAAAGGCCCCGGCATCGCTCCCGCACCGATTGGGCGCGGCAGAGCAAGTGCGCCCAGGCATTTCCGCCGCCGTGTGCCTGAAGACCACGACAGCGTTACATTCCGGTGCAGGTCGTTGGACTAACGGCTTTAGCCGCTGTCCGATGAGGCCTGCGCCTGGAAGGCCTGCGCCGCCGTGCGGCAGGCAGGCGTAACTCCAACGAGGATGGCCGTCCTCCCGATGGAGAAGAAAGCCTCCGCAAAAATTCAGCGCTGGTGTACTACTTGCCTCGGCCCAGGATGCCGTTAAGGAGCGCGAGGGAACGGGCCGCGCGGTCCGCGGCATTGACCTGGGCATACTCCTCGAGGATCGGCCAGAGCTGCTTATGCTTCGCGATGAGTTGGTGGCGGAAAAGCATGAGCTGTTTCTCGAACAACATGTGGGTCTTCGCGTCCTTGAAATAGCCCTCGAGGCCAATCGCCGTCTGCGCCCGCGCATCACTGGTGAATCGGGTATCCGAGTTGAAGGAGAGCTTGATGTCATCGGCGGCCGAGCCGGCCCGGGACTCGACGATCCCACCGGTGACGCCCGCGTTGCCCAGGATTTTCAGGTTGTTGAAGATGGCCAGGATCAGGTTGGGATTGGCGGCCATCTGGTCGAGGGCCACGAGCTGCTGGCTGATCTCCGGGTGATACAGGATGATCAATTCTTCGACGCGCCACTCCCGGAGTCCGACGTCTGCGAAGGGACGGGACTTATCCCCGGCGATTTCGGCCTCCCGGCCGTCAAAGACCTCCCCAATGGCCTTCTGCAGGGCCTCTTCGGTCCGTTGCAGCTCCGATTGCACTGGCTCGCCATGAAGCGTGAATTCCTGCTTTTGCTGCTCCCGGGCGCGCTGGACCCGGACCTGGTAGGGCGACTTGAGCTTTTTCCACTGCAGGGCGGACCGGGTGCCCCTGTTTTCGCACCCAGCGCCAGCGAGGAGGAGACAGAGAACGACGGAGTAGGCTTTGCTGGCCATGAGAAAATTCCTGAAATAACCGGCATGAAGAGAATGGGAACGATTCAGATGTGGCAAACGCCGAGCACACCACGCCCGCGGGCGCTCGGTCGGAGCGGGGCCGGGGGAAGGCGGCCGCTTACCGTTTCACCGACGGGGGAATTTACCGCCAATTTCCAGAAAATCAAGTATATTAAAGACCACCAGAGGATGGAGACCCTCGTCGAACCCGTGAAGAGGTTACAGTAGAAATGTTACGCGCTATTGAAACCCTGAATTTCCGCTGTCTTCGCTACGTTCGCCAGCCCCTCGGTCCCTTCCACGTTCTGATTGGGCCTAATGCCAGCGGAAAGACGACATTCCTGGACGTGGTAGCGTTTTTGGGACGGCTGGTCTCAGACGGCGTGGAGGCGGCAGTAGAGGCGAAAAGCAGAAATTTTCAGGATCTCGTGTGGGGAGGAAGGGGTAGCGAGTTGGAACTGGCCGTGGAGGCTGCCATACCGGAAGAACGCCGGAATCGGCTCAAGAAGAAAGAATTTGACACGATACGTTATGAGGTGCGAATTGGTCTGATGCCGGAGGCGAGTGAAGTCGGCATCCTCGAGGAACGAGCGTTGCTCAAGACGTGGAAGGCCGACCGTCCGGGGCCGAGGACCCTTTTTCCAATGGACTGTGAACCACCGCGTTCGATTCTCGGTGGAAGGGCAAAGTCTGGCGAGCGAACCATTTTGAGCAAGGGTCCGAAAGGCAATGACAATTTCTATTCTGAGGTGGTCGAGGAATCAGGAAAGGGATGGTACCCCTCCATTCGGCTCGGTGCCCGCAAGTCCGCGCTGGGCAACTTGCACGAAGACGAGTCCCGGTTCCCCGTCGCGACGTGGTTAAAGAACCACCTCGTCCGTGGCGTGCAGAGTTTCCTTCTGAACAGCTTGCTGATCCGAAAGGCGAGTCCCCCAGGCCAGGTTCATGGGTTCAAGCCGGACGGCTCTAACGTGCCATGGGTCATAGCGGACCTACGGAGGGTATCGGGGGAACGGTTCGAAGAATGGATACGGCACATCCGTACCGCTTTGCCGGACATTGAAGATATCAGGACTGTGGAACGCGAAGATGACAAGCACCGGTACCTGAAAATTTGTTATCGGGGCGGACTGGAGGTGCCCTCATGGATGGCCTCTGACGGAACGCTCCGCTTGTTGGCACTCACCCTACCCGCCTACCTGCCTGGCTTCAAGGGCGTCTACCTGGTCGAGGAACCGGAAAATGGCGTTCATCCGAGCGCGGTTCAGACGGTATTCCAGTCCCTGTCTTCGGTTTACGATGCACAGATGCTTTTGGCGACTCATTCACCGGTCATCCTGAGCCTGGCCGGACCGGAGGATATCTTGTGCTTCAAGAAGACCGAGACCGGGGCGACGGATATCGTGTTGGGGAGTGAGCATCCGGCGCTAAGGGGCTGGAAAGGACAGATGAACTTGAGTGTCCTGTTCGCCAGTGGAGTGTTGTAATGAACGGAATCGTGGGCTTGCGGGACCTGCTTGTTCTGGTGTCGGACCGAAACATGGAGGCTGCGGTTTCCGGAGTGCTTTCACGCCCGAAGGCCATCGGGATTCGGGCGCTCGTCGTGGATGTCCGGTGTCACGCTGAACGCGATGCGGGATGCCGGGTGAGCGGTGTGGATTTCCTGCGCACCTTCGTCGGCCAATATCGGCACTCGTTGCTGATGTTTGACCTGGAAGGCTGCGGGCAAGAAGAGAAGAGGGCGAATGAGATTGAGGTTGAGTTGGAGAGGGCATTGGCGAGTTCTGGATGGTCTCATGGGGCCGGGGTGATCGTTCTTGACCCTGAACTGGAAGTTTGGGTTTTTGGGGATTTACCGCATGTGGAAGCGGAGTTGGGATGGAAGGGGCGCAGCCCGAGTTTGAAATGCTGGCTCCTGAAGCAGGGCTTCCTGGCCGAGGGGGCCTCCAAGCCGGGTCGGCCCAAGGAGGCACTGGAAGCGGCGCTTCGAGAGGTCCGGAAACCTCGTTCGTCCGTCCTCTACCAATCGTTAGCCGGGAAAGTCAGCATGGACCGGTGTTCGGACCGTGCGTTCTTGAAGTTCAAGGCAATCCTCAAGGACTGGTTCGGCGAGGGATAGTATTTTGGTGAAGTTTCTGTATCGTACGAGGTAGGCGGTTGTTGACCATTTTTTTGGGAAATACCATGACCAGAGCGAAAGTCCAGCATTCGTCGAAGCCGAAGATCGGGATCGAGCTGATCATCTTCGGGAAGCGCAGCCAGGAGGACCTGCCGGGTGTCCTCACGGAGGTGTCCGAGGCGGGCTACGCCGGCGTGGAGGCCGGCAACCTGCTGAGCATCAAACCCGAGAAGGAGCTGAAGGAACTGCTCGGGTCAAGGAAACTGGCGGTGGCGGGGGTGCACGTGGGATACCGCGAGCTGACGGAGACCGAGCGCCTGGCGTCGCACCTTGCGTATCTGAAGACCATGGGCGGCCACTACCTGATCTGTTCCGGCGTGGCGGAGGGCCAGGGCCTCGAGCGCTACGACCGCGCGGCCGAGACGTTCAACCGCGCCGGGGAGCGCTGCCGCAAGGAAGGCGTCACGTTTTGCTACCACAACCATGCGTGGGAATTCGAGGCGATCAACGGGGTAAAGGGGATTCATCGGCTGGCGGAGAAGACGGACCCCGCGCTGGTGAAGTTCAACATCGACGTCTACTGGGTGCACGTCGGTGGGGAGAGACCGGCGGAGTTCGTGCGGCGGTATCGGAACCGCGGGGGCTACTTCCACTTCAAGGACGGGAAGAAAGGCTCCTTTGCGGAGCTGGGCCGCGGAGAAGTGGATTTGGTGGGCTCGAAGGACGCGGCCTTAGAGGTCGGAGCCGACTGGATCATCGCCGAGCAGGATCGCACCGACTTGCCGACGCTGGAGTCGATCACGATCAGCCGGGACTACCTGCGGAAGCTGGGGCTGTAAAGTCCAGATCGATCAAGACTGGACGAGGACGATGCCGAGTCGATAGAGGACGAAGGCGGCAATGAACGGGAGCGCGAGGAAGAAAACGAGGAGGGTCCAGGCGCGGCTTTCGAATTCCGCCAGGGCGTCATGGATGAGCCAGATTTCGCCGGTGATCAGGCAGACGGCGGCCTGGGCATAGGCGAGGAGTCCCATGGCCGCGATGGAGATGCCGCTGAGGATCGCGCCGAAGGCGATGACCACGGCGCCAAGGCCCATCAATCCGGCGCTTACGACCAGCAGAACGAACGCCGCCAGGAGCACCACGGGCCGAAACAGACCCGGCAAAGCGCTCCCGATGCACTCGAGGACCCGCATCGGTGGGGAAAGCGGCTGGGGCTGCTCCTCGGATTCCCCACTGGCATCTGATTCCGAACACTCCTCCCCGTTCCTCTCTTCGGCTTTCTCGAGGTCCGGCACCTGGGTCCGCAGCTCCTCACCGGTCACCAGGTTGATGCCGCAGGGGACGCAGATGACCACGCCGGGCGGGTAGCGCCGGCCGCACTTGGGACACGGTTTCTCATCGGCCATGGAGGGATTTCAGCCTACGAAGCGGTAAGGACGCCAAAGAACTTTTCTTCGGCGCGCCGCAGCCCGGGCACGGCCTCGGGCCAGCCGGGCCGCCAGCGAAGTCCGTCAGTCGGATGGCTGGCGAAGAGTCGGACGTTGGCACGACCTTTCGCTGCGGCGGCGTGGGCGAAGCCCTGCCCGACGTCGAAGGCCGGGTCCTCGAGGTCGGAGAAGATGAAGACGCGGGTCGAATCGAGGTTTCCGGCGTCGGCGGCAAGGGCCTGAGCGCGGGCGGCGTCGCACGCGGGCGCGAAGGCGACCGCGGCGCGGATACGGCCCGATAAGCGGATCGCACACTCGAGGGCAAGCGCAGCGCCCAGGCTGTAGCCCACGAGGCTCATCGCGTCGGGGCGCACGTGTCCGCCGAAACGGCTTCGTAAGAGTTCGAGAATCGCCTCGACTTCCGAGCAGTCCGCTGCCCGCAGGCCTGCGGCAAAGAGACCCCGGCGTGCGAAGCGTTCAATCTCTGCACGAATCTGAGCGCCGGTGACCTCGAACCGGTCGCTTTCAGGGGGTGCGAGGAGGATGACGGCGGGCGCATTCTTGCGCGTGCGGTCGAATGCGAGGAGCGCAGGGGCGCTGCCGCGGGACGTCAAGAATTTCTCCTCGAGGAAAGCCCAATCCGGCTGGGGGCCGGGCTGACCCGGCGGCAGGACTCGCATGCGTTGCTGGAAAGCGAGCCCGAGCTCAGGGAAAGAGGTGAGGAAGGGCCCATCCTTGTATCGAGCTTCGACATAGAAACAGAGCTTGGAGGCGTCTTCCGTCGTCACGGGCAGGTCTCCGACGTAGCGCTCGCGGAAGGTCTCGTAGATTTTCTCCAGGGGCAAGCGCTGGAAGAAGTAGGCCCCGTCCGCCGAGTAGAGGAGGTCCACGCCTTCCAGGGGCCAGCTCGCGTCCGGGGTGCAAGTAAAGTTCAGTTTGCCATCGCGGTGCAGCCAGGAGAGGAGCGGGGTGTGCGGCAGGGGCCGTTGGCGGTGCAGGATGCACTGGATGGCCCAGCGGACCGCGGCGTCCGTGCGCAGGCCCGCCTCGACGCGGTTGTCATACGTGCCGATCTCGGGCCGGAGGGCCGAGAAGATGCCGTGGTCCCAATCGGGGACGAGGCACAGGCGCAGGTCGCCGGTGACTGCCTGGCAGAAGGTCTTGACGGTGTAGATGGGGAAATACTCATCCTGGGCGCCGAGGATGAGCACGACCTGTCCGTGCTGGGTCCGGGCGTAATTCAGAGGGTCCCCATGCACGGAAAAGATGCGGAAGAGGGGCGGGATGCCGGGACGGCCATCTTCGCGTGTGTAGAGGTAGTTGGCCCAGCCGCCGTGCTCGAAGGCGGTGAGGATGTCCCCGCAGGTGGCGCTCGGCAGGGCGAGGGAGATGCGGGAATCCACCCCGTTGGCGATCAGGGTCATGGTGCCGCCGCGGGAGCCGCCGGTCACCCCGATACGGGCGGGGTCGACCTCGGGCTGGAGCTGGAGGTAGGTGATGGCGCGGAGTGTATTCGTGACGTACTGGACCATCCAGCCGTCCCGCATCTCGCGGCCGAGGTCGAGCCAGGCGAGGTTGTAGCTGTCGGGGGGGCCGTTCGAGTCGCCCGTGCCGACGCGGTCGATGGCGAGTGTGGCGACGTTGTGGGCGCGGGCGAAGGCCTCGACGCTATCGAGGCTGCCGGCGCCGTGAACCATGGCGGGAAGCGGGCCCCGCCCCAATGGGAAGACGGCATGGGCGCAGATGCGCTGCTTCTCGCCGCGAAATTCATGGGAGGTGAAAAAGAATTCGCGGAGCAGGAACTCGCCCTCCGGATGGCGGCGGCGCTCCTCATGCCGCACCCGGACCTCGAGGGGGTCCGTCCGGATGCGGTCGAGGGACCAGAGGTCCTGGGGCACGATGCTGGAAGGGTCATACTGGACGAAGGTGGGTGGCATAGGACTCCGATCATCTCGCTGCGATGGTCTTCAGGCGTGGATCGAACCGGACGGGGTGCCTAGGGCCGATGGAGATTTGGAGAAATCTGGGTGCGCCGGGTTGAGCAGGTAGTTGTTCTCCGTGGGCACGATCACGCTGGGGACCTTCAGAACGGCGGAACGGGCTTCAGCGATCCATGCATTGCCGACTCATAAATCCACGGCCAGATCGAAGATCATCGACAACCGCAAAAGCCGGTCGGATTCATCCGCGTGCAATCGCCCTTCGGTCTGCCGGCGGGAGAGGGTCTGCTGGGGGATTTGAGCAAATCGAGCAATTTTTTCAAGAGAGAGTCCGGTAACCTTCTGGAACTGCTGAAGGCGACTGAATTCGAATCCCGCGCGCACCAAGCGGACGAGATGAATCGTGTCGTCCGTATCGATCCCGAGCCTCTGGCCTTTGGGGCGAGGCTTGACGCTCCGCGCGTTCGTCGCGAACGCCTCGCGGAGATGCTCCGCGATGGCATCCCGCTGCTTGAGGAGACGGGTCTTCTTCGTGGACGTCTTGGCGGGTAGGATGGGATACCCGGGTTCAGGCATGTGGCGTTATTTTACTCGTCAAATGGCCAACAACAAGTGAGTAGAGGGTTCGCAAGTGCATCCGCGCTTCCGAACTCGTCTACTGTACGAGGAGCATCTGGGTGAAGCCGCGGGGATCGCGAAGCTGGTAGGACGGCCGGGCGGAGAGCATGATCTCCGTGGGGACGTCCTGGCCGGGGTCAGCGTCGATGAGGACGGCATTGAAGCCGAGCGCAGGCATCCGGTCCGGCCGAAATCGGCCCAAGTCGTCCCAGGGAAGGTCGGCTTCGACCCAGTAGCCCTCCTCGGTCTTGCGTACCGAGCCGGTCACGGCTTTCTCGCCGCGGTAGGAGGTGAGCCGGGCACGGCAAGCGCCCGAGTTCGGGTCCGGGTCGATGGCGATCTCGTAATCGTCGCGATCGAAATCGCCGGAATTGCCGTCGCCCTCGAGGTCCGTGTCGAAAAAGGCCAGGATGCGGTCTCCGCCACGGACGAAGGAGTCGTCCCGGACCTCGAAGGCGAGATGAAGCGTTTCGGAATCCCAGCGGGAGAAGAGTCGAGCGGAGGCATCCTCCTCGCCGGAGAAGCGGTATCGTTCGCCGCCCCGGCGCACCTGGGCGGTGTGATAGGAGCCGCCATAACGCTGGGTGGCGAAGAGATAGCCTCCCAGGGTCTCGACGGGCCAGGCGGCTACCAGCGCCTGCGTTTCCGGACGCGGAGCGTCTTCCGCGGGCCGAGGCGCGAACCGGGAGACGACGCACCAGAGGTGCGGGCTGCCCTGGAAGAGGACGCGGTCTCCGATGCGGTAGCGATAATCGACGATGAGGTTGCCGATGGGCCTTTCGAGTCCGAAAACGGGGTCCAGGGGAAAGACGGCGGATTCCGTGCGGCCGCGCCGGAACGCGGCCGGAATCTCGCGGCTTGCCTGGGGCGACAGAGGCACGCGTTCGCCGAGGCTGAACGTGCCCTCACCCCTGGGAGCGCTCGAATCGAAAAGCTGGATAACGAGGTCCAGCCCG
The DNA here is from genome assembly GCA_016179685.1 of Planctomycetota bacterium. Lineage (GTDB taxonomy): Bacteria > Planctomycetota > PUPC01 > JACPCR01 > JACPCR01 > JACPCR01. The sequence goes on along the minus strand of JACPCR010000113.1, from coordinate 20,660 downwards.
CCGGTGGCAGGGTTCCGCCGAAACCGGTGCTGGGCGTAGTGAGTGCGTTCAGCTTGAACTTGGCGGACGGCCCGGAGAAGAGCGTCGGGCCCGAGGCCCAGGTCTTCAAGGAGGACGAGCCCGAAGGGCTCGAGGCGGTATCGCAGGGGGGAACGGTTCGAGCGTGGGGACACGGGGCTGAGATCGGTGTCGTAGAGTCGAACCGAGTCGGGGTCGAGGCCGAGGATGAGGTCGAATCCCTCGACGTCTTGGGGCTCGCCAGCGAAGGCCTGGGAAGGGGAGAGCACGGCCCAGGTTTTGCCGCCCTTGCTGAAGGAGAAGGCATCGAGGCCGGAGGCGAGTTCCAGCTCGATCTCGTCGCCGGGCTCCGCGTCCTGCAGGAAGGCGACCGCCAGGGTGAAGTAGAGGCCGTGGGGGACGAACCCGCCCGTGCGGTAGTCGTTGGTGCCGAACGCGATGCCCATGGTGTAGCGGTTCGTATAGGTGCACCAGATTTCGGGTGCGAGGATGGCGTGGGCGAAGAGCACGTTGCTGAGCGGCGCGAATCGGCCACGGCTGAGGTTGACCGCGGCGGCAGCGGCCCCGCCGTCCATGGGAGTCGAGGACCAGCCGACCCCGATGTTCCAGAAGGGCAGGGGATGTTGCTGGCGGAGGTGGCGGAGGTGGCGGTATTCCCACTTGGTGGCGCCCAGCCAGCTTCCACCGCAGGCGTCCATGAGGGGGCTGCCGAACTTCTGGACGAAGTGGTCCAGGACGCCGCCGCACGTGCTGGTCATGACGCGGGATTTCGGAAGGATGGACTTGACGACGCGGTGTGCGGACTCGTGGAGCGTATCGTAGGACTCCCGGACCTCGTCGCCGGTGATCCAGGTGTCGAGCTGGAGCTTCGGATTGGCGGCATAGTGAGAGACCACCTTGCGGATGTGCTCGGACCAGACGGCGGGGGCGGGCCCGTCGCGGCCTCCGGCCCAACCGGGCATCTCGTAGCTCAGGAACTCCGGGATGACCTTCATGCCGTGTCCCTGGATGCGTTCGATGAGATCGTCCCACCAGACGTAGGAGTTGCTGCGGACGAGGTCGAGCGCCTGGTCTTCAGGCACGGGGCCCTGGACGCCCTGCGGGCCTGGGCCGGCGATGGCGTGGCCGCGGAAGAGGGCCTGGTCGCAAAGCGTCAGGTAGTAACGCGCACCCGCGCGCTGGAAGAAGGCCAGGTTGGACGGCCCGTAACCCGTGTAGATGCCCAGAGACGTCCGGCTGCCGGCCCGGGGCGGATCGAGGATGGCGAGGTCGCACATCGCCTCGCTGTCTTCAATTCCCCGAAGGCGATAGCGGAAAAGATATGCCCCGCGGCGGGGGAAGTCGATGGAAACACGCTGGTCTGACCCGTCCGGCCTCAAGCTGCGCCGGCCCCGGCCGGCGACGCGCCCGGCCAAGTCGAGCAGCTCGTATTCGAGGTCGAGTGATTTTCGGCCGCCGCTGCCGGCGGCTCGGAAAAGAAGCTCCAGTGGGCCGGGAGAGTAGAAAAGGCGAAAGGAATCGGAGATGAGGCCTGCTTCGGCGGGGCCATGGGGCCGGTATTCCGACAGCTCGCCCTCTTCAAGCTGGACGCCGTCGAGGTAGACCGAGCCGTGGGAAAGGCAGCGCTCGTCCGGATCGCCCTGGAATCCCCCGGCGGTAAAGAAAATCTGGGGCTGCTGGGCCTCGTCATGGAACTCGATGGACGTGGAGAAGCGCTGCCAGCGCTCGGAGAGCGGCGACTGGAGCGTCGCATACGTGTGGACGAAGGCAGGACGGTTGCCGCGGGGCCCGAGCGCAAGGCCGCCGGAGAGCCCGGCTTTCGGGTCGTCCGTGCGCGCCTGGAAGGAGAGGGTGTAGCGGCGGTGGGGCCGGAGGCGAAGCGGCTCGGAGCTGAGAGTGACGCCGAAGGTCGTTGAGCCGCCCCGGGCATAGGGATTGGCGCAGCCGCGCAGGCGCAGGGCGTAGCGGCCATCCGCAGGCTGGCGATCGTCGAAGAACTCGCTGGTGAGCCAGTAACCCGTGGTCTCCTGCTTCCAGACGAACCAGAAGGGCTCGGCCGCGGCCTCGAAGCCTCCACACCGCACCAGGTTGCCTTTGCGGTCCGGCCCGGTATCCAACACGGGCTTGGACGGAGGTTGGGGAGCGGAGATTCCCCTGCCGGGCGGCGGGGACGCCTCGACGGTCGGAAGGAGGCTTGCGGAGTTTCCTCGGACCTCCGCCTTCAGCGCGTCGAGGCTCGTGATCTCCACGGCGTCCACCAAGACCGTGTTCAAGGCATACTCAGGCACGTCGCCGATGCCCGTGCGCTCGACCGAGGCGGCCTCGAGCGAGGCCAGAGTCACCGGCTCGGGCGTCTCGAGCCGTGCCTTTGCCCACCGGTAGTCCCGTGGCGAGTCGTTCGAGCCCCAGGCGATATCTGCGGCGGCCGAGGCGGCGAATTCCACACCCCGCAGGTTGCCCAGGCTCACTCGAATGCGGTTCGTCCCGCCGGTGCGCATGCGGACGTGCCGGACCCAGACGTCGTAGGCGCCGGGCGGGAGTTCCCGCCCGATTCGGAGCGTGCAGCGGGCGCCGGGGCTTTGGTCGTCGCAGACGGCGAAAGCGTAGCTGGAGGCGTGGTAATGCTCCTTGAGATACCAGCCCTGGCCCGGCCGGGTGTGCCAATCCACGTGGCTGGGCAGGCCGGTGAACGCGCCTTCCTCGAGGTGGATTCGCACCGGCGGCGGGGCCGGTCGCTCGGCATGTCCCGCGGCGAGGATGGCAAGGAGCAGGAACGGCAACCCGGCCCGCAAGCGCGGTGGAGTTACAACCAAGGACTCTAGGCGTGCGGGCATGGTCAAGAGGGCGCTTGAATATTCAAAGAGAGTCGGTGAGCGCGCCGGCACCCTGCGCAATTCTAAGCACGGGGGGAGAGCTGGGAGTATACCGGGGCCTGCAGGACGAATCCACACCGTTGTAGTTCTTGCCCAGCGTCAGTCCGGTCTGGATATCTGCCGCGTCCTTGAGCCTGGCACCTCCTGAGAAACAAATGGATAACACGTTTGTATACAACCACTTAAGAAGAAGGCCTCAACCCAAGTTGGAGTGACGGCTTTAGCCGTTATCCGAGCAGCGCCACGCCTCAAGGCGTGACTCCAACATCTCCGCGCGACGCGCAAATTTTCACAAGTAAATCTCTACCTCGGCCACCCAGACCCTTGTTTCTAGCTGTCACAACGAAGCGAGTCCGCGAGCTTCGTAAAATCTGCTCCCAATGCTCCGGTACGTCTCCCAGCCACGACACGCCGGAGTCCTTTATCCTGGGATAGGGCTTGAGGTCGGCGATCATGCCTCGGCCTCCCCGTTGCCCATCTGCTTCTCGAAGGCCTGGCGCACGAGGCCCATGACGTAGGGAAGCTCCTCCGGCTTGCTCAGCCCCACTTCCACGTCGCCGTTGCCCCAGCGGCCGACGTTGGTCACGTCTTTGGCCAGGCCCCTGGGGTCGTGAAGCTCGTGGAAGTGCAGGTTGAGCGACAAGCGCAGGCGGCTCTTCTGCGGCACCACGTCCACGAAGTTGGTCTCGGCCTTGTAGGCGACGTAGAGCTTGAGGATTTCCTCGCTGACGCAGGGGTCGAGCGCCAGGACCTGCTTGCGGAACACCTCGAACAGCGGCCGCATGGGGCTGTCCTCGGCGAGCTGCGCGTGATCATCGAGGGTATAGCCGGCGGGCCGCTCAGCCTTCGGGCGGTAGGCCGAGAGCACGCCGGCCGCCAGCGCGGGCGGCCGCCCCCAGACCATCACGGCCTGCCCCGCGAGCCGCTTCGCGCGCGCCTGGATCGCGGCTTCGTTCCAAGTGTCCATGGCACCGAGGCCCTTGTTGAGCCACAGTGGGCTCTCTTTGAAGCCGCCCTTCATGTCGCGCTTCTCGGCGAACTGCCGGTCGCTGTACTCGGCGTTGTAGCCGGTGAGCGTCAGGTTGCCGAGGGTGTGCAGCCAGGTCTCCTGGACGCGCTGCCACTCCGATCCGAGCGCCTTGAGCCACTCCGCGGTGAGATTCTTGTTCTGCGGCAGGATGTGCTCGATGGTGTACTCATCCACCGGCACGCGCTCCTTGCGGCCGTGGTTCTCCAGGCGGCGCAGCCAGTAGCTGCGCCGCGGGAAATTGTAGAGGTCGCGCAAAGACATCTCGCGTTTGAACTCCTCGTCGCCCGGGAAGCGCCGGTAGGAAGGCAGGGTCAGGAGATGCGCCTGGATGCTCTCGAGGTAGTGGTCCTTCTTGAGCGCTCGACCGAAGGTGGCGAAGGTCTTGTTCAGTGAGTTGGTGGGGATGGCGGACACTGCCCGGCGGAAGACGTAGGCCTCCACCAGCCGCACGGCCCGGACGAAGTCGACCTTGGGAAGCAGGTCCTGCACATAGTCGTGGTACAGCTCCAGGAGAAAGGGGAAAGCCACGTCGACCTTGAGCTCGCGCAGATCCCGGAAGGCTGGCGCGAGGTCCTTGTCGGGCTCCTTTTCGAGCGCCATCGCACAGTAGTAGCTGGCGTAGGCGTGGATGTCGGCGACCAGAGCGTCGACGCCGGCCGCCGCCACTTCCGTGGAGGAGGAGCGTGCATGGCTCTTGAAAGCCTCGTAGACGGCGTGGACTTTGGGGATCTCGCCGGTCTTGAGCGTCAGGTAGTGACGCATGAAGCCGTCAAAGTGCGTCCCGTAGGCTTCCTGGCCGAAGGCGAGCTCCATCGGCCGCCAGTGGTCCTCGTAGAGCCGCGTCTGCTGGTCAGGCCCCAGGCCCATCAGGATGAAGTTGCGGATCAGGTCGGCCTGGCTCAGCTCGCGGCCGGTCGAGTTCATGCTCTCGAAGATGAGCTGCGGGTTGTCCTGGTCGCGGCTGAGCGCGATGTCGACGATCACGAGCTTCGCGAGCCCCTTGCACAGCGGCGTGAGGTCTGTCCCGAGGTCCTGCACCTTGTCCTTGAAGAAGTCGAAGTTCACCGTGATCCGCAGCGAGGCCTCGGGCGGCTGCGGTTTCTGCTGCATCAGAGCGAGCAGACTCTGCTTGTCCGTCTGCGTGAGCAGCAGCTTGAAGCCGCGCTCGCCCTCCTCGAGCGGGTTCAGGAGGTAGTAGCTGCGAAGCTTCTTCGCCGAGAAGCCATCGACAGGCTCCCCATCACCCACCTGCCTCGCCAGGGCCTCGAGAATGAGCATAACGGTCGTCAGACGTTGTTGGCCGTCGATGACCAGCAGCGGCGACTGGCTAGAGACCTGGTAGAGCCCCTTCTCGATGTAGACGATGGAGCCGACGAAGTGCGCGGCGATGGCGTCGTTGCCTCCGGTGCGCAAGATGTCTTCCCAGAGCTGGAGGCACTCGCGCTCGGTCCAGCTGTAGGTGCGCTGGTAGATGGGGATGCTGAACTGCGGCGATTTCTTGAGGAAATCGAGCAGCTTGGCTTCGGTGGCCTTCACGATGTGCCTTCTCCTATTGCGCGTAAAATGGGCGACAGCCGGAACCACCGTCAGTTTAACGCGCTGGTTATGAGGTGCTCGACTCCCGCTCCCTCGCAACCCTTTCTGCGAGAAAGACTTTCATCAGCGACTGGTACGGAACGCCCTGCTTGTTGGCGAGGACTTTGATCTCGGCCAGAAGTGTGCCTGGCAGCCTCAAGGAGATCGCGGTAGTCGTCGGTTTAAGGTTCGGAAAGATCGCTGGTTGCGCCTTGGAGAGATCGGCGAAATCTGCAAGGTCGTGCGACTCCCAGAACTCGCGCTCCTCAGCCTCGGAGCCGAACGACGGCACCGGCTTAAGCTTCTTGGCCATAACGTGTGCGCTCCGATCGGCTCATGTCTCGCGCCGAGATCGCGCGAAGCAGATCCCCGCGCGGAGTAAACACCACAAACAACTCGCGGCCCGTATCCGTTTGTCCGAGGACGTAGTATCGCGGCTCGCTCTGGGAATGCGCCACGTCGGGGATGAGGAGCAGGGGTCGGTTGAAGAACACCTGCTCACACTCTTCGCGTGTGACGTGATGCTTCCTCCAGTTCTTGGTGTCGTTGCCCTCGTCCCACTCGAAGCCAATGAACTGCGCAAGATCGAGCACCGTCGAATCGCCCCCTGGGCCACACACCTACGTATACCGCCAGTATATACGGAGGCTGCCCAAAAGTCCATCCGTCGTCTCTGCGCGGAGGCACTCAGCACCACATGACCGCGCTGCCGATCAGCCGCGGGAGCGCAGGCGATCTGGCTCACCAGCCGAACCGTTCGAGTGCATGGCGTGGTCATGGTCGCGACTCCCATTCATTACGTCAAATCTTGGGAAAGCCGGCAGGAGTCGCTTCATGCCGGAGGCCACGGCGCCCCGGGCGCAGGATCTCGGGAGGAACGTAACGGGCAATTTTTTTTGGCGGGTTCTTCCTCCATTTCGGGATTACATGAAGAGAGGGTCATCTTTCCGAGACTGGCTACGTGCCCGGGCGTTGGTTCATCCTTCACCTTATCCTGAATGTGAGACGACCCATGCCCGGCGAAATCAACGCTACCGCGAGGCCCTTCGACTTGACCATGCGGCACTTGGCCCAGGGTTACCCGAAGGATATTGTGCGGCTCTGCCTGGGCCAAGAGCCCCAAGCGCTGGAGGTCCTCAGCCCTGACCTGACGGCGACCGAACGCCGTGCTGACTCGCTGGCAAAGGTCAACGTATCCGGGGAAATCTTTGGGCTCCAGGTCGAATTTCAAACCAGGTACGCGAAGGGAAAAGCGCTTGGGACGCTGGAATACAGGGTGCGTGCCCGGGTTCTTCGCGGCCTGCCCGTGCTGTCGGTCGTCGTGTACCTGACGGACGAGGGTTATCCGGGTCCCGGGTCCAACGTATGGGAGGAGAAGGTACTGGACCGGACTCAGCTTGTGTTCCAGTTCGAGGATGTGCGTCTCTGGGAACTGGACGCGAGCCGCTTTCTGGAGGCAGGCATCGACGGGCTCGTTCCCTTGGCGGTGCTGATGTGCGGGGGTGACAACGAGGAGACCTTGCGCCGGGCCGTTGAAGCGACAGCGAAGGTATCGGATAATAGTCGTCGGAAAGATTTGGAGGCCGCCATCGCCGTCCTTGGAAGCTTGAAATATTCAGAGGAAGCTATCTGGTCTTTAATCCGGAGAGAAGCCATGAAAGAATCATCTATGGTGAAAGAATTGTTCGAAGAAGTGCGGAAAGAAGGGTTTCAACAAGGACGGGAGGAGGGACGGGAGAAGGGACGGGAGAAGGGACGCGAGGAGGGACAAAGGACCGCCTTAAGAGAGCACGTCCTGAAGACCCTGAGTCGACGTTTTTCCGTTGTCTCTTCTGGGATTGCGAATGCCCTCACATCCGAGGACTCCCAGTCGAATCTTGAGAGGTTGGTCGATCTCGCCTACACGGCGAAAGATATTGACGATTTTCGTAGAGGACTGGGGGCATAACCTCGCGCGGCATCCCAACGGGATCTCTTCCAACGGACTGCGGACTGCTCGGGAAGCGAGAAGCAGGGAGCGAAAAGCGGGCAGAAAAGGACAAGAGACGAGGGGGCAGGAGGAGACATCAGCAGGGCTACGAAGCTCGCGAGCTCGCTCCGTTGTGACAGAGAGAAACAATATGCCTACCTCCCGCACTTGTCCTGTCGGGAGGGAACACGTTGGGATGCGCCGCCCTGCCTGCCCTGTCTGCGTCCCGACGTTACGGGCAGGCCTGCCGGGCACGGTGCAGAAGGCTGCGGCTACTATAAGGCAGGCCTTTCAGGTGGAGTTTCTCCCTGGGAACGCCGCCGTCCTCGGCGGCAAAGAGGCAGTGGGGACGCTGGCGACCCCGAAGAGTAGGGTGAGGGCTGAAGGCCTGAAGGCTGAAAGGACCGAAAGGCTACTGATTGCCTGGCCTTCAGCCTCCAGCTTTTCTGTAACTCGTCATCTGCGAGGATCAGAATGCCCTCGAAAAGCTCAAAACCCAGAAAAGCGCATCCCCCGTAGTACACCGGAGCGGGAGGTGCTAGGGGAATCCCGTTCCGACGCGCTACGGGCTAGAGTCTGACAGGATGTTTTGAAATCGAGGGTATTTTGTGTATGATAAGTTGGTCATATTTTTGAATTTTGAGTATATTAATTAGAGGTTAATTCGACGTGGCAAGCAGGGCGGGCGGCGAACTCCTTTACGATCGGGTCGTAGCCGACATCCAGTCGTTAATCGAGAGCCGGGCCTTAGCGCCCGGGGATCGGCTGCCTTCCATTCATGCTTTGGGCGAAAAATACAAGGTGAGCAGCATCACCATCCGAGCTGCGCTGAACAAGCTGGTTTCGCGTGGATATCTCGAGAGCCGGCCGAGGTCGGGACTTTATGTTCGGGAACGCAGGATGGAGGTGCCCGAGTTGGCCGGGCAGAAGGTGATCGGCCTGCTGGTCACCGCGTTAGACACGCAATTTTTTTCGGACATTATTCGGGGAGTGGAAGAGGCTTCGAGAGCCGCAGGCTACCTGATGGTCGTGGCGAACTCGAACAATGAGGACGAGTTGGAAGCGCGGTATCTGAAGCATCTTTCGGAGCGGCTGGCCGGCCTGATTATAGCCCCCGTGGTCGGCAAAGGGAACTACGCCGCCTATTCCATCTTACTGGAGAAGAATGTGCCTTTTGTGTTTGTCGACCGTTATGTGGAAAAACTGTCTGCACCGCTGGTGGCCACAGACAACGAGAGAGGCGGGTATCTGGCCACTTCGCATCTGCTGGAGGCAGGCCGGCGTCAAGTGTTCGTGCTGGTGGGACGGTCAGCCACCTCTTGCGAGGAGCGGGTGCGGGGCTATCGCCAGGCGCTTCATGACTATGGCATCGAGTTGAATCCGAGACAGATTCGCTATGGATCGCAGTGCATGGACCAGGCGGGGTATGTCCTGACCCAGGAGGTATTGGAGGCAAGGAAGGGCGAGGAGCCCTTCGGGATTTTTGCCATTAACGAGTACATTGCCCGCGGGTCTTACGTTGCACTCAAGGAAGCGGGCCTCAGGATTCCGGAGGATGTGGCTGTGGCCGCTTTCGACGACGCGCTGGCACCATTCTTGGAACCTTCCTTAACCACCGTCAGGCAGAACCCCAAGGAGATGGGCGCCTCGGCTCTCAGGATGCTTCTGGATGTCATCCGATTCGGTGATCGGCATCCGGTCCCCTCGGTTCGGCTTGCGCCGGAACTTGTCATTCGAGGGAGTACTAGCCCGGAGAGCGATTTTTCGATTTCTGAGCATATCGTTCGACGCCAGGTCAATTAGGGACTTCGGGATGGGCATCGCGGAAATCCTGGGAAACACGACGTGCGGCCCCGCCGATGGTCTGGACCAGGTGAGCTCAAGCCAACCGAAGCGTCTCATCCAGGTCATAGTCTGGCCGATTCTTGCCTGGGACCATACGCAATGCCTGGCGAGCCGCGTCACGCATGTGTCCGACGTAAACCATGTTATCCTTCGAAGCACGACGCGGTGATTTGTGACGTGAGGCGGCATCCGTATAATCACAGGCATGTACTCCATCGGGCGGTTCTTGCAGTTCGCCGCGCTCGTCCTGCTGCCCACCGGCCTAGTTGTCGGCATGGTCGAAAAGGACTTGCGGTTCGAGATGACCCTCCTGGCCGCCAGCCTGGTAATTTTCACCGCGGGAAAAATGCTCCAGAAGCGGTCGACACCGGATGCCGAGTGAGGCGCAGCATGGGAAACGTTTCTCGAAGGCTGACCCATGTGGACGCGTCAGGTGCGGCCCGGATGGTGGACATCGGGGGCAAGGCGGTGACGGTCCGGACCGCGGAGGCGGAGGGCCGTGTGGCCATGCGGCGCGAGACTCGTGCGCTCATCGAGGAGCAGCGTGTGGCCAAGGGCGACGTCATGCAGGTGGCGCGGATTGCGGGCATCCAGGCGGCGAAGCGGACCTCGGACCTGATTCCCCTGTGTCATCCGATTCCACTGGACAGCGTGGAGGTGGATTTCGAGTTCGGGAACGAGGCGACTCTCAGGATACGGGCGCGAGTCCGGGCCACCTATCGGACCGGCGTGGAGATGGAGGCGCTGGCCGCAGCAATGGGGGCGGCCTTGACCGTTTACGACATGTGCAAATCGGTGGACCGTTCCATGATCCTGGGACCCTTCGTACTCGTCGAGAAGACTGGCGGCCGGAGCGGGGTCTTCCGGCGCGGGAGAGGCGACCATGCGTGAAACGCCCGTATTCCCCTGGCAGCCGGACGCTTCATCCGAGTCCCACCCCAGCGGCGAGGGCACGCCCTGGTGGGAAGATGCGGCCATCGTGCTGGCCATTTTGAGCTTCTGGCCCGTGCTCCTGAGGTGGCCTGGGGCGGGCTGGCGTCCCTTGATGTACGGCATGGGCGTCCTCATGGTCGTGATTTTCGTACGGAGGACCCGCCGGCTGGTGAGGTTGAGGCGTGAACAGCATGCCCGCCTCGGAGGGCCGGAATGACGCCGGTGCGCGCCGCGATTCTGACGATCAGTGACAAGGGCTCGCAGGGCATGCGGGAGGACCGCAGCGGGCAGGTGATCCGCGAGATGCTGCCAGAGATTCCCGCGGTCGAGGTGGCCTACGAGATCATTCCAGACGAGGCGGAGGTCATCGAGGCCCGGCTGAGGGCGCTTTGCGCGAAGGCCGACGTGGTCCTGACTACGGGCGGGACGGGAGTGGCCCCAAGGGACGTGACGCCAGAGGCCACCCGGCGGGTGATCGACAAGGAACTGCCGGGGTTCGGAGAGGCGATACGGATGGAGAGTTTGAAGAAGACCCCATTCGCTCTCGTCTCTCGTGCGATGGCAGGGATTGCGGGCCGGACGCTTATCGTGAACTTGCCGGGCAGCCCGAAGGCGGTCCGAGAGTGCCTCGCGGTGGTCTTGCCGGCCATTGAGCACACGGTGGAAAAGGCCCAGGGTGATCCGTCCGAGTGTGCGCCGGCACGGGATTCCTGACGGATTCAGTTTGCCATGACGTTCCAGGAAATCATTCAAAGGCTTCACGAATACTGGTCGGCCCAGGGGTGCGTCCTGTGGCATCCTTATGACCTCGAGGTGGGTGCGGGCACGTTCAACCCCGCGACGACCCTAAGGTCCCTGGGGCCCGAGCCGTGGCGCGCGGCGTACGTCGAGCCGTCTCGGCGGCCCACCGACGGCCGATACGGCGAGAATCCGATCCGCCTCCAGCACTACTACCAGTATCAGGTCATCCTGAAGCCGGCCCCGGAAGATTCCCAGTCCCTTTATCTGAAGAGCCTGGAAGCCCTCGGCATCGATCTCGTTTCCCACGACGTCCGGTTCGTCGAGGATGACTGGGAGTCGCCGACCCTGGGAGCGTCGGGACTGGGCTGGGAGGTCTGGCTGGACGGGATGGAGGTGACCCAGTTCACCTATTTTCAGCAGATGGGGAGCATCGAATTGAATCCGATCTGCACGGAACTGACCTACGGCCTGGAGCGGATTGCGATGTTCATCCAGGGGAAGGAGAGCGTGTACGACCTGGTCTGGACGGAAGGGATCACCTACGGCGAGATTCACCACGAGGACGAGGTGCAGTTCTCGCGGTACAACTTCGAGGTGGCGGACACGGAGATGCTCTTTGATCTGTTCCATCGGTTCGAGCGCGAGTGCCGGCGTTTGCTGGCCGATGGCCTGGTTCTTCCGGCCTACGATTACGTGCTGAAGGCCTCGCATACGTTCAATCTTCTCGATGCCCGCAACGCGATCAGCGTGACGGAGAGGACGGGCTACATCACGCGGGTGCGGAATCTGGCCCGGGGCTGCGCTGAGGGCTACCTGGCGCTTCGTGAGAGGATGGGGCATCCGCTGGGGAAGGGAGGGGCATCGCGTGCCTGACCTGCTGGTGGAGTTGGGAACGGAGGAGATGCCGGCCGACGCCATCGCTCCGGCCCTGGCGGCCTGGCGGAAGGAGACGGAGGCTGTTTTGGCGGCGCAGCGGCTGCCCGCGGCCTCCTGGCGAGTGGCCGCCACGCCGCGCCGCCTGGTCCTTCACGCCGCGGGCATTCCGGAGGTTCAGCCTGGGACGGTGCAGGAGCACTCCGGCCCGCCGAAATCTGCAGCTTTCGACGCGGAGGGCAGGCCGACGCGGGTCGCCGAGGGATTTGCCCGAAAGCAGGGTGTTCCGGTGTCTGAAATCCAGTTCCGGAATACAGCGCGGGGCGAGTACTGCTTCGCCGTGCGCCGCATCGAGGGACGCGACGCACACGAGATTCTCAGCGAGGTCCTCCCTGCCGTCATCGCCCGATTGCCCTTTACGAAATCGATGACCTGGCGCGACCCTTCTCAGCGCTTCGTCCGGCCCGTGCGGACCATCGCTGCCCTCTTCGGGCCGAAGGTCATCCCCTTCGAGAGCTGGGGCATCCGCTCCGGCCGAGAAGTCCTGGGACACCCCTTCCTGTCTCCGGGCCCCCTTTCCCTCGAGTCGGCCGAGTTCGATGCGTATCGGGAACGGCTTCGGGAGCGGAAGGTGATCGTCGATCCCGGCGAGCGCCGGTCGATCATCGAGGGGCAGCTCGAGGGATTGCTGGCGAAATATGGTGTGGGACACGGGCAGCCGGCCCTGCTCGAGGAGGTGACGAACCTGGTGGAGTGGCCGCAGGCGATCGAGGGCGGATTCTCGGAGGAGTTTCTGCGGGTGCCGGGCGAGGTGGTGGAGGCGGCGATGATGGAACACCAGCGGTACTTCCCGGTGCACGATCGCGGCGGGCGGCTGGTGAACCGATTCATCGTGATCAGCAACCGCGAGGGGGACCCCCGGGGTCGCATTCGGGCGGGGAACGAGAGGGTGTTGCGGGCCCGCCTGGCGGACGCACGTTTTTTCTGGGAGGAGGACCGGAAGACGCGCTTGGCCGATCGGGTGGAGGGGCTGAAGTCAGTGCTCTACCAGGAGAAGCTGGGGAGCTACCATGATCGGGCGGGCCGCATTGCAGCGATGGCGGCGTGCCTGGGGCGTTCTCAGGGCCTTCCGGCGGCCGAGCTGGAGAAGCTCGGCCGCGCGGCCTGGCTGTGCAAAGCGGACCTGCTCACGCAGATGGTGTACGAATTTCCGGCGCTGCAGGGAGTGATGGGCCGGGAATACGCCACGGCAGACGGCGAGCCGACCGAGGTCGCCCAGGCCATCGAGGAGCACTATCGGCCGCGGCAGGCCGGGGGCAACCTGCCTGAGAGTGCGCTCGGCACGCTGCTCGCCCTGGCGGAGAAGGTGGACACGATCGGCGCCTGTTTCGCCGCGGGACTGGCGCCGACAGCCAGCCAGGACCCCTATGGCCTGCGCCGCCAGACCCTGGGCATCATCCGGATCGTGCTGGAAAAGAAGCTCTCGCTCGCCCTGACCCCACTCTTCCAGCACGAACTGGCTCTGTTGCCCGAGAGCCTGGGTGCCCGTGCGGACCTGCTGGTCGAAATCCGGAATTTCATCCGGGATCGACTCTACCATTTCAGCCTGGATGCGGGCTACCGCTATGACCTGGTCCATGCGGTGCTGGCTGCGGGATTCGACGATCTGCTTGATTTCTGGGCCCGTCTCGATGCCGTCACGGCTCTTTCGGCCGAGCCGGAGTGGCCTGCACTCGTCGAGGTGGTGGAACGCACGTGCAAGATTGCCCGGGGTGCGGCCATCGCAGGCGAGCCGGAAGAGGGGTTGCTCAGAGAGCAGCCGGAGCGCCGCGTCTTCGAAGTCTATCAGCGCCATGGCGCCGAGATCGAGAAGTTGTTCCGGGCCGGAGATTACCGCTCGGGTGCCCGTCTCTACCACCGGGTCTTCGCGCAGACCGTCCACGATTTCTTCGATAAGGTCTTCGTCAACGTCGAGGACGCCGGCGTGCGCCAGAACCGGCTGAAGCTCATGCGGGCCGTGCATCGTCTTTTCGCGGACCGCGTGGCGAACCTTGTTCAGGTCGTTCTGGGCGGGCAGGCGCCGCCAAGCTGAGAATCGCCGATGCGGATTTTTTGGATTTTTTTCTTGACATGTTACAGGCGATGCATTTAATCATAGTCACCTTTCCCTAGCCTCCTGCCTCAGGCGGGTCTTTCCCGCTCGATCGCCGGTCCTTCTTGCCGCGCGGTCCCTTTCACTTTTTGTGGTACGACCTAACGCGCTGCCCGTCCACGGGCGTCGCGGCCGTTCCTGGGAGCGCCAGCGTCCCCCGGACTTGTCCCGACGATGGGAAGGACTGCTGGCCAAGACGCCCTTCCTCGGCGGGCGGCGTTTCTCCCAGATTTGTCCCCAGGGGAGGGACCCTGGGGAGGAAATGGATGCGTGTCGGCCCTCAGCCCGCGTCCCAGCCATTTCCGTCGCTACCCGAAGCGGTGCAATACGACAGGAGAATCTTCCATGTTTGACGAACTGGCCGAAACAGAATTCCGGGAAAAGATATCGGAGCTTGAAGAGCAGGTCCGGGAAAAGGAGCAGCGCTTGGCGGATGTCCAGGATTTTGAAGCGCGCTTGGAGGAGGCGCGGAAGGAAAAAGAGCAGGTCTCGGGGCTCTTGAAGGAACGGGAATCAGAGCTGGCGTATTGTTCCTCGGAGATGACCTCCCGAGAACGCGAGGTCGATCAACTCAAGCGTCTGGCCGAGGTGCTGGAGCACCGGCAGGTGGAGCAGAGCGAGCGATTCGAGAAGCAGAGGGTGGAGTTGGAGACGCGGCATCATGAGGAGTTGGAGAGGCTTCGGGGTGAAATGTCCATTCTCGAGGAACAGATCGGAGTCTTGCAGGCGACGATTCGCGGGCTGCGCGAGGCGGAGAAAGAGCTGCTGGATTCGCGGGAAGCGATGGTTCGGGACTACGATCGGCAGTACGGCGAGATGAAGGGCTTGATGGAGGACTTGCAGGCCTCCATAGCGGGCTCCGAGGAGCGGATTCGGTCCCTGGAAGGCGTGCAGGCCGAAGCGGAACATTTCCGGCGTCGGACGGATGACCTGGAGAAGCGACTGGAAGCCCAGGGCGGCGAGAATCGGGAGCTGAATGGATTCCTGTCGTCCGCCCAGGCCGAGATCGTCCGATTGGCCACCGAGTTGAGGTCGGCGCAGGCCGAGGCGGAGCAGCAGCGTGTGGAGCTCGCTGCAGAGCTTGGCCGCGAGCGCGAGGAGGGCCGCCGGATCGAGCAGGACTTTCGCGGGAAGAATGAGGAGTTGAGCCGCATCCACCAGGAATGGATGGAAGTGACGACTTCCCGCATCGCGGAGTTGGAGGAGGAGGCGCGGCAGGCCGCGTCCAAGCTGGCCGCAAGCGAGGAACGCGTCCGGGCCCTCGAGGGCGTCAGCGCGGAATGGGAGTCCGCCCGGAATGCGATCAGCCAGCTCCGCTCGACCCTGAGCCAGGAGGAGAACGCCATCCGGGAGCTGGTCGAGCATAACTTGCAGACGCAGCGGGAGCTTTCCGATCGGACGGCGGCTTTGGAAAACGCCCGGGGCCAGATCGAGCAGCTCCAGGCATCCCTGCGGGAAACCGAATCGTCCAACCAGGAGCTTCAAGCCCGGGTGGTGTTGTTGGGCGAGGAAATCCAGCAGAAAGGGGGAGAGGTCCTGGAGCGTGAGAGCCGCATCGAGGCCCTTCTCGCCGAGGCCGGTGGCCGCGAGGCGGAGATCGAGCAGAAGCGTGTGCGGCTCGCCGAGCTGGAGCGGCAGGTCGAGGAGGCCAGCGGCCGCGCCGCGTCGGTCCAGGGCGAGTTGGATTCCGCGTGCCAGCGGGTGGACATCCTGGCCCATTCGCTCTCGGAGACGAACGCCGGCCTGGAGCAGGCCCGGCTGGAAATCCAGGAGTCCGAGGTGCTGCTGACGGCGGAGCGCGCGCGCCTCGGGGAACTGGCCATCCAGGAGCAGCGCCGGGCGGAAGACATCGTTCGGCTTCAGGGCAGCTTGGACGAGGCTCTCGCGGCGGTCCGGAGGGCCGAAGCGGAGAGCGAGGATGCCGAAGCGTCCCATGCGCAGGAGATCGCCGCTCTTCGTGATGCCATCGATGCCCAGGCGGTGGAGCGGGCACGGAAGGAGAGTGCCCTGGCCGAGGCCCTCGCGGCCCAGCAGGCGCTCGAGGAGGACCTGCGCCTCCTCCAGGGTCGCCAGGAATCCCTCGAGAGCCTGGCGGCTCAGCAGAAGGCCGAGATAACGAGGCTCGCGGAAGTCGAGTTGCCGGCGGTCGCGGCGAGGAGGGACCAGCTCGTTCGGGAGCGCGACGCCCTCGCGGCCGATCTGAGCGCCGTGCGAACGGAGCGCAGCCGACTGGAAGGCGAGGTGCAGAAACTGGCCAAGTCCCTCGCCTCCGCCCAGGGCACGATTCGTGAATACGAGGATCGGCTGGCCGACCAGCAGACTCTGGTCGAAGAGAAGACCATGAAACTGGATCGGATTCACCGGGAACTGAGCGAGACGCGATCGGGCCGGCAGGATGAGCGCCGCCAGTCCCATCGCTTCCGGAAGTTCTCGATCCTGGCTCACGCCGGGACGGTACTTCTGGCGGCAGGTCTTCTCTATTTTGCGAAGAGCCCCGCTCCCAGCCTCGATTCGGCCGGACCGGGACTGGCCATCGAGGAGGCGGCGACGGACGCCGTTGCCCCGGCCGGCGGCTCGATCATGGCCACCTCCGGGCCGGGCGATGCGATGCCAGCCAGCGAAGCCCCGCAGCCCGAATCGCCGGCGACCAGCAGCGGTACGCCGCCCCCGCCGGCCGAGCCGGAGATCGTCCCGGACTCTCTGGAAGGATCGATGGCTGCTCATGGCCTCGGCGTCGAATCGGAAGAGATCGAGTCCGAGGCCAGCCCGAAGTTCTACACGGTGAAAAAGGGGGAGAGTCTCTGGACGATCTGCAAGAAAGAACTCGGGGATGCAACACTCTGGAAAGAGGTTGCCAAGGCCAATCATTTGCAGCCGCGTGATGTCGCCAGGCTGAAGCCGGGCGCTCAGATCGACCTGAATATCGCGAAGCCTAGGTCGCGGCGATAGGCTTCGTTTCAGCGCCTCGTCCCAGGGCGCTATCCCACCTCTGCGCCATGTCCCAGGCGCAGTTTTCCCGCCCCCCACACACAGGGTAGAGGGTGAGCCTACGAGTCACCCTCTACCTTGTCGTCTTTTTGGGCCAGTAGACGAGCTCGCCAGTGCATCCGCACTGGCGAGCTCGTCTATGAGTATCCCGACACCCTTCCGAGCCCTGATGGGTTGGGGGGGTATTACCCGCCTACTCGAGGGGTTTCGGCAGATCGCAGTACTGGCCCATGAGCTCGAAGATTCCGTGCACCTCCTCCTTGAACACGTCTCCAACGAGAATGTCCACGAGGTTCTTCCTCTGGTCCGGGTGCTTCTTGACAAACTGGCCGAAACTGAACGTCGGCGTGTAGAAGGCATAGACGAGCTTGCGGATGGCCTCGATCCCGGCGGAGAGTTTGGGGCCGAACGCTCCCAGCCGGTCAGCCGAGAGGTCGGCAGCCTGAATGGCCTCGTCAACGGAGTCCGCGGCAAATTCTCCGGACTTCAGCGCCAGGAGCACACCGGAGGAATAGATGGGGTCGAGAAAGCCGAAGGAATCGCCGATAAGGACCCATCCGTTTCCGGCCCACCGGCGTGTTCGGAAGGAGAAATCGCTGAGGACGTGGACGGGCGAGATGCGCCGGGCCGGAGCGAGCCGCGCGCACACGGCGGGGCAGAGCTCGACCTCAGCCTCCAGGACGCTGGCCGGATCGCCGGGCCGACCTTCGAACAGGGTGGAAGGGGAGGAGACGACACCCACGCTGACGACGTTGCGGGGCAGGGGGATGTACCAGAACCATCCGAGGTTGTCCCGCGTATAGAGCACGAGGGTCGCCCCTTCGTCGATGCCCGTGTCGCGGACGGCGTTTTCGTAATGGGCAAAAACCGCGGCCTTTTTCAGGTGAGGGTCCGGCCGCCGAAGGTCCAGACGCCGGGCAAGAAGCGCGCTCCGGCCGGTCGCATCGATGATCACTCGTGCATCGGCGACCTCCTCGCCGCCGCCTTTGCCGCTCATGCGGACGCCGCAGGCGCGGCCGCCCTCGAAAAGAACTTCCGTGACGAGAGTTTCCTGCCGGACTTCTACTCCGTGTTCGGCGGCATTCTCCACCAGCAGGAGATCGAATTCCGCCCTCAGGACCTGCCACGTGACCGAGCTTTCGTGCGGATTCGTTTGGAAGAAGTAGAACGGCTGGGATTCCCGGCCCGATGCGGAAACGAACTGAACGCTGTACTTGCGTGGGAAATGGCTGGCCCGGAGCTTCGGCAGCAGGCCGAGCCGGCGCAGGGGCCAGTAGGTCTCCGGCATCAGAGATTCGCCGATGCAGAATCGAGGAAAGCGTTCCTTCTCGAGCAGAAGGACCCTGTAACCTTTCTGGGCCAGCAGGGTGGCGGCGGTGCTTCCAGAAGGGCCGCCGCCGATGACGATCACGTCGTGCCGGGCGGAGTCCATGGAATGGGAGGGGGCTCGAAGGGGATTCCGGACGATGGAAGAACCAAGGTATAGAATTCTAAAGAGGTGCGGGGACTGGGGCAACGGATTGGGCGTTTCTTGGAGCGCCCCGCCTGGCGGGGGAACGGAAGCCTTTCGAAGGTACCCGTGAAACTCAAGAAGTCCTTTCAAGTTTGGCGCGCCAAGCGCATAATACCGTCCGCATGAAGATCATCTCGCTTTCTCGGAAGAGTGATCTGCATTCGACTCGGCGACTCCGGGCGGCTGCCGAAGCCCGCGGTCACCAGTGGTCCGTGGAAGACCCGCATGATTTTCAGATCGAGTTTTCCTGCTCGGGGACGCTTCTGTACTGCCGGGGCGAGCCATTCACCGGCGGCAGCGTCGCTCTGCCGCGTTTCGGTCCCACCGTCGGCGAGCACGGGCTGGCGGTGGTTCGAGCCATGGAACAAGCGGGCATCCCGGCAGTCAACTCTGCGGCGGCGATCGAGACGGCGCGGGACAAGCTGAGAAGCTTCCAGCGCCTGATCGCGGCCGAGATACCTCTGCCTAGAACGTGGCTGGTGCGGACCTCCGGGGAGTTTCGGAAGTTGACGTCGGGCTGGCCCAGCGGCCGGTACGTGGTCAAACTGCCCCTGGGCGCCCAGGGCATCGGTGTGATGCTCGCCGAGAGCCGTGCAGCCGTGGAGTCCATTCTCGATACCATGTGGGGGCTGCAGAACACCGTGTTGGTACAGGAATTTCTTGAGGCTTCGGCCGGCCGGGACCTTCGCGTCCTGGTGCTTGGCGGCCAGGCATTGGGCGCGATACGCCGCACGGCGCCCCCTGGCGAGTTCCGCTCCAACCTGCACCGGGGAGGCTGCGCCCAACCAGCCAAGTTGAGTGGCTTCGAGAGCAGCCTGGCGGTTCAGGTGGCGACGGTGTTGGGACTGGATTTCGCCGGGGTGGACCTGGCCGAATCGGAGAAGGGTATAATGGTCCTCGAAGCAAATGCCGCGCCCGGATTCCAAGGGATAGAATCGGCAAGTGGCCTGGATGTCGCTGGCCATTTGATCAAGTTTCTGGAGGAGAAGGTATGCCAAAGAGGCATAATGCAAGACGAGCGTCGAGGATGAGGGAGTTGCTTACGGTCGCGGGCACGAGCTGTTAACATATTGTTTATAAATGACTTATGCTCACATTTGGCCAGCGTTCAGTAATGCTTGGATCAAAATTAGAGGTGGTATGGTCGTTGCTTTTATTTTAAAACTTCATTGTTTCAAGCTGCAGTTTTGGCAGGGGGAGAATGGATATGCCTGGGAAAGATATTCTGTATGGCGAAGAGGCGCGGATGGAATTGCTTGCGGGTATCGATACGCTGGCACAGGTGGTTTCAACGACGCATGGGCCGAAGGGCCGTGCCGTGCTCATCGAGAAGAAGTTCGGCGGGCCGATGGTCAGCGTGGACGGGGCGACGATTGCCAAAGAGATCGAGTTGAAGAGCCAGAGAGAGAACGTGGCGGTATCGCTGCTGAAGGAAGTGGCCAAGAAACAGGCGGATGAGGCGGGTGACGGGACGACGACATCCATCATTCTGGCGCAGCATATTTTCAAGGAATCATTGAGGAACGTAGCGGCGGGCGCCGACGCGGTGGCCATCAAACGCGGCATCGATCAAGGCGTGAAAGTGGCTACCGAGGCGATGAAGAAGCTGAGCCGGTCCGTTAAAGGCAAAGAAGAGATGGCGAAGGTGGCTACCCTGTCGGCGAACGGTGATGCCGAGGTGGGCCGGTTGATCGCAGATGCCATGTCGCGGACGGGCGTGGAAGGGGCGATCACCGTGGAAGAGAGCAAGGGCATCGACACGACGCTGGATTTCGTGGAGGGGATGCAGTTCGACAAGGGATATCTCTCGCCGTATTTCATCAGCGATCCGGAGAGCATGTCGGCGGTGCTCGAGGATGCGTTCATCCTCATTCACGATAAGAAGATCAGCGCGGTGAAGGACCTGGTGCCGGCGCTGGAGGGCTGCGCCAAGGCGAAGAAGCCGCTGCTGGTGATCGCGGAAGAGATCGAGGGTGAGGCGTTGGCCCTGCTGGTCATCAACAAGATTCGCGGGACGCTGGCCTGCTGCGGGGTCAAGGCGCCCGGGTTCGGCGACCGCCGCAAGGCGATGCTGGAGGACATGGCGATTCTGACCGGCGGGCGGCTGGTCACGGAAGAGGCTGGCATGAAACTGGAGAAGTTGAAGATGG